>NZ_JAEBDZ010000001.1:0-766590 GCF_046548675.1 Amycolatopsis sp. cmx-8-4
CCGGCACCTGGCACCACCACGTCTCGGTCAAGAACGTCTCGGTGGTGTTCTGCTACTTCCTCCAGCAACTTCTCCACGCCTACCCTGAGGCCCCGGTCGTCGCCGTGCTCTGCGACAACGGCACCACTCACCACAGCGGAATCACCCAGCGCTGGCTGGCCGAGCACCCTCGTCTCATGCTGATCGAAGGCGCGAAATACAGCCCGCAGGACAACCCCGTCGAACGCGTCTGGGCCGGACTCAAACACCACATCGCCAACACCGCACCCACCACCATGGCCGACCGACTCCGCCAGACCCACGCCTACTTCCGCAACCGCACCACCGAACAAACACTCACCACCGCAGCACCCTGGACCAGCCCCTGGCTACCCGAGAATTTCGGACAAGACTTCTGGCCAGGTGCTTAGCCGCTTGACAGATGATAAGCGTGCGTAGACGATAGGCGAATGCTTATCAATGAACTCGACGCCGTCGCCACCCGGACCAGCCTCGATCTCGTCGCTCGCAGCACGCCGGCCGACTTCGCCAAGCCGACGCCGTGCGCGGCCTGGACCCTCTACGGCCTCGTCGCTCACATGACCACCCAGAACCTCGGGTTCGCCGCCGCGGCGGGCGGCGACGGCGACCTCGGCCGCTGGAAGCTCGTCTCCCTCGGCGACGACCCGATCGCCACCTACCGCGACTCCGTGAAGCAGGTTCTGGACGCCTTCGCGGCCATCGACCGCGAGGAGATCCCGCTGCCGGAGTTCAGCACCGAGGTCACCTTCCGCCCGGAGCAGGCGCTCGGCTTCCACTTCGTCGACTACGTCGTGCACTCCTGGGACGTCGCGCGCACGCTCGGCCTGCCGGTCCGCTTCGACCAGGACGTCCTCGACGCCGCGCTGCGCATCACCGCGTCCGTCCCGGGTGGACAGTCCCGGCTCGCGCCCGGCGCGGCCTTCGGACCGGCCGTCGACGCGGGCGAGCTGTCCGGTTTGGACCGCGTCGTCGCGCTGCTCGGACGTTCGCCGAAGTGGCCGGAGGACCTAGAGTCGGTGGCATGACGACCACACCCCTGCGCTGGGGAATCATGGGCACCGGCGGGATCGCGAGCGCGTTCGCGGAAGACCTGGAGCTGACGGGCTCCGGCATTGTCGCCGCCGTCGGGTCGCGTACGGCCGAGAGCGCGGCCGCCTTCGCCGACCGGCTCGGCGTCGAAACCCGGCACAGCAGCTACGAAGCCCTCGCGAACGATCCCGGCATCGATGTCGTCTACGTCGCGACGCCGCACCCGCTGCACCACGGCAACGCGCGGCTCGCGCTCGAAGCCGGCAAGCCCGTGCTCGTCGAGAAGCCGTTCACGATGAACGCCGAGGAGGCGCGGGACCTCGTCGCGCTGGCCCGGGAGCGCGGCCTCTTCCTGATGGAGGCGATGTGGACGCGCTTCCTGCCGCACATCCGGCACGTCCGGGAGCTGCTGCCGCGGCTCGGCGACGTCGTCACGGTCACCGCCGACCACGGCCAGTGGTTCGCCGAGGACCCGGCGTTCCGGCTGTTCGCGCCGGAACTGGGCGGCGGTGCACTGCTGGACCTGGGGATCTACCCGGTTTCGTTCGCGTCGATGATCCTCGGCGCACCCGACCGCGTCCTCAGCATGGTCGCGCCCGCGTTCACCGGCGTCGACGCGCAGACGTCGATGCTGTTCGGCTACCCCGGTGGCGCGCAGGCCGTGCTGAGCTGCACGTTGCGCGCGGTCTCGCCGACCTCGGCGACGATCGTCGGCACGGACGCGCGGATCGAGATCGAGGGGCCGTTCTACGCGCCCGCGTCGTTCACGCTCATCCCGCGCGAAGGCGACCGAAGCCGCTTCGAGTACGTCGACGAGGGCCGCGGCCTGCGGCACCAGGCCGACGAGGTGGCGCTGCGGCTGGCCGCCGGGGAGACCGAGAGCCCGCACATGCCGCTCGACGAGACGGTCTCGATCATGACCACGATGGACCGGGTGGTGGCCGCGACCAGGACGTGACCGGGGTTTGAGTAGTGCTACGGATCCGCAGGTGGGGGCCGGTGCGTGACGCTGTCCGGTATGACCACCGAAGCGAATGTGCTCCTCCGGCTCGCCGGCGAGATCGACGACCTGGGGCGTCGGCTCGCAGTGGTGGGTTCCGAACTGCGGACCGCCCAGGGCGGCGAGCCGCCTGCCGAAGCGCCGAAGCCGGCCGAAGCGCCGAAGCAGGCTGAGCAGCCGAAACCGCAGCCGCAGCAGGCGCCGCCGCCGCAGGCCGCGCCACAGCAGGCCGTGCCGCCCCGGCCCCAACCGCAGCCTCAGCCCCAGATGCCGCCGCCGTGGCCGCCGCAGTACCAGTGGCAGCCGCCCCAGCCGCCTCCGCAGCAGCGGTACTTCACGCCGCAGCCGCCGTACCAGCCCGTGCCGCGTCAGACGCTGGGCGAGAAGCTCGGCAAGGAGGGCGCGGGCAGCCGGGTGCTGGCCTGGGTCGGCGGTGGCGTCACGCTGCTCGGCGTCGTCCTGCTGCTGGTCCTGGCCGTGCAGCGGGGCTGGCTCGGGCCGCTGCCGCGGGTGCTCATCGGCGCCGCCTTCGGGCTGGCGCTGACCGGCACCGGCGTGTGGCTGCACCGCAAGCCCGCCGGCCGCACCGGCGCGTTCGCGCTGGCCGCCACCGGCATCGCGACGCTCTACCTGGACGCCGTCGCGGCGACGTCGCTGTACGAGTACCTGCCGGTGCTCGCCGGGCTCGCGATCGGGCTGGCCATCACCGTCGGCGGGCTGCTCGTGGCCGTGCGCTGGGAATCGCCGCTGCTGGCTTCGGCCGTCGTCATCGGCTGTGTCGTGTGCGCGCCGATGATCACCGGTGGCTTCACCGCGGAACTGGTCACCTTCCTGCTGATGGTCCAGCTCGCGACGACGCCGGTGCGGCTGCGCCGCGACTGGTCGTCGCTGACGCTGGCCGCCGGGATCCCGCCGCTGCTCGCGTCCGTGATCGCCACCGCGGTCGCGGGTTCGGGCGGCAGCTGGGCCACCACGGCCGCGGCGGCCGGCACCTCGGTCGTCGGGATCGCGCTCGCGCTGATCGTCCTGCGGCGCCGGGAAAACGACCCCGCCGCGCTTGCGGTGCTGGCGACGGCGGTCGTGCCGACGCTGGTCGCCGCGCTGCTGCTGCCGAAGGTCCAGGCCGTGCCGGTCGCGGCCGGGGCGGGCGTCGTGCTGCTCGCCGTGTGGGCGACGCGCAAGTTCTGGCGCGGGCTCGCCGGGCAGCTGGCCGGGGTCGCCGGGCTGCTGGCGATCCTGCAGGCGACGGTCACCCAGTTCGACGGCCCGGCCCGCGCCGGGGTGCTGCTGGGCGAGGCGCTGCTGCTCGTCGTGGCCGCGCTGGGCGGGCGCAACCGCCTCGCCCTCGGTGCCGCGCTCGGCTTCGCGACCCTCGGCGGCGTGATCGGCGTGTTCTTCGACGTGACGCCGGCGCTGCTGATCGTCTCGCGCCCGCGGTCGGCCGCCGACCTGGCCGGCGCGCTCGTGGTGTCGCTGCTGATCCTCGCCGTGTCGATCGCGCTGCCGTGGGCGGCGGCGCGGCTGGAGATCTTCAAGGGCCCGTCCGACGACCTGCCCATCTGGCTGCTGGCCGGGATCGCGGCGCTGTACGGCGCCGGCGGGCTCGTGCTGAGCGGGTCGATGCTGGCGGTGCCCGGGCGCGCCGGGTTCCTGCTGGGCCACGCGCTGATCACGGTGTCGTGGACGGTCGCCGCGCTCGTCCTGCTGCTGCGCGGCATCGAGCTGGTCGCGCTGCGGGTGATCGGCTTGATCCTGGTCGGCGCCGCGGTGCTGAAGCTGGTGCTGTTCGACCTCTCGGCGCTGGACGGCCTCGCCCGCGTCGGCGCGTTTCTCGGCGCCGGGCTGGTGCTGCTGGCGGCCGGGTCGCGGTACGCGCGGCGCGTCGCCTCGCGCTGAGCGGGAAGAAATTGTCGGTGCCCCGTGGTTACCTGGATCACAAGTCCGACCGACCCAGGGGAGCACGAAGCCATGGCCGCACCGAAACTCGCCGACCGAGCCGGGGAACCGATCGGCTGGCTGACCACCGTGACGCCGAAGGGGCGGCCCGCGCCGCGGCCGGTGTGGTTCGTGCTCGACGGCGAAGACGTTCTGGTGTTCAGCCGGCCGGACACCGCGAAGCTGCGGCACATCGAGGCGAACCCCGAGGTCACGCTGAACCTGAACAGCGACGACCACGGCGGTTCGATCCTCGTGGTGAACGGGAAGGCGCAGATCGAGGCGGGCAAGGCCTCGGAAGCGCCCGGGTACCTCGACAAGTACGGCTCCCGCTACAGCGCGATCGGCTTCGACACGCCGGAAGCGTTCGACGCCGCGTACTCCGTCCGCATCCGCGTGGTGCCCGAGCGGTCCTGGGGGTTCTAACGGAGTTCTAGAAGGCGACGTCCAGGCAGGCGAGGCGGGCGCCGGCGGTGCCCGCGTGGCCCGGGTCGGTGTGCGTGTGGGTTTCGTGGAGCACCACGGAGTTCGCCCGCCGCGCGCCGAACGTCCAGTCCACAGTGGACCGGGCGAAGCCGGTGCCCAGCCGGTCGGTGGTGAAGTCGAGCCAGATCTCGTTGCGGGGGTTCGCGTACGCGGGGTGGACGGACGGCTTCACCAGGTCCGGCACGTGCTGGAAGTGCGGCCCGGCGGCGTCACCGGTGGCGCCGCACGGCTGGGCGTGCGCGTGGGCGCCGTAGGAGCGGCCGGGCAGCAGCCCGGTGACGACGAGGGAGGTCGTCGTGCCGGCGTGGGCGGCCGAGAGGCCGAACACGTGGGCCCGGGCGCCGGTCGGGACGAGGTCGGGGCGGTACGTCACCGCGTGCGCGCCGGGGGCGTACGCGGTGAACGTGCCGCCCGCGGTCACGGCGTGCACGGGTGACGCGGCGGCGACGCCGGGAACCAGGACAGCGAGGGCGGCGGCCACGACGACGGAGGGGAGAAGGCGCATAGTGCTTCTTTAGCGGGCCCGCGCCGGGGGCCGCCATGATCGTCACGCCAACGAGTGACGCGCTTCTCGGAGGGTGGGCGATCCCGGGGCCGCGTATCGTCCTCCCGTGCCCGAACACACCGGTGAAACCCGCAACCAGCAGCTGACGCGCAACGTCGCCGAGCTGCTGCAGGAGCTGCGGGTGGCGCAGGCCGGCGTGCAGATCCTCTTCGGCTTCCTGCTGTCGGTCGTGTTCACCGACCGGTTCCACAACGCCAGCGGCTTCGAGAAGTCGCTGCACCTGACCGCGGTGATGCTCTCGGTCGCGGCGACGGCGTTGCTGACCGCGCCCGCCGCGTGGCACCGGCTGCTGTTCCGCACGGGCAGCCGTGAGCGGATCCTGACCGTCGGCAACCGGTTCGTGCTGGTCGGGCTGGTCTGTCTGGCGCTGGCGATCACGTCGACCGTCGCGCTCATCGCGAAGGTGGTCTACGGCGAACCCGCGATGATCGTCGTCGCGGTGCTCACGCTGCTGATCTTCGGCGTGCTGTGGTTCGCCATCCCGTTCCGGCTGCACCCGCTGGCCGGCGATCCGCTGGACGGCGACCCGCTGGAGGACGCTCAGCCGACGGGCCCGCCCACGTAGAGCGTGTCCTCCTGGACGAAGCAGAGCGGGTTGCCGAACGGGTCGTCGGCGTAGAAGGAGCGTTCGCCCCAGAACTGCGTCGCGATGCTGTCGTCGAGCCACCGCGGTCCGGCGGCCCGCACCCGCTCGAAGACCTCGTCGACGTCGTCGACCGCGAGGTAGACGATCCGCGGGTCCCTGGCGGGCCGGGCTTCCCGGTGTTCGAGCGGCGCTTCGACGCAGGCGAGCACCACACCGCCGCAGGTGAAGTAGTGCCGGTTGAGCGCGACCCGCTCGCCGGGGTCGCCGATGACCCGCGCGTAGAACGCGACCGCCGCCTCGATGTCGTCGACGGGCTGGATCAACCGGAACACCCGTGGACCGCTCATGCGTTGAGACAGTACCGGTGCGCATCCCGCGTTCGGCGGCAGTCGCCGGACGGCGGGGCCGCGCGGACGAGTTCGCTCTTGACAGCGGGTGGACAATAAAAAATCGACGTGCTCTCCATAAAGAATGAGAGAACCCGTCGAATGTGTTGTCAGTCTAACCGCTGTGAGGGGAACTTGTCAAATCTGGGGTACGACGAGGAATTGCGGGCCGAGCGTGCGTACACGGCCGAGCTGTACGCGCGTCTCGACCGCGAACGCGCGCAGGCGGCGGCCCGCTTTCGGGCCGCACTGGGGGAAACCGGGATCGCGCTGGTCGAGCGCGACGCCGACGTGCGTGTCCGGGCGCGCGAGACGGCACGGCTGAACGTCGTCGACAACGGGCTCTGCTTCGGCCGGCTCGACGCCGTTTCGGGAGAACGGAGTTACATCGGCCGGATCGGCATCTTCGACAGCGAAAACGACTACGAACCGCTGCTGCTCGATTGGCGGGCGCCGGCGTCTCGCGCGTTCTACGTCGCGACGGCGGCATCGCCGGAGGACATGCGGCGACGGCGTCAGTTCCACACGATGGGCCGCCGGATCGACGACTTCACCGACGAGGTGTTCGGCCGTCCTGGCGATCACGAACGCGGTGACGCGGCCCTGCTGGCGGCCGTCAACGCGCCGCGGGGTGCGGGGATGCGCGACATCGTCGCGACGATCCAGGCCGAGCAGGACGAGATCATCCGGCTCGGCCACGCGGGCGTGCTGGTCGTCGAAGGCGGGCCCGGCACCGGCAAGACCGCGGTCGCGCTGCACCGGGTGGCCTACCTGCTCTACACCCAGCGTGAGCGGATGTCGCGCAGCGGCGTGCTGGTGGTCGGGCCGAGCCCGGTGTTCCTGGACCACATCGGCCGCGTGCTGCCCTCGCTCGGCGAGTCGGACGTCGTGTTCCTGACCACCGGCGGCCTCGTGCCGGGCCTGCGCGTCACCGCCGAGGACGCACCGGAGGTGGCGAAGCTCAAGGGCTCGCTGAAGATCCTCGACGTCCTCGCGGCGGCGGTCGCCGACCGGCAGAAGGTGCCCGACGAGCCGGTGCCGGTCGAGCTCGCCGACGTCACGGTCGAACTCGACGAGGACGTCGCCGACGAGGCGCGGACCGAGGCGCGCCGGACGGGGCTGCCGCACAACGAGGCCCGCGCGGTGTTCCGCGAGACCGTCGCCCGGATCCTCACCGAGCGGGCGGTGGCGGAGATCGGCGAAGGCTGGCTGAGCCGGGAGGACGAAGGTGCGTGGGAGAACCTGCGCGCCGACGTCCGCGAAGAACTGGCGGAGCACGAAGAACTCGGCTCGGTGGTCGACGCGCTGTGGCCTTCGCTGACGCCGGAGACGCTGCTGGCGCCGCTGTACCTGTCCCCGCGCCGGCTCCGGGCCGCCGGGGCCGACCCGGCGCTGGCCCGCGCGGACGGCATGGCGTGGACGGTCTCGGACGTCCCGCTGCTCGACGAGCTGGCCGACCTGCTCGGCCGGGACGACGCCGCCGAACGCGCCGCCGCGAAGCGGCAGGCGGAGGAGGACGCCGAGTACGCCGGCGGCGTCATGGACCTCCTCAAGCTGGACCGCGAGGAACTGGACGAAGACGTCCAGCTGGTCGCCACGGACCTGCTCTACGCCGAGGACCTCGCCGGCCGGTTCGCCGAGCGCGACACCCGTGACCTCGCCGAACGCGCGGTCGAGGACCGCGACTGGACGTACGGGCACGTCGTCGTCGACGAGGCGCAGGAACTGTCCGAAATGGACTGGCGGGTGCTGATGCGGCGGTGCCCGAGCCGGTCGTTCACGATCGTCGGCGACCTCGCGCAGCGGCGGTCGGCGGCCGGGGCGACGGCGTGGGCGCCGGTGCTCGCGCCGTACGTCCGCGACCGCTGGCTGTACCGGGAACTGACCGTGAACTACCGCACGCCGGCGGAGATCATGACCGTCGCCGGCAAGCTGCTCGCGGAGTTCGCACCGGACGCGCGGCTGCCGGAGTCGGTGCGCGCGAGCGGGGTCCGACCGTGGTCCAGACAAGTTGCGGAGGGCGACTTGCAAGGTGCCATCGACGAATTCGACCGTGCCGAAGGCGGCCGTGACGGCACGAGTGTCGTGATCGGCCCGGCGGGGGTGCCGGGCACGGTCCCGCCGTCGGCGACCAAGGGCCTCGAGTTCGACGCCGTCCTCGTCGTCGAGCCCGAGCGGATCCTGGCCGCAGGGCCGCGTGGCGCGGCCGAGCTGTACGTCGCCCTGACCCGCGCCACGCAGCGCCTCGGTGTCCTCTACCGGGACGCGCTGCCGTCGTCGCTGACCGGGCTCGCGGAGGCCGGGGTGCCGGTTTCCGCGGGGTACCGCCGGTTCCTGTAGCCGACCGGGGGTGGCGGGCTGGGTCTCGGCCCGTCATCCCCGGCCGTTACGCGGTGAGCCGGCCCCAGGCGTAGTTCTGCTTGGCCAGCTTCAGGTACACGAACAGCTCGGTGCCGGAGACACCCGGGATCTGCCGGATCTCCTCACCGAGCACTTCGAGCATGTGGTCGTCGTCCCGGCAGACGAGTTCCGCCAGCAGGTCGTAGCGTCCGGCGCACAGCACGACGTAGTGGACGTGCGGCAGTTCGGACAGCTTGTCCGCCACCGCACGGGGATCCGCGCCGTCGACGCTGATCCCGACCATCGCCTGCCGCGTCAGATCGACGTTGGCGGGGTCCGTCACCGCGACGATCTGCATCAGGTCGTCGCGCAGCAATCGCTGCACCCGCTGGCGGACGGCACCCTCGGAAAGTCCGACCGCCTTGGCGAGCGCGGTGAACGAGGCCCGGCCGTCCTGCTGGAGCAGAGCGATCAGCGATCTGTCCGTATTGTCAAGTCCTCGCGCACGTGATTCGTCACCCATGCCGTCCCTCCCTGTGTTTCGGCATGTGATTTGTCAAGTGCGCAGCGTATCGAGACCTGACCAGAAAGCGAGAGCCCCAGGCCAGCTTCACGTGATCCGGCGTGCGCGCGGCGATCAGCCGAGGAATCGGTGGCCCGGGAGGAAAATCACAAGCCAATCCGAGGCTCTTCTGTGCGCCCGCACACAGCCGGGGGCGTCGGCGGGCCGCTCCCGGGTCCCGTTCGGTGGCTCGTCGTCACCGAACCGGAACTCCAGGAGCACAAACGCATGCCGCGCGGGGCGACGTCGTGCTCACCCGAGATCCCGCCGGCCGAGGTCTTCCTCGGTCTCACGGCGCACCAGCAGCGTCGCGACGCCGTCCTTCACACCGACCAGCGGCGGGCGGCCCACCTGGTTGTAGTTCGAGGCCAGCGAGTGGTGGTACGCGCCGGTGCACGGCACGGCCAGCAGATCACCGGCGTGCAGGTCGCCGGGCAGGAGGATGCCGTCGGCGAGGACGTCACCGGACTCGCAGTGCCGGCCGACGACGGTCATCGGGGCGCGCTTTTCCTTCGACCGGCGGCCGACCAGGCGCGTCGTGTAGCGCGCGCCGTAGAGCGACGGCCGCGCGTTGTCGCTCATGCCGCCGTCGACCGCGACGAACGTGCGGCTGCCGCGCTTGACCGCGCACACGCGGTACACCGTGATCCCGGCCGGGCCGACGATCGCCCGGCCGGGCTCGATCGTCAAGCGCGGCAACGGAAAGCCGTGGGCCGCGCACTCGTACCCGAGCGCCACGCGCAGGCGTCGCGAGTAGCCGCCGAGGTCGAACGCGGGCTCGCCGCCGAAGTACGGGACGGCGTGGCCGCCGCCGAGGTCGAGCTCCCGCAGCGTGACGCCGTGGACGTCACGGATCCGGACGAGCACCTCGGCCATCCGTCGCGCGGCGGCCTCGTACCGGTCGACGCGGGAGATCTGCGAGCCGATGTGGCAGTGCAGTCCGGCCAGCCGCAGCCCGGGTTGGGCGAGAACGGCTTTCACGGCGGCGTCGACGTTGTCCGGGACGCCGTCGAGCAGTGAAAAGCCGAACTTCTGGCCCTCGGTGCCGGTGCTGATCGACGCGTGCGCGCCGGCCGCGACGCCCGGCGTCACGCGGATCATCACCTGCTGCGCGCCGTGGGCGAGCGCACCGAGCTGCTCGATCTCGTCGAGCGAGTCGACGACGATCCGGCGGACGCCGTACTCGAGGGCGGCCTTCAGGTCTTCGGGCGTCTTCGCGTTGCCGTGCAACAGCATGCGCTCCGGGGGGAAGCCGACTCCGCGGGCGACCGCGATTTCGCCCGCGGAGCAGGTGTCGAGCGACAACCCCTCTTCGGCGACCCAGCGCAGCACCGAGCGCGTGCACAGCGCCTTGCTCGCGTACGCGACTTCGACGTCCGGCAGCGCGCGCCGGTACTCGCGCGCGGTGTCGCGGACCTGCTGCTCGTCGATGAGGTAGGAGGGCGTCCCGAAGCGGGCGGCGAGGTGGCTGACCTTCGCGCCGGCGAGGAGCAGCTCACCGTCTTCGCCGAGTCGGGTGCTTCGCGGCCAGAGTCCTGGCTCGAGGTGATCGGCGGCCTCGCAGCCGAGGCTGGGAAGAAGCTCGCTGAGCGTCACGGTGTGCCTCCGGGCATCACGGCGGATCGGACTCCGTCAGGACACCTCTGCTTCGTTGTTCGCGGAGTACCTCCGAATGCCGTCCTGACGGGTTTCCGATGCCCGCTGACGTGTCCTTGATGCGCGAGTAACTTCGGCCACACCCCTGTTGACCTGCGAAGAGCTGACTTCCGGTGACGGTGGTCGTCACGTGGGGCATGGTGACCATCGAGATGAACGAAACCGAGTTCGCGGATCGGACCGAGCTGCACCGGCGCGAGCTGCCTGCGCGCGTGGCTGTACAAGATCGCCACGAACGCGTGCCTCGACTTCCTCGGTCGCACGTCGCACGTTGTGCCCTTCGTCGATCTGCCGCCGGCTTCGAGTCCACACCTGGCGCCCCGGCCCGCGGCGGCGGTCCCGTGGCTCCAGCCCTGCCCGGACGACCTTCTCGACGCGGTTGTCGCGCGCGAGACGATCGAGCTGGCGTTCCTCGCGGCCGTCCAGTACCTCTCCGCCCCGGCAACGCGCGGTGCTGATCCTTCGCGACGTCGCCGGCTGGACGGCGAAGGAGACCGCGAAGACGTTGGAGACAACCCCGGCTTCGGTGAACAGTTCGCTTCAGCGGGCGCGCGCCGAGCTGCAGGAGCAACTGCCTTCGCGGCGTACGGAGTGGCGCGTCGAGTCGAGCGGCGACGAGCGCGCGGTCGTCTCGCGGTACATCGCGGCGATCACGGCCGGGGACGACCAGGCCATCGCGGCAGTCCTGCGTGACGACGTCCGCTGCAGCCACCAGCCGGGCGCCGGCGGCCACGTCGGCACCACGCCGACGTGGTACGGCGGGCTCGCGACGGTCCTCGAAGGCTGGGCTCCGGTGCTGCGCGGGCCGGACTCGATGGAGCTGCGGATGCGGTTCGTGCGGGCCAACGGTGGCCCCGCCGTGGCGACGTACCTTCGCCACGACGGCGCGTTTCACGCGTTCGGCCTGAACACGTTCCTCATCGTGGACGGTGCGGTCGCCGAAGTGACGACCTTCGTCCCGGGCGTGTTCGAGGCGTTCGGCCTGCCCGGCCCTGCTGCCGGACTGAGCGTCAGCGGACGGGCTCGGGCACGGTGTCGAGCTCGTGCACCATCCGCACGGCCAGCGCCAGTGCCTTGGTGTCGTTGAGCTTCGTGTCTTCCATGACGATGTTCTTGACGCGCTCGACGCGCAGGTCGTAGCGGCTGTGGTAAGAGGTCGACGCGGTCATCGTGATCCTTGTCCGGTGCTCTGTTTTTTCTGGTGGTCCTGTGCGGTACCGCAGACGCAGCCGCGGTCGACCCCCTGGCCGGCCTCGGTGGCCGCGCAGTAGCGGCGCGCGATGGCGTCGTGCGCGTCGAGGGAGTGCGGGCAGTTGGGGCACTGCGGACCTGTGGCGGACACTTCGAGAGCGTCCGGGGCGGGGGCTGTCATGCCATCACCTTCTTCGCTCGTAGCGGTTCACCCGCTTCATGGAGGTGTTGCAGTACGTAGCCGTAGGAGCGGGCCCAGCCGCACTCCGCGTAGGAAATCCCGTGCCGGTCGCAGAAGTCCCGGACGATGACCTGCGCGTGCTTGAGGTTCGGCCGGGGCATGCTCGGGAACAGGTGGTGCTCGATCTGGTAGTTCAGGCCGCCGAGGGCGAAGTCGACGACCGGCCCGCCGCGGACGTTGCGGGAGGTGAGTACCTGCTTGCGCAGGAAGTCCAGCGTGTGCCCGGCGCTCAGCATCTCCATGCCCTTGTGGTTGGGCGCGAACGAGCAGCCCATGTACAGCCCCCAGAGGAACTGGTGCACGAGGATGAAGATGATCCCGGTGAGCGGGGAGAGCACGATGAACACGGCCGCGAGGTAGGCGGCGAGGTGCGCGATCAGCAGCGCGGACTCCAGCTTGCGCTTGCGGATGTCCTTGTTCAGCACCGCTTTCACGCTGGAGACGTGCAGGTTGAGGCCTTCGAGCAGCAGCAGCGGGAAGAACAGGAACGCCTGGTACTTCGCCATCCAGCGCAGGAAACCGCGTTTGCGCGCGCTCTGCGCCTTGCTGAACGCGAGCGCGGCGATGTCGACGTCCGGGTCTTCGTCCTCGTGGTTCGGGTTGGCGTGGTGGCGGGTGTGGGTGCCCATCCACCAGCCGTAGCTCAGCCCGGTGAGTCCACCGTGGACGAACCCGGTCGCGTCATTCGCTTTGCGGGTGCGGAAGATCTGCTTGTGGCCGGCGTCGTGCCCGATGAACGACAGCTGCGCGAACATCATCGCGAAGAACGCGGCGAGGAACAGCTGCCACCAGGAGTCGCCGAGGTAGACGAACGCGACCCAGCCGCCACCGAAGGCGGCGAGGTTCAATCCGATCCGCAGCACGTAGTAGCGTCGGCGCCGCTGGAGGAGGCCGGCGGCCTTGACGAGCCGGGAGAGCTCGGCGAAGTCGCTGCCGGTGGACACAGGGGTATCCGGAACTTGGGTGGCACTCATCGGCACAACCGCTCTGGGTAAGTCGTAAAGGCTTGACCAGCAACGGTTTCCGGCCCCGACAGGGTCCGGGCCGGTCCGGGAAAAGGGCACTGGGGCCTGGTCGCGGTGGTACCGCGTCCTTAGGCAAGCCTCTCACTCCGCCGCCGTATTGGCAATTCCCGCAGGTGGCCGCCGAGGTGTACAGTCGGCCACATCGGGATGGCGGTGACGTACCGCACACCCGGAGCCTTCCGGTCGTGAGAAGTTTCGGCCGGGGACGGGAGCCGCGCCGGGCACGAACCCGCGTGTATCGCAACCATGTCAGCCGTTCGGCTGGCGAGCAGCCGCCCGTAGTCGCGCAAAGCGACGCCCGAGGCGCCCAGTGAGGTTGCTACCGCGAGGATCGCGCCCGGTGGACCCCTGTCGCAGGTGATTCGTCGGCGAGCCGTGGTTCGGCGTCATCGCACTCTCGGCCCGTCGGCGGGTCGCCACTCGCGCGTCACGAGAGCCCCCAGGACGAGAGCAGGCCGAAGAGCCGTTCCCGCTCGCCCGCCGTCAGCAGCCGGCTGGGCGGCCGGACGTCCGGGCGGCACAAGCCGAGCTGGGCGAGCGCGTCCTTCACGACGCTGACGTTGTTGGCGTTCCCGTTGGCCGCACGGAGTTCTTCGAACGGCCGGATGCGTTCCCAGACGGCCATCGCCGCCAGATAGTCCCCTGTGGACAGTGCGTGGAACATGCCGAGCGAGATCGCCGGGTCGACGTTCACCAGCCCGGACGTGAACCCGGTGGCGCCCACGGCGAAGTAGCCGGGGGCGGAGAGCTCGGCCAGCCCGGCGATCCACACGAACCGTTCGAAGCCGGCGTCCCGCGCGACCGAGCCGAAGCGCACCGGGTCGGGTACCGCGTACTTCACGCCGATGACGTTCGGTGCCGCGACACCCAGCGCGTGCAGCTGTTCGCCGCCGATCGCGGGGTTGCGCACGTAGAGCACCACGCCGAGCTCCGGCACCGCGCCGGCGATCGCGGCGTGGTAGTCGACCCAGCCGTCACCGGAGACGTACGGGTGCACCGGCTGGTGGATCATGATCATGTCCGCGCCGGAGTCCCGCGCGTGCCGGGCGGCCCGCGTCGCCGACGCGACGTCGTGCCCGATCCCGGCGAGCACACCGGCCCGCCCGGCCACGGCTTCGACGGTGACCTCGAGGCACTGCCGGGCCTCACCCGCGTCGAGCGCGTAGAACTCGCCGGTGTTCCCGTTGGGTGTCACGACCTCGATGCCGCCGGTGACCAGCCGGTCCACGAGCTTCGCGTAGGTCGGGCCGTCGACGGCGCCCTCGGCGTCGAACGGCGTGACCGGGATGGCCACCACCCCGGAAAGCCGCCGCCTCTGCTGCTCGAACGTCATCGGGCCCCTTCCGGATCACGGTCACCACGGTCTTCCCGGCCGGCCGGGAAGGAACGAAAGTCCTCGCCAAGGCCCTGTCCGATCTGATATATGATGCGACATACAATATTATCACGGGCAAGGAGCAGCCATGCAGGGTCGCAGCGGCTTCCGATTCCGACGGGTGGTGCTGGCGGTGAGCCTCGCCGCCGGCCTCACGGCGTGCGGCGCCCCCGGCGGCGACGGCGGCCAGGCAGCGGCCCCGCAGGCCGTGCCGGACAAGCCGAGCAAGCCGGTCGTGCTGAACATCCTCGACATCGCGGGCAACCTGCAGCTCACCAAGCAGATGATCGAGAACTTCAAGGCCGCGCACCCCGAAGTGCTCTCCAAGGTCACCTATTCGACGGCCCCCGCCCCGAGCATGGCGGGCAAGCTCAAGGCCGAGCAGGACGGCGGCGTCGCCCAGACCCACCTGGTCCTCAGCGGCACCGACGGCCTGTCCGCCGGTATCGCGAACGGCACGCTCGCGAAGGTCCTCCCGGATTTCGCCGGCCGGTTCCCGAACCTGATGCAGAACTACCTGGAGCCCGCGGCCAAGATGCAGGACCTGGCCAACGGCTACGGCGTCGAGGTCGTCTACTACCCATCGGGCCCGTTGCTGGAGTTCAACCCGGCCGCGGCCGCCACGCCGCCGACGTCACCGCAAGAGCTGCTCGACTGGGCGAAGGCGCACCCGGACAAGTTCCAGTACGCCCAGCCGGCGAACTCCGGCCCGGGCCGGACGTTCCTGATGGGCCTGCCCTACCTCCTCGGGGACAAGGATCCGAAGGACCCGGACAAAGGATGGGACAAGACCTGGGCGTTCCTGCAGGAGCTGGGCAAGTACGTGAAGTACTACCCGTCCGGCACCACCGAGGCGATGAAGAACCTCGCCTCCGGCTCGGTCGACATGGTCATGTCCACCACGGGCTGGGACATCAACCCGCGCAAGCTCGGCACGGTGCCGAACACGGTCAAGACCGCGATCATGCAGCCGATGCACTGGGTCACCGACGCCCAGTACGCGCTCATCCCCAAGGGCCTCTCCGGTGACCAGACGTCGGCGATCCTGCAGCTGATCGCGTGGATGCTCAAGCCCGACCAGCAGGCCATCGCCTACGACGACGGCTACTTCTACCCCGGCCCGGCCGTCAAGGACGTCACCCTCCAGATGGCGCCGCAGAATAGCCAGGACACGATCAAGCAGTTCGGCCGCCCGGAGTACGAGCAGTGGATCGCCCAGTACCCCAAGGAGACGTCGCTGCCGGCCGAGCAGCAGGTCAAGGCGTACGACAAGTGGAACCAGCTGGTCGGCGGCTCGAAGGTCGGCAAGAAGTGACGTTCGAGCAGCTGCGGCTGGACGGTGTCTCGCGCAGCTTCGGCACCGCGAACGCCCTGCAGGGCCTGGACCTCGCCATCACCCGCGGCGAGTTCGTGGCCCTGCTGGGCCCGTCCGGCTGCGGCAAGTCGACGGCCCTCAACTGCCTCGCCGGCCTGCTGCCCCTGACGGGCGGCAGCATCTGGCTCGACGACACCCGCATCGACGGCCGCCCGCCGGAGCAACGCGGGTTCGGGATGGTCTTCCAGAACTACGCGCTGTTCCCGCACCTGTCCGTCCGCGCGAACGTCGGCTTCGGCCTCCAGATGCGGAAGGTCGCCCGCGCCGAGGCCCGCCGACGCGTCGACGAGGCGCTCCGGCTCGTCCAGCTCACCGAGCACGCGGCGAAGTTCCCCGCCCAGCTCTCCGGTGGCCAGCAGCAACGCGTCGCGATCGCGCGGGCCGTGGTGCTGGAGCCCGCGGTCGTCCTGATGGACGAGCCGCTGTCCAACCTGGACGCCAAGCTCCGCCTCGAGATGCGGATGGAGATCCGCCGCCTCCACCAGACCCTCGGCCTCACCACGGTCTACGTCACCCACGACCAGGAGGAGGCGCTCTCGCTCGCCGACCGGCTGGTCGTGCTGCGTGAGGGCGCGGTCCAGCAGATCGGCACCCCCGAGGAGGTCTACGCCCAGCCGGTGAACAGCTACGTCGCCTCCTTCATGGGCTACCGCAACCTCCTGGACCTGACCCTCACGAACGCCGCTGGCGTCACCGGCTCGTCGGCCGCGGGCTTGTCGGTCACCGGTTCGCCGGTCACCGTCGAGGGCGACGGCGTCCGCCTGACCGGCACCAACCGCGACGACCTCACGGACGGCCCGGCCAAGGTCGCCATCCGCCCCGAGGACTTCGTCGTGGGCGAAGGCGCCGAGAACGCCCTCGACGTCACGGTGGAGATCGTCGAGTACCACGGCCGTGAGCTGTCGGTCTCGGCCCGCTTGGCGAACGGGGTCCCGGTCTACTTCCGCACGGACAAGCGCCTCGCCCCCGGCGACCCGGTGAAGATCGGCGTCCCGGCCGAGCGGGTCCTGGTGTTCGCGCCGTGACCGCCACGACCTCCAGGACCTCCACGCCCGCCGTGACCGCTGCTCGCCCGGCCCTGCGCCACCGCCTGGCCGAACGCGGCATCGACCGCGTGCTGCTGCTCCTGGTGCCCGGGTTGCTGGTCACCGCGTGCCTGTTCCTGTATCCGTTCCTCTACGGCCTCCAGTTGTCGTTCGCCCCGCGCCAGGGCGGGGTCTTCGCCAATTACGCCAGGTTCTTCGGCGATCCGTACCTGCGCGACACGATCTGGACGACGCTGGGCATCGCGCTGCCCGCGACGTTCATCAACGTCCTCGCCAGCATCCCGATCGCCTACGTGCTGCGCGGCCGCGTGCGCGGCAAGCGCCTCCTGACGACGATCCTGGTCGTCCCGATCACGCTCGGCACGGTGCTCACCGCGCAGGGCCTGATCATGTACGGCGGCCAGTCGGGCTGGCTGAACAAGGTGCTCACGGTCCTCGGGATCACCGACGAGCCGCTGCCGCTGATCCACAACTACACGGGCGTGCTCCTGTCGCTGGTCATCACCGGCTTCCCCTTCTCGTTCCTGCTGACGTTGTCCTATCTCTCGGGCATCGACCCCTCCTTGGAGAAGGCGGCCGCGACACTCGGCGCCAACTGGGCCCAGCGCTTCCGGCGGATCACGCTGCCCCTGCTCGCACCCGGTCTGGCGATCACCTTCTGCCTCTCGTTCGTGATGGCGTTCTCGGTGTTCCCGTCGGCCCAGCTCGTCGGCGACCCGGCGAACGAGACCCGCGTCATCTCGATCGCGGCCTACCACGCCGCGTTCGAGGAGTACGACTACTCGATGGGCTCGGCCGTTGCGATGATCATGGCGGTGCTCATGCTGATCGTGATCGGCCTGGTGATGGCATGGCGCGGCACGCTGTACCGCGGAGCGACCGGAGGCAAGGGATGACCGGTTGGGTCACGCGTCCCGGACGTTGGGTCGTCTGGGCCGTCGTCGCGTTCTTCTTCGTCAACCTCGCTGGTGTGGTCCTTTCGGTCGTCGTCGATTCGTTCGGTGTGCAGTGGTTCGGCACCTGGCTCCCGGACGGCTTCACCACCCACTGGTACGCCGACGCCTGGCGCGAGTTCGGCCTCTCGGACGTCCTCCTCACGACGGCGATCGTCGCTCTGGTGGTGATCGCCGTTTCGGTGGCGGTCGGCGTCCCGGCCGCGTACGCACTGGCTCGCCGGAAGTTCCCCGGCAAGCGCCTGGTGATGCTGCTGTTCGTGCTGCCGATCCTGATCCCGCCGATCACCTACGGCATCCCGCTGGCGACGGTGCTCTACAAGTTCCACCTGGCCGGCTCGATGACCGGGGTCATCCTGGCGAACCTGGTGCCGTCGGTGCCGTTCGTGGTGCTCACGATGACGCCGTTCATCGAGCAGATCGACCCGAAGATCGAAGCCGCCGCGCGCATGTCGGGCGCGCGCACGCTGTCGGTGTTCACCCGGATCCTCGGGCCGTTGCTGCTGCCGGGCATCCTGGCCGCGTCGATCCTGGTGCTGGTGCGCACGGTCGGCATGTTCGAGCTGACGTTCCTGACGGCCGGCCCGGACTCGACGACCCTCGTCGTGGCCCTCTACAACTCCGTGTTCGCCGCGGGCATCCGCGCCAACCAGTCGGTCGACGCGATGGCGACGATCTACACCGGTTCCATGCTGTTGCTCCTCGTCGTGGCGTTACGGTTCGTGAATCCGACGCAGCTGGTGACCCGGATCCGCGAAGAAACCTGAGGTGGTGCGAAACCATGAGCAGGGCGGTGACCTGGGACGGCTTCTTCAACACCAGGGACCTCGGCGGCCTGCCGACCCGGTCCGGGGAGACGACCGGCTACGGCGCCTTCTTCAGATCGGCGGACCTGCGTTTTGTCACCGACGCGGGCTGGGCTCACGCTCGCGAAGCCGGCGTCCGCACCGTCGTCGACCTGCGCAACGACGACGAGATCCGGCCTGGGGCCGAATCGCGGACAGCGCAGGCGGGTTCGGCGCAGTTCACCGCACCCGCTGCGACCCCGGCCACGCCGGGCATCGACCGGCTCGAAGTGCCGCTCGACGACATCGACGACGTCGAGTTCTGGCAGCAGGTCAACCGCGAACAGCTCAACGGCACCCCGCTCTACTACCCCCTCTTCCTCCAACGGAAAGCCGGCCGCTGCGCCGCCGTCATCAAGGCGATCGCCCACGCCGCTCCCGGCGGTGTCCTGTTCCACTGCGGTGCCGGTCGGGACCGGACCGGGCTGATCACGCTCCTGGTGCTCGCGCTGGCCGGTGTCGAACCCCAGGCGATCGCCGCGGACTACGACCTGTCGGCCGAGGCCCTCAAGGCACTGTTCGCCGCGATGGGCACCGACGACCAAGGGCCGGTCATCGAGGCCATCCTCGCGAAGCGAGGCACCACGACCGAAGGAGCCGTCTTGGCGGCCCTCGACGGTTTCGACGTCGAGCGCTATCTGCTCGATGCCGGGGTCTCCCGCGACGAACTCCGCGGCGTTCGCCATCGGTTCTTGGGATCACGCGCTCACTGACTGTTGCTTCCACGTGACCGACTTTACCGCCGATCATCGAACATGTGATCGACACGATGTGGTGAAACGACCCTTGCGCCTCCCCTCGGGGGAGGTGTCACGCTGAACGGCATGCGGTACTCGATCGGCGAACTGGCCCGGCTGACCGGCCTCACGGTCAAGGCCGTCCGCTTCTACTCCGACCGCGGTCTCGTGCCACCGGCCGAGCGCAATTCCGCAGGTCACCGCCTTTTCGATGCGACCGCACTCGCGCGGCTCGACCTGATCCGCACCCTTCGCGAACTGGGTGTCGACGTCGCCACGATCCGGCGGATCGTCGACGGCGAAGTCACCGTCGCCGACGTCGCGGCGAGGCACGTCGGAGCCCTGGACGTCCAGGTCCGGGTGCTGCGGTTGCGTCGCGCTGTCCTGGCTGCCGTCGCAGAGCGTGGTTCGTCACCCGAGGAGACAAGTCTCATGAATCAGTTGGCCCACCTCACGGACACCGAGCGTCGCCGGCTGATCGACGACTTCCTTCGCGACGCGCTCGGCGACCGTCCCGAACTCGCGGGCATCGCGCGCACGCTGACGCCCGAACTGCCCGACGACCCGGCATCCGCGCAGGTCGAGGCATGGATCGAGCTGGCCGGGCTGGCGCAGGACCCGGAGTTCCGCGCGCTCCTGCGCCGGCTCGCCGACCAGCACAAAGGCGGCCTGCGCCGTGACCTGGCCGCCGAAGTCCGCGACGCCGTCACACCGGCTCTCGACGCCGGAGTGCCGCCGGATTCGCCCGAGGCCGCCGCGATCGTCGACGGCCTCGGGCGCGAACCCGGCCGGCTGCGGGAATGGCTCGACGTCGCCAACGATCCACGTCGCGAGCGCTATCTGGAACTGCTCGCCGTCATCAACGGCTGGTCGGCTCCGGAAAGCCTGACGCCGGCGCTGGATTGGCTCGCCGCAGCGGTTTCCTGATCTCGGCGGCCAGCGCGGCCAGCGCTTCCGCCGCCGGTCGTGCCGCCACCTGGCTTCCGTCGCGCAGCCGGAAGGAAAGCGAGCCCGCCGAAACCTCCCGAGGCCCGATCACGGCCTGGTACGGCACCAGCCGTCCCTCGCGGATGCGCGCGCCCAGGCTGCCGCGGGACGCGTCGGCGACCTCGATGCGCAGGTCGTCGCTCCGGATCCGGTGCGCGTAAGGCAATTCCGCGTCGGACAACGGCAGCAGCCGCAGCTGCACCGGTGCCAGCCAGGCCGGGAACGCGCCGCCGTGGACCTCGATCAGCTGCGCCACGGCTCGCTCGATGCTGCCGATGATGCTGCGGTGGACCATCACCGGGCGGTGTTTCGCGCCGTCCGCGCCGACGTACTCCAGGTCGAACTGCGCCGGCTGATGGAAGTCGACCTGGACGGTGGACAAGGTCGCTTCGCGGCCGGCGCTGTCGGCGACCTGGACGTCGATCTTCGGGCCGTAGAAGGCCGCTTCGCCCTCGACGGCGTCGTACTCGAGCCCGCTGCGGTCGAGGACCGAACGGAGGATTCGCGCCGCCCGCGCCCACATTTCCCCGTTGCCGACGTACTTGCCGGTGTCCCCGGCGAGTGAGAGCCGGTAGCGCGCCGGGCGGATGCCGAGAGCGTCGTAGGCCGGCCCGATCAGGGCCAGCGCGGCCGCGGCTTCGTCCTCGACCTGGTCGAGGGTGCAGAAGACGTGCGCGTCGTTGAGCTGGATCGCGCGCACCCGGCTCAGGCCGCCGAGCACCCCGGACAGCTCGGCGCGGTACATCCCGCCGAGCTCGGCCAGGCGCAGCGGCAGCTCGCGGTAACTGCGGCCGCGCGACCGGTAGATCAACGCGTGGTGCGGGCAGAGGCTCGGCCGCAGCACGACCTGCTCGCCGCCGAGGTCCATCGGCGGGAACATGTCGTCGCGGTAGTGCGACCAGTGCCCGGAGATCTCGTACAGCTCGCGTTTGCCCAGCACGGGCGAATGGACGTGCCGGTACCCCGCGCGGCGTTCGACGTCGCGGACGTACTCCTCCAGGCTGTGGCGGACGATCGCGCCGTCGGGCAGCCAGTACGGCAGGCCGGCGCCGATCAGCGGGTCGGAGCCGAACAGCTCCAGCTCGCGGCCGAGCTTGCGGTGATCGTGCATTGTGGACTCCTCGGGACGGCGAGGCGGATGACCACAAGACGAAGCCCGGGGCAACCGCCCCGGGCTGGAAACGTCGTTCAGCGCGCCGGGACACTCTCCGGCGTCGTCGTCATGGCGCGCATCATGCGTCCACGGTAGGCAGCGGCGTCCGGCGCCGCGACGGATTTACTCCGTCGCCAGCTGGAACGTGTCGTGCCGGGGCTTCCCGTCCGGCCGCAGGACCAGCACGTTCACACCCGCCGAGGTCCGGCGCGTCTCGACGTGCTCGAACGACTTCGGCGTCACGCCCTCCGGGAACAGCTTGCGGCCCTGGCCCAGGACCACCGGGTAGAGCCACAGCCGGTACTCGTCGACGAGGTCGTGGGCGATGAGCGTCTGGAGCAGGTCGCCGCTGCCGTGGACCTGGATCTCGCCGCCCGGGCGCGCCTTCAGTTCGCGGACGAACTCGACGACGTCGCCGTCGACGACGGACACGCCGGACCAGTCCGAACCCGGCAAGGTCCGGGACACGACGTACTTCGGCAGGTCGTTCATCGCGTCCGCGACCGGGTCGTCCTGGTCGGTCGCCTTCGGCCAGTACTGCACGAAGATGTCGTACGTCCGGCGGCCCATCAGGAGCGAGCCGGCTTGGCCGAGCCACTCGGCAACGTAGGCGGCCATGTCGTCCTCGTAGAACGGCGTCACCCAGCCGCCCTGGTCAAAGCCGCCCGACGTGTCCTCCTCGATGCCGCCAGGGCCTTGGTAGACGCCGTCCAGGGACAGGAACATCGTGACGGTCAGTTCAGCCATCGTGCCTCCTCGAATCGGGTTGTCGCCGACGCGTCGTCCGAGGCAGGCGCCGGATCGACAAACCCGTCCGAAGAATTTTAGGACGTCAGGAACAGCTCCAGCTGCTCGACGACGAACGCGTGGTCGTCGGCCTGCGGGAGGCCGGAAACGCCGACCGTGCCGACCGGTCCGACGCCCCGGACCAGCACCGGGAACACGCCGCCGTGGGCCGCGTAGACGTCAGGGTCGAGGCGGGAGTCCTCCTCGAACGTGCTGCCCTTCGCGCGGAACTGCGTGCCGACCAGGAAGGAGCTGTGGCCGTAGCGGTCGACGACGCGGCTCTTGCGCTCGATCCAGGCGTCGTTGTCGGCCGACGTCCCGGGCAGCGCCGCGTGGAAGAGGCGCTGGCCGTTGCGGCGGACGGAGATCGTCACGGCCAGCCCGCGGTCCCGTGCGGCGGCCAGCAGCTGGGCGCCGAGGGCGAGCGCGGTCTCGTTGTCGAACTTCGTGAACTGGAGGCGTTCCTCCTGGTCAGCGAGCTGGGCGAGGCGTTCGGCGTCGGTCATGGACCTATTAAATCAACACTGTTGTTTAATTGCCAGTGAACTCGGTCAGGGACAGCACGTTGCCGTCGGGATCGCGGAACCAGGCGATCCGGCCGCCGGGCGTGGTCCAGATTTTGTCGGTGTCCTGTGGCAGCGTGTCGAAGGTCAGGAACTCGACGCCCCGGGTGCGCAGCTCGGCGACGGCCGCGTGGATGTCGGCCACCGCCCAGCCGAGCACGGTGAACGGGTGCGGCGTGAACTCCTGCACAGCGGTGACACGCAGCATGGTGCCACCGCTGCGGAACACACAGGCGAAGGGAGACTGCTCGATGAACTCGAGCCCGGCGACATCCGTGTAGAAGGCACGTGAGCGTTCGAGGTCGGTCGACGGTGCGAAGGCGACCAGATCCGCTGAGTCGAGCATGGCTCCACCTTTCTCCCGGCGGCGACGGTACTCCTTGCCTGGCGTGCTGACGTGCGGAAAGCTCGCGCCGAGGAGGTGGGCATGGGCCGGATCCGGCGGCGGACGGTGCTCGGTGGCGCGGCCGCGGTGACGGTGGCCGGTGCGCTGCCCGCGGCGTGCGCGGTGCCGGCGTCGCGCACGGGCACGATCGACGACGTCCGCCACGTCGTGGTGCTGATGCAGGAGAACCGGTCGTTCGACCACTACTACGGCACGATGGCCGGGGTGCGCGGGTTCGGTGACCGCGCGGCCCTGCGTGACGTCTTCCGGCAACGTGGCAGCGGTGGCGGCGACCCGGTGCTGCCGTTCCGGATCGACACGTCCGTGGTGGACGGTCAGGACCTCGGCGAGCTGCCGCACGACTGGAACAGCACGCACCGCGCGTGGAACGGCGGCGCGTACGACGGCTGGATCGCCGCGAAGAGCCCGATGACGATGGGGCACTTCGCGCGTGAGGACATCCCGTTCCAGCGGGCGCTGGCCGGCGCGTTCACCCTGTGCGACCACTACTTCTGCTCGATCCAAGGGCCGACACAGCCGAACCGGCTGTTCCACTGGACCGGCACGATCGACCCGGACGGGGTCGCGGGCGGTCCGGTCACCCACAACTTCCCGGACTACGAGCCGTCGTTCCGCTGGACGACGTACCCGGAGCGCCTGGAAGCCGCCGGGGTCTCGTGGCGGATCTACGCGAACGACGAGGAGCGCGGCGTCCCGGAGCACTTCGTCGGGGACTACGGCGACAACCCGTTGTGGCTGTTCCGGAACTACCACGACGCGTTGTACTCGATGGACCCCGTGAAGCACCGGCTGGCCGAGCGCGCGAACCTGCGCACGAAGCTCAAGCCGGACTCCGGCCGGGGCCAGGACCTCGACCACGTGCTGGCCGAGTTCCTCGCGGACTGCGACGCCGGGACCCTGCCCGCGGTGTCGTGGGTCGTGGCGCCCTACGGCTACTGCGAGCACCCCGCGGCCCGGCCGGTCGATGGCGCCGCGTACGCCCAGCGGATGCTGAAAGCGTTGTGGGACAAGCCGGAACTGTGGGAATCCACCGTCGTGTTCATCAATTACGACGAAAACGACGGGTTCTTCGACCACGTCCTCCCGCCGACCCCGCCACCCGGGACACCCGGCGAGTTCCTGCCGGCGAACCGGCCCGCGAGGGGCGCGCCGTCCGGGCCGCCGGCGCCGATCGGGCTGGGGCCGCGGGTGCCGATGACCGTGATCTCGCCGTGGAGCCGCGGCGGCTGGGTGAACTCGCAGGTCTTCGACCACACGTCGGTGCTGCGGTTCCTCGAGACGTGGACGGGGGTGAAGGAGCCGAACATCTCGGCGTGGCGCCGGGCGATCTGCGGCGACCTGACCAGCTGTTTCGACTTCCGGACGCACGACACGACGATCCCGCTGCTGCCGGACGTCGCCGCGTTGCGCGCCGAAGTGGACCGGACGCAGGCACGGCTGCCGAAGCCGGGGGTGCGGCCCGGCGCGTTGACGCAGGAGTCCGGCACCGCGAAGGCGCGTCCGCTGCCGTACCAGCCGGTTGCGTGGGCCACTGTGGAACCAGGTGGGCTCAAGCTGCACCTGTCGAACCACGGCAGCCAGGCGCTGCAGCTCTCCGCGCACGCCTACCACGCGGGCGCGACGGTGCAACGCTTCGACGTCCCGCCGGGCGGCGTCGTGACGGGCGACGTCGCGTACAGCGCGTCCTACGACGTCGCGATCCACGGCCCGAACGGCTTCCTGGTGGAAGCGTCGGGCAGCGGGCCCGGCCTCGACGCCGCCGTCACGTTCGAGGCGACACCGGCGTTGCGCGTGACGGTGACCAACACCGGAGCGACGCCGGTCGCGCTCAACGGCGTCACGATCCCGCCGAGCGGCGAGCACGACTTACCGGTGGTGACGGCGAACGGCTGGTACGACGTCACGTTCGAAGCGCCGGAGTGGCGTCGGCGCTTCGCCGGGCACCTGGAGGACGGCCGCCCGTCGCGCACCGGGCCCTAGCGGAGGGCGTCCAGGGCGAAGGCGGCCAGCATCGCGACCCCGTTCGGCATCGCGTCTTCGTCGAAGAGCACGCGGTTCGAGTGGTTCGCCGCGGCTTCGGCGGGGTCGACGCCGGGCGGGCACGCGCCGAGGAACGCGAACGCGCCCTGAACGCGTTGGAGGACATAGGAAAAGTCCTCGGCGCCCATGATCGGATCGGCCATCAGCTCGACGTTCTCCCGGCCGAGCACGGCCTCGCCAATCCTCAGGACCTCGGCGGCGACGCGGTCGTCGTTGACGGTCACCGGGTAGCCCGGTCCGACGTCGGCGACGACGCGGCAGCCGTACGCCGCGCCGACCTGCTCGCACACCTTCGGCACCTCGGCGCGGACCAGCGCGCGCGTGTGCTCGGACAGAGCGCGGATCGTGCCCTCGAGCTCGGCGGTCTCCGGGATGATGTTCGTCGTCGTGCCGGCCTGGATCCGCGTGACCGAGAGCACGGCCGGGTCGAACACGCTGACCCGGCGCGTGATCATCGTGTGCAGCGCGCCGACCATCGCCGCGGCCGCGGGCACCGGGTCGATCGTGTGCTGCGGCGCCGAACCGTGCCCGCCCTTGCCGGTGACGCGCACGAAGAACGAGTCCGCCGACGCCATCTGCGTGCCCGGCCGGACCGCCAGCAGGCCGCTGCGCAGGTTGGCGAGGATGTGGACGCCGAACGCGCGCTCGACCCGCGTCCCGGCGGCGTCGAGCACGCCTTCGTGGATCATGAACCGGGCGCCGTGGTGGCCCTCTTCGCCCGGCTGGAACATGAACACGACCGACCCGGCCAGCTGGTCCTTCCGCTCGGCGAGCAGCCGGGCCGCGGAGGCGAGCATCGCCACGTGCGTGTCGTGCCCGCACGCGTGCATCGACTCCTCGTCCTCGGACGCGAAGTCCAGCCCGGTCGCCTCGGTCAGCGGCAGCGCGTCCATGTCGCCGCGCAGCAGCACCGCCGGGCCGGGCCGGGAGCCGCGCAGGACGGCCGTCAGTGACGTCGTGGTCTTGCCCTCGGTGATCTCCAACGGCAGGTCGGCGAGGGCTTCGCGGATGGCCGCCTGGGTGATCGGGAGCTGGAGGCCCTGTTCCGGATGCCGGTGCACGGCGCGTCGCAAAGCGACGGTGCGCTCCTGCAGCGCCCGCGCGTCGTCGAGGAGGCCGGCGAACGGCGTGCCGGGCAAGGTGGGCAGGTCAGTGGGGCCGGTCATGCTCCCGATAGTGCCCCATGCGGCGCTTCGGGCGCACCGTGCGTGCGCTCGGTCGAGCGGCGGAATACGGTGTGCGCATGGCGGTGGATGAGCCGGTCACGGGCTTCGCGGTAGCCGTGGTCCGGGAGGACGGTCGGTGGCGGTGCAGTGCGCTCGACCCTGGGGCGTTGACAGAGCTGGATGCGGCGATCACTGAACTGGGCAAACTACGTTCCACCGGCGCGGCCTTCGGGCTACTGGCGGTCGACGACGAGTTCTTCGTCCTCGTCCGGCCGAGCCCGCGGGGACCGGCGTTGCTGCTTTCGGACGCGGCGGCGGCACTCGACTACGACATCGCGGCGGACGTCCTCGACGTCCTGCGCGTCGAGCCGCCGGACGAGGAAGACGACTCCGTCTGGCCCGAAGGCGACCTCGAGATCCTCGCGGACCTCGGGCTGCCGGCGCCGGAGCTGGAGGTCATCGTCGGCGAGGTCGACCTGTACCCGGACGAACAGCTGCAGATGATCGCGCAGCGCGTCGGGTTCGGCAGCGAGTTCGCCAAGCTCCTGGACGAGCTCTGAGACGCCCGTCCGACACCGAGGCCGTGGAGGCGGCGCTGGAGGCCGCGCGCGCCCCCGGTGCGGACGTCCCGATCGGCGCGGTCGTCTTCAGCCCCGAAGGCCTCCCGTTGGCCGCGGCGCGCAACGCGCGCACGGAGCTGGGCGACCCGACGGCGCACGCGGAGGTCCTGGCGCTGCGCGCGGCCGCCAAGGTGGTGGGCGACGGCTGGCGCCTCGAAGGCTGCACGCTGGCGGTGACGCTGGAGCCGTGCACGATGTGCGCGGGCGCGCTGGTGCTGGCGCGGATCTCGCGGCTGGTGTTCGGCGCGTGGGAGCCCAAGACGGGCGCGGTGGGGTCCCTGTGGGACGTCGTCCGCGACCGTCGGCTGAACCACCGCCCGGAAGTCCACGGCGGGGTGCTCGTCGCGGAGTGCGCGTCCCTGCTGGAGACGTACTTCGCGACGCGTCGCTGACTTCTTCTGTGGGTACCCCCTCGGTGAGGTCCCCGTCGAAGGAGGAACGTCGTGACGATGAAGGACAAGGTCCAGCAGGCAGTCGGCGGCGCTCGCGAGAAGCTCGGAGACGTGACCGGCAACGATCGTCTCAAGGCTTCGGGCCGAGCCCAGCGGAGGACGGCCCAGGTCCGCGAAGTGGCTCACGACCTGCGCGACAAGGCACGAGGCGTGATCCGCGACGTCCAGACCCGACGTCGCCCCGGCCGCCCCGCTGACCCCATGTGAGGCCGGGGAAGGCCCTCCGGTATATTTCTCGGCGGTGGCGTGTCCGAGCGGCCGAAGGAGCACGACTCGAAATCGTGTGACGGCTAATCCCCGTCCGTGGGTTCAAATCCCACCGCCACCGCGCACCCGGACCCCCGGTCGGCTCAGCCGACCGGGGGTTTCGGCTTTCTCCGGGAGGCCGCGGGTTCACCACGATCCGTGGGTCGTGTGCCACCTGCCGATCTCGTAGCCGAAGAGGTGCGCGGAGCTGACTCCGGTGGCACGCAGCCAGTCCAGGCCGGCGTCGAGCATGGTCTCGCGGTTCGGATCCGTCAGGTGCTCCGACGTCAGCAGCTCCCAGATCTGTTCCTTCCTGCGGTCACCTTGACTTGAAGGGCTCTTGAAGTGTGACCGTGGTGGGGTAGCCGATCACGAGGGAGCACACCATGACCGTTCTCGTCACCGGGGCCACCGGCCACACCGGACGTTATGTCGTCAGTGGCCTGCTGGAAGCCGGGGTCGACGTGCGCGTCTTGGTGCGGGACGCGGCGAAGGCCCCAGTGGACGTCGAGGTCGTTCAGGGGGACATCGCCGATCTCATCGAAGCCGCCGAAGGCGTCGACGCTGTCTATTTGCTCTGGCCTTCCTTCGAGGCTGAAGGCATCGAGCAGGCCATAAAACCGTTGGAAGGAAAAAAGATCGTCTATCTCTCCGCGATGAGCGCGGAGCACGGCGGTGTCTGGGGAGACGTCGAGAGAGCCGTCCAAAGGATCACCGGCGACTGGACTTTCCTGAGGGTCACCGGCCTCGCCACCAACACCCTCGGCTGGGCGGACCAAGCCGCGACCGGCGTCGTCCGGGGGCCTTACGGGCAAGCCAGGAGATCGCTCGTCCACGAGCGCGATGTTGCCGACATGGCGGTGAAGGCGATCACCGGTGACCACGCCAAGCAGACCTACCTCGTCACCGGACCCGAAGCGCTCACCCAGGCCGAGCAGGTGAAACTCATCGGGGATGCGATGGGAAGGCCGGCCGTGTGGGAAGAACAGCCGGTCGCGGAAGCGAAAACGCAGCTGAGTCAACAGATGGGTGCGGAATTCGCAACCACTGCCCTGGGTTATTGGGCGTCGCTCGTGACGGAACCGGAGCCCGTCTCGCTGGACGTCGCTCGGGTCACCGGGCATCCCGCGCGGCCCTTCGAAGACTGGGCCCGGGAGCACTTCAGCTGAGGTCGACCGCCGGGTTCGTCAGCGGTTCCAGTTCCGCGGCAAGGGAAGTCAGCGACGACGCCTTCTCCTGGACCGTCCGGACCACCGACGCGCACGCGCGGCTGACCGTGCTCACCACCTCGGCCGACCGGTCGTCCGAGAGGACCGCTGACGCCGCCGCCTCGGCGGCGTCGGCGATCGCGGTGACCTCGGCCGACGTCGACCGGGCCAAGGCGTCCAGTTCCGAAGCGATCCGGAGGCCCAGTGCCGCCGTCGTGGCCGCCGCGCGTGCTGCCTCCGCGTACCGACCGTCCACTGTGTCCGCCCAGGTCGCGAACGTTTCCGCGCTGCCGCCGATTTCCGCCAGGTCGACGCCGGTGCGGAACTCCGCGGCCGCCGACGTCACCACCGACGAACCCGCGTCCACCTCCGTGGCGGACGCGCGGATCGCCGCGGGCGAACAGTCGACGTGGCGCAGGGCCGCGACCGGGTCGGCCGCGCCGATCCGGCCGGCCGCCGCTCGGAGCGTGGCCAGCCGGGTCGCGGCCGAGGTCAGTGCCGGGTGTTCGAACAGCTCGAGCGTCACGGTGCCACCGCGATCCGCCTCCGGAAGCCCGAACCGCTCGTGGTCCCGGCCGCCATGCGGAGCCGGCCGGCCAGGTCCGACGTCGCGTCGCCGAGGACGCGCGCGTCCGCTTCGCGAGCGGCGAGCGCGGCCGACCAGCGCGCCGCGAGCTCGCGGGCCTGGGCCGAGATGCCGAACGGTGTCGAGTCGACGCGGGCCTCGGCGAACCGGCCGGCGGCCTTGTCGTCGGCGGCCGCGGCCTGGTCCAGCTGGTCGGCCGCCCGGCGCAGCCGGTCAGGCCTCTTCCGGGTGGCGGAGCCCCCGGCCCCGGAGCGAAGCTCCGGGAATTGCCTCTTCAGGGGGTTCCGGGTGGCGGAGCCCCCGGCCCCGGAGCGAAGCTCCGGGACACCACTGTCGATCCGCGAGCCTCTGCCTTTCGGCATGGGGAGACCTCCGTCGTCAAGGGCGCTCACTCGATCGGGGAGGATCTTGCCTCATCGGCCCGCGCGGCCCGCATCGCGGTGACCTGCGACGTTGGAGGCGTTCCACCAAGTGGACGTCTTGACCGCAGGGCGGGACTAGGTTGACCATGGGCGCATGCCCGCCACCTCGGAAAGCACGCCAATCCGGTGGCACGACCGCGCCTCCAAGCGGTCGATCGGGGAAGGCACCGTGGAGCTGCTCCTGCGCCGCGGCCGCCTGGGCTCGCCCCCTGCCTGACGCGAGCCCGGCGTCCGAATTCTCCCGAAAACCCTTGGAGCACAGTCATGTCCGTAGATCCTCCTGCCCGGATTCAGCTGCGTGAGGCCGTGACGCCCACGGACGGCATCGTCGAGGGCCCGCGCGCCCTCCGGGACAACCCGGGCGAACCGTACGAACTGTTCCGGATCCGCCCGCTCGGCCGGGTGATCGGCGCCGAGATCGACGGCGTCGACCTCGCCCGGCCGGTCACGCCCGAACTGCGAGCCGAGCTCAACCGCGCCCTGCTCGAGTGGAAGGTCGTCTTCTTCCGCGACCAGCGGATCACGCCGGCGCAGCAGCGCGCGTTCGCCGCGAACTGGGGCGAGCTGGAGACCAACCCGTTCATCCCGCGGGGCGAGAACGACGAGGTCACGCGCTTCGAGCGCACCGCGTCCATGCCCGGCTTCGAGAACATCTGGCACACCGACGTCACCTGGCGGCCCAACCCGGCGCTCGGGTCGGTGCTGCGGCTGATCGAGGTGCCGCCGGTCGGCGGCGACACCATCTGGGCCGACATGGCCGCCGCCTACGACAACCTGCCCGGAGACGTCCGCGCCCGCATCGACGGGCTGACCGCGGTGCACGACTACCTCCCCGGCTTCGACCGGTTCGCCGATCCGGCGTTGCTCGCGCAGTGGCAGGAGCAGTTCCCGCCGGTCGAGCACCCGGTGGTCCGCACGCACCCGGAGACCGGGCGGCGCACCCTGTTCGTCAACCAGGCGTTCACGACGCACATCGTCGGTCTTGACCGGGCCGAGAGCGACCGGCTGCTGCGGTACCTGTTCCTGCAGGCCCACACGCCCGAGTTCCAGGTGCGGTTCAGCTGGCGGCCGGAGTCGGTGGCCTTCTGGGACAACCGCGCGACGCAGCACTATGCCGTGAACGACTACCACCCGCACGTGCGGATCGCGGAGCGCGTCGCCATCGCGGGCGACCGGCCGTTCTGAGCCTTAGCCTGAGGGCATGACCGAAGACCCCCAGGCAGTGGTGACCGGTTTCCTGAAGGCCCTCGAAGACCTCGACATCGACCGCGCGCTGACGTTCGCGGCGAGCGACATCGTGTACCAGAACGTGCCGTTGCCGCCCGCTCGCGGCGTCGCCGCGGTCGAGAAGCAGCTGCGGCTGATGGCCCGGTTCGGTTCCGGGTTCGAAGCGCGTACGCACCACATCGCCGCGGACGGCAACATCGTCCTCACCGAACGCACCGACGTCCTGCGCCGCGGCGCGTGGGAAGCGGAGTTCTGGGTGTGTGGCACGTTCGAGGTCGAAGGCGGCCGGATCGTGCTGTGGCGCGACTACTTCGACTGGACGACGGTGCTCGCGGCGAGCGCGAAGGGCGCCGGGCGGGTCGCGCTGGCCGGCGCGCGGACGCTCATCGGCCGTTATCGGGCGAGGTCCGCCGTCCGCTGACCCGGGTACTGCCGCGATCGTGGGCCCGAAGGTCCACGACCGCGGCTGTCCCCAGTACCAGCACGAACACGCAGCTGAGAACGATCAGCCCCCACATGATCATTCTCCCTCCCCCCGTGTCGTGCTGACTCTTGCGCCTCCGGGAAGTGGTCTACGCCACTTTTCCGGCGGCTCACGCAGACCGTACCTCTGCTTCACAGCGGTGACTCCGGTCCTTGACCTGCATTTAAGGCAGATGCGCCGGATGGGTGACAGGCCTGACGCGAGCTGTAACTCCTCGCGCGCGATCCGTTACGCCCCAACGCCTAAGCCCGCCACCGACGCGATCCCGTCCCGCACGGTCACCGCGGTGGCGCGCTGCGCGGAGACGTCCGTGACGTAGCGCAGCACCCGGTCCGCTTCCTCGCCCGCGAGCGGTTCGCACTCGTTGTCGGCGTTGCGCCGCACCGGGATGAGCTCGAGCCGGGGTTCGTCGCCGAAGATGCAGCCGGCCAGCAGTCCGTCGAGGTGCCGGCCGCGCATCGCGGGCCAGTCGAACACGAGGTTGCCGAGGCTGTAGAGGATCGCGCGGCCGCGGTACACCTCGACGGCCTGGATCGTGTGCGGGCCGTGTCCGGCGACCAGGTCGGCGCCGGCGTCGATCGCCGCCCGGCCGTAGGTCACCTGGTACTCCGCGAGGTCCGCGCCGGGCAGGCCCCAGTGCATCGAGACGACGACGTGGTCGTTGGCCGCCTTCGCCCGGCGCACGTCGGCGGCGAGCCGCTCCAGGTGTTCGGGCACCGGCGCCGTGCGCACCAGCGGCGGCAGCCCCGGGACGTCGGCGACGCGCGGGTCCGGCTGGTAGGACGTGGTCGCAAGCGCTTGCGCGACGCCCGGAGCCGTCACCTGCGCCGCCTGGCCGAACGGCCAGCAGAGCGACGTGTACGCGAGGAAGGCGACCTTCTGCCCGGCGCGTTCGAGCACGGCGGGCGCGTGCGCGGCGGCGAGGCCCGTGCCGGCGCCGCAGTGTGCGATCCCGGCTTCGTCGAGCACGGCGAGGCTCGTCATCGCGGCGGCCGGCGGGTAGGTGACGTCGTTCGCGCACGAGACGACGTCGACGCCGGCGACCGTCAACGCCTCGACCATCTCCTGCGCGGAATGGCGCCAGTTCGGTTTGTGCGGGATGTCCGCGCCGCCGGAGTTCCCGGCGGTGCCTGACAGCGGTCCTTCGAGGTTCACGAACCGGATGTCGGCGCCCTGGAGCAGGGGATGCAGGTGTTCGAAGGCCTTCGACGGTGTGGTGCGGCCCTGAACGTTGACGTCTCCGCCAAGTACCAACGTGATCACGAAGCCTGCTCTGCCGATCGAGTGACGACGAAAGTAGTTGTTACGAATCGTTGCATCTTTGTCTTCCTGCTCCTCATCTGTTCGGGGGACTATGCCACGACTGTTCAAGCACAAAGGGGACTCAGGGTGACCAAGACCCACAGATCCAAGGCCGCGCTGACGGTGGCCGTCGCGTCGGGCCTGGTGCTCGGCGGGGTGGCCGCACCGGCCGCGCTCGCGACGCCCAGCGCCGACGCGGTCATCGCCGAGGTCTACGGCGGTGGCGGCAACTCCGGCGCCACGCTGACCAACGACTTCGTCGAACTCGCCAACCACGGTACTGCGGCCGCGAGCCTGGCCGGCTTCAGCGTCCAGTACCTGCCCGGTTCGGCGAGCGCGTCGAGCACCTGGCAGGTGACGCAGCTGGCCGGCAGCGTCGCGCCGAGCGGGCGCTACCTGGTGGCCGAGGGCAAGGGTGCCGGGGGCACCGTCGCACTGCCCGCACCGGACGCGACCGGCACGATCGCGATGTCGGCGACCGCGGGCACGATCGCCCTCGTCTCCGGGGCCACCGCGCTGACCTGCAAGACCGCCGCGGACTGCGCGGCCGACACCCGGGTCAAGGACCTCGTCGGGTTCGGCGCCGCCACCGTGCGCGAGGGCAACCCGACGGCGGCGCCGGCCAACGCGACGTCCGTCGCGCGCGGCACGACCCTGGCCGACACGGACGACAACGCCGCGGACTTCACCGTCGGCGACCCGACGCCGACCAACGCCGCGGGTGAGACGACCGGCGGCGGCACCGGGCCCGGCGAGCCGGGGATCCCGGCGAAGATCCACGACATCCAGGGCATCACGCGGCTTTCCCCGCTGAAGGACCAGAAGGTCAGCGGCGTGACCGGCGTCGTCACCGCGACGCGGACCTTCGGCTCGTCCCGCGGCTTCTGGCTCACCGACCCGGCCCCGGACAACGACCCGCGCACCAGCGAGGGCCTGTTCGTGTTCACCGGCTCCACCAGCCCGGCCGTCGCGGTCGGCGACGCCGTGACCGCGACCGGCACCGTCCGCGAGTTCTACCCGGACACCCCGTCGACGTCGGTCTACCAGTCGCTCACCGAGCTGGGCACGGCACAGTGGACGGTCGACTCGCACGACAACGCGCTGCCCGCGCCGACCGTGCTGAGCCCCACGACGGTGCCGGAGACCTACGCGCCGTCGCCCGGCGGGAACATCGAGGCGCTGCCCCTGGAGCCGGCGAAGTACGCGCTGGACTTCTGGGAGGCGCACGAGAGCGAGATCGTGAGCGTCACCGACGCCCGCGTCGTCGGCCCGTCGAACTCGTTCAACGAGCTGTACGTGACGACCAAGCCGGACCAGCACCGCTCCGTCCGCGGCGGCAGCGTCTACCTGGGCTACGACAAGCTCAACAGCGGTGTCCTCAAGGTCCAGTCGCTGATCTCGTTCGACCAGCGGCCGTTCCCGAAGCTCAACGTCGGTGACGCGCTGACCGGCGTCACGTCCGGTCCGGTCGAGTACAGCACCTTCGGTGGCTACACGCTGTTCGCCAGCGTGCTGGGGGCCGACAAGGACAACGGGCTGCAGGCCGAGACCACGCGCAAGCAGCGCACCGGCGAGCTGGCCGTGGCCACCTACAACGTCGAAAACCTGGCGCCGAGCGACCCGCAGGCCAAGTACGACCGGCTCGGCGAGGCGATCGTGACCCACCTGGCCACGCCGGACATCGTGAACCTGGAAGAGATCCAGGACAACACGGGCGCGACCGACGACGGCGTCGTCGTCGCGGACCAGACGCTGCAGAAGTTCACCGACGCCATCGTCGCCAAGGGTGGCCCGCGCTACCAGTGGCGCTCGATCGACCCGGTGAACGACCAGGACGGCGGCCAGCCGGGCGGCAACATCCGCGTGGCGTTCCTGTTCAACCCGGCTCGTGTGTCCTTTGTGGACCGTCCGGGTGGCACGTCGACCACGCCGGTCAGCGTGACGAAGGACCACGGCAAGGCGCACCTGTCGGCGTCCCCGGGGCGCGTCGACCCGGCGAACGAGGCCTGGACGGCCAGCCGCAAGCCGCTGGCCGGCGAGTTCGTCTTCCAGGGCCGCACGGTGTTCGTCATCGCCAACCACTTCAACTCGAAGGGCGGCGACCAGCCGACGCACGGCCGCAACCAGCCGCCGGTGCGCAGCTCCGAGGTGCAGCGGGCCAAGCAGGCGACGGTGCTGCGCGGGTTCGTCGACTCCCTCCTCGCGGCCGACAAGAACGCCAACATCGTGGTGGCGGGCGACCTGAACGACTACCCGTTCTCGCCGGCCGTCCAGACGCTCACCGCCGGTGGCGCGCTGAAGGACCTGATCGCGACGGTGCCGGAGGCGGAGCGCTACAGCTACGTCTTCGAGGGCCAGTCGCAGGTGCTGGACCACATCCTGGCGTCGAAGGCGCTGCGCGGGGTGGACTACGACGTCGTCCACATCAACGCGGAGTTCGCGGACCAGGCCAGTGACCACGACCCGCAGGTGATCCGGTTCCGGCCGACCACCGGCAACGCGATCCAGGACGCGCTGTACGACCTGCTCGACTACCTGGAGCAGGTGCTCGGGAAGTACTTCCCGCAGCCGTAGTTCCTTGGGAAGGCCGTCATCGGGCGTTGCCCGGTGGCGGCCTTCTTCGTGCCCACACCTTCGAGTGACATCGAGTGACTTCGAAACCGCTCTGCGTGTTCGGTCGTCTTACTGGGCGAGGGACCACAGGGAGGGGTGGCGTGGACGGATACGCGGTGAAGGTCGACGAGCTGGGCAAGCTCATCGCCGACCTGGATACGACGGCGGACCGGATGGCCGACGCGAACCGGAAACTCGGCGGCGGTGGGGCGTTCGGCTCGCTCGGCCATGCCGAGCTGAGCCGGGCGGGAGCGGAGTTCGAGGAGGCGTGGGGGTACGGGATCGAGCGGCTCGGTGACGCGGCTGTCGGGATCACGGAGCGGCTGAAGCAGGCGAAGGGGAAGTACGAGCGGATCGAGGCCCGGTTCGGCGGGGAGCTGGGGAAGTTCGGGTCCGCGGTGTTCGGCTCGGGTGATGGTCCGGTGGGCGGCGGGATCACGGGCGGGATGCCGGGTGTGGGTGAGCCGGCCGGCCGGGACGACCGACCGGTCGGTGGTGGCGCGGCCGGGATCGACGACCTGGCCGAGCGTGCGGTGCCGGACGAGCGGCCGGTCGGTGGCGGTGCGACCGGTGGCATCACCGACCTCCTGAACGGCCTCGATCGATGAGCGCGCGCGACTTCCCGGCGCTGGGCTTCGACCCGGCGCCCGGCGATCTCGACGGCGTCGCCGAGCTGGCCGGCAAGTACCGCGTCGTGAGCCGTGATCTGGCGGAGGCGAACGTCTCGCTGCGCGAGATCGTCACCAAGCAGGGCGTCTGGCAAGGCGAGGCGAGCGAGGCCTTCACACGGCGCGTCGGCCCGCTGCCGGGGTACCTCGACGGCGCCGCCAAGTCGATGGGTCAGGCCGCCGACGCGCTGGACGCGTGGTCCCACGACCTCGGCGACCTGCAGAAGCGCGCGGCGGACCTGGAAGCCCGCGCGGAGGCGGCCGCCCGCGCGGCCGAGCAGGCGCGGGCGAACCCGGACCTCGCGCTGGCGAACCGGACGTTCCCGGACCAGCCGTCCCTGCAGATCGCCCAGCGCCTGCTGGACAACGCGGGTGCGCAGCTCGAGACCGCGATCGACGGCTGCCAGAACGTCCAGGACGCGGCGAAGCAGCTGCTGACCGAGCACACCGACACCGCGGGCCGGGTCGCCGAGCTGCTGCGGAAGGCGAAGGAGCCGGCGCCCGACGAGCCGGACCTGCTGGACGAGCTGTCCGACGCGGTGGGCGGGGCGCTGGCCGACCTGTCGAACACCCTGGCCGACTCGGTGGACGAGGCCTGGAACTTCGTCCAGGACCACGCCGAGGTGATCTCGAAGTGCTCCGACGTGACGGGGGACATCGGCAACGTTCTCGGGTTCGTCGGCGAGTTCCTCCCGCCGCCGGTCAACGTGGTGGTCGGCGGGGTCGCGACCGGGATGGGGGTCGCCGCGCTGGCCGGCCACGCCACCGCGGCGGCAGCGGGCGCCGACGTCGCCACGGAGACCCTGTTCTTCGACGGGATCGGTGCTGGGACGTCCTTGATCGGCACCTTCGCGCCACCGGGTGTCGAGGGCGTGATGAAAGGCCTCGGCTACGGCGCGTTCGGGGCTCAGCTCCAGATCGACGGCGCGAGCCAGACGCTCGGTGGGAGCTTCGAAGGGCCGATCAGCGACTTCAAGAGCTACTGGCGGCCGAAGGACGCCGACGACTGGGCCGCGGTCGTTTCGCCGGGGGTGAGCGCCTACACGCACGCGGCGGAAGCCGGCACCCAAGCCGACAACGCGCCTGATCGTCGTCGCGAGCGGGCGGAAGACGAGGTGTGGAACTGATGCCGCTGCAGATCGACCTGCCGCCCGGGTTCGCCGGGATGCCGGTGGGCGGTGACGACAAGCTGAACCGCGGGCACGCCTGGACCGTCGCCGGGAACCTGGCGGCCGGAGCGGGTACGAGCATCGAAGAGTTCGGCAGCTACCTGATGGCGCTGGTGCCGACCATGCAGGCCAACGGTATCCGCGTGTTCGGCAAGTTCGCGGTCGGCCCGCGGCAGTCGGACGTCGCGACCCTGACGCTGGGCGTGGTGCAGTGGCCCGAGACCGCGCCCGTCAACCCGGACGCCGTCGTCGCGGCGATGGCCGAGCAGTACCGGAGCAGCCACCCCCGCGCGGTTGTCCAACCGGTGCGGTTGCCGATCGGCCCGGCTGTCGTCGCGATCAGCGGCGGCGAGTTCCACCTGCCGGAGGGGGACGTACGCGCGCAGATCAAGGCCGAGTACCAGATTCCGTTGCCGGACGGCCGGTCCGTGGTTGTGCTCTCGGTCGCCACAGCGTCGGAGGACGCCTGGCTGGCGGTCGCCGAGGCGACAGCCAGGGTGGCTTGGAGCTTGCGCAGCCAGGAGAACGCGTGACCGCCTGGACGCCGGCGGCGGACGCCTCATCGTTCCCGCTGGCGTACGTGCTCGGTTTCATCGTGCTCGGCGGCCTCGCGGCCGGCGCCCTGGCGATGACCATCATCCGGATCGCGCGGTCCAGGAAGCCCCGGGACGAGCAGATGATGCTCCTGGCCGCGCAGCTCGATGGTCGGTATCAGGTGTGCGTCCGGATGATGGAGATCGGCCTGACGCGGGAGGATCTCCGCCGAGTCGCGCACAGCCGCGGCTACGCGCTGATCGAGCACCGGTTCGCCAAGTACTACGAATTCGTGCGGTATCCGGGGAGACCATGAACAATCCGCAGCTGATCGATGAGATGCGCTGGCAGCTCAAGCAGATCGAGGACCGCAAGGCCGAGAACCGGCGGCTGCTCGCGGGGATCGCGGGGAGCGGGCACACGACCGTCGTCTCGGCGGATCGGAGCGTCACCGTGCTTGCCGGGCCCGGCGGGGTCGTCAGTGAGGTGCGGCTGGCGCCCGAGGCCATGCGGTGCGACGCCGTCAGTCTCGGCCGGACCATCACCGCCGCTGTGCGGGAAGCCGTTGCCGCCGGTAGCCGTCTCGCGAGTCCGCCGGAACGGCAGCAACAACAGCCGGTGGTGCGGCAGCGCAGGCAGGTTCCGGACGAAGACGAGCCCTACGACACCGTCTACGACGTCTGAGACCGGGCTGGAACGGCTGGAACGGCTAAACCGGCGGCGGCTGTTCTCCCCGCTTCGCCGCCGCGCGCTTGGCTCGCCACCCCAGACTCAGGACCGCCTGCACCAGTTCCTGGTAGCTCGGCTTGACCTCCTCGAGGTACCGCTCGAGGTAGGCCGCGCGGGCGGTCGGGACCGGGCGGGGGTGGTCGCCCGGGGGGAGCCACGTGAGGCCCTGGATGTTGTGCAGCGCCATCTTCCACCAGCGCGTCGCGCGCTCGGCCGCACGTTCCTCGCGTTCGGTCGCGACGGCGATCGCGTTCGACGCTTCCTCGATCTCCGCTTCGATCGACTCCGCGCGCTGAAGCTCCCAGGCGCGGAGGTTCTCCGCCGAGCCCCGGGACAGAGCGATGATTTCCTTGTACCGCATGGCCGCGGTGGCGCCGTCGTCGGTCATTACGCGTTCTCCGGACGCTGGAACGGGATGATCACTTCGGGGGCACCGTGCGTGGTGCGGTCGAAGAACAACGCCCGGCCCGGGCGCGGCGACCAGTGCACGACCTGTCCCGCGGCGAACGGCGCGAGCTCGTTGCCCTGGACGTCCAGGGCCGCCCACGCGCCGATGTCGTCGGTGCCGGCGAACCCCAGGGTGTCCTTGAGCCGGGCGATGCTGCGCCACCAGCCGATCGTGTGGATACCGTGGCTCGGTCCTTGTTTCAGGATCACGCGCAGGTGGTCGAGGCCGCTCTTCAGCTGCCCGACCGCTTTCGCCTCGAGCGTCGGCAGGGCCGCGTCGACGCCGTACAGCAGCATGATCTTCGCGCCGCCGGACATCGAGCCCGTCATCGACTCGAGCACGCCCGTGAGGTCGTCGACGAGGGTCGCCGCGTGGCCGTCGGCGCGCAGGTGCTCGGTCAGCTCAAGTGCGGCCGAGGCGCACGCTTCGATCGGGCAGCTCAAGATGAACTCGACTTCGCCGGGTTCGTACTGCCGGGACAGCGACCGCGCCGCGGAGTCCATGATGGACAGCGCCTCGGCGGTGGCGGACCCGAGCACCGCGACGTTGCGGCCCGGCGCCCGGGGCAGCTCGACGCCGCACGCCGCCTCGGTGACGTCGATCGACTGGCCCAGCAGCGCCCGCGGCTTGGACGTTGGCTTGAGGTCGAGGAACGCCGGGAACCGTTCCAGCACCGGTGAATGCGCTCCGTCGAACAAGCGCGGGCGCGGGAACCGGCCCTGGTACTCCTCCCACAACCGGTGCTGCAACCGGACGAACACGTTCTTGCTGCTCGCGTCCGGGACGTGGGACAGCTGGTTGCCGTGCGCGATGCCGGAGTCGTGGTTGATCACCGCGTGCCACTTCGGCGCCGACACCGCCGCGTTGTTCGTCTCGGCCAGCACGCGGCGCGCCTTCGGCATCGCGATCCGCAGCGTGCACTGCTCGAACACCGCCGGCTTGCCCCAGAACGCCTCGATGCCGGCGACGTCCTGGCTGGCCAGCACCATGTGGATGCCCTGCGACCGGCCGCGGCGGGCGATGTCCTCGAGCAGCTGCGTCGCCGTCGCGGTGACCTGGTCGCGCCCGGCGAACAGGTACTGGAACTCGTCGATTACCGCGACGATCCGCGGCCAGTGCCCGCCGGGGTCGGCTTCGCGCAGGTCGGCGAGGTTGGTGACTTCGTGCTCCTTAGCCGCCGACGAACGCCTTCGCAGCTCGTCGGTGAGGAAACGCAGCAGGGCCAGGCCGAACTCGCGGTCGGTGTTGACGTTGACGCCGACGAGCCGCGCGTGCGGCAGCCAGCTCGCGTCCTTGCGCCCCGGCGCCAGCCCGGCGAACGAGACGCCTTCCTTGAAGTCCAGCAGGTACAACGCCAGCTCGTCCGGGGTGTACCGCGCCGAGAGGCTGCCGAGCAGCGCGTACAGGAAGTTCGTCTTGCCGGACCCGGACGGCCCGCCGATCAGCGCGTGCGGGCTCGCGTCGCCGATCACGACCTCGACCGGTTCGCCTTCGAAGAACCCGACCGGGGCCCGGAGTTCACGCGCGGAGCTGTGGTGCCCGAGCTCGGGCGGGAGCAGGTCTTCGAACGACCGCGGCCCGCCCTGCTTGGCGATCAGCGCGTCCGCGATCTTGCCCGCCGCGCGGATGACCTGGCCGGACGGCATCGGCGGATCGAGGTCGACGAGCAGGTCGGTGCCGGTCATGCTGCTGATCGCGTGCCGGTCGTCGGTCAGGCTCAGCGTCTCGACCGACGCGCTGACCACCGTCGGCACGTCGATCATGATCAGGCAGATCCCCGCGGCCAGCGCCCCGCTCGCGACGCGCTTGAGGTCGCGCGCGCGTTCCGGTTCGAGGGTTTCGCCGTTGCCGTACAGCACGGCGATGCGGAACGGCTCGATCCGCTGCTGCTGCGCCTTCCGCAGTTCCCGCAACGACGTGTGGCCCGCCTGCATGCCGGTGGCGTGGATGCGGCGGATGTGCCCGGCCAGCTCGTCGAGGAGGTCCTCCAGCCGGCCCGGGTCGTACAGCGAGAGCGCGCTGGTGCGGCTCAGCGGGTAGAGGTCCGGCAGGATCGCGGTCAGCTGCCCGATGTCCCACAGGTGCACGCGCACCGCGCCGGGTTCGAACGTCGAAAGCACGCGGATCAGCAGGTTCTGGACGATGCCGTCGATCGTGGGCCGGGTCTTGGGCGCCGACGTGATCGCCAGGTGCGACTCGTCGAGCAGCGGGACCGCGACGTCGAACGCGCGGGTGGGGTCACCGCCGGCGGCCGTGGCGGAACCGACGCGCCACAGCCCGGGCGCGGTGATGCCGGCGTTGTGGCCGACGCGGCCGAGCCACTCGCCCGCCGGCAGCCCGGCCGGGCCGGGTGCGTTCTGCGCCACCACTTCGCGCAGGGTCGCGGGGCCTTGGCTCCAGTCCGTGTAGTGGGTGCTGCGGATCGCGCCGAGCGCGCCGAAGACCTCGTGCGCGGCGGGGTGGCGGGACCAGTCGTTCTGCTGCTCGGTGCTGGCGTGGTTCATGCCGACGCGGACGATGTCGCGCTCCAGCTCGAGTTTGGCCAGGTCGGCTTCGGCCGCTTGACGGGCTCCGGCCGCCGCGCCCAGCACCAGCCCGATCTGGTGGCGGACCCGGTCGAGTGCGGTCTCGACGCGGTTGCGTTGCTCGGCTGACTTGTTGGCCATCGGCGTCCCCAAGAAAAAAGGTGTCCCGGAAAGGATTACAGGCGCGATCGGTATCCGCTCACCAGATCCTCGGCGGAGGCCAGGCGGCCGAGGAGCTGATCCAGCCCCTCGCCGGCCTGCGCGTACTGCGAAGGGAGCCAGGGATCGGCCTTGGCCTGGGCGTCCACCAGCGCTTGCCGGGCTTCCCCGAGCAGGCTTGTGGCCCGCTCGGTTTGGGCGCGCGCGTCGGCGAGCCCGGCCACGACGGCGGTGAGCAGCTGGTGAAGTTCGGCGAGTGTCATCCGGCTAGAGACGCGCCGAGTACGAGTCGGCGGACGAAATGCTGGCCTGGATGGTGCTCTGCATACCGCTGATGTCGTGCAGCGCCTGGGCCAGCAGGCCGTGGGCCTGGCTCACTTCGTGCTGGCTGCTTCCCTGCGTCGCCTGCGAGAGCGACTGCTGGGCTTCTTCGAGAGACTGCGCTGCTTGCTGGAGGGCGGCGATGCCTGCGGACGCCTTTTCGTTGGCGAGCGCGATGCCAGCGCGGATCTCTTCGACTCCGGCCATCGGGCCTCTACTCCTCGAGTCTGGTTGGTCTTGCGGGGACGGATTTCTATTGAAACAGATCCAGCGACGCACCGTGATCATCAGATGATGCCCAGTGATCGCGGGTCCGGAATCAGCAAGGCCCCGGACGCAGGAACGTCCGGGGCCTGGCCGATCACGGTGCGTGCGGGGGTCATCCCGGCACGAATGCCGCACACTGGCGTCGGTGGCCTGCACTACCCCAGGTCAGAGCGATTTTCGTGCCACTTCGGGCCTCTCTGAACGGGGGCGGTCGAGGTGGCCCGAAGACTATCGCGCGCTGATCGACACGCTTCGATCAGCCCTGCTCGTAACTCCCCGCTACCGCGCAGAAAACTTCAGTTCGTTTTTGAAGACGTCTCACGTTAGGCCTGCTGGCCGAACGCGGGCTGGGCCGGTGCGATTCCGGGCCCGCAAACGACGAAACGCCGAGCGGCCCGTGAAGGCTGCCCGGCGTCTCGCCTGATCAAGTGCGGAGGATACAGGATTCGAACCTGCGAGGGCGTGAACCCAACACGCTTTCCAAGCGTGCGCCTTAGGCCGCTCGGCCAATCCTCCGCAGGAGACGATACCGGACGCCCTTCCGTGCCTGCGAAGGCGGGTCAGGCCGGCGCAGTCAGGGTGCGATGTCGGCGACCACGCACGTGATGTTGTCGGGGCCGCCCGCTTCGTTGGCCAGGCGGATCAGCTCCGCGACCAGTTCCGCGGCGTCCGTGACGTCCGCGAGGGTGTCGCGCAACGTGGGTTCGCTGACCGGGCCGCTGAGGCCGTCCGAGCAGAGCAGATAACGGTCGCCCGGCTTCGCGGTGAACGTCCAGACGTCCGCCTCGCTCGAGCCCGATGTCTGCAGGGCGCGCATCAGCAGGGAGCGCCGCGGGTGGGAGTCGGCGTCTTCGGCGGCGACGCGGCCGTCTTCGACCAGGGCCTGGACGAGCGTGTGGTCGCGGGTCAGGCGGCGCAGGTCGCCGTCACGCAGGAGGTAGCCGCGGGAGTCGCCGATGTGGGCCGCGGCGAACGTGACGCCGTCGAAGAGCAGTGCGGTGAGGGTGGTGCCCATGCCTTCCGTGGTGGGCTCCCGCGACGCGACCTCGGTCAGCCGCTCGTCGATCGACTTGACGACACCCGTCAGCGTCGGGATCAGATCGATGGTCGTGAGGTCGATCCGGCGCAGGTCGACGTCGAGCTCGCGCAGCACGTCGACGGCGGTCGCGCTGGCCACTTCGCCGTGCGGCTGACCGCCGATGCCGTCGGCGACGGCGAGCAGGCGGGAACTCGCGTACATCGAGTCCTCGTTGATCCGGCGCCGCCTGCCGACGTCCGACCCCGCGGCGTACCGCAGGACGTACCGATCGTGTGTCATGCTCCCATGAAAGCATTGGTTGACTGAGTTCACAAGCAAGACGGCTGAACGGACCATCCTCCGATAGAGTCCTCGCCATGGACGACGACGCCACGGTCAGCGCGGCAGACATCGCGCGCCTCGGCGGGGTCGGCCGGGCCGCGGTGAGCAACTGGCGCCGCCGGTACCCCGACTTCCCGCAGCCGGTCGGCGGCACGGCGTCGAGCCCGCTGTTCGGCCTGTCCGACGTCGCCGGCTGGTTCCACGCCCGCGGCAAGAAGTTCGAGCTGTCCGCGGCGGAACGCGCCTGGCAGCGCCTGCGCGCCCTCGGTGACGACCTCGACCTCGCCGAGCGCGTGAACCGCGCGGGCGTCTTCTTCGCTTTCCAGGCCGGGATCTTCGACACCTTCGACCACAAGCTCGCTGACGCCGAACTGCTCACGCTGCTCAGCGAGATGACCCACCGGACCGGGCCCGTCGACGCGTTCGAATTGTTGTGCCGCCGGTACTTCGAGGCGCACTCGCGGCGGCTGTCGACGACGCCGGAGCCGGTCGCCGAGCTGATGGCCCGGCTCGTCGGGCCGGTGTCGGCCGTCCTCGACCCGGCGTGCGGCTTCGGCGCGCTCGCCCTCGCGAGCGGCGCGAAGACCGTGCTGGGGCAGGACAGTGACCCGATGACGGCGTCGATCGCGTCGCTGCGGCTGCGGTTGCGCGGCGTCGAGGCCGACGTCCACGCGGTCGACGCGCTGCGCGAAGACGCCTTCGCCGGCCGGACCGCCGAAGCCGTGTTGTGCGACCCGCCGTTCAACGAACGCGCCTGGGGCCACGACGAACTGGTCGGCGACGCGCGCTGGGAGTACGGCCTGCCGCCACGCGGCGAGCCCGAGCTCGCCTGGGTGCAGCACTGCTTGGCGCACGTCGAACCCGGTGGCACGGTGGCGATCCTGATGCCGGGTGCGGCGGCCGGGCGGCGCAGCGGGAAGCGCATCCGCGGCAACCTCCTGCGCGCGGGCGCGGTCCGCGCGGTGGTCACGCTGACGTCGGTGGGCCCGGACCTCTGGCTGCTGCGGCGGCCGGTGGCCGGCGAACGACCGCCGTCCACCGTGCTGCTCGGCGAAGCGGGCGACGATCTGTCCACAGTGGAGTTCGACTGGCTGGAGTTCCTGGCCCGGCCGGAATCCGGCGTCCGGATCATCGACCTGCTCGACGACGACGTCGACCTCTCACCCGCCCGGTGGCGGGCCCGGGACGAGGACCCGGGGCAGGCGTTCCAGGCCGTACGGGAGCGGTTCGACGAGCTGGCGCCGCACCTGCCGCCGCTCGAGACGGCGGACGTCGAGCAGACGTTCACGACCATCGGCGAGCTGGTGAAGGCCGGCGTCGTCGAGGTCCGGCACGCCGCGCGGGCGGACGCCGAGCCACCGGTCGCGGAGGCGGGGGACGTCGTCGCGTCGGTGACCGGCACCGCGTACGTCCACAGTGGACCGTCACAGCCGGTCGGGGCCGGGCTGACCGTCTACCGCGTCGACCCGGAGCGGCTGGACGCGGACTTCCTCGCCGGCTGCCTGCGCGCCGCCGACCTCCCGGCCACCTCGGCGTCGACCCGGATCGACAGCAGGCGCGTGCGGATCCCGCGGTGCCCGCTCGACGTCCAGTACCGGTACGGCCTGGTCTTCCAGCAACTCGCCGAGTTCGACGACGTTCTGCGCGAGGCGGCCGAAACGGGCCGTGAGCTGGTCCGGCTAGGCTTTGCCGGACTCGTCGAAGGACGGCTCCGTCCCGGGGGCGGCTAGCCGAAGGGGAACGGATGCTGATCGCCGACCGCTACGAGCTCGACGAACTGCCGCTCGGCCGCGGCGGGATGGGCGCGGTGCACGGCGGGCACGACCGCAGGCTGGGCCGGCGCGTCGCGATCAAGCTGCTCAGACTCCCTGGCCGTGACGAAGAGCTCGAAGCCCGCTTCGCCCGCGAAGCACGGATTCTGGCGACGCTCGACCACCCCGGCGTCCCGGCGCTGTACGACTACGGCACGCACGACGACCGGTTGTTCCAGGTCATGCAGTTCGTCGAGGGCGTGACGATCGCCGATCTGCTCGCCGAGCACGGGCCGCTGCCGGTGCCGTGGGCCGCGGCGATCGCGGCGCAGGCCTGCGCGGTGCTGACCGCCGCCCACGCGCTCGCGGTGTGCCACCGCGACCTCAAGCCGTCCAACCTGATGCTCGGCCCGGACGGTGGGGTGAAGGTGATGGACTTCGGCCTCGCGGTGCTGCGCGAAGCCGACGCCGCGCAGTTCACGCGGGCCGGGCAGCTGCTGGGTACGCCGTCGTACATGGCGCCCGAGCAGATCCAGCGCGGGGGCGCCGAACCGCGCAGTGATCTCTACGCGCTCGGCTGCGTGCTCCACGAGATGCTCACCGGGCAACGGCTCTTCGACGGTCCCACCGCGTACGCGGTCTTCGAGCGGCAGGTCAAGGAGCTGCCGCCACCGGTCGCGGGGATTCCCCAGCACCTCAACGCGTTGCTCGCCGAGATGCTGGCGAAGGATTCCGAAGACCGGCCGGCCGGCGCGGCGGTGCTGTACGACCGGCTCGGGCCGTTCGTCACCGGGCTGCCGCCGCTGCCGGGGTTCCTGGCGCCGCCGTCGGTGGCCAGCCCGGGCCGGATGTACGCGCGGATGCTGGGCCGCGTCACCGGCTGAGCGCCGCCGCGCCGCGATCGGCCAGCGGCAGGCCGGCGAGCTGGATGCGGCGGTAGGTCGTCGCGTTCTGCACCGCGATGCTGACGCCGACGGTGAGCGCGACCGACGCCGACGACAGCGGGCCCGCGACCCCGAGCACGGTGGCCAGCGCGACCAGTCCGATCCGGACGCCGATGGTCAGCACCCAGAGGACGAGGGTGACGGCCGAGCCCTTCTGGAACGTCGTGCCCTCGCGCGCGGTCAGCGTCGTCGTGGTGCTGCGGAGCACGCCGAGCCCGGCGAGCAGGACCAGGTCGGCGCCGAGGAAGCCGAGCTCGGCGGCCGACGCACCGGGGAGCGCCTTCAGCGTCAGGTAACCGCCCACCAGAACGAGGATCAGCGGCAGCGTCACCAGCGACTTGCGGTCGAGCAGCGTGCCGCGGAGCTGCTTGTAGACGACCCGGTAGAGGACGAGGCCGGCGACGGCGACGTAGAGCAGGACGGTGACGATGCTGGACATCGGAGGCTCCCGGTTTCGAAGGTGCTTCCAGCTTCGGTGTCCGGCCGCCTCATTACGTCGGCGTGCGGATCGGTCCCGGGTGGAACCCGGCCTCAACCCCCGGGTTGACGCGCTACTCCTCCCAGACCGGCTCGGGCGGCAGGCCGCGCTCGGCGCGGGCCGCGTCGGACAGTTCCTGGATGAGGTCGGTCTTCGCCCGCGTGTAGGCGTCTCCGGTCATCCCGGACGCGGCCAGCTTCTGCTTCAGCTCGCCGTACCGGCGCGCGGCTTCCGGGTACTTCCGCAGGTGGGCGGCCATGACACGCTCCTTGTTGTGCTCCCAGTTCGTCGGCGGGAAGACGTGCAGGTGGTGCGTGCGGACGTCGCCGGTGCGCCGGACGAACAGCAGCCGTCCCGGGGCGCCGAAGTCCTCGGCGCGGTAGCCGAGGCCGTCGAACAGGTCGGGCGGGACGGCGTCGAGATCGGGCGCGAGCGCGGCGATGTCGATGATGGGCTTGGCCGCGAGGCCGGGTACCGATGTGCTGCCGACGTGCTCGACCTGGGAGAACCGGTCGCCCGCGACGGCGAGGAGCTCGGCGCGGGCCTCGGCGAAGCGCTGCGGCCACGCCTGGTCGTAGGAAGAAACGATCACCATCGGGTCATCATCTACCCAATCGTGACCTTCGTGGACGAACCTCTGGCGGGGGACTCCCGTCTTTAGGGGTGTCCGACGGAGATCGAGTCTTTCTGGGGGTACGGGATCGTGAAGAGGCTTCTGGCGGGAGCGGCCGCGCTGGCCACGGCGTTGGTGCTGACCGCGTGCTCGGGCGGGTCGTCCGGTGCGGGCGAGCCGAACGCCGGCGGCGGGGCCGTCGCGGCGGGCGCCGGCGGCGGAGCGCCGACGACGTCCGCGAGCACGTCCACGGCTCCGCCCACCACGTCGGCCAGCGCGACGCCGACTCCAGCACCGTCGACGACCAAGCCCGCGCCGACCAGCACGACCCCCAAGCCGAAGCCGAAGCCCAAGCCGGCCCCGAAGCCCGCCGCCGACCCGAGCGTGCCGTGCGCGGCCGCCGCGGCGGCCGCGGGCACGGCCGCCTGCGTCGACCTCTCGGCGCACAAGACCTGGATCCTGCAGGGCGGCAAGGTCGTCTACGGGCCGGTCTCGATGCTGCCGGGCCGCAAGGGCTACGCGACGCCGACCGGCACGTTCCACGTGCTGTCGAAGGAGAAGGTGCACCTGTCGAAGGAGTTCGACAACGCGCCGATGCCGAACTCGGTCTTCTTCTACCCGGGTGACGCGTTCCACACCGGCAGCCTGTCGGTGTACTCGCACGGCTGCATCCACCTGTCGGCGAGCTCGTCGCTGAAGTACTTCAACACGCTGCACGTCGGCGACGTCGTGCAGGTTGTTCCGTAACGCGCCATCAATCGATACGGACAGTAGATCACGGTAGAGTAACTTCACTCGTAAGAGTGCAACTGGCCCCCCTGTTCAGGCGATAAGAAATCGCTTGGGAAGGGGGGCCAAATGGCCTTGGGAAAACTTCGAGCACTACGCCACGCTCTCGTGGCGGTCGTGCTGACGGGGGCATTGCTGCCGGCCGTGACCACTGGGGTGGCCACGGCGGCGGCCGCACTCCCGCAGGGATTCGTCCTGCGGGACACGGACACCGGACTCGGTGTGGGGGAACTGACCGACTTCGCTTACCTGCCGGACAACTCGATGCTCGCCATCGGGAAGAGCGGCGGCGTGCGATGGGTCTCGGCGACGGGTGGCGCGCCGAAAACCGTCACCAACCTGACCGTTCGCACGATCGGTGACCTCGGCCTGGTGGGCATCGCCGTGGCGCCGGACTACGCGACCACGCACAACATCTACCTGACGCGCTCGATCGACAGCGGGACCGGCTTCGTCATGCGGCTCTCGCGGTTCACCGTCACGCTCGACGGCACGGGGACGCCGTCCGGGCTGACCGGCGAGCAGGTCGTCTTCGAGACGCCGGGCATCCACAACGTCCACGCCATCAACACCGTGCTCGCGCCGGCGGACGGCACGCTCTGGCTGTCGATCGGCGACAACGGCGACTTCACGCAGGCGGACCCGGGTTCGCTGCGCGCGCAGGACGTCAACCAGCCCTACGGCAAAATTCTGCACCTGACCGCGGACGGCAAGGGCGTCCCGAGCAACCCGTACTACGACGCGGCGAACCCGGCGTCGACCGCGAGCAAGGTCTTCGCGCGCGGCCTCCGCAACCCGTTCCGGTTCAGCATCGATCCGAACCTCGGCCTGCCGGTCGCCGGGGACGTCGGCTGGAACAGCTACGAAGAGATCGACGTCGTCCAGCGCGGCGCCAACCAGGGCTGGCCGTGCTGGGAAGGCAACCACCCCACGCCCGGGTTCACCGGCCTCGCCGACTGCGCCGCGGTGGTGAACCAGCCGCCGATCACCGAGTACCAGCACGGTGACGGGATCAACAACGGCAACAGCGTCAGCGGCGGGATCCTCTACAACGGCTCCAGCTACCCGGCGGCCTACCGCGGTTCCTACTTCTTCGGCGACTACGCGACGCAGAAGATCTGGACCCTGCGCTACGACGACCAGGGCAAGCTCACGCAGGCGCCGGAAACACCGCCCGTCTTCACCGGCGTCGGCGGCCCGGTCAAGTTCGCCCCCGCGCCGAACGGCGACATCGTGTTCGCCGACATCCTCAGCGGCAAGATCCGGCGGCTGACCTACACCTCCGGCAACACCGTGCCGATCGCGGCCGCGACGTCGACCACCAACCCGGACACGCGGACGGTTTCCTTCGACGGCTCGACGTCGGTCGACTACGACAACGACCCGCTGAAGTACGACTGGGACTTCGGCGACGGCACGACCGCGCTCGACGCCGGTCCCCAGGTGAACCACACCTACGCGGCGGGCACCGACGCGTTCACCGCGACGCTGACGGTCCGGGACCCGCTGGGGGCGACCGGGACGACCACCGTCGCGGTCGCGCCGGGCAACCACAGCCCGCAGCTCACCCTGACCACGCCGGGCGACACCGCGACGTTCGCGGTGGGCCAGCAGGTCGGCCTGAGCGGCACCGCGACGGACGCCGAGGACGGCTCACTGCCGATCACCTGGACGTCCACGGTGCGCCACTGCCCGAGCGAGGCGACGTGCCACGCGCACCCGGGCGTCGGCGGGACGGGGGCGAGCTTCGCGCAGCCGTTCACCGACCACCCGGACTCCCGGATGGAGTTCACCGCGACGGTGACCGACAGCGCCGGCGTCAAGGCGTCCCAGACCTACGTGGCCCGGCCGCGTGAGCACCGGATCACCCTGGTCAGCACGCAGCCCGCGGCGCTGAGCATCCCGGTCGAGGGCGGCGTCACCACGGCGCTGGTCGCCGAAGGCGCGTCCTTCGACGTCGAGGCCCCGGCACTGGGCGTCGACGGCGTCTCGAAGTTCACCGGCTGGCAGGGCGGGCCCACGACCACCACGTGGGTCGTCACGGTCGGCACGAGCGACATGACGCTGACGGCGAACTACGACACCCCGATCGACCAGCGCTACAACGCCGACGCGGCGTTGCGGACCAAGCTCGGGGCGCCGGCCGCCGCCGAGGTCACCGACGGCGCGGTCCACTACCGGGCCTACGCCAACGGCAACCTCTACTGGAGCGCGGCGACCGGTGCGAAGTACGTCACCGCGCCGATCCTGGCCAAGTACCTCGCGCTCGGGGGCGTCAACGCGCTCGGGGCCCCGGAGAACGACACCACGGTCGCGCCGGACGGCGTCGGCACGTACAACCACTTCACGGCCTGGTCCTCGATCTACTCCACCCCGGCCACCGGGGCACACCTGATCAAGGGCTTGATCCGCGACAAGTGGCAGGTGCTGGGCTGGGAACGCGGCATCGGCTACCCGACGACCGACGAACTGTCCACTCCGGACGGTGTCGGCCGGTACAACCACTTCCTCAACGGCGGGAACATCGGTTCGATCTACTACACGGTCAACACCGGCGCGCACGCCCTCTACGGGGAGATCCGCAAGAAGTTCGCGGCGCTCGACTACGAGCGCGGCCTCGGCTACCCGACGACCGACGAGCTCGGCACGCCGGACGGCCGCGGCCGGTACAACCACTTCAGCCTCGGCCACTCGATCTACTACACGGTGGCGACGGGTGCGCACGCGGTGAAGGGCGAGATCCGCAAGCGCTGGGCGGCGCTCGGGTGGGAGAACTCCTACCTGCACTACCCGAAGACGGACGAGTACGTGGTGAACGGGGTGTACCGCAGCGACTTCGAAGGCGGCTACATCACGTTCACGCTCGCCGGCGGGGCGGTCGACCGCCCCTGGTGACCGGCAACTGAAGCACGACGCGGGCCGTCTCCGGAATTCTCCGGGGGCGGCCCTCGTCGTTTCACTCAACCTTTCGTGGCCCCTGCCCGGCCGGCGGTACCGCGGATGTCCGGCCGGCGGCCGAGACGCCGTCGTCGACGTCCATTTCGGACTGAGCAAGGGTGACGAGGTCCAGGTCGTCAGGTGAGCAGGTCCGCGGGGGTCGTCCCGGTCGACGTCAGCGGCAGGCCGAGGGTGACGCGCTCGGTGAGCCACGGGCTCGGCCGGTAGCGGGGGTCGCCGGTGGCCGCCTCCAGGCCGCGCAGGATGCGCAGCACGACGTCGCCGCCGACCAGGTCGCCCCAGGCCAGCGGGCCGCGCGGGTAGCCGAGGCCGAGGTGGACCGCCGTGTCGATGTCCGCCGGGGTGGCCAGGTGGTGGCCCGCGATGAAGCACGCCGTGTTGACGATCGAGGCCAGCAGGCGCTGGGCGATCGGGGCCGGGCCGTCGCGGACCACCGTCACCGGGTTTCCGGTGGCGGCCAGCGCGCCCCACGCCGCGCGGCCCACGTCCGGGTCGAGGCCGGGGTGCACCGAGAGCGTCAGCCGGCGCTCGTAGCCGCCGAGGGGGTCGACGCCGGCGACGCGCGCCAGTGGCAGGCCGGCGCGGGTGGCAGCGTCCACTGTGGACTCGCCGTAGAGCGGGACGAGCAGGACGGCGTCCGGGTAGGCGTCCGACACCACGTGCACGCCGGCCGCCGACAGCACGCGCGCGAGGTGCTCGTCGGCGGTGAACACCGGGCCGGTCGGCTTCGGCGGCGCGGCCGGCTCGTCCGGGTTCTGCTGCTTGCCCTCGACGTGCCGGTAGAAGCCCTCGCCGTTCTTGCGGCCGAACAGGCCGGCGGCGACACGCGGGCGCGTCAGCCACGACGGCCGCAGCCGCGGGTCGCCGTGAAAGCCGCTCCAGATGCTCTCCAGTACGGCGTGCGAGACGTCGAGGCCGGTGAGGTCGAGCAGCTCGAACGGGCCGAGCTTCAGGCCGAGCACGTCCCGCGCGACGCGGTCGACGTCGGCCGGCTCGGCCAGCGCCTCGCCGAGGATCTGCAGCGCCTCGGTGCCGAGCCCGCGCCCGGCGTGGTTGACCAGGAAGCCCGGCGCGTCCTTCGCGAGCACCGGCTCATGGCCCCAGCCGCGGACCAGTTCGAGCGCCTCGGCGGCCAGCCAGTCGTACGTCCGGGTGCCCGGGACGACCTCGACCAGGCGCATCAGCGGCACCGGGTTGAAGAAGTGCAGGCCGACGAGCCGGCCGGGGTCGGTCAGCTCGGCGGCGATCTCGGTGACCGACAGCGAGCTGGTGTTCGTCGCGAAGATCGTCTCCTGTGGACAGACGCGCTCCAGGCCGGCGAACAGCGCCCGCTTGGTCGCGAGGTCCTCGCGCACGGCCTCGACGACCAGGTCGACGCCGTCCGCGGGCGCGTCCGGCGCCTCGACCGGAACGAGCCGGTCCTTCACCGCCTGCGGGTCCTCGGTCAGCTTGCCCTTGGCGGCGAGCTTGTCCACCATCCCGCCGACGAAGTCGATCGCCTTCGCGACGGCCTCGGGCCGGACGTCGGTCAGCTCGACGGTCACCCCCGCGGTCGCGGCGAGCTGGACGATCCCGCGGCCCATCACCCCGGTCCCGATCACCCGGATCCTGCCGACCTTCCCGGCCCACCCCGTCACGTCGTGCCCGCCTTCCGCAGTTTGCCGTCCGGGCGACGGTACCGTCTCGGCCATGGCAGGGAAGCGCCTGACGCGGGCGGAAAGCCGCGAACGGACCAAGGAGCGGCTGCTCGACGCGGCGGCCGCGCTGTTCGCCGAGCGCGGCGTCAACGGGACGTCCGTCGAGCAGATCGCCGAACGCGCCGGTTACACGCGCGGCGCGTTCTACGGCAACTTCGAGGACAAGCACGAGCTGGTGGTGGCGCTGCTGGACCAGCGGCGCTCGCAGGAGGCGTCCGAGGTGGCGGCCCTGGCCGGCGACGTCATGGCCCAGCTCAAGGAGTGGCACGGCGAGCGTGCCGAACACCTGCCGGAGTGGTTCGCACTGCGCACCGAACTGACCCTGTACGCGCTGCGCAACCCCGGGGCCCGGCCGTCGATCGGGGAGAACGAACGTGCCGCGCGTGAGCTGATCGAGGCGGGGGTGCGGGCGACGTTCGCCGCGCGCGGGGCCGAACCGCCCGCGGACCCGGCGTTCCTCGCGCTGATCATCCACGCGCTGGAGGACGGCCTGCTCCGGCAGCGCTACCTGAGCCCGGACGGCACGAGCGACACCGTGATCGCCGACGCCGTCGAGCTGCTGCTGCGGACCTGGCTGCGTTAGAGACCGACGAACTCCGCCATCCGCCTCGCCGTGTGGGCGAAGAACTCGTCGGCCGGGTCGACGCTGCCGACGTACTGGCCGAACAGGTCGAAGTTGATCGCCCCGAACAGCTGGGTCCACGCCATGAGCAGCCGGGCCACCGTCTCGGGTCCGGCGACGATCCCGAGGACCTTCGTGAGCGCCTCGGCCTGGGCCCGCAGCTCGGGCGCGACGTCGCCGTCAACGGCCCGCAGCTCGGTGTGCGTGAGCACCTTGACCAGGGCCAGCGCGACGCGGGCCGCCGGCGCGACGGTGTCCTGCGGGGCCTGGTAGCCGGGGATCGGCGAACCGTAGATCAGCGCGTACTCGTGTGGGTGCGCCTTCGCCCAGCCGCGCGTCGCCAACCAGATCGACAGCCAGCGCTCGCGCGGTTCGCCCCGGCCCGGGTCGGCGCCCTCGGCCGCCTCGCCGATCGCGTTGTAGGCGTCGACGATCAGGTCGGTCAGCAGCCGGTCGCGGCTGGGGAAGTAGCGGTACAGCGCGGACGAGACCATGCCCAGCTCACGCGCCACCGCGCGCAGCGAAAGCCCGTTCGCGCCGACCTCGGCGAGCTGGCGGCGGGCCTCGTCCTTGATCTCCTGGGTGAGTTCGGCGCGGGCACGTTCGCGCGCGGTCCGGGTCGCGGTCATGACGCCCAGTCTGCCATGCACGAGAGCGGCGCACAAAATCGAGAGCACTGCTCTTGACTCGTCGCGACAAAGGGTGTTCACTGCTCTTAACCGAGAGCACTGCTCTTGACTCGTCGCGACAAAGGGTGTTCACTGCTCTTAACCGAGAGCACTGCTCTCCCGAAACTCCGGAGGACATCATGACCGAGACCCGCTACCTGAAGCCCGCCAAGTCCACCAACGTCTTCAATGAGCTGGTCGCGAAGCTGACCAAGATGGGCGTGAGCATCCTCGGCAGCCGGGTGCTGACCGTCGTCGGCCGCAAGTCCGGCGAGCCGCGCTCGACGCCGGTCAACCTGCTGACCATCGACGGCGTCGACTACCTCGTCGCCGCCCGCGGCGAGACGCAGTGGGTGCGCAACCTGCGCGTGGCCGGCCAGGGACAGCTGCGCGTCGGACGGCGCGACGAGACCTTCACCTACCGCGAGCTGGCCGACGACGAGAAGCCCGTGATCCTGCGTGCCTACCTCAAGCGCTGGAAGTTCGAGGTCGGCGCGTTCTTCGAGGGCGTCGACGCCAAGGCGTCGGACGAGCAGCTGCGCGAGATCGCCCCCGGCTACCCGGTCTTCGAGATCTTCACGAAGTAGGTTTGCGCCGCCGGGTCACGTTCGCCGCGACCAGGACGATGCCGACCAGGAACGCGACGAGCCCGATCAGGAACCACAGCTTCTGGCCGGTCATGAAACTGCCGGTGATGACGCCGAGGCCCTGCAGCACCCAGACGGCGCCGACGAGCACGAGCACGACCCCGACCGCGAACGTGATCCACCGCTTCATCGCGCCAGTCTTGCACGAACAGGGTCAGTCGCCGGGGACGAGTTTGTGCTTGTAGGCGTAGACGACGGCGTGCACGCGGTCGGGTAGCCCGAGCTTCGAGAGCACCCGTGACACATGGGTCTTCACCGTCTCCTCGCCGACGTGCAGCTGCCGCGCGATCTCGGCGTTGCTGCAGGCGTTGGCGAGCAGGAGCAGCACCTCCCGCTCCCGGGACGTCAGCCGGGCGACCTCGGGCGGTTCGGCGGCGGCCGGCTCGAGCACCGACGTGAACTTCGCGACCAGCCGCCGGGTCACCGACGGGTCGATCAGCGCGTCACCCCGGGCCGCCACCCGCATCGCCGCGACCAGCTCCTCCGGCGCCAGGCTCTTCAGCAGGAACCCGCTCGCCCCGGCCCGCAGCGCGCGGTAGACGTACTCGTCGGCGTCGTAGGTGGTGAGCACGAGGACGCGGGTGTCGTTGCCCGGCGCGGAGAGGATCGCCTCGGTCGCGGCGAGGCCGTCGAGGCGGGGCATCCGGACGTCGAGGACCGCGACGTCCGGGCGCAGGCGAGCCGTCTCGGCCACCGCCTCGCGGCCGTCGGACGCCTCGCCGACGCAGGTGAAGTCGGGCTGGGTGTCGAGCAGCGCGCGCATCCCGGAGCGGAACATCGCGTGGTCGTCGGCCAGCAGGACGCGGATCATGTGCTCTCCACCGGGAAGGTCGTGCGCAGCTGCCACTGCGTGCCGTTTTCGCCGTAGGCGACCTGGCCGCCGAACAGCGTGACGCGCTGCCGGATCCCCGCCAGGCCGCGGTGCGCGTGCTCGCCACGGGAGGTGCGGCCGGGTCGCAGGCCGTTGGTCACCGTGAGCACGATTTCGGTGCGGCCGTGGTTTAGTTCGACTTCGACCGGGCCCACGCCGTGGCGCAGCGCGTTGGTCAGGCCCTCCTGCGCGATCCGGTACAGCGCGACGTCGAGCGAGCCGGCCAGCTCACGTGGTTCGCCGAGCAGCGTCAGCCGGGTCGGCAGGCCGGCCGCGCGGACGGTCTCGACCAGCTCGTCGAGGTTGTCCAGACCGGGCTGGGCGGCGCCGGTTTCGGCGTGCAGGAGGTCGAGCAGGCGGCGCAGGTCGGCCATCGCCGAGCGGCTCGCGGACTCGACCGCGCCGAGCGACTTGCGCACCGGCGAGTCGCCTTCGGGCAGCCCGAGCCGGGCCGCGCCGGCGTGCACGCCGATGGCGCTGACGTGGTGGGAGATGACGTCGTGCAGGTCGCGCGCGATCGTCGTGCGCTCCTCGGTGACGGCCCTTCGCACGGCCGCTTCTTCGTGCTGACGGCGTTGGTCCGCCTCGCGTTCGAGGTCGGCGATGTAGGCGCGCCGCGCCGTCGTGTACCGGCCGACCAGCCACGGCAGGAGCGCGCTCACGCTGACGCTGACCGCCATCAGCCGCAGGTCGCTCGCGGTCCGGCCGCCGCCTTCGACGCAGCCCGCGGCGACGCCGGCGAGCATCGCGAGGAGCGCGAGCACCGCCGGTTTCGGGCGCAGCCAGGCGCCCGCGCGGTACCCCGCGATCAGGATGCCGGCGTTGTTGCCGACGACGTACCCCGCGGTGGTGCTGATCAGCAGCGGCGAGGCGGCGAAGAGCAGGGCGTGCGCCAGCGACACCCAGCCCGAGTAGCGGGCCGGCCCGGCGAGCGCGGCATTGACGGCGACGCCGCCGAGCAGCACGGCCCACGGCTGCCAGTGGCCGTTGCCGAGCGGTCCGCGCACGCCGAAGAGGACGGCGTCACAACCGACGCAGACCACCGCGACGAGCAGCGACTGCCGCCGCAGCGACCCCCTGATGTCGTACACGCCCGCAACTGTGCCCTAACCGCGCCGCCGGGGTCCGCATACGCCCCAATGTGGCATTGGGTGCATCTGACGCACCCAATGTGGCGTTGGGTGCGTCCTACGCACCCAACGCCACATTGGGGCGCAGGGGGAGCCGCGGAGCGGGAGCGTCAGTTCGAGGGGCGGGCCGGGTAGCCGCCACGGCGCTGGCCCGGCTGGCGCTGGCCCTGGCCCTGCAGCGCCTGGCCGAGGGACGTCGCCGTCGCGGTCTGGCCGTCGACCTTCGCCACCACCGTCACGTTGGTGTCGCCGGTCTTCACGTCGCCCGTCTTCTGCGTCGAGCCGTCGAGCGTGTACGTCTGCTTGTAGCCGTCCTTGCTGGTCAGCGTCACGGACGTGGCGCTCAGCTCGGTGACGTCGCCGGTCTGCAGCCGCTCGGTCGTGTAGCCGCCGTTCGGGTTCGCGACGACGAAGTCGCCGTGCAGCGCGTCCCGCAGCGCGGCCGCGCCGCCGCCGAAGTTCCCGCCGGGCATGCCCTGGCCGCGGAACTGGCCGCCGCCGGGACCACCTGGGCCGCCGAAGCCGCCGGGGCCGCCCTGCTGCGCGGAGTTGTCGGCGCTGCTGGTGCCCGCCCAGATCGCCGCGCCGCCACCGGCCGCGATCACCACGGCGATGCCGGCGGCGATCGCCGTCTTCTTGCCGGACCAGCCCTTCTTCGGCGCGGCCGCCGCGGGGTCGCCCCAGTTCGCCGCGGCCGGTTGGCTCGCGGGTGCCGGCTCGCCCTGGGGCGGAGTGTTCGGCGTCGGCTCGGTCGTCATCGTGTCCTCCGGTCGTACCCACACTGGTCCAGCCCAGGCTCACCGCCCTGGCTGTGTTTGAGCTGTGCGAGGCGTCAGCGGGTCCTGTGGCTCCCTTACCCAGGCGAAGGACCTCACAGGCAACGCACAGCGCGCCCACAGCGAACCCGGTGGGCGCGTGGCGAAGATGGCACTATGACCGCTATGAACACCACGTCACCCGGCCCCGGCAAGGCCGACCTGCGCCGCGCCGACGGGAGCCCCGTCCGGGTCCTCGTCGTCGACGACGAGGCGACGCTGGCCGAGCTCGTCTCGATGGCCCTGCGGATGGAGGGCTGGGAGGTGCGCAGCGCGGGTGACGGCACGGAAGCCGTCCGGATCGCGCGCGACTTCCGGCCCGACGCGGTCGTCCTGGACGTCATGCTCCCCGACTTCAGCGGCCTGGAAGTGCTGCGGCGCATGCGGTCCGAGGCCCCGCACCTGCCGGTGCTGTTCCTGACGGCGAAGGACGCGGTCGAGGACCGCATCGCCGGGCTCACCGCGGGTGGCGACGACTACGTCACCAAGCCGTTCAGCCTCGAAGAGGTCGCGCTGCGCCTGCGCGCGCTGCTGCGCCGGGCGGGCGGCGTCACCGGCGCGAGCGGGTCGACGCTGGTCGTCGGCGACCTCACCCTGGACGAGGACAGCCGCGAGGTGCACCGCGGCGGCGACCTGGTGCCGTTGACGGCGACCGAGTTCGAGCTGCTGCGCTACCTCATGCGCAACCCGAAGCGGGTGCTGTCGAAGGCCCAGATCCTGGATCGCGTGTGGAGCTACGACTTCGGCGGCCAGGCCAACATCGTCGAGCTCTACATCTCCTACCTGCGCAAGAAGATCGACGCCGACCGCGAGCCGATGATCCACACCATGCGGGGCGCCGGGTATGTCCTCAAGCCAGCGGGCTGAGCGGCGGCGGTTCGGGACGCAGCGGCCGTGGTCGTTGCGCCGGCGGCTGATCGTCCAGCTCGCTGCGCTGCTCGCGCTCGTGTGCGTCGTCGTCGGTGTGGTCACGGAGTTCGCGCTCAGCGAGTTCCTGGTGCGCCAGCAGGACGACCGGCTCGCCGCGGCCACCGACCGCGCCAAGCACGGCGGGGAACGGCCGCCCTGGACGTACGGCGACGCGCCGCCGCCGGACCCGCTGCGGGCGCTGGGCCAGGGCGAGGGCACGCTCGCCGCCGTCCAGGTCGGTGCGCGGGGCACCGGGGCCGTGCTCGACTCCAGCGTGGGCTCGCCGACCAAGCGGCGGGCGCCGTACCGGCAGCTCGACGAGGGCCAGGTGCGGACGTTGCTGGCGTTGCCGTCCGACGGGAAGCCGCACAGCATCGTCCTGAGCGGCAGCCTCGGGGCCTACCGCGTCGTCTCGACGACGTCTCCCGGCGGCGAGAAGACCGTCATCGGCCTGCCGCTGAAGGACGTCAACGAGACGCTCTGGCGGCTGGGCTTCATCCTCGGCGGCGTCGCGCTCGCCGGGATCCTGGTCGCGGGCGCGGTCGGCGCGGCGACGATCCGCCGCACGATGCTCCCGCTGGACAGGCTGGCCGCGACCGCCACGCGCGTCTCGGAACTGCCACTGGACCGCGGCGAAGTCGCGCTGTCCGAACGCGTTCCGGAGGCCGACACCAACCCGAACACCGAGGTCGGCAAGGTCGGCTCGGCGCTGAACCGGATGCTGCAACACATCGCGAACGCGCTGACCGCGCGGCAGGCGAGCGAAAGCCGCGTACGCCAGTTCGTCGCGGACGCGAGCCACGAGCTGCGGACGCCGCTGGCCGCTATCCGCGGGTACGCGGAGCTGACCCGGCGCAGCGGCGAGCAGGTGCCGCCGGACATCGCGTTCGCGATGAGCCGCGTCGAGTCGGAGTCGCGGCGGATGACGACGCTAGTGGAGGACCTGCTGCTGCTCGCCCGGCTGGACTCGGGCCGCGCGGTGGTGCCGGAGTGGGTCGACCTGTGCCGGCTGGTGGCCGACGCGGTCGCGGACGCGCACGTCGCGGGCCCGGACCACAAGTGGCTGATGGACGTCCCCGGCGAGCCGATCGGTGTCCTCGGCGACGCCGGTCAGCTGCACCAGGTGGTGATCAACGTGCTGGCCAACGCCCGCACGCACACCCCGGCGGGCACCACGGTGACGACCACACTGTCCACTTCGGACGGCTTTGTGCGGTTGCGGGTGGCCGACGACGGCCCGGGCATCCCGCCGGAGATCCTCCCGGACATCTTCGAGCGCTTCGCCCGCGGCGACAACTCGCGCTCGCGGGCGGCGGGCAGCACGGGCCTCGGGCTGGCGATCGTGGCGGCGGTGGCCGGTGCGCACGGCGCCCGGGTCGGAGTGCAGAGCCGGCCGGGACGCACGGAGTTCGAGATCGTCTTCGCGGAGGCCCCGGCACCCGAGTGACGACGACCACACCGCCGAGTTGTCCACATCCTCCGAAATCGCTCCACAACCTCGCATCTTTCGTAACGAAAGTGGCGCTTGGGGCCCCTCGAGGCGGGGCGTGGTGGGCAGGGTGCGTCACTCGATCGGGGTGGATGCACAGCGGGGGCACAGGTTCGGCACAAGTTCACCACATGCGCCACCGCGACGGTGGGGCTCATGACGACCACCCTGTCGGCGCCCGAACTCGCCCAGCCCGCGCCCCAGGCCGCGCCGGAACCGCGGTGGATCAAGCCTTCGGTGGCCGCGCTCCTGCTCGGGACCGGGCTGCTCTACCTGTGGGACCTGGCGAAAACGGGCTGGGCCAACGACTTCTACGCGATGGCCGCGCAGGCCGGGACGTGGAGCTGGAAGGCGCTGTTCTTCGGCTCGCTCGACCCGGGCAACGTCGTCACGGTCGACAAACCGCCGTTCTCCCTGTGGGTAATGGGGTTGTCCGGCCGGATCTTCGGGTTCTCCAGCTGGAGCCTGCTGGTGCCGAACGCGCTGGCCGGCGTCGCGTCGGTCGGCCTGCTGTACCTCGCGGTGCGCCGGCTCTCCGGACCCGGTGCCGGGCTGCTGGCCGGGGCCGCGCTCGCGCTGACGCCGGTCGCCGCGCTGATGTTCCGCTACGACAACCCGGACGCCTTCCTCGTCCTGCTGCTCGTCGCCGGCGCGTACTGCGTCGTGCGCGCGCTCGACAAGGCGAGCACCTGGTGGCTGGTGCTCGCCGGGGTCGCGATCGGCTTCGGCTTCCTGGACAAGATGCTGCAGGCGTTCCTCGTGCTGCCCGCGTTCGTGCTGGTGTACGCCGTCGCGGCGCCGACGTCGCCCGGGCGCCGGATCGGTCAGCTGTTCGCGGCCGCCGGCGCGGTGCTCGTCTCCGCCGGCTGGTGGGTCGCGGCCGTCGCGCTGTGGCCCGTCGCGGACCGGCCCTACATCAGCGGCTCGACCGACAACACCGTGCTGGAACTGGCTTTCGGCTACAACGGCCTCGGCCGGATCTTCGGTGAGGGCCGCGGCGGCGGGGGTGGCGGCTTCACCCCGCCGACCGGGGCGGCAGCAGGCGGCTTCGGCGGCGGCGCGTTCGGCGGCCAGACCGGGCTGACGCGGTTGTTCAGCGGCGAGTTCGGCGCCGAAGCGTCGTGGCTGCTGCCCGCCGCGTTGATCGGCCTGGTCGCGGGGCTGTGGTTCACCCGCCGCGCGCCGCGCACCGACGGGACCCGCGCGGCCCTGCTGCTGTGGGGCGGCTGGACGGTCGTCACGGTGCTGGTGTTCAGCTACATGAGCGGCATCATCCACCCGTACTACACGGTCGCGCTGGCGCCCGGGATCGCCGGCACGCTGGGGATCTCCGCGCGTGAGCTGTGGCGGGGCCGGGCCAACTTCGCGGCCCGCGCGGTGCTGGCCGTCATGCTCGCGGTGTCCGCGGTGTGGGGCTTCGTGCTGCTCGCCCGGACGCCGGAGTGGCAGCCGTGGTTGCGCTACGCGCTGCTGGTGCTGAGCGCGCTCGCGGCGTTCGCCCTGCTCTTCGGCGCGGACCGGATCCGGCGGCTCGGCCCGGTCGTGGCCGCGGCCGGCCTGTGCGGCGCGTTGCTCGGGACGGCGTCCTTCACCTTCGCGACGGCGGCGACGGCGCACTCGGGCGGCACGCCGTCGTCCGGCCCGGCGGTCGCGAGTGGACGCGGCTTCGGTGGCTTCGGCGGCGGCCGCGGTGGGGCCGGCGGGTTCGGCGGGGGACAGGCCGACACCGCCGTGATCGACCTGCTGAAGGGCACGACGACGAAGTGGGCCGCGGCGCAGAGCGGCGCGATGCAGTCGGCCGGGCTGGCGCTCGACAGCGGCCGGCCGGTGCTCGCGATCGGCGGTTTCAGCGGCAGCGACCCGGCGCCGACGCTGCGGCAGTTCGAGCAGTACGTCGCCGACGGCGACATCCACTACTACGTCGCGGGCGGGCGCGGCGGGTTCGGCGGGGGCCGTGGCACCTCGGGCGAAATCCAGACGTGGGTGGAGCAGAACTTCGCGTCTTCGACTGTCGGGAGCACGACGGTTTACGACCTCACAAAATCGATCGCTTGACAGAAACATTGAATGTTTCGGCCGTGTAAACAGTTGCGGAACCATTCGACGGCCTTGACGTCCGTGCGGTATTCGCGGATGCGGACACCTGTTCGAACGGGTCGCCGATCGGTGGCACATTCCGAACGACTGTTCGCTTGTCCGGCGAGGCCTCGCTGCTGATCTCGACATCCCGCGCCGACGTGTAACAACGCGGCCTTGCTGCCCGTGCGCCTGCACGGGCGAACCTCTTCAGGCGTGCGGAGATCTTGACCGGGCGGCCGACAGAAACACCCGCGTACTTGATCTTGTCGACTCGCGAAGACGCTGGTTGACCCGGTTGAGCGTCACCCTTTTGGAGGCACTGGGATGGCGTTGTGGGGATCTTGTGCCACTCGCTAGAGTCTCCGCCGGGAGAGGGACAAGGGGTGAGTGGTCCGGTGCGTGCGGCGCCGGTTTTCACTGGGTGTAGGTACTCCTTGTCCGCGTTCTCTCGCCTTGACCCGATCAGGTGCGTCTGGAAGAGAGCAGCGATGACCGTGCGCGGTGGCGCAGCCTTGCCCGAACCATCTCCTCGTCGTCACGGCAGGTAGGCCTCGTTCCCTCTTCGGTGTCGCTCTACTCCACTTCCCCCGCCTTCTGGAGTTTCGCTGTGACTTCCCGCCCTCGTCGTCTGCTGACGGCGCTCCTGACGCTGCTGACCCTCTTGGGGGTCACCGCCCTGTCCGGCTGCAGTGACAGTTCCGCCTCCGGCGACGGCGGCAAGATCACGCTCGGGTTCAGCGCCTGGCCGGGGTGGTTCCCCTGGCAGGTGGCGCAGGAGCAGGGTCTGTTCGCCAAGAACGGCGTCAACGTCGACCTCAAGTGGTTCGACAACTACACCGACAGCATCAACGCGCTGTCCAGCGGCGCGATCGACGCCAACAGCCAGACCCTCAACGACACGCTTTCGTCCGCTTCAGGCGGCGCGAAGCTCTCGATCGTGCTGGTGAACGACAACTCGACCGGCAACGACAAGATCATCGCGCGGGACGGCATCACCGCCGTCGCCGACCTCCGGGGCAAGAAGGTCGCCGTCGAGCAGGGCACCGTCGACCACTACCTCCTGCTGCTCGCGCTGCAGGAAGCGAAGCTGACCGAAAAGGACATCCAGCTGGTCAACCTGCCGACCGACGCCGCGGCCGCCGCGTTCGTCGGCGGTCAGGTCGACGCGGTGGGCGCGTTCGCGCCGTTCACCACCAAGGCCCTCGAGCTCCCGGGCAGCCGCGCGATCTCGTCGTCGACGGAGTTCCCCGGCGCCATCCCGGACCACCTGGTCACCTCGCAGAAGCTGGTCAAGGAGCACCCGAAGGACGTGCAGGCGCTCGTCAACACCTGGTTCGAGACGCTGACCTGGATCAAGAACAACAAGGACGCGGCGATCAAGATCATGGCCGAGCGCGGCGGGGTGTCCGACGCGGACTACAAGACCTACGACGCCGGCACCACGATCTTCACGCGCCAGCAGAACCTCGACGCGTTCACCCCGGGTGTCACCGCGCAGCACCTCGACTTCCAGGCGAACAAGATCATCGACTTCATCGTGAGCACCGGTCTCGCCCAGCAGCGGCCGTCGCTCGACGGCCTGTTCGACGACCAGTTCGTGAAGGCCGCGCCGCAGTGACCGGTCCCACCCAGCGCACTGCGGCCTCCCACTCCCCGGCCGACGCACGAGCGGCCGAGGAGCTGGAGGCCGAGCAGGGGCTCGCCGAGCGCGTCCAGGCGGGCCGGGGCCGGCCGGCCTGGACGCCGCTGCCGCGCCGGGCGACGCCGAAACCCGCGTCGCCCCTCTTCTCCCTGCGGACGCCGATTTCGGCGTCCGCGCGGTGGACGCTGGCGGTGCTGTCGTTCGCGATCCCGTTTCTCGCCTGGGTCGTGCTCAGCGTCAGCGGCGCCGTCGACTCGACGTTCCTGCCGTCCCCGGCCGCGGTGCTCAAGGCCGGGGCCGACATGGCGGGCACCGGCGAGCTGTTCGACGACCTCTGGGCGACGACGCAGCGGGTGCTCGAAGGCTTCGGCCTGGCGGTGCTCGTCTCGGTGCCGCTCGGGATGCTGATGGGCACGTTCACCGCGGGCCAGGCCTTCTTCGAGCCGCTGATCGGGCTGCTGCGCTACCTCCCGGCGAGCGCGTTCATCCCGCTGCTGATCATCTGGCTCGGCCTCGGCGAGCCGTCGAAGATCGCGATCCTGTTCATCGGGACGGTCTTCTTCAACACCCTGATGACCGCCGACGTCGTGCGCGCGGTGCCGAACGCGCTCCTCGACGTCTCCTACACCCTCGGCGCGCGCCGAGGCGAGGTGCTGCGCAAGATCGTCGTGCCGCACTCGCTGCCGGGCATGATCGACGCGATCCGGGTCAACGCCGCCGCGGCGTGGAACTTCGTGGTCGTCGCCGAGCTGATCAACTCCCAGGCCGGCCTGGGTTACCGGATCGTCCGCGCGCAGCGGTTCCTGCAGACGGACAAGATCTTCGCGGTGCTCATCGTGATCGGCGTCGCCGGGCTGACCATCGACGTCGTGCTGCGCCTGGTGCGCACCCAGGTCGGGAAGTGGGCGGCATGACGCTGGAACTGCGGAACGTCGCCAAGGACTACACCGTCCGCGGCAAGGTGACGCGCGCCCTCGACGGCGTCGACCTCGAAGTGCTGCGCGGCGAGTTCGTCTGCGTCGTCGGCGCGAGCGGCTCGGGCAAGTCGACGCTGTTGTCGCTGGTGGCCGGGCTGAGCGGGCCGACCGAGGGCGAGATCCTGCTCGACGGCGTCCCGGTGACCGGCCCCGGCCCCGACCGCGGCCTGGTGTTCCAGGCCGGCGCGCTCTACCCGTGGCGCAGCGTCGAGAAGAACGTCGCGTTCGGCCTCGAGCTGCTCTCGATCGACGCGGCCGAGCGTGCCGAGCGCGTCGACTGGTACCTCGCCGAGACCGGGCTCGACGCGGTGCGCCGCTCGCTGCCGAAACAGCTTTCCGGCGGTCAGAAGCAGCGCGTCGCGATCGCGCGGGCGCTGGCCTGCGAGCCGGAAGTGCTGCTGCTGGACGAACCCTTCGGCGCCTTGGACGTCCAGACCAAAGAGGACATGCAGGTGCTGATCCGCCGGATCTGGGCCGACACCGGCACCACGGTGCTGATGGTCACCCACGACGTCGAGGAAGCGGTCTTCCTGGGCGGGCGGGTCGTGGTGCTCGCCTCCGACCCGGGGCGGATCGCCGCCGACGTCGAGGTGACGCTGCCGGCCGAACGGGATCTGGCGGTGAAGCGCGAACCGCGGTTCCTCGCGCTGCGCGCCCGGATCGAGGACCTCGTCCGGGAGCAGCACCGCGGCCACGTGAACCGGGTGGCCGCGGGCGAGTGAGAACGTCGGAGGAGGAAGGTGGCGGGATGAGGCACGGCAGGTCGACCGCGAAACGGGCGGGCGGCGGGGGAATCCTCGCGCGGCTCGGCATTCGCGGCAAGCTGAACCTGCTGCTCCTGCCGCCGCTGGTCGCGGTGGTCCTGGTTTCGGTGCCGTTCGTGCTGACCCAGGCGAACAGCGCGACGGCGGCCACGCAGTCGGCGACCGTGGCGCGGCACACCCAGCAGCTCGGCGGCCTGGTCTGGCAGCTGCAGCGGGAGCGGCTGCTGACCGGCGCGTTCGTCGCGACGCCGTCGATGTCGCCGGACGAGATGACGAAACAGCGCCGGGCGGTCGACGCCGCGGTCGAGGACGTGCGGTCCTCGCTCGGCGCGGACGCGCCGGACGAGCTGTCGGCGGCGCTGACCCGGATCGGCTCGCTGAACGAGCTGCGGCAGAACGCCGAACGCCGCGGGGTCGCGCTCGACAGCGTCGCCCGCACCTACCACGCCGTGATCGGCGCGGTCATCGACTCGCTGCGGCTGGTGCCGCAGCTGACCAGCGACGCCGAGGGCACCCGCGAGCTGACCGCCCTCGAAGCGCTGCTGCGCGCGAACGAGGAGAACTCGTTGCGCGGCATGGCGTTGATCGTGACGGCGGTCGCGCCGGACTCCGGCAAGTCCATCCTGGACGACGCGACCCAGCAGGCGCCGATCTTCACCGACCGGTTCGTCCAGCAGGCCGACGACGCGTCCGACAGCGAGCAGGCCGCGCTGGTCGTCAACGTCGAGCAGAGCGAGGCCGGCCGCCGCATCGAAGACCTCGCCGCCCGGATCGACAACCCGCGTGACGCGGCGGCCACCGGCCAGTACGTCACCGACGTCCTCGGCGCGGCGGAAACCCAGGCGGGACAACGGAAGCTCGTCCAGGAGCGGGTCACCGGCGAGATCGCCGACGCGGCGACCGGACGGGCCGACGACGCGACCCGGCTGGCCTGGACGGTCGGCATCGGCGCCGCCGCGCTGTTCCTGCTGGTCGCCTTCCTCGCCGTCGCGGTGTCCCGCTCGATCGCCCGGCCGCTGCGGCGGCTGACCACGGCGGCGACGTCGGTCGCCGACCTCGCCGGCACCGAGCTCGTCCGCGTGACCGACACCGAGGAGGCCGAGGAGCAGGTGCCGCGGCTGGCCACCATCGACGTCACCTCCGACGACGAGCTCGGCAAGCTCGCCGCGGCGTTCAACCGGGTCCAGACGACCGCCGCCGAGCTGGTCGAGCGGCAGGCGCTCACCCGGCGCAACACCAGCCTGATGTTCGCGAACGTCGCGAAGCGCACGCAGAACCTCGTCGGCCGCCAGCTCGCGCTGATCGACGAGGTCGAGCGCAACGAGCAGGACACCCGCCTGCTGGCCAGCCTCTACCGGCTCGACCACCTCTCCACCCGCCTGCGCCGCAACGCCGACAACCTGCTCGTCGTCTCCGGCACCCGCGACGAGGCCCGCATCGCCGGCCCGATCGAGCTGGCCACCGCCCTGCGGTCCGCGCTGGCCGAGATCGAGGACTACCAGCGCGTCAAGCTCGGCGTCGTCGCGGAGATCCTGCTGTCCTCGGCGCTGGGCGCCGACCTGGTGCTGGTCTTCGCCGAGCTGCTGGAGAACGCGACGTCGTTCTCGCCGCCGGGCTCGATGGTCGAGGTGGACACGATGTTCCTCACCGACGGCTCCTGCCTGGTGAGCATCGTCGACCACGGCATCGGCATGACCGCCGAGAAGATGGCGCAGGAGAACAAGCGGCTCGTCGAGCGCGAACGCCTCGAGCTCGCGCCGACCAGTGTGCTCGGCCTGTTCGTGGTCGGCCGCCTCGCGCGGCGCCACGAGCTGGGCGTCGAACTGCTCGCGACGCCGACGACCGGCGGCGTGACCGCGCGGCTGACGGTCCCGCCGTCGCTGTTCGACCACCGCACCGGGCTGCTCCCGAAGGCCGAACGCGCGCCGGCGATCCCGGCGCAGGCGGCACCCCCGGTGGCCACGCCGAAACCCCGGCACGCCGCCCCGGCCCCGGCGCCGCGCTCGAAGTCCACTTTGGACATGTTCCGTCCCGCGGAGCCGGAGCGCCAGAAGGAACTGCCGTCGCCGGCGATCCCGGCCCTGCTCGGCACCGTCCACGCCAACGGGTTCCGCTGGTTCGACCAGCTGGCGCCGGTGTGGCCGGACGCCGAACCCGCCGAACCCGCTCCCGCCGTCGCTTCCGACGTCGCCGAAGAACCTGAAACCGAGTCCCGTGGCGGCCTGCGCCGTCGCGTCCGCGGTGCGCAGCTGCCCAGCCCGGGCACGACCGCCACGGTCGTCGACGACAAGCCGCGCCACGACCCGGAGGCCACCAGGGTCGCCATGGACGGCTTCCAGGAGGCGTTCGCCAAGGCCGCCGTGGACGTCGAGGCCGGTGCCACGCCGGCCGATCCGCCGCCCACCGTCGTGACCGAACCCGTGGCGGCGACTCCGCCGCTTCCGGTGCGCGTCTCCGGAACCGACCGGATCGCGCTCTCGGCCGCCGTCGCCCCGCCGCCGGTCACCGCCCCGATCTCGCGGGACGGCCTGACCCGGCGCGTGCCCGGCGCCCAGCTCGCCCCCGGCCTCCGCAAGCAGGAGGCCGCGGGCCGGCCGATCGCCCGGCCCGTCGTGAACCGCGCCAAGCGGGACCCGGCGGCCGAGCGCGCGGCGTTCGACTCGTTCGCCGCCGGCCTGGCCAAGGCGGACGTGCTTACGGCAGACACCCCGCCGCCAGGCGTGGTCGCCGGTCGTGTGATGGAACGAGAAGAAGAGAGCAGGAAATGAGCATCCCCGCAGCTGGTGTCAGCGTCGAAGCCCAGAACTTCAACTGGCTGGTGAGCCGCTTCGCGCAGCACACCGCGGGCGCGATCGCCGCCATCGCGGTCTCGGCCGACGGCTTGCTGATCGCGGTGTCCTCGGAGCTCGAGCGCTCCAACGCCGACCGCCTCGCCGCGATCTCGTCCGCCATGCTCGGCCTCGCCCACGGCGTCTCCGAAAGCCACCCGCTCGGCGCGCCCGACAAGGTGATCATCGAGCTGGAGCACGGTTACCTGCTGGTCTGCACCATCAGCATCGGCTGCTCGCTCGGCGTCCTCGCCAACAAGCAGGCGAGCCTCGGCACGATCGCCTACGAGATGGCGATGTTCGCCAACCGCGCCACCGAAGTCCTCACGCCCGGGCTGATCGAGGAGCTCAAGAACACCGTAGGTTCGTGATGGCCGACGACGACCCGGACATCTCGCTGCTGCGGCCCTACCTGATGACCTCGGGGCGAGCGCAGCCGGTCGACCAGAGCCTCGAGATCGAGGCGCAGGTCATGACGTCACGCCTCGGCGCGGCGTCGCACCCGAAGCTCACCTTCGAACGCCAGGAAATCGTTTCCCTCTGCCGCAGCACGGTGTCGGTCGCCGAAGTGGCCGCCCTGCTCGGCCTGCACATCGGCGTCGCGCGCGTGCTGGTGGCCGACCTCGCCGAGCAGGGCTACGTCGTCGTCCGCCGGCCGGGGAACCACAACTCGCACGACCTCGGCATGATCGAAAGGGTCATTCGTGGACTCGAAGCCATTCACTGAACCGGCCGCGCGCCCGCCGGCGCCGGTCAAGATCGTCATCGCGGGCGGCTTCGGCGTTGGCAAGACGACGGCGGTGTCGTCCATCTCCGAGATCAAGCCCCTGACGACCGAGGCGGCGATCACGTCGGTCGCGGCGAACGTCGACCGCACGGGCCACGTCCCGGCGAAGACCACGACGACGGTCGCCCTCGACTTCGGCTGCATCACGATCGACGACGAGGTCAAGCTGTACCTGTTCGGCACGCCCGGCCAGGACCGCTTCGGCTTCATGTGGCAGGACCTGGTCCACGGCGCGCTGGGTGCGCTGGTCATCGTGGACACCCGCCGGATGGACGACTGCTACCCGGCGGTCGACTACTTCGAGAACGCCGGGCTCCCGTTCGTGGTCGCGGTCAACATGTTCGACGGCGCGCTGGGCCACAACCTGGACGACATCCGCTGGGCACTGGCGGTGAGCGAGGACGTCCCGCTGATCACGTTCGACGCGCGCCAGAAGCTGTCGGTGCGCGACGCGCTGCTGGCGGTCCTGCACAACACGTTCAAACGGGCCCGAGCGCAGGCTGGTGCGGGGGCCTGAACGAGACCCGCTACACTTGACCACGGACCCCGCGCGGCGTCCATCCTGTGAACTTCCCCAGGGCCGGAAGGCAGCAAGGATAAGCAGGCTCTGACGGGTGCGCGGGGTCCCCTTCGTTTCGGCCTCCCTGCTTCGGGGCTTCGCCCCTTCGCCGGGGGCCTTCACTTCGTTCTTTCACCCGGGGGCCGAGCCCCCGGACCCCCACGGTGCCCCGCTCGTGACCTGGGAGCGCTGCCGTGGCCTTCCTCGCGGCCTGGCAGCTCTGCCGTGGCCTTCCCCGTGACCTGCGTGCGCTGCCGTGCCCTCCTTGTGGCCCTGGTGGTCTGCCGTGGCTGGTCGTGAGTGTTTAGGGCGGTTCTAACCGCCCTAAACACTCACGACCTCAGAACACGCCCAGGATGTCTTTTGGTGGCCTTGGGGGTGGGGGTTTGTCTTCGTCTGTTATTGGCTTTGCCTTGCCTGCCAGTTTGGTTAGTTCTGTGCCCTCTACGCATCTTGCTGGGAAGGCTGCTGAGGCTGTTCGGGCTGCTAGGGCCGCTGTTGGGATGCCTGTTGCCGATGCTGCGAACACCAGGTTTCCGAAGCGGCGGCCTCTTAGTACTCCTGGGTCCGCCAGTAGTACTACCTGGGGGAATACCTCTTTCAGGGTGGCCAGGAAGCGGCGGGCGAAGGGGAGGCCTGCTCCGTCTGTGATGTTTGCCAGGTAGGTGCCTGTGGGGCGGAGGATTTGCTCTATCGAGCGTACTGACTCCAGGGTGGCCAGGCCGCCGGCCAGGGTTGCTTGCTCGAATGCGTCTACCACTACCAGGTCTGCTGTGTTTTCTCTGCGGGTTGTCAGGCCTTCGCGGCCGTCCGTTATTCGGACTCTTAAGCCCGGGATTTTTAGGCCTAGCTGGGTGCGTACTACTTCTACCAGTTCGGGGTCTGCGTCGAAGACCAGCTGGCGGGAGCCCGGGCGCTTTGCCGCTATGTAGCGCGGGAGGGTGCAGGCCGCGCCGCCTATGTGTAGGGCCTCTATCGGGCCTGGTGGGAGTAGGTCCACTACGTCGCCGAAGCGGCGTACGTAGTCGAACTCCAGGTGGGTCGGGTCGTCCAGGTCCACGTACGACTGGGCTACTCCGCCCACTGACAGCAGCCATGCGTTGCCGCGGTCGGCGAAGCGCTGGAGCTCCGCCGCCCCGAACCGCACCGGGTACTGGCCCGGGATCGGTGCCTGCCTGCTTGTTCGGCTCACGGAACCGGAGCCTAGCCGGGGTCGGAAACATTCCTGCTTTACCGGCGATAGGGGAGCGGAAGATCGACGATCCGAGGGGGATCACCTTGCGTGTGAACGTAACTTTCGTTGCCGCGGCCGCGGCCTTGGCCGTCGGCGTGCTGGCGACGCCTGCTTCGGCGGACGTCCTGCCCGACCGGGCGCAGGCCGTCTTGCTGCTGGAGACCGGCGGCCCCGGCGTGGCCCGGGGCGCCGAAACGGCGTTGCTCGGCTCGCCGGCCGAGCTGCAGGCCTTCCTGGCCACCGGCCGGTACCAGGCCAAGGACGACGACGACCGGGTCCTGGTCGCCCAGGCCCTGACGACCGGCGGCCCGGCCACCAAGCGCGCCGCCCAGCAGGCGCTCAGCGGCGCCATCGACGACGTCCGCGCGTTCCTGGCCACCGGCCTGGCCCAGGCCCGGGTGGCCGACGACCGGATCGCCGTCGGCCAGGCCATGAGCACCGGCGGCCCGACCGTGAACGCCGCCGCCCAGCGGGCCCTCGACGGCACGCCCGCCGACGTCCGCGCCTTCCTCGAAACCGGCCTTCAGCAGGCCAGGGACACCGACGACCGGATCACCACGAACCAGGCGCTGGCCGCGGGCGGGCCCGAGGTGAAGGCCGCCGCGCAGACGGCCCTCGACGGCGACCCGGCCGACGTCCGCTACTTCCTGGCCCTCTGGAAGCAGGTCGCCGCGGCCGGCGACGCCGAGCTCACCGCGGTCCAGGGCCAGGTCGACGGCGCGAAGGCGGCCAAGGCCCGGCACAACGGCGTCGCGGTCCAGATCGCGGCGAACCAGGCCGCGAAGCTCGCGTCGGACGCGCGGAAGGCGAACGCCGACCGGCTCGCCGCCCAGCAGAGCAAGAACCAGTAGGACGGCCAGGCCGCGGCGGGCGCCGAGGGCGCCGCGCAGCAGCAGGCCAAGGAGGCCGCGGCCCGCGCCGCGCAGGCCAAGACCGACAACGACAAGCTGCTGGCCGACGCGGCCGACCCGGCCCTGACGGTGCCGAACGGCCGTCGCGTGTCGGTCTACCTGCTGCGCAACGGCGGGGCCGCGGTCAAGGACGCCGCCCGCGCCGCGCTGAGCGGTTCCGACGACGACGTCGTCACCTTCGTGCACCGCGGGCTCGCCGTCGCGCAGGAGTCCGACGACCGGGTGGCCGTCGCGGCGATCGCGGCGGACCCGAAGGCCCGTCCGGGCCTGCGCCAGGCCGCTCGGGACGCGCTCGCGGGCCCGTACGCCGGCGTCGCCGCGCTGCTGCGCACCGGCGACTACCCCGGCCGCGACACCGACGACCGCGTCGAGGTCAACCAGATCCTGGCGGCCGGCGGCCCGTCGACGAAGCCGGCGGCCCAGAAGGCCCTCGACGGCACCGTCGCCGACGTCCGCGAGTTCCTGGCGCACGGCCAGTACGTCACGCACCTGATCGACCTGTCGGTGTACGCCACCCGGACGCTGTCGGAAGGGCCCGAGGTCGTCGCCGTCGCGCAGGGTGTGCTCGACGGTCCCGACTCGGCCCTGCAGGCGTATCTGGACGGCGAACTGCTCAAGGCGCGGGCGCGTGACGCGGTCACGGCGCAGCACGTCGCCAAGGTGAACGCCCTGGTCGCCGAGGCCGCTGCCCTGGCCTGACCCGCACGGCGAAGGTTGTCGGACCTGCCCGGTAGTCTCGCGGCGTGGCTCTAGCGCTGTACCGCAAGTACCGTCCGGCAACCTTCGCCGAGGTCGTCGGGCAGGAGCATGTGACCGAACCCCTCCGCACGGCGTTGGCCGCCGGGCGGATCAACCACGCCTACCTCTTCTCCGGCCCGCGCGGCTGCGGCAAGACGTCGAGCGCGCGCATCATGGCGCGCTCGCTGAACTGCGTGAAGGGCCCGACACCGGACCCGTGCGGCGAGTGCAGCTCCTGCAAGGCGCTCGCGCCGGAGGGTTCGGGCAGCGTCGACGTCACGGAGCTCGACGCGGCCAGCCACGGTGGTGTCGACGACGCCCGTGAGCTGCGGGACAAGGCGTTCTACGCGCCCGCCGAGTCGCGCTACCGCGTGTTCATCATCGACGAGGCGCACATGGTCACCACGCAGGGCTTCAACGCCCTGCTGAAGATCGTGGAAGAGCCGCCCGAGCACGTCATCTTCATCTTCGCGACCACCGAGCCGGACAAGGTGCTCACCACCATCCGCTCGCGCACGCACCACTACCCGTTCCGGCTGATCCCGCCCGGCGCGATGCGCACGCTGCTGGAAAGCAACGTCGCATCCGAGGGCGTCGAGGTCGAGCCCGCGGTGTACCCGCTGGTCATCCGGGCCGGGGGTGGTTCGGCGCGTGACACGCAGTCGGTGCTCGACCAGCTGCTCGCCGGCGCCGGGCCCGACGGGATCAACTACAGCCGCGCGGTGTCGCTGCTGGGCGTCACCGACGTCGCGCTGATCGACGACATGGTCGACGCGCTCTCGACCGACGACGCCGGCACGGTGTTCGGCACCGTCGAGAAGGTCGCCGAAGCCGGGCACGACCCGCGCCGGTTCGCGACCGACTTGCTCGACCGGCTGCGCGACCTGGTGCTGCTGCGCGCGGTCCCGGAGTCCGCGGGTGGCCTGGTGTCCGCGCCCGAAGAGGAACTGGCGCGGATGGTCGGCCAGGCCGAACGCCTCGGCCTCGGCACGCTTTCGCGGTACGCCGACATCGTCCACAATGGACTCTTGGAGATGCGCGGCGCGACGTCCGCCCGGCTCGTGCTCGAGCTGCTGTGCGCGCGGATGCTGCTGCCGTCGGTCACCGACGCGGAAAAGGCGTTGCTGGCGCGGATCGAGCGGCTGGAACGCCGCGCGACGGTGGTCGCCGGCGGTGGCGCGCCCGCCGAGGGTGGCGTCGAGCCGCCGATGCGAGCCGCGCCGGAGAAGGAGTTCTCGCGGCCGTCGCAGCGCCCGGCGTCGGCCGGCCCGGCGCCGGTGGCGATCCCGGAGCCGCCCACGGCCGAACCGAATCCGCCGGCCAGTCCCGCTTCCGCGGCGGCCGCTCCGGCTCAGCCCGCTCCGGCGGTGGCTCGTCCCGCGCAACCCGCAGCTGCGCCGGCTCAGCCCGCTCCTGCGGCTGCCGCCCCGGCGGCTGGTCCCGCGCAGCCCGCTGCTGCGCCGGCCGGTGCGGCCCAGCCTGCCTCCACATCGGCGTCCGCGGACGGTGGCTGGGGCACACCTCGCACCCCGGGCGGCGGGATCCCCGCGCAGCCGGCGGCGGCCGCCGCCGTACCCAGCGACAACAGCGGCTGGGGCGCGACCCGGACGCCGGGCGGGGACCCACCCGCCCCGGCCGCCGAGCCCGAGCCGGTGGTCGCCGCCGCGCCCGCGGCGCCCGGCGCGCTGGACGCCGCCGGGCTCCGGAACATCTGGCCGCAGCTGATGACGTCGCTGCGCAAGTTCACCGGCGGCCGCAGCCTCGAGGCGATGCTCACGCAGGCCACGGTGGCGACTGTCGAGGGCAGCGCCGTCACGTTGACCCACAAGTCCGAGCCGCTGGCCCGCCGGCTGTCCGACCAGGACAACGCCCGCAAGATCGCCGGCGCGCTGACCGAGGTCCTCGGCGGTGACTGGCAGGTCCGCTGCGTCCACGGCAACGCCCCGTCGGCCGCACCCGCGGCCCGCGCCCAGCAGGCGGCGCCCGCGCCGAAGCAGTCGTTCACCCGTCAGTCGGCGGCCGCCCCCGCGGCGGCCCCGGCCCCGCCGGCCGCGCCCGCCCGCCCAGCGGCCCCACCCGCCGCCCCGGCCCAGCCGGTGCGCCCCAAGGTCACGACGGCCGAGCCGGACATCCCGCTGCCCCCGGAACCCTCCGACGAGGACGACGACGACCTCTACAACGAGGACGCCAGCCCGGCCCCGCCGCCACCCCCGCCCCCGCCGGACCAGGACCCGGACGAGCTGGCCCGCAAGCTCATCTCGGACCACCTCGGCGCCCGCCCCCTGGACTGACGGACCCCTGACGACCAAGGTCCGTGAAGGCCTCCTTACCGGCCATGAGAGCCGGTAAGGAGGCCTTCACGGCTTTACGGCCCCGCTGGGTACGGGTGTTAGGAGGCCCAGGGGCCGATGCCCGTGACCCGGTCCGCCCTGATCCGGACGATCACCGCGGTCGGCGAGCCCTGGTTGCCCAGCAGGTACTTCGGGACGCCGAGGTAGCGCTGGGCCTGGCGGTCCATCAGCGCCGTGAACTCGTCGGCGATGTCCGGGCCGACGATCGACGCCGTGCCGCGGACCAGCAGGTACTGCGGCAACCCACGGGAATCGTGGCCGTCGTGGTCCTCGATCAGGACCGTCACGCGCGGGTCGGCGCGGATGTTGCGCACCTTGGGCCGGCGGCCTTCCATGCCCATCACGATCTCTTCGCCCTCGCGGCTGGCCCAGACCATCGACGTCTGCGGGGAGCCGTCCGGGTTGATCGTGGTCAGCACCGCGTTGAAGGGCCGCTCGAACAGCCGGTGGCTGCTTTCGGGGAGTTCCATACCCTCGAGACTAGGAACCCGACAGGTACTCCTCGGTACCTTGGTTCCCATGGGTGACTTCTCCGGCGACGTCTTCCTCGCGGACTGCCCGGCCCGGCCGGCGATCGAGATCATCGCCGACAAGCGGGCCGTCGTCGTGGTGTTCGCGCTCAGCGGCGGCACGGCGAGCTCGTCGACTACAGCCTGACCGACCTCGGGCAGACGCTCGTCGAGCCGATCGGCGTCCTCACCCAGTGGGCGACCCTGCACGGCGAGGCCGTCACCGCGGCTCACGAGGCCAGGTAGGCCTCGATCGCCGCCGCGATGGCGGACGCGAACTGCTGCCGCCCCTCGGCGCTCGACATCCGGGCCGCTTCGGCCGCGTTGCGCATGTTCCCGCACTCGACGAGCGCGATCGGCCGCGTCGAGAGGTTCAGGCCACCGAGGTCCGCGCGCGCCGAAAGGCCGTTGCCGCCGATGTAGTTCGACACGCTGAAGCCGCCGGTGCGCATCGTGTCGCGCAACGTCTGGGCCAGCCGCGTCGACGGCGCGCCCTGCGCCGCGTTCAGCGGCGGCGACGAGTAGGCGACGTGGAAGCCGGACGCTCCGGGCGCGTTCGAGCCGTCGGCGTGGATCGAGACGACGGCGTCGGCGTTCGCGTCGTTGCCGGCCGCGGCCCGCTTGTCGACGCACGGGCCGACGCCGGTGTCGTTCTGTCGCGTGTAGACGACGCGGATTCCCTTGGCCGACAGCGCTTCCCCGACCCGCTGGGAGACGTCCCAGGTGAACGCGTGCTCGGGGTAGCCGGCGTTGGTCGACGTCCCGGTGGTGTTGCACGGCTTGGTCTGCCCGCGCCCCGCGGGCACGAGCCGGTTGATCTCCGCGCTGTGCGAGCCGTTGCCGCCGTTGTGCCCCGGATCGAGCACGACGACCTTGCCCGAAGCGACCGGAGCGACCGGTGGCGCGGCCGCCGAAGAGGGCGGCGCGGGCGGCACGACCGGCGAAGGCGTGACGGTCGTCGGCGTGGGCGTCACCGTCCGGGTGACGACGGGAGCGGGCGCGGGAGCCGTCGGGGTGTCTTCTTCGCAGCCGGTGAGCAGCAGGGCACCGGCCAGCAGGAGGGGAGCAATCGCGCGTCGCACGGCGACCACGGTGCCACAACCCGGGCCCGCCCGTGGCGCGACTACCCTGGTGGTGACACAGGCGTGCAGAGAGGACCGAGTGCGATCATGGTGCAACCCGGCGGCGGCTTCGACATTTCCCAGCTGATGCAGCAGGCCCAGCAGATGCAGCAGAAGCTCGTCGAGGCGCAGGAGGAGCTCGCCAACACCGAGGTCACCGGCAGTGCCGGCGGCGGGCTGGTCACCGCGACCGTGTCCGGTGACAGCCAGCTCAAGAACCTCCAGATCGACCCGAAGGTCGTCGACCCGGACGACGTCGAGACCCTGTCCGACCTGATCGTGGCGGCGGTCCGCGACGCGTCGGCGAGCGCGCAGAAGCTCACCGAGCAGAAGCTCGGCCCGCTGGCCGGCGGCCTCGGCGGCGGTGGCGGCATGCCGGACCTCGGCGCCCTCGGCTTCGGCGGCTGACGAACTTGTACGAAGGTGTCGTCCAGGACCTGATCGACGAGCTCGGGCGGTTGCCCGGGGTCGGGCCGAAGAGCGCCCAGCGGATCGCGTTCCACTTGCTGGCCGCGGACCCGGTGGACATCTCCCGGCTGCAGGACGTCCTCGGCAAGGTCAAGGAGGGCGTGCAGTTCTGCGAGGTCTGCGGCAACGTCTCCGAGCAGCAGCGGTGCCGCATCTGCCGCGACGAGCGCCGCGACCTCACGGTCATCTGCGTGGTCGAGGAGCCGAAGGACGTCCTGGCGGTCGAGCGCACGCGCGAGTTCAAGGGCCGCTACCACGTCCTGGGCGGCGCGCTGGACCCGTTGTCGGGCATCGGCCCGGAGCAGCTGCGGATGCGCGAGCTGCTCAAGCGCATCGGCGAGGCGGACATCACCGAGATCATCATCGCGACGGACCCCAACACCGAGGGCGAAGCGACGGCGACGTACCTGGTCCGCATGCTGCGCGACTTCCCGGGGTTGAGCGTGACGCGGCTGGCGTCGGGCCTGCCGATGGGCGGTGACCTGGAGTTCGCGGACGAGCTGACCCTGGGCCGCGCGCTCTCGGGCCGCCGGGTCCTCTGAACGCCGGCCCCGGTCCCAGCGCCGGCATCCGGAACCCGCCGCGCGCATAAACCGGTGCCGCACTCCCGCCGGAACGGCCAACACGGCGACCGAACGGCCAACACGGCGACGGGAGTGGCCAACACGGCGACGGGAGTGGCCAACACGGCGCCTAGGGTCGGCGGCCGTGCGGGATCGTCGGCGTGTTGGCCACTCCGGTCAGTGTGTTGGCCGTTCCCGCGGTGTCCGGGGGCCGCCGGGTGCTCTAGCGGGCGTCGAAGCGGCGCAGGTCGTAGAGGTCCATCAGCCGGATCACCTTGTTCGCGTACTCCGGGTCGGTGGCGTACTTCCGCGCCACCGCCCGGATGAACGTGTCCGGGTCTTCGCGCACCGGCAACGCCGCCGCGTAATTCGGCGAAGTCGTCAACAGGCGCCCGTAGTCGCGGAACGAGTCGTCGGCCGACGCGTACGAGCGGAAAAACGCGTCGACGGGATGGCACGGCGCCGGAACGCATTCGGACGTCTGGTAGCGCGCGCACCGCAGCGCGATCGGACCCGGGCTCGTCGGCCGGACGCACTTGAAGCCGAAGTAGTTCAGCTCGGCCGTCGACAGCTTGCTGCGGCCCCAGTTCGACTCCAGGATCGACTGGGCCACCGTGACCGACGCCGGGATGTCGTACGCGGCGCGGATCCGCAGGGCGATCGGGGCCGCCGCGCCGACGTACGCCTGCTGGTAGCCCGCGCTCAGCGCCGCGTCACGCGTAGCGGCCTGGTCGATCGGCGGGACGACCAGCAGGACCGCCGCGAGTCCGAAGTGGATCATGGCGGCAAAGCTGCCCGATCCCCGCGGCCGCGGCGACCCGCGTCACTCCAACGGGCGTCAGCAGTAGCCGAGCTGCGCCAGGGTGTCCACGATGATCTCGGAGGGGTGGTACTTGTCCATCCAGGACTCACCGCGGCGGTTCTGGTAGGTGTCGAGGAAGTTCTGCAGCTTGTCGCCGCGCATCTCCGTCAGCACCACCGTCTCGCCGAGGTGCTGCGGCGTCTCGGTGCGCTCGCGGTGCACCGCGCACGGCAGGCCGAGGTAGTAGCACTCCGCCGAGAGACCACCCGAGTCGGTGACGACGTACTCGGCGCGCGCGACCAGCGGCAGGAACTTCAGGTACCGCATCTTCGGCTGCGCGATGAACTTGTCGTCGAACAGGTTGTCCAGGCCCAGCGAGCGGATCTTCTCGCGCTCGGGCGCGCCGGCCATGTACAGGATCGGCATCTTGCGGCTCTGCTCGCGCAGGATCTCCAGCACCTCGCGGTACTTGTCCGCGCGCGAGACCAGCTCGAATCGGTGCAGCGTGGCCAGGCCGAACTTCTCCGGCAGGTTCGGCACGTCCAGCGGCTGGTTGATGGCCAGGCGCATCGCGTCGATCGCGGTGTTCGCCTCGGTGTCGACGACGACGCCGCGGGCGTTGCGCAGGTTGTTCACCTCGCGGATGCTCGGCGCGAAGTGCATGTCGACGATCTTCGCCGCGATCTTGCGGTTGAGCTCCTCGGGCAGCGGCGACAGGATGCTGCCCGACCGCGCCCCGGCCTCGACGTGCCCGACGCGGGACTTCAGGATCCGCTTCCCGATCAGCGAGCCGTACGGCGTGGTGAACGTGTCGCCGTGCACCAGCACCAGCGGCGGCCGGCCGTCCTCGGTCAGGGCGGCGCGCAGCTCGTGGCGGCGGCTCCAGGCGGTGCGCATGACCTGCGCGGCCCAGCCCGGCACCTGCGACGGCGACTCGAGGTTGTGCGCCTTCTCCTCCGGCACCAGCCAGACGTCGGGCGCCGGCATGTCCAGGTCGGCCAGGACGTCGGCCACCTCGTCGACGTGCTGCGCGGTGAACCAGATCTTGGGCCGCATCCCGCGCTCGCGGATCCCGTGGTAGACGGGCGCGATCTTGATCAGTTCCGCGGTGGTGCCGAGAATGAAGGAAATCACCGTGAAGGCCCATTTCTGGTCGGGTGCGGTGGCGCAAGGATACTGGCCGACCCGGCGTGGAGGCCGCCGGGTAGCCTCGGCCCGGTGAGTGCGAACCCGCTCCTCCCCTCGCTCAGCGTCGTGATCCCGGTCTACAACGAGCAGGACTGGATCGAACGCAGTGTCGGCGCGCTGCTCGCCTCGGCCGAGGCGGCGAACTGGCCGATCAAGGTCGTCGTGGTCGACGACGGCAGCACCGACGCCACGCCGGCCCGGCTCGACGCGCTGCGCGAACGCCACGGCATCACCGTGCTCAGCCAGGCCAACGGCGGCCGGTTCGAGGCCCGCAGCGCGGGCATCGCGAAGTCGTCCGGCGAGTGGATCGCGCTGCTCGACAGCCGCGTCATCCTCGACGAGCCGACCCTCACGTTCCTGCGCGACCAGCTCGTGGACCACCCCGAGCGCGCGGTCTGGAACGGGCACATCAACGTCGCCTCCGAGCACAACCCGTACGCGGGCTTCATGGCCGGGCTGGTCAAGGTCCCGTGGCGCAAGTACTGCGCGAATCCGCGGCTGATGTCCTACGGCATCGAGGAATTCGACGTCTACCCGAAGGGGACGACGTTCTTCTGCGCCCGCCGCGCCCTCCTCGAAGGCTCGGTCACGGCGTTCGCGTCGCTGTTCGACGACATCCGCTTCGCCAGTGACGACACCCGCATGCTGCGCTGGATCGCCGAGCGCGAGCGGATCTGGCTGGCCCCGGAGCTCTCCGCGACCTACAACGGGCGCGACTCCTTCAAGAAGTTCACGCAGCAGGCCTACTTCCGCGGCACGACCTATGTGGACTCCTACATCGGCTCACCCGGCCCGGCCCGCAACGCGCTGTTCGGCGCGCTCGCCGTCGGCGTCCTCGGGCTGGCTTTCGCCGCGAAGAAGCCGAAGACGACGCTGGCCGCCGGGGTGCTCGGCGCGGTCGCGGCCGGCGAGGTCGTGAAGAAGTGCGGCGCGACCGGGCCGGAGGCCCGCGCGGTCACCAAGCTGCTGCCGGTGTTCGCCGGCGGCTTCGGCGCGGGTGTCGTGCGCGGACTGGCGATGGCCGTGCGGACCTCGCTCCGGCGCCGATGAGCACCGAGGTGGAGACTCCGGCCGCCGCCCGCAGCGGCCGCACGACCGCGGGCAGCCTCGGCGGCTCGCTGATCGTGTCGATCGGCCTCGGTTACGTCCTCACCGTCGCCTGCCAGCGGCTGCTTCCGCCGCAGGAGTACGCCATCTTCGTCACGTTCTGGGGCCTGGTGATGGGTCTCGGCAGCACGCTCTCGCCGCTGGAGCAGGAGCTCTCCCGCCAGTCGGCGGTGGCCGCGCTCGGCGGCGGCAAGGCCGGCCGCCCGGCGCTGCGCGCGGTGGCCGTCGGCGTGCTGGTCGCGGCGGTCTTCTCCCTCGCCCTGCTGATCCCGCCGGTCAACGCGAAGCTCTTTCACGGCGACTGGTCGCTGGCCCTGATCGTGCTGGCCGGCGGCGTCGCCTTCGCCTGCCAGTTCGGCACCCGCGGGCTGCTGATCGGGCAGCACAAGGTGAAGGCGTTCTCGCTGCTCGTGGTGGCCGAACCGGCGATCCGGGCGCTCGTGCTGGGGGTGCTGGTCGTCTCGGTCGCCTACAACATCGTCTCGCTGGCCATCGCGGTCGCCGCGGGGTCGTTCGCCTGGCTGCTGTTCGCCCGGCCGGCCCGGCGGCTGCTCGACCCGCAGGTGGACGGCGACGGCTGGGGCGTCACCTCCCGCCGGATGGGCATGCTGCTGGTCGGCGCGGCCCTGACGGCCGCGGTCATCACCGGCTACCCGGCGCTGGTCGGCCTGCTGGCCCCGGGCGGCGACGGCGACCGCGTCGGCGCCCTGTTCGCCGCGCTGGTCATCGCCCGGCTGCCGCTGACGCTGATCGGGCCGGTGCAGTCGCTGGCCGTCCCGTTCGTCGTGCGGCTCTCGGTCACCGCCGAAGGCCGCCACAAGCTGCGCCGCGTGCTCGCGCTCGGCGCGGCCGCGTCCCTGGTCCTCGCCGCGCTCGGCGCCCTGGTCGGGATGTGGCTCGGGCCGTGGGCGGTGCGGTTCATCAGCGGCCCCCGCTACGACATCGACGGCTGGTCGGTCGCGGGGCTGGTGTGGTCGTCGGTGCTGCTGGTGCCGATGCAGCTGCTCACGGCCGTGCTCGTGGCCCGCACCCAGGCCAAGCTCGTGCTGCTCACCTGGGCCGTGGTCACCGGCACGGCGTCCCTGCTGCTGGTGCTCCTACCAGGCGACACCGTGTTCCGCGCGGTCGTCGCACTGGCCGTGGCGCCGACGCTGGGCCTGGCCGTGGTGCTCGCGTTCGTTCTCCGGCGCGCACCGGAATCGACGACCGTGACAACCTCGGACACCGGTGAAACGTCTTCATAGCGGCCCAGTAAGGTGCGTTGGGCCCGCCGGTGAGAACGGGAAACGGCGTGAAGTGCCGGTAAGGTTTGGACTGCGAATTCAATGAACGTACTGCTCGTTTTGCTCGCGTTCTGGCTGCCGGGTCTGGTGTTCGGTGCCGCGATCCAGCTGCGCGGCTGGACGCTGGCCGCCGCCGCTCCGATGCTGACGTTCGGCCTGGTCGCGCTCGGCATCCCGGTGCTCGGCCGGTTCGGCATCCGCTGGACGACGCTCAACGTCGCGTTGTGGACGCTGGTGCTCTCCGCGGCCGGCTTCGGCCTGGCCTTCGCCGTGACCCGGTTCACGCGCCGCCGCCATCCCGACTGGGAAGAGCCGGAGCGGCCTGCGCGCAGCGTCCGCGACCACGTGCTCATCGGCCTCGGCGTCGCCGCCGGCATGGGCATCGGCACCGTGACGATCCTGCGCGGCTTCCGGAGCATCGACAACGTCCAGCAGGGCTGGGACGCGCCGTTCCACGCCAACCTGGTGCGCTGGATCGCCGAGCACGGCGACGCGCGCCCGTCGACCGTCGGCACGATCGCGAACCTGCCGAACGAGACGCACTACTTCTACCCGGACACCTACCACGCGCTGCTCGCCCTGGTCTTCGGCAAGGGCGGCCTGACGATCATGCCGACGCTGAACCTCGCGGCGCTCGCGGTGGTCCTCACGGTGCCGCTCGGCGTCGCCGCGATGTGCCACGCCTGGCGGATGCCGGCCATCGGCGTCGCCGCGGCCGCCACGGTGTCGGCGTGCTTCACGGTGTTCCCGTACGACTCGCTGTGGCGCGGCCCGCTGTGGCCGTTCGTCGCCGGTGTCGCGCTCATCCCGGCCATGCTCGCGGTGGCACGCCACCTGCTGGAGCCCCGTTCGATCGCCGGGCCGGTCGCCATCGGCGTCGGCGTCGCCGGGCTGGCCGGGCTGCACACGAGTGTCGTGTTCGTCGTCATCGTGTACTTCCTGCTGATCCTGCTCGCGGTGGTGTTCCGCTTCGAGAAGATCGTCTGGCGGCGGTCGCTGACGTCGCTGGTCGCGAGCGTCGTGCTGGCGGCCGCGTTCGGCATCCCGGTCGTGCTGCCGTCGCTGTACAACGCGGGCGGCGTGACGAGCGCCTTCTGGGCGTCCGAGGCCACCGTGTCCGGCGCGTTCGGCGAGACGATCACGTTCTCGCCGATGGCCGCGTTCCCGCAGTGGTGGATCGGCATCCCGGCCATCATCGGCGTGTTCCTGCTGGTCAAGCACCGCCGGATGCTGTGGATGGTCGGCGCGTACGTCGTGCTGGGCACGCTCTTCGCCGCGACGGTGTCGATGGAGAGCGACCTGATCCACACGCTGAGCAGCCCGTTCTACAACGACAACTGGCGCGTCGCGGCCCTGGTGCCGCTGGCCGGCTGCGTCGCGTTCGGCGAGTTCGCGCACACCGCGTCCGGCTGGTTCGCCGAGAAGGTCGCACCCCGGCTGCCGAACCTCAAGCCGGCCACGCTCACCCTGGCCGGCGTCGTCGTGGTGGCCCTGGTGGTCGGCGGGTTGAGCCGTGGCGGCTACATCGGCCGCAACGCCGCTCGCCTGCAGCTCAACTACAGCGGCGGCCCGACGGTCAGCAAGGACGAGGAGACCGCGTTCGCCTGGCTCGCGCAGCACACCGCGCCGGGCGAGCGGGTGCTGAACGACAAGGCCGACGGCTCGGTCTGGATGTACGCGCTGGCCGGCGTGATGCCGACGCAGTGGAACTTCTACGGCGCCGAGCTGAACACGGACGCGGGTTACCTGAGCGTCTACGCCAACGAGGTCGAGAAGTACCCGGAAGTGCGCCGGCTGCTCACCAACCTGAAGGTGCGCTACGCCTTCGTCGGGGAGGGGAAGGTCACCAAGACGACCCCCAACGACGTCGGCCTCCTGGGCCTCGACAAGAGCCCCGGGTTCAAGCTGGTCTACCACAACGCCGGTGCCTCGATCTACGAGATCGAGGGGCAGCAGGGTGTCGTCGCTTCCGGGGCCGCGCCTGGGTCTCCGGCCGGTAACGGGCAGTGAACCACATGCTTTCGGGGGTCCAGGGGGCTTGCCCCCGGCCGGGGTCTGGGGCTCGGCCCCAGAAGAAAGGGCTAAAGTGATCGCGTGTCCGCGTCTTCTCTGACCTCCGTGACCCACCGCAAGGTGCTGATCGTGATGCCCGCGCTGAACGAGCAGGCGAGCGTCGCTTCGGTCATCGAGCACGTGAAACGGGCTCGGCCGGACGTTGATCTGCTGGTCGTCGACGACGGTTCGGTCGACGACACCGCCCGCCTGGCCCGCGCGGCCGGCGCCGAAGTGGCCCGGCTCGCCGTGAACCTCGGGGTCGGCGGGGCCATGCGCACCGGCTTCCGCTACGCCGCCGCCCGCGGGTACGACGTCGTCGTGCAGGTGGACGCGGACGGTCAGCACGACCCCGACGAGCTCGAGGCCCTCCTGCGCGGCCTGGACGACGCGGACATCGTGATCGGCTCGCGGTTCGCCGGCAAGGGTTCCTACAAGGCCAGCGGCCCGCGCAAGTACGCCATGGTCGCGCTGTCGCTGGTGTTCTCGCGGCTGGGCAAGACCAAGCTCACCGACGTCACGTCGGGGTTCAAGGCGATGGGCCCGCGCGCGATCCGGCTGTTCGCCGGCTACTACCCGGCCGAGTACCTCGGCGACACGGTGGAGTCGCTGGTGATGGCGATCCGCGCGAAGCTGGTCATCAAGGAGATCCCGGTCGTCATGCGCGAGCGCGCGGGCGGCACCCCCAGTCACTCGCCCGTCAAGTCCGCTGTCTACCTGGGCCGGGCCGGGCTCGCGCTGCTGCTGGCGCTGGTACGCCGCCGCCCCGCGGTCGACTCGTCCGACTCGGCATAAGGAGCTCGCGAAGATGGCCGGTTGGCGCATCCTCAGCATCGTCATCGCCTGCTTGGTGCTGTTCGTCGTCCTCGAGATGATGCGACGCCGCAAGCTCCGCGAGAAGTACGCGGGCGTGTGGCTGATCGTCGCCGTCGGCGTGGTGGTGCTGGCCGTGATCCCGTCGGCCGCGCAGTTCCTGGCCAACCTGAGCGGGGTCGAGACCCCGTCGAACTTCGTCTTCCTGCTCGCCGGTGTCGTGCTGGCGCTGGTGTCGCTGCACCTGTCCACCGAGGTCGGGCACCTGGAGGAAGAAGTGCGCACGTCGGTCGAGGAGACCGCGTTGCTGCGCTGCGAGCTCGAAGACGCCAAGCGTGAGCTGGAGCGCCGGATCGTCGAGCTGGAAGCCCGGGTGTCGGCCCCGGACGACGTCAAAGGGCTCCCCGCGGTCGAGCGCGTCGGCAAGTGACGCGCTGATCGAAGCCCTGCTGGCCGCGCCCGCGCGGCTCGGCGGGGTGCGGCTGCTGGCCGTCGACGGCCCCTCGGGGGCCGGGAAGTCCACGCTGGCCTCGGAAGTCGTCGCCGGGCTGCGGGCCCGCGGGTGCCGCACCGAGCTCGTGAGCACGGATGCTTTCGCGACGTGGGACGACCCGGTCGGGTGGTGGCCACGGCTCGTCGAAGGCGTCCTGAAGCCGCTCGCGGCCGGCGTCGAAGGCGGTTACCGGCGGACGGACTGGTCCTCCGGGGTCCCGCAACCGGGGGAACTCGTCCGGGTGACAGCCGCGGACGTCCTGGTGCTGGAAGGTGTTTCGAGCGGCCGGGCTTCGGTAAGACCCCTGCTTTCCCACCTCTGCTGGATCTCCGGCGGCACGGAGGCCGAGCGGCTGGCCCGGTCCGTGGCGCGCGACGGCGAGGCGTCGAGGGCGGAACTGGGCCGCTGGCAACGGTTCGAGCGCGGCTGGTTCGCCGTCGACGGCACCCCCGATGCCGCCGGAACCCGACTTTCGTCGGGGTTGGATCACTCACGCTCCGTGTTCGAAGCACTCCGTATCGATCAAGGGTGACTTCGCGCAAAACACTGCTGGGCTAACGCGGGTACCGCCATCTGAGTCAGGGTTCGGGCACTCGGCGCACCCGTAGCCCACAAATGGTCACATTCTGTCGTGATTTACGGACACATCGCGGTCAAATCGACGCCCACGTAGCGCGATCGTAACCTCACGTGCTTAAGTGCGAGCCGAGTTCCCGCTAGTGTCGGCGAGCACACCGATCGTCCGGGGTGTTCCTGACCGACCGGACGGTGACTTAAAAACCCGAACATCTCCCAAGGGGTGCCAGATGCAGCAATTGCGGCTGACCCGAACACGCCGCGTGGCCCTGATCGGGCTCACCGGCGCGCTCGCGGTTTCGCTGTCCGCCTGTGCGGATTCGAAGCGTGACGAGGGCGCTGGAGGTGGTACCGGAGGCACGATGATCTTCGGGGCCGCCGGAAACCCGAAGATGTTCGACCCGGCGTTCAACGACGAGGGCGAGACCTTCCGGATCACCCGCCAGATCTACGACACGCTGATCCAGAACAAGCCGGGCACCGCCGACCTCGAGCCGTCTCTCGCCGAGAAGTGGGAGCCGAGCAACGACGGCAAGACCTGGACGTTCAGCCTGAAGTCGGGCGTCAAGTTCTCCGACGGCACCCCGATGGACGCCGCCTCGGTCTGCTTCAACTTCGACCGCTGGTTCAACATGAAGGGCGCCGCCGCCCAGAGCCAGATGATCTACTACGGCGACGTCTTCGAGGGCTTCGCCAAGAACGAGGGCGACGCGACGGGTGACCCCGTCTACAAGAGCTGCGAGGCGAAGGACCCGGCGACCGCGGTCCTGAACCTGAACAAGCCCAAGGGCGCGTTCCCGTCGGCGTTCACGCTGCCGTCGTTCGCCATCCAGAGCCCGACCGCGCTCAAGGCGCACAACGCCGACACGGTCACCCAGAGCGGCGACTCGTTCACCTACAGCGAGTACGCGAACAAGTTCCCGGTCGGCACCGGCCCGTTCAAGTTCGAGAGCTGGGACCAGGCCAAGGGTGAGATCACGCTGGTCAAGAACGACAGCAGCCCGACGCCGCCGAAGCTCGACAAGCTGATCTTCAAGGTGATCCCGGACGAGAACGCCCGCAAGCAGGCGCTCAAGGCCGGCGACATCAACGGCTACGACTACCCGAACCCGGCGGATTACGGCCTGCTGCGCAACGACGGTGAGCAGGTTCTCATCCGCCCGTCGTTCAACGTGCTGTACCTGGGCATCAACCAGGCCAACAACCCGAAGCTCAAGGACGTCAAGGTTCGCCAGGCGCTGGCCTACGGCGTCAACCGCGAGCAGTTCGTGAAGTCGAAGCTGGCCGAGGGTTCCGAGGTCGCGACCGAGTTCGTCCCGAAGGTCATCTCGGGTTACACCGACGACGTCACCAAGTACCCGTACGACCCGGAGAAGGCCAAGCAGCTGCTGCAGGAGGCCGGGGCGACGGATCTGACGCTGAAGTTCTACTACCCGACCGAGGTCACCCGGCCGTACATGCCGAACCCGGCGGACACCTTCACGGCGATCTCCGAGGACCTGAAGAAGATCGGCATCAAGATCGAGACCCACGCCGAGCCGTGGAACGGTGGTTACAAGGACGACGTCCAGAAGGCCGGCAAGCAGGACCTCCACCTGCTCGGCTGGACCGGTGACTACAACGACGCCGGCAACTTCGTGGGCACGTTCTTCGGCCGTGAGAAGAAGGAGTTCGGGTTCAACAACCCGCAGCTCTTCTCGGCCCTGAGCGCGGCGGACGCTTCGGCGGCCGGTGACGCCCACGCCAAGGCGTACCAGGAAGTCAACAAGCAGATCATGGACTTCCTGCCGGCGATCCCGATCGCCTACCCGACCCCGGCGATCGTGGTCGGCCCGAAGGTCAAGGGTCTGGTGGCGAGCCCGCTCACCGACGAGCGCTTCAACACCGTGACTGTCAGCTGATCTGAATTTCGGCCAAGCAAGGGGTGGGCGCTACCGCGCCCACCCCTTGCGCCTAATCCCGGGCCGGCTACGAAGGACTGCACGTGCTCCGTTTTCTCGTGCGTCGGTTGCTACAAGCGATTCCGACGCTCTTCATCCTGTCCATCCTGATCTTCGCCTGGCTCCGGTCCCTGCCCGGCGGCCCCGCCGCCGCGCTGCTGGGTGACAAGGCGACGCCGGAGAAGATCGCCAACCTCAACCACGTCCTCGGGCTCGACCAGCCGATCATCCTGCAGTACTTCGGGTTCCTCGGCCGGGCGTTCACCGGCGACTTCGGCAACTCCCTGGTGTCGACCCAGCCCGTCATGGGCGAGATCGTCACCTTCCTGCCGGCGACCATCGAGCTCGGTCTCACCGCGATGATCATCGCGATCGTGGTCGGCATCCCCGCCGGTTACCTGGCCGCGCGGTTCCGCGGCGGGCCGGTCGACAACCTGGTCATCGTGCTCAGCCTCATCGGCGTCGCGGTGCCGGTGTTCTTCCTCGGCTACATGATGCAGGACCTGCTGGCCGCCCCGCTCGGCTTGCCGTCGCAGGGCCGCCAGGCCGCGGGTCTCGACGCCACCGCGATCACGAACTTCGCCATCCTCGACGGCATCATGACCGGCGAGTGGGACGCCGTCTGGGACGCGATCAAGCACCTGATCCTGCCCGCGTTCGCGCTCGCCACCATCCCGCTCGCGGTGATCACCCGGATCACCCGCGCGTCGGTGCTGGACGTCCTCAACGAGGACTTCGTCCGCACGGCCAACTCCAAGGGCCTGACGCAGCAGGTGGTGCGCACCCGGCACGTCCTGCGCAACGGCCTGCTGCCGGTGGTCACGACGATCGGCCTCCAGACCGGCGCCCTGCTCGGCGGCGCGGTGCTGACCGAGCGGGTGTTCAACTTCCGCGGCCTCGGGTTCCTGCTGGCCGAGGGGATCGAACGGCGTGACTACCCCCGGCTGCAGGCGCTCCTGCTGTTCGGGGCGGTGGTGTACGTGCTGGTGAACATGCTGGTCGACGTCTCTTACGGGATCATCGACCCGAGGGTGCGTGTGCGATGAACACTCTGCTGAACAAGAAGAAGGAACCGATCGACAAGCTCGCCGCGGCGAGCGGGCGCAGCCTCGGCGGCGAAGCCTTGCGCCGGATGCTGCGCAGCCCGGTCGCGCTCACCGGCGGTGGCATCACCGGTCTGTTCCTGCTCCTGGCGATCTTCGCGCCGCTGCTGGCCCCCAAGGACCCGCAGGACCGCGCGTTGCAGGACCAGGTCCAGCTGGGCCGGGGCATCATTCCCGGGTCGATGCCCGGTTACCCGCTCGGCGTGGACGACTTCGGCCGCGACTTCCTGTCCCGGCTCATCGTCGGCGCCCAGCAGACGCTGCTCGTCGGCGTGCTGGCCACGGTGATCGGCGTCCTCATCGGCGTGATCATCGGCGGGATCGCGGGCGCGTTCGGCGGCTGGGTCGACACCCTCCTCATGCGACTCGTCGACGTCATGCTGTCGTTCCCCTCGCTGCTGCTGGCCATCTCGATCGCGGCGCTGTTCGCGAACCCGAGCCAGTGGACGGTCATCCTGGCCGTGTCGATGGTCGGCGTGCCGATCTTCGCCCGGCTGCTGCGCGGTTCCATGCTGGTGCAGCGCGACGCCGACCACGTGCTGGCGGCGACGTCCCTGGGCGTGAAGCGCGGGGCGATCGTGTTCCGGCACATGCTGCCGAACTCGCTCGGCCCGGTCATCGTGCAGGCGACGCTTACCTTGGCTACTTCGATCCTCGAGGCCGCGGCGCTGTCGTTCCTCGGCCTGGGCGACCCGGACCCGTCGCGCGCGGAGTGGGGGCTGATGCTGGGCAAGGCCTCGCGCCAGTTCCTCGACATCCGCCCGGAGCTCGCGTACTACCCGGCGATCGCGATCATCATCGTGGCGCTCGGGTTCACGCTGCTCGGCGAGTCCCTCCGCGAAGCCCTCGACCCGAAGAACAGGCGGTGAGAACCCATGGCACTCCTTGAAGTCCGAGACCTGACGGTCGACTTCGTCCGCCGTGGCGAGCGGCCGTTCACCGCGGTGGACAGCGTCAGCTTCGACGTCGAGCCGGGCCAGACCGTCGGCCTGGTCGGCGAATCCGGCTGCGGCAAGTCCGTGACGTCGCTGGCGATCATGCGGCTGCTGGCGCGGCGCGGCAACAAGGTCAGCGGTTCGGTGCGCTACGAGGGCACCGACCTGCTGAAGCTGTCGGACCGCGAAATGCGCGACCGGCGCGGCCGCGACCTCGGCATGGTGTTCCAGGACCCGCTGTCCTCGCTGAATCCGGTCATCCCGATCGGGCTGCAGATCACCGAGGTCCTGGAGCGGCACCGCGGGATGTCGCGCAAGGCGGCGTCCGTCGAAGCGACGGACCTGCTGGACAAGGTCGGCATCCCCGACCCGGCGCGCCGGCTTTCCGAGTACCCGCACCAGCTTTCCGGCGGCATGCGGCAGCGCGCGCTGATCGCGATCGCGCTGGCGTGCCGGCCGCGGCTGCTCATCGCCGACGAGCCGACCACGGCCCTGGACGTCACCATCCAGGCGCAGATCCTGGCGCTGCTGCGGGAACTGGTGCAGGACACCGGAACCGCGCTGATCATGATCACGCACGACCTCGGCGTCGTCGCCGGGCTGTGCGACGAGGTCAACGTGCTCTACGGCGGCCGGATCGTCGAGCGGGCGAAGCGGCACCAGCTGTTCGCCGAACCGCGTCACCCGTACACCCACGGCCTGCTCGCCTCGATCCCGCGTCTGGACGCGGGCCGCGGCGAGAAACTGGTCCCCATCAAGGGATCCGTGGCTGACAACATCCCGTGGGACGGCGGCTGCGCGTTCGCGCCCCGCTGCCCCAACGCGCTGCCGGTCTGCCGCGAGGTCTCGCCGCAGCTGGTGCCCGACCACGGCGGGCTGCTGCGCTGCCACAACCCCGTGCGGCCGGCGGTCGTGGCGGGAGGAGGAGCCCGATGAACCAGCCTGCCGGTGACGTGCTGCTCGAGGTCAACGACCTCAAGGTGCACTTCCCGATCAAGAGCGGCGTCGTGTTCGACCGGACGGTCGGGCACGTCTACGCGGTCGACGGCGTCGACCTGGCCATCCGCCGCGGGGAGACCTACGGCCTGGTGGGCGAGTCCGGCTGCGGCAAGTCCACGCTGGGCCGGGCGATCCTGCGGCTCAACGAGCCGACGTCCGGTTCGGTGAAGTTCGACGGCACCGACGTCGCCAAGCTCAAGGGCGAGGACCTGCGGAAGGCCCGGCGCCGGATGCAGATGATCTTCCAGGACCCGATGTCCAGCCTCGACCCGCGGCAGTCGGTGGAGTCGATCCTCGTCGAGGGCATGCACGCGCACGGCCTCGACAAGGACAAGGAGGCCACCCAGCGGCGGCTGCGTCAGCTGCTGTCGGCTGTCGGTCTGCCGGAGTCGTCGCTGCGGAAGTACCCGCACGAGTTCTCGGGCGGTCAGCGCCAGCGCATCGGCATCGCGCGGGCGCTGGCGGTGGAGCCGGACCTGATCGTCGCGGACGAGCCGGTGTCGGCGTTGGACGTCTCGGTGCAGGCCCAGGTGGTGAACCTGCTGGAAGACCTGCAGGACCAGCTCGGCCTGACGTACGTGGTGATCGCGCACGACCTCGCGGTGGTGCGGCACATCTCCGACCGCATCGGCGTGATGTACCTGGGCGCGCTGGTGGAGGAGACGGACGCGGACTCGCTCTACCGCGACCCGCTGCACCCGTACACCCGGGCGCTGCTGTCGGCGATCCCGGTGCCGGACCCGCAGGTGGAGGACACGCGCGAGCAGATCCTGCTCGCGGGCGACCTCCCGTCACCGGCCAACCCGCCGTCGGGCTGCCGCTTCCACACGCGCTGCCCCTGGCGCCAGGCGAGCTTGTGCGACACGGACCGCCCCCAGCTCCGCGAAATCGGCGGCGGCCACCGGGTGGCGTGCCACTACGCGGAGGACATCCGCGACGGCCGCATCCAGCCGCACGAGGTGAAGCCGGAACTGGTGGAACTGACCGGGGCGCTGAACCCCGACCTGGGCCCGCCGGACATCGGCACTTCAGCCGAGATCCTGTGAACCGGTGATCTCGTGACCTTGTGATCCGAAGACCGGCCGGGCAGTTGCTGCCCGGCCGGTCTTTTGTTCGGGCTCCGCTTCCCTTTGGCCGATGGAAGTTTCGGGACACTCGACGTCCCGGTTCCGCCATCGACCCCGTCTCATCGGGCGATATCCACAGGCCCGCTCCACTGTGGACAACTCCGGCCACGAGACCCGGAACCAGGCTTCCGGTCGGTGGCCGCCGATAGACTGGACTCGGGGCCGCCCCCCCTAGGGGAGGGTGGGGGGCCGCTGTCGCTTGGTCCCGCGGCATACGCTGCCGAGCGGGTCGGCGACGTGGAAGTCCTTTCGGGAGGCGCTCGTGAAATACGTGGTCCTGATCTACGGCAACCCCGAGTCCCGCCGGGCGTGGGAGGGGATGAGCGCTGAGCAGCGGGCCGCCGGGCTGGCCTACTACCAGCAGCTCAACGACGATCTCGACGCGTCCGGTGAGCGGCTCGTCTCCGAGCGGCTCGCCTTTCCCGAGCTGACCAAGCAGGTCAGCGTCGGCGACAGCGGGCCGCTGACCACCGACGGGCCCTTCGCGGAGGCCAAGGAGTTCCTCGCCGGCTTCTACCTGCTCGACTGCGAAAGCGAAGAACGCGCGCTCGAGATCGCCGGGCGGATCCCGGAGGCGGCGTTCGGGGTGGTGGAGGTGCGGCCGGTGATGGGGCTGCACGGGACCGAGCTGTGATCGAGGGCCTGCTCCGCGAGCTCGCGCCGCTGGTCCTCGCCGCGCTCGTCCGGCGGTACGGCGGCTTCGACACCTGTGAGGACGCCGTCCAGGAGGCGCTGCTGGCGGCGTCGCTGCAGTGGCCCGTCGAAGGGGTGCCCGATCACCCGAAGGGGTGGCTGATCACGACGGCGTCCCGGCGCCGGATCGAGCAGTGGCGCAGCGAGACCGCGCGGCAGCGGCGCGAGGAGACGGTCGCGCTGGCCGAGCCGCCGGATCCGGAGCCGGTCGCCGGCGTCGACGACACGCTAACGTTGCTGCTGCTCTGCTGCCACCCGTCGCTGACCCGGCCGTCTCAGGTCGCGCTGACGCTCCGGGCGGTCGGCGGCCTGACGACCGCGGAGATCGCGCGCGCGTTCCTCGTCCCGGAGGCGACGATCGGCCAGCGCATCAGCCGCGCGAAGCAGAAGCTGCGCGGCGAGCGGTTCACGCCGTCGCCGGACCCCGGCCGGCTGGCCGCGGTGCTGCAGGTGCTGTACCTGATCTTCACCGAGGGCCACACGGCCAGCTCGGGCGACGCCCTGAACCGCGTCGAGCTGACGACGGAGGCGATCCGCCTGACCCGTCAGCTGCCGGCGGGCGGCGAGGTCACGGGCCTGCTGGCCTTGATGCTCCTGACCGAAGCCCGCCGCCCGGCCCGGGTCGACGCGACCGGCGCGCTGGTCCCGCTCGCGGCGCAGGACCGGTCCCGCTGGAACGCGGAGCTCATCGCCGAGGGCGTCTCGCTGATCACGACCGCGTTGTCGACGTCGCCGGTCGGCCCGTACCAGCTCCAGGCGGCGATCGCGGCCGTCCACGCCGAGGCCTCGACGGCCGCGGACACCGACTGGGCCGAGATCCTCACCCTCTACGACCTGCTGCGCGTGGTCGCGCCGGGCCCGATGGTCACGCTCAACCGGGTCGTGGCGTTCGCCCAGGTCCACGGGCCGGAAGCGGGCCTGGCTGAGCTGGCCGGCGCCGATCTGGAGGCCCACCACCGGGTGGACGCGGTCCGGGCGCACCTGCTGGAGCTGGCGGGGGACGTCGTCGGGGCGCGAGAGGCGTACCTGACGGCGTCGCGGCGGACGTTGAGCCTGCCGGAGCAGGCCTACCTGCAGTCACGGGCGTCCCGGCTGACGTGAGTTGTCCACATGGGGGCACACCTGTGGACAACCTGGGGAAGGACGAGCGCGGCCGCCGATCTTGCGGGAGGATCGACCACATGCAGGTCACCGTGCTGGGCGCGTCGGGGCGAACCGGGTTCCACATCGCGCGGCTTCTCGCGGCCAAAGGACACACCGTCCGGGCCGGGCTTCGCAGCCGTCAGCGGGCCGAAGTCCTCCGCGACCTCGACGTCGAACCCGTGGTCGCCGACGTCACGGCGGATCCCGAGGACCTCGTCGAAGCCTTCCTCGGCTCGGACGTCGTCATCACGGCCATCGGGGCGCCGGATCCGGAGCCCGCGTCGGTGAACCTCGTGGACCGGGACGGCTCCGTCACCGCCATCCACGCCGCCGAGAAGGCCGGCGTCGCGCGGTACATCCAGGTCTCCGCGCAGTTCGCCGACTCCCCGGACCAGGGCGACCGGCTCGTGCGGTCGATCCTGCTCGCCAAGCAGCTGTCCGACCTCGCGCTGCAGAAGTCCGCACTGACCTGGACCATCGTCCGGCCTGGCACGCTCATCGACGGCCCCGCCACCGGGCGCGTCAAGGTCGCCGGGCACCTCGAACCCGGGCGGGTGACGCGGCTGGACGTCGCCGCCGTGGTCGTCGGGGTGCTCGGGGAGCCGCTCACCGAAAACCGCGGGTTCGACGTCGTTTCCGGCGACTTCCCGGTCGGGCCGGCCCTTGCCGCGTTGGGGTGAAAAACGCGACTCAAGTAGTACACGGAGGGATACCTGAGTGGGGCTCCCGGTGCGGACCGGCCCCGGTACCCTGCGGTGACAGACGACCGATTTCCAGGGGGTACCCGCAGTGCACATCGATCAATGGCTGGAGGCGATCCCGCCGATCTCGGTGTACCTGATCGTCGCCGCGGTGATCATGATCGAGAGCCTCGGCATTCCGCTGCCCGGCGAGATCGTGCTGGTCAGTGCCGCGTTGCTGGCGTCGCAGCACAGCAACCTGAACCCGCTCTGGATCGGCGCGCTGGCCAGCGCCGGCGCCATCGTCGGCGACAGCATCGGTTACCTGATCGGGAAGACCGGCGGGCAACGGCTGTTCGCCTGGGCGGGCCGGAAATTCCCGAAGCATTTCGGGCCGACGCACATCGCCAACGCGGAACGCATCTTCAACAAACGCGGTATGTGGGCCGTGTTCCTCGGCCGGTTCATCGCGTTCCTGCGGATCCTCGCCGGCCCGCTCGCCGGGTCGCTGAAGATGCACTACCCGAAGTTCCTGATCGCCAACGCGCTCGGCGGCATCGTCTGGGCGGGCGGCACCACCGCGCTCGTCTACTACCTCGGCGTCGTCGCCGAGAAGTGGCTCGGCAACTTCTCCAAGTACGGCCTGGTCGCCGCGATCATCATCGGCGTCGTCGTCTTCTTCGTCATGAAGAAGCGTCTCGGCCAGAAGCACGAGGGTGAAGAAGAGACGCCGCAGGAAAAGCAGGAAGCGGCCTCCTAGACCGGCACTTCCTCCGGCAGCAGCTCGGGATCGGGCTTGCGCGCGGACTTGAGCGAGCCGAGGAGGACGCCGCCGATCACGACCACGGCGGCGGCGATCTCCAGCCCGCTCGGCCGCTCGCCCAGCAGCAGGAACGACGCCGTCAGCCCGACCACCGGCACCAGCAGCGAGAACGGCGAGACGACGCCGGCCGGGTTGCGGCGCATCAGCGTCGTCCAGATGCCGGAGCCGACGATCGTGCCGAACAGCACGACGTAGGCCAGTCCGCCGAGCGCGGTCAGCCCGGTCGGTGTGCCCAGCGTCGTCAGCGAGTGCCACTGCGCCGCCGGACCCTCCATGACCAGCGACAACGCGAACATCGGCAGCGGCGGGACCACGGACATCCAGAGCGTGAAGTGCAGCGGGTTGTCCGGCTCCGCCCGTCGCGTGCTCAGGTTGCCGAACGCCCAGCTCAGCGCGGCCAGCACGGTGAGCACCATCGGCAGCAGCGCCGCGTGCCCGGACTGCTGCCACGCGATCGCCGTCATCCCCGCGACGGCCAGCAGGATCCCGGCCAGCTGCCGCGCGGTGACGCGTTCCCGCAGGAAGACGGCGCCGAGCAGCACCGTGAACGGCGCCGACGCCTGCAGCACCAGCGACGCGAGCCCGGTCGGCATGCCGGTGTCCATCGCGATGAACAGGAACGCGAACTGCCCGGTGCCGAAGCCGAGCCCGTAGCCGAGCAGGTGCCGTACCTTCACCTTCGGCCACGGCACGAACAGGATCGTCGGCACGGCGATCACGGCGAACCGCAGCGCCCCCGCGAACACTGGCGGGAACTGCCCGAGTGTGGCGTGGATGGCCAGGAAGTTGAGGCCCCACAGGACGGCGACGAACATGGCCAGCAGGCGGTCACGGGTGGGCATGCCTCCACTCTGACAAGGCCGACCGTGAAGGACCAGCGAGAATATCTGCAGGAATCGTGTAGCTGCGCTTCACGTACGCTGACGCCGTGGATCTGGGTCGCCTGCGCACGCTGCGGGAGTTCGCCGACCGCGGGAGCGTGACGGCCGCCGCTCGCGCGCTGCACTGCACGCCGTCCGCGGTGTCGCAGCAGCTGCGTGCGCTGCAAGGCGAGGTCGGCCTGCCGCTCACCGAACCGGCGGGCCGTGGCCTGCGGCTGACCGACGCCGGCCGCGCGCTGGTCGCCCGGGCCGACGAGGTGCTGGCCGCGCTGGAGCGCGCCGAGTCCGAACTGGACACCTATCGCAGCGCGCCGCGTGGGCGCGTGCGGGTGGCGATCTTCCAGTCGGCCGGGCTGATGCTGCTGCCGGGCCTGCTGACCCGCGTCGCCGGGTACGACGGCCTGGAGGTCGACGTCCGGGACGTCGACATGACGCCGCCGGAGGTGCCCGGCCTGGTCGCGGACTACGACGTCGTCGTGGCGCACCGCGACGAGCACGCGCCGGAGTTCGACGCCGGCCGCCTCGACGTCGTCCCGCTGCTGCGCGAGCCCCTCGACGTCGCGCTCCCGGCCGGGCACCGGCTGGCGAGCCGGCGCCGCGTCGAGCTGCCGGAGCTGGCGGACGAACGCTGGATCAGCGTCGACTTCGGCTTCCCGGTGGACGACGTGCTGCGCTCACTGACCGTCCGCACCGGCGTCCGGCCGGTGGTGGTCCAGCGGATCAACGACTTCCGGATCACCGAACGGCTGGTCGCGGCCGGGCACGGCATCGCGCTGCTGCCGCGGTACACGATGGACACCCGCCGCGGCAGCGGCCTGATCGGCCGGCCGCTGGCCGGGATCCGCGCGGCCCGCCTGGTGGAAGCGGTCTGCCGCACCGGCGCGCTGCAACGTCCGGCCGTGGCCCAGGTGATCGAAGAGCTGCGTGCGGAGGTCGCCCAGCTCACCGGCTCGTGAGTGGTTAGGGCGGTTAGAACCGCCCTAACCACTCACGACGTGCGGTGGGCGCGGAGGTGGGCGACGGCGATGTGCAGCGCGTCTTCCAGGGCCGTCAGGTCGCCGCGGATGTGGGCCAGCAGCAGGCCACCCTGGACACACGCCATCGCGGCCTGGGCCAGCCGCGCCGGGTCGGCGTCGGCCGCGAGTTCGCCCTGGTTCCGTAGCCGTTCGAGGCCGCGCGTCAGGTGGGACTCCCAGGTCCGGTAGGCCTGGTCGAGCAGCGGTCTCACCTTCGGGTCGTCGCCGAGTTCGCCGGCGAGGTTGCCGAGCGGGCACGGGATCGGCGCCGCGGCGCGGCGCTGGACGTCGAGGAGCTGCTCGGCCCACGCGTCGAAGTCGGCCCACGACGCCAGCGTGAAGATCGCGGGCTGGTTGCCGAGGATCTCCGTCAGGTAGCGGTCGATCACGGCTTCGACCAGCTGGTCCTTGTTCTTGAAGTAGTGGTACATCTGCGATTTCCCGGCTCCGCTCGCGGCGAGCACCTTGTCGACGCTCGTGCCCGCGACGCCGTTGACGTACATCAGCTCCGCCGCCGCGTCGACGATCGCGTCGCGGGTCCGCTGGCCACGCGCGGTCGTGGCCGCTGCTTGCGTCTCCATGTACCGAATAGTACAGTCAACCTCACTGTACCGATCAGTACAACGAACGGGGACCCAGTGGGGAACGACCTGAAGAGCGGGCTGGACGGCGTCAAGGACTACGGCCGGAGCGCGTTGCCGCCGGAGGTGTTCACCGTCTTCGAGGCCGACATGGCGCGCGCGGCCGACGAGACGAAGTTCGCCGAAGCCGGGGTCACGATCGAGGACTTCACGCTGCCAGGAGCGGACGGCGAACCCGTCAGCCTGGGGCGGCTCGTCGCGGACGGGCCCGCGGTGCTCGTGTTCTACCGCGGCGAGTGGTGCCCGTTCTGCAACCTGACGCTGCGCACCTACCAGCAGGAAGTCGTCCCCGAGCTGGCGAAGCTCGGCGCGACGCTGGCCGCGATCAGCCCACAGACCGCGGACGGTTCACTGTCCACCCGGGAGAAGAACGAGCTCGGCTTCGCGGTGCTGTCGGACGTCGGGAACGTCGTGTCGCGGCAGCTCGGGCTGACGTTCCGGGTCTCGGACGTCGTGCGGGCGGCGATGAGCTCGATCGGCACGGACCTGGGCCAGGTCAACGGCACCGGCGAATGGGAGCTGGCGTACCCGGCGGTCGTCGTGGTCGACCGGGACCGCACGATCCGGTACGTCGACGTCCACCCGGACTACACCACGCGCACCGAGCCGGCGCAGATTCTCGAGGCCGTCAAATCGCTCTAGCGCCGCGCTTCACGCTGTAGGTGATCACCGAACCCAGGACCAAGGCGACGCCGAGGGAGAGCAGCATGCTGATCCCAGGTTCGGTGATGATCTGGCCGCCCGCGTAGCCGAGGAAGGCGACGTAGGACGTCCAGAGCGTGACGCCGACGGCCGACGCGGTGAAGAACTCCGCCATGGGCCACCGGCGGGAGCCGGCGAGGAGGGCGCCGACCGTCCCGCCCGACGGCAGCCAGCGGGCCACCACCAGCACCGGCCGCGGGTGGCGCTGCAGGCGGCCGTCGAGCCAGCCGATGCCGGCGGCGATCTTCTTCCGCCGGCTCAACCGCTCCAGCGCCGCCCGGCCACCGAACCGGCCGAGGGCGTAGAGCGCCTGGTCGGAGGCCAGGCACCCGGCCGTGGCCACGGCGATCACCAGCGCCAGCGACGTCCCGCCCTGCGCCGCCGCGACGCCCATGCCGAGGAGTGTCACCTCGGTGGGCAGCAGCGGCACCAGCGAGACGACGAACAGCACCAGCAGTCCTGCCGTAGTCGCGTCCACACCTCCATTAACCGCCCGCGCGGCCCGGATGAATCCCGATCAAGGGGGACTCACAGGAAGCCGACAGCTCTTCCACAGATTGGGCGAACCATGTCAGGAGTTGTCATGGTTCGGGGTGATCGTGAGGTCATGAGCACCGAATCGAACACCCTGTCCGGAAAGGTCGCGCTGGTCGCCGGCGGCACCCGCGGCGCGAGCCGGGCGATCGCGGTCGAGCTGGGCCGCGCGGGCGCCTTCGTCTACGTGACCGGCCGCAGCAGCGGCACCACGAAGTCCGAAGTGGACCGTCCGGAGACCATCGAGGAGACCGTCGAGCTGATCGAGAAGGCGGGCGGCCGGGCCGAGGCCGTCCGCGTCGACCACCTTGAGCCGGCGGAGGTCGCGGCGCTGGCGAAGCGGGTCGACGCGGCGCACGGCGGCCTCGACATCCTGGTCGACGGCATCTGGGGCGGCGATCAGCACCTCGGCTGGGGCAAGCCGGTCTGGGAGCACGACCTCGACGCCGGCCTGCGCATGATCCGCCTCGGCATCGACGCGCACCTGATCACCGGCCACCACCTGCTGCCGCTGCTGATCCGCCGCCCGGGCGGCCTGGTCGTCGAAATGACCGACGGCACGGCGGAGTACAACGCGAACTACCGCGAGGGCACGTCGCTGCCGTTCTACGTCGCGAAGGCGTCGGCGCACCTGCTGGCAAAGGGTGAAGCGGCGGAGCTGTCGGCGCACGAGTGCACCGCGGTCGCGTTCACGCCGGGCTACCTGCGCTCGGAGGCGATGCTGGACATCTACGGCGTCACCGAGCAGAACTGGCGCGACGCGCTGGAGAAGACGCCGCACTTCGCGATCTCGGAGTCCTCGACGTTCTGCGGCCGCACACTGGTGGCGCTGGCCGCGGACCCGGAACGGCACCGGTGGTCCGGGCAGACGGTGAGCAGCGGCCAGCTGGCACGGGAGTACGAAGTCGACGACATCGACGGCAGCCGCCCGGACGCGTGGCGCTACATGGTCGAGGTGGCCGACGCGGGCAAGGAGGCGGATACGACGGGCTACCGCTGATCGAGGCGCGGCCGAGCGGTGGTGCGCTGAGCATGGTCCCGCCAGTCGCAGGCCCTGCTGGCGGGGCTCGCGCTGGCCGCGGCGCCCGCAGCCCCGTCGGCCGTAGTTCCCGCTGTTCGCAGCCCCTGCCGCCACAGCCTCGCGATGGCAGCCCCCACCCACCTCAGGGGGGCGTGCCCTTGTCCAGTCTATCGGTGGCCCTCGGCGAAACCGGTCGCAAGCCCGTCGGGGCAGCAAGTTGTCCACAATCGCCGGGGCCTGTGGACTAACCGCTGTTGCGGGCCGCGACCTCGGTGCCGATCGCCGCGAGCGCGGCCCGGATCTCCGGCGGTGCCACGACTTCCACGCCGGGGCTCAGTGCGACCAGCTGGCCGAGACCGATCTCGGCGCTTTCCAGGGCGAGTTCGGCGTCGGCCCAGCCGTCGGCTGTCGGCTCGCCCAGCGATACCACCGTGTGGGCCAGGTCTTCGGCGCCGAACACGCGTCGCAGGCCGCGCACCGCTGTCTGGTTCAGGCGGGCGGTGATGCGCAATGGGCGGTCTACCTGCTCGAACGTCGCCGATGCCGCGCGCCACCAGCCCGCGAGGTCGAAGTCCGGTGGCCGCTCGAAGCGCGCTTCCAGCTCGGCGGCTGTCAGGATCCGGGAAACGCGGTAGGTGCGGCGCGCGTCGTCGTCCGGCACGCCGGCGACCAGGTACCAGACGCCTGCCTTGAGCACGAGGCCCAGCGGTTCGAGCACCCGATCGGCGACCTTGTCGCGGCGCCGGTAGCTGATCGCGATCCGCCGCTGCGCCCAGACCGCGCGGGCGACCGTCGCCAGTTCGGGTGAGGAGTCCGCGGCGCCGAACCAGCCCGGCGCGTCCAGGTGGAAGCGGCCCGCGACGAGCGCGGCCTGCTCGTGCAGCTCCGGCGGCATCCCCGCCGACACCTTGGCCCGCGCCGCGCTGCCCGCGGTGTCGAGCCCGAGCCCGGCCAGCGCCTCCGGCACGCCGAGGGCGAACAGCGCGACGGCTTCCCGCGCGGTCAGGCCGTCGAGGCCCGCGCGCCAGCCGTCGACGAGGCGGAAGCCGCCGTGCCGGCCCGGCTCCGTCCACAGTGGAACGCCGGCGTCGCGCAACGCCGTCAGGTCGCGGTGCATGGTGCGTTCGGAGACGCCCAGCTCCTCGGCGAGTTCAGCGGCGGTCGCGCTGCGCCGCCGTTGCAGCGTGAACAGCAGCGCGACCAGCCGCTCGGCCTTCACCGGTTGGCGCGGTTCACCGCCGAGACGACGGCGCGCAGCGACGCCGTGACGATCGACGGGTCGATCCCGATGCCCCAGAACACCCGGTCCGAGATCGCGCACTCGATGTACGACGCGGCGCGCGCGTCGTCGCCCGGCGAGAGCGTGTGCTCGGAGTAGTCCAGCAGGCGCAGGTCGAAGCCCACCGTCGAGAGCGCGTCGAAGAACGCCGCGATCGGCCCGTTGCCGCGGCCGGTGACCTCGTGCTCGTCGCCTTCGACGCGCACCGTCGCGGTGATGTCGTACTCGCCGTCGCCGTTGTCGCGGACGTGCTGGCGCACCAGCTCCAGCGGCGTCTTCAGCTCCAGGTACTCGGCCGAGAAGGCGTTGTACATCGTGGTCGGGTCGACCTCGCCGCCCTCGGTGTCGGTGTAGCGCTGGATGACCTTCGAGAACTCGATCTGCAGGCGCCGCGGCAGGTCGAGCTGGTGCTCGGCCTTCATGATGTAGGCGACGCCGCCCTTGCCGGACTGCGAGTTCACCCGGATCACGGCCTCGTACGTGCGGCCGACGTCCTTCGGGTCGATCGGCAGGTACGGGACCTCCCACGGGTACTCGTCGACCGGCACGCCCTGCTTGCCGGCGGCGTCCTTCAGCGCGTCGAGGCCCTTGTTGATCGCGTCCTGGTGCGAGCCCGAAAACGCGGTGAACACCAGGTCGCCGCCCCACGGCGAGCGTTCGGGCACCGGCAGCTGGTTGCAGTACTCGACCGTCCGCTTGATCTCGTCCATGTCCGAGAAGTCGATCTGCGGGTCGATGCCCTGGCTGTAGAGGTTCATGCCCAGCGCGACCAGGTCGACGTTGCCGGTGCGCTCGCCGTTGCCGAACAGGCAGCCCTCGATCCGGTCCGCGCCGGCCTGGTAGCCCAGCTCGGCGGCGGCGATGCCGGTGCCGCGGTCGTTGTGCGGGTGCAGCGACAGGATCACCGAGTCGCGGCGCGCCAGGTTCCGGCTCATCCACTCGATCGAGTCGGCGTAGACGTTCGGCGTGGCCATCTCGACGGTCGCCGGCAGGTTCAGGATCACCGGCTTCTCCGGCGTCGGCTGCCAGATCTCGGTGACGGCGTTGCAGACCTCGAGCGCGTACGACAGCTCGGTGCCGGTGTAGGACTCCGGCGAGTACTGGAACCGAAAGTCGGTGTCCGGCTGCTTCGCGGCCAGCTCGACGACCAGTTCCGCGGCCTGCGTCGCGATCTTCTTGATGCCTTCGCGCTCCTCGCGGAAGACCACGCGGCGCTGCAGGATCGACGTCGAGTTGTAGATGTGGACGATCGCGCGCGGCGCGCCTTCGAGGGACTGGAACGTCCGCTCGATCAGCTCGTGGCGGCACTGGGTCAGCACCTGGATGCTGACGTCGTCCGGGATGGCGCCCTCTTCGATGATCTCGCGGACGAAGTCGAAGTCGGTCTGCGACGCGGCCGGGAAGCCGACCTCGATCTCCTTGTAGCCCATGCGTACGAGCAGGTCGAAGAACTTGCGCTTGCGCGCGGGCGACATCGGGTCGATCAGGGCCTGGTTGCCGTCCCGCAGGTCGACGGCGCACCACAGCGGCGCGCGGTCGATGCGCTTGTCCGGCCAGGTGCGGTCGGGGACGTCGATGTTCTCGATCAGGTCGTACCAGGGGCGGTAGCGGTGCACCGGCATGGACGTGCCGCGCTGGGTGTTCCAGGCGGGCTGATCAGCGGGCGCGGTGCGAGAAGGCTTGCGGATGCGCGAACTCATGGAAAGGGTTCTCCTGAAAAACGGGTGCGGACGACCGGCACCACGAAGCCCCGCGACGGGGAGCCGGTCCGGTCAGGCCCCGTCGCGGCAGCGAAGCAGGAGAGCACGCGCCACGCCCCCACCATAACCATCGAGCCAGGCCGGGGGGAAGTGAGGTCGCGATCCAACCGTTACTTCTCATCCGCCATCCGAGTTACCAGCGGGTAGCAATCGGCCCAGTGCCGTGCGAAACTGCGGGCATGGCTGAACACGCAGAGTCGTCGGCGTCTTCGGAGGACACGGAGACGCGCGTCGCCCGCCGGGCACCCGTCGACTGGCGCCGCGCCGGGGGCAAGGTGGCCAACGCGGTGGCGTCGATCGTCCGTTGGGTGGGCTTGGTCTTCGCCGCGATCCTGGTGATCCACGTGATCTTCACGGTCGGCTCGGCCAACCCGGACAACGGCATCGTCTCGTTCGTCCACTCCTGGGCGGACGGCTTGGCGCTGGGCTTCAGCGACCTGTTCACACCCACCGACGCCAAGCTGCGGGTTCTGGTGAACTTCGGCATCGCGGCGGTCTTCTGGCTCGTGGTCTCGGGAATCCTGGCGAAGGTGATCCGCCGGGCGGGCGGCGCTTCCTGAGCCGGCCTAGCTCTCGGCGAGTTCGTCGTACACCCGGTCGCAGATGTACCGGCGCCCGTAGTTCCCCCCGGTGACCTCGCGGAGGAACCCGGCTTCCTCCAGTTTCCTGATCGCACTGGCGGCGGTCGGATAGGACACGCCGAGGTCGGCCTGCACCTTCGGAATGGTCATCATCGGGTATCCGATGATGGTCACCGCCAGGTCGTGGACGCTGCCGCGCGCGCCCGCGTCCTTCATCGTTTCGATGACTTCCTGGGAGAACGCCATCAGGCTCCGGATGGTTTCCGCGGCCGCCAGAGCGCGTGCTTTCACGGCTTCGGCGAAGAACCGGACCCACGGGTCGAAGTTCCCCGTCCTGCTCACGGTGAGCAGGTGGTCGATGTAGTCGTCACGACGGGGTTCCAGCCAGGGGGACAGGTTCAGCACGGGGTGTTTCAACACGTGCTCTTCGATGAGCTGCAGGGTGATGATCAGCCGGCCGATCCGGCCGTTTCCGTCGCTGAACGGATGCAGTGTTTCGAACTGGTAGTGGCCAAGGGCCACTTTCACCAGTACCGGCATCTCCTGATCGGCGTTTATCCACTTTTCCCAGTCGCTCACGCCGTCGCGCAGCACGTCGCCATTGGGTGGTGGGACGAACCTTGACCGTTCGATTCCTCGGCCCCGGTCTCCGATGCAGACGAGTCGCTCTCGGAGCCGGCCGGCGTCGTAGGCGTCGCCGCGTGTCCCCGTCACCAGTATCTGTTGAAGCCTCGACACCACTTGCAGGCAGATCGGCAGTTTCTTGATGAGGTCGAGGCCGGCGAAAGCCGCTTGGACGTAGTTCTGCACCTCCTGCACCTCTGCCGTCGGATGGTGACTTTCGGTGTACTGAGCTTCCAGCACATCGGCGTAGGGGGCGAAGGTTCCTTCGAGCGCCGAGGTGCTGACGGCTTCCCGGGTCAGTGACGGTCGTACCAGGAGGTCGGGGTTGGGTAGCCGGTCGGTCAGGGCGTCCAGTACGCCCAGCGCGCGATCGGCCTCGCTGATGAACTTGTAGGTGCCGGGCGACAGGTCGACTACAGTCGGGAGCGGAGCGGGTACGAAGGCGAAGTGGTTGTAGGCCTGTTTGGTCCGGCCGTCCACGCCGCTGATCGGCTCCAGCCGGCCGACGGGTGACTTGCTGAACGTCTCTACCTGCACTTTTAAAGTTTAGCGCATGAAGCTTTCGTTCTGTCGGCGACATCTAAGGGTTCTTGCAGTCTCGGCCTCGAACTTCAAGGTTCGGGCTCAAGTCTTGAAATTCGGCGCCTGTCAGAGCGGCGCCTAGAGCGCCGGGTTGCCCCACTTTTCGGTGAACGCGAACTCCTCCAGCGGGATCCGGACCCGGTCCGCCCGCTCGCGCTCGATCCGCCAGTCCTCCTCCAGGACGTCCGGGTGCGCGGGCGAACCGACCGCGATCGCCACCTTCGGTACCGCGTCCGCGGGCAGCGAGAACGTCGACTGGACCGCCTCCGCCGAGAAGCCCGCCATCTGGTGGGCGATCAGCCCCAGCTCCACCGCCTGCAGCACGAGGTTCTCCGAAGCCAGCCCGAGCCCGTACTCCGTGTAGGGGACGTCGCCCTTCGCGTTCGTCGTCACCATGACGCCGATCAGCAGGAGGCTCGCCCGCCGGGCCCACGCCTGGTTGCCCGAGTTGAGCGTCGCCAGGATCGCGTCGAACGCCGGGGTGCCGCGGACGCCCACCAGGTACCGCGCCGGCTGGGTGTTGCCGAACGACGGTGCCCAGCGGGCCGCCTCCAGGAGGGCTCGCAGCTGGTCCGGGGTGACAACAGCAGACGCGTCGTAGGCCCGCGGGCTCCAGCGCTCGGCCATCAGGGAGGCGATCGGGATGCTCGTCACAGCTGGTTTGCGCACGATCGAAAAGCTACAGCGGCGCGAAGCGCCTCCGCTGAGGGCGGTGGCGGGGGCATGGATGGAGGTACCGAGGAGTGCGCTGCATCACTCGGAAGGAAGGGCTCCGCGCATTTCCTTGGTGTTACGGAAGATTTACTTCCGCGCTGCCCCGGACCGGTGGCCGGCACCACTCGATGGTGTGGCAGGCCGCTGAACCCCCGGTAGGCTCCTTCTCAACTATGGGACGCGGGGGCTCTCCGGTGCCCACCAGGGAGCAGACCCGGCCCGTCGAGGAGGTTCGGGCGTGGCCCTCGTGGTCCAGAAGTACGGCGGATCGTCGCTGGAAAGTGCCGACCGGATCAAGCGCGTCGCGGAACGGATCGTCGCCACCAAGAAGGCCGGCAACGACGTCGTCGTGGTCTGCTCGGCGATGGGTGACACCACCGACGAGCTGCTCGACCTGGCGCAGCAGGTCAACCCGGCGCCGCCGGAGCGGGAGATGGACATGCTGCTCACCGCGGGTGAGCGCATCTCGAACTCGCTGGTCGCCATGGCCATCGCGGCCCAGGGGGCCGAGGCGTGGTCGTTCACCGGCTCGCAGGCCGGCGTCGTCACGACGTCCGTGCACGGCAACGCGCGCATCATCGACGTCACCCCGAGCCGGGTCACCGAGGCCCTCGAGCAGGGTTACGTCGCGCTGGTGGCGGGGTTCCAGGGCGTCGCGCAGGACACCAAGGACATCACCACGCTGGGCCGCGGCGGTTCGGACACCACCGCCGTCGCGCTGGCCGCCGCGCTGAACGCCGACGTCTGCGAGATCTACTCCGATGTGGACGGTGTGTACTCCGCGGACCCGCGCATCGTGCCGGACGCGAAGAAGCTCGACGTCATCCCCTACGAGGAGATGCTGGAGCTGGCCGCCAGCGGGTCGAAGATCCTGCACCTGCGGTCGGTCGAGTACGCGCGCCGCTACGGCGTCCCGATCCGAGTCCGTTCTTCCTACAGTGACAAGCCGGGCACCACGGTGACCGGTTCTATCGAGGAGATCCCCGTGGAACAAGCGCTGATCACCGGTGTCGCGCACGACCGCTCCGAGGCCAAGATCACGGTCACCGGGGTGCCGGACCACGCCGGTGCGGCGGCCCGGATCTTCCGGGTGATCGCCGACGCCGAGATCGACATCGACATGGTGCTGCAGAACGTGTCGAGCACCGTCTCCGGCCGCACCGACATCACCTTCACGCTGTCGAAGGCCAACGGCGCCAAGGCCGTCAAGGAGCTGGAGAAGGTCAAGGCCGAGATCGGCTTCGAGTCCGTGCTCTACGACGACCACGTCGGCAAGGTCTCGCTGGTCGGCGCCGGGATGCGGTCGCACCCGGGTGTCACGGCGACGTTCTGCGAGGCGCTGGCCTCCTCCGGCGTCAACATCGAGATCATCAACACCTCGGAGATCCGCATCTCGGTGCTGATCCGGGACGCCCAGCTCGACGACGCCGTGCGCGCGATCCACGCCGCGTTCGAGCTCGGTGGCGACGAAGAAGCCGTGGTCTACGCGGGGAGTGGTCGCTGATGGCCGACGGGCTGCGGGTCGGGGTGGTCGGCGCGACCGGCCAGGTCGGCGCGGTGATGCGCAAGCTGCTGGCGGAGCGGGAGTTCCCGATCGCCGAGCTCCGGTACTTCGCTTCGGCGCGCTCGGCGGGGTCGAAACTCCCTTGGCGCGACAGCGAAATCACGATCGAAGACGCGTCCACGGCGGACCCGTCCGGGTTGGACATCGCGCTGTTCTCCGCGGGTGGCTCGACGTCGAAGGCGCAGGCGCCGCGGTTCGCCGACGCCGGCGTCACGGTGATCGACAACTCCTCGGCGTTCCGGATGGACCCGGACGTGCCGCTGGTCGTCAGCGAGGTCAACCCCGAGGCCATCAAGGAAGCGCGGAAGGGGATCATCGCGAACCCCAACTGCACGACCATGGCCGCGATGCCGGTGCTCAAGCCGCTGCACGACGAGGCCGGCCTGGTCCGGCTGGTCGCGTCGACCTACCAGGCGGTGTCGGGCAGCGGGCTGGCCGGCGTCGACGAGCTGGCCGGTCAGGTGAAGGCCGGCGCCGAGCACGCGGCGCTGCTGACGCACGACGGCGCGGCGATCGCCTTCCCCGCGCCGAACAAGTACGTCCGCCCGATCGCGTTCAACGTCCTGCCGATGGCGGGGTCCATTGTGGACGACGGTGAGCTCGAGACGGACGAGGAGAAGAAGTTCCGCAACGAGAGCCGCAAGATCCTGAGCATCCCGGGGCTGGGCGTGTCCTGCACCTGCGTGCGGGTCCCGGTGTTCTCGGGGCACTCGATCTCGGTCAACGCGGAGTTCGCGCAGCCGCTGACGGTCGAGCGCGCGACGCAGCTGCTGGCCCACGCGCCGGGCGTCGAGCTGTCCGACATCCCGACCCCGCTGCAGGCGGCGGGCAACGACCCGAGCTACGTCGGCCGCATCCGCGTCGACCAGGGCGTCGGGGGCGGCCGCGGGCTCGCGTTGTTCATCGCGAACGACAACCTGCGCAAGGGCGCGGCGCTGAACGCGGTGCAGATCGCGGAGCTGATCGCGCAGCAGTAGGTCCGACGTCGAAGGCCCCCTCGGTCGTCGAGGGGGCCTTCACGCGTCTCGGGTCGCGTTCCGGCAGGCTCGCGCGCGCAGGGTGGCGAACTGCTTCACGGGGTTCGCGGATCGCTTGACGTCGGTGTCGAAGTTCCAGACGTAGCCGTCGGCGTGCCCGCCGAGCCGCCGGAACTGGGCGACGGCTTCGTCGTGGCGGCCGTTGTGGTGCAGTGCGTAGATCGCGTAGCCGCGGTCTTCCCGGGTAGCGGGGTGCTCGGCGCCTTCGCCGTCCAACCAGGGCATGGCCGTTTCGAGAGCCTCCTGGACGTACCGGCTACGCCAGATCGGGTTGCCCTCCATGGCCATTTCGAACGCGGCTCGCAAGGGCAACGGCGTCAACGACGGCGCCATGGCCGCGGCACCGGTCGCGAAGTCGAGCAGCCGCTCTTCGGTGCCGTGCCATTTCGGGCACCAGTAGCGCAGGGCGCGCTCGTGCCCGGGCCGGTGCGCGGGCGCGCGGACGAGGAGGCCGGACCAGATCCCGTCGAAGGGCTGGTAGCGGACGTTGAGCCCGGTGGCGACGGAGACGAGGGTCGCCCACGGCGTCGGATCCGCCTCAGCGAGTTCGGCCGCCCGCCAAGCGGCGGCTTCGGCGTGCTCCAGCAGCTGCACGAACGGCGCGAACTGCTGACGACTGGTGTGCCTGGCGGCGGCGCTGCCCCGCCGCTGCCAGGCCAGGGCGACGAAGGTCTGCGCCTGCACGACAACGGCGTCGGGATCGTCTTCCCGCTCGGCGAGCCAGTCCCGCAGCCATTGGCGTTCGGTGGTGGCCGTCTTGGCGAGGGCGTCGACGACGGCGGTGCGCCGGTCCCAGTCACCGTTCAGGGCGGCGACGAGGGTGGCCGCGGGGTGCCAGTCACCGGCGAGGGCGGCGGAGACGGCGGCGGCGAGACCGGGCTCGTCGAAGTGCGGCTCGGCGCTGAGCCCGGCGTCCGGAACCATCCCCCGGGCAGCGGCCGCGGGGCCGGGTAGCAGGCCCATGTCCGTTCTCCTCCACAGTGGACGATCGGAAATCGCCTTGTCCGATTCCCTGTCAGGGGGGATTCTAAGTCCCGTAACCATTTCCAGGGGAGGAAATCATGTACACGGCAGTCGACGGTGCCCGCGTGCCGATCCGGATGTGGGCCGATCCCGCGTCCGTCGAAGAGCAGGCCATGCGGCAGCTGCACAACGTCGCGAACCTGCCGTGGGTGCACGGGGTCGCCGTGATGCCCGACGTGCACTACGGCAAGGGGGCGACCGTCGGCAGCGTCATCGCGATGCGTGACGCCGTTTCGCCGGCCGCGGTCGGCGTGGACATCGGGTGCGGGATGAGTGCCGTGCGGACGTCGCTGACCGCCGCGGACCTGCCCGACGACCTCGGGAAGCTGCGCCGGCGCATCGAGAACACCGTGCCGGTCGGGTTCGGGCTGCACAAGACGCCGGTGAACCCGGCGAAGGTGCACGGCGTCGGCGGCTGGGACGCGTTCTGGAAGGGCTTCGGCGAGCTGCACACCGGCGTCCAGGAGCTGCACGACCGGGCCGCGCGGCAGATCGGGAGCCTCGGTGGCGGCAACCACTTCATCGAGGTCTGCCTCGAGCAGGGCGGCGCCGACGAAGGCCGCGTCTGGCTGATGCTGCACTCGGGTTCGCGCAACATCGGCAAGGAGCTCGCGGAGCGGCACATGGCCGTCGCGCGGAAGCTGCCGCACAACGCCGACCTGCCCGACCGGGACCTCGCGGTGTTCGTCGCGGGCACCCCGGAGATGCAGGCCTACCGGCGCGACCTGTTCTGGGCGCAGGACTACGCGGCGCGCAACCGCGCCACGATGGTCGCGCTCGTGAAGCTGGCGCTGGCGGACGTCGTGCCGGGCACGACCTTCGACGACGCGATCTCGTGCCACCACAACTACGTCGCCGAAGAGACCTACGACGGCGTCGAGCTGCTCGTCACCCGCAAGGGCGCGATCCGCGCCGGCTCGGGTGACCTGGGGATCATCCCGGGCAGCATGGGGACCGGTTCGTACATCGTGCGCGGGCTCGGCAACGAGTCGTCGTTCCAGTCGGCGTCGCACGGTGCCGGCCGCCGGATGTCGCGGACCAAGGCGAAGAAGCTCTACACCGCGGACGACCTGGCGGCGCAGACGGCGGGCGTCGAATGCCGCAAGGACTCGGGCGTCGTCGACGAGATCCCGGCGGCGTACAAGGACATCGACTCGGTCATCAAGGCCCAGACCGACCTGGTCGAGGTCGTCGCCCACCTCAAGCAGGTGGTCTGCGTCAAGGGCTGAGCGGTACCTTGGGTGATATGACCAGTTGGGGGAGGACGGCCGCGTTGCTGGCCGGGGCCGCACTGCTGCTGAGCGGGTGCGATCAGGTCAGCGACGCGGTCGACCAGGGCAGCAGGACCGCGGACAAGGTCGGCGCCTGCGCCGAGGCGCTCGGGCTGGCGGACCTGAATCCGCTCGTCGACCCGCAGCGGCTCAAGGAACGGGCCGCGGACAAGGCGCAGCGGCTGCGCGCACTGGCCGGGAACGTCGCCGACCAGGACGTCAAGAACGCGCTCCTCGGCATGGCCGACTCCTACGTCGAGGTGCAGAAGGAACACATCGAGGACGCCGGCGTCGTGGCCCGGTGGGCCAAGCGCAACGTCGGCAAGCTCGACGCGCTGCGCACCGCCTGCAGCTGACCGGTCGTGAGTGGTAATGCGGGTTAGAACCCGCATTACCACTCACGACGGCGTCAGCGGGTCTCGGCGAGCGCGGGTACCGGCGCCGGGTCGGGGGTGCGAGGCCGGCGTCGCACCCCGAACAGGCCCGCCGACGCGATCACCAGCCCGCCGATGCCGGCCGCGGCGAAGCCCCAGGCCGGGCTCGAGTGGTCGATCGCGAAGCCGACCACCGGGCTGCCCGCCGCGAGGCCGAGCCGGGTGAACCCGTCCATCAGCCCCATCGCCTCGCCGCGCACCCGCGGTGGCGCGAGCCGGCTGACCGTCTCGGTGGTCGCGGCCAGCGTCGGCGCGCAGACCAGGTTCGTCGGGATCAGCACGAGCGTCAGCAGCCACCACGGCTGTTCGGCGAGCCCCACGGGCACCACCAGCAGCGCGAGCAGCAGCATCAGCACGCCCTGGGGCAGCGACCGCTTCACCGAGCCGTGCACGATGCCGCCGGTGATCGACGCGGCGCACATCACCGCGATCACCAGCCCGGTCACGCCGATGTCGCCGTGCGCGCGCAGGGTCGCGAGCGTCGCCAGCTCGGTGCCGACGAGCACGAACAACGCGCCCGCGGCGACCATCAGCGTGCCCACCAGCCTGCCGGTCAGCCAGCTGCGCAGCGGCGGCCGGGCTGCGGTCACCCCCAGGTCGGCGGCGTCGCGGATCGGCGGGTTCACCAGCCAGATCAGGAACGCCGTGCCGCCGAACAGCACGCCGAGCGCGCTGAGCGTCCACGTCGGTGAGAACGCGGTGATCGCCGCGATCCCGGCCGCGGGGCCGATCATGAACGTCGCCTCGATCGAGATGGTGTCGAGCGAGTACGCCGCCCGGCGCTCCTCGACCGGGACGAGCGTGGCCAGCACCTGCCGGGCCAGCGAGCCCGCGGGCACCGAGAGCATCCCGGCCGGGACGGCGACCGCGGCGAGCGCTTCGAACGGCAGGTGCGGCGCGAGGATCCAGAACGCCGTGGTGCCGGTGCCGCAGACGGCGACGATCGGGCGCAGCCCGTACTTGTCGAAGGCGCGGCCGAGCAGCGGCGCCCCGAGGGCCATCCCGAGCGTGACGCCGGCGCCGACCAGCCCGGCGGCGCCGTAGCCGCGGCCGAGCCCGGTGACGACGTACAGCGTCAGCAGGACGCCGTTCATGGTCATCGGCAGCCGGGCCAGGAACATCATGGCCATCGTCGAGGGGACGCGGGGGACGGAGAGCACCCGGCGGTAGGGCTGCAGAGGCACGCCTCGATGAGAACCCAAGGTGGTACGCGCGTGCAACTTATTTCCCGGACCTGGCGCCCGGACATTGTGAGAGCTACTCTCATTTGGTAGTCACTACCAAGTGGGGGTCACTATGAATCAGCTGTATCCGCGCAGGTGGTGGGCGCTCGGGGCGCTCGCGGTGAGCCTGCTGACCGTCGGCCTGGACCTGACCGTGCTGAACGTCGCCGTGCCGACCCTGGCCGTCGACCTCGGCGCCACGACCACGCAGCTGCAGTGGTTCGGCAACGCCTACACGCTGGCGCTGGCCGCGCTGCTGCTGCCGGCAGGTCTGCTGGGCGACCGGTTCGGCCCGAAGAAGCTGCTGCTCGGCGCGCTCGCGGTGTTCGGGCCGGCGTCGCTGTGGTGCGCTTTCGCCGGTTCGCCCGGCGAACTGATCGCCGCCCGGGTCCTGCTCGGCGTGGGCGCCGCGTTCCTGATCCCGCTGTCGCTCTCGCTGCTGAACATCCTCTTCCCGCCGGAGGAGCGGGCGCGGGCGCTGACGACGTGGGTGCTGGCGACGTTCGTCGGCATCCCGCTCGGCCCGCTGCTCGGTGGCTGGCTGCTCGACCACTTCGCCTGGGGTTCGGTGTTCCTGATCAACGTCCCGCTGACGGTCGTCGGCCTGGTCGCGGTGCTGTTCCTGGTGCCGTTCACCCGCGGCTCCGGCCATGGCGGGATCGACTACGTCGGCATCGCGCTGTCGGCGGCCGGGCTCGTCGCGCTCACCTACGGCTTCGTCCACGCGGGCGAGCATGGCTGGGCCAACCCGGTGACGTACGGGCTGATCGGGCTCGGCGCCGTGCTGCTCGCGGTGTTCGTCCGGGAGCAGACGCGGGTGGCCGCGCCGCTCGCCGACCTCGCGCTGTTCCGGGAGCCGCGGTTCGTCTGGGGCGCGGTGCTCGCGACCGTCGCGTCGTTCGCGTTGATGGGCCTGCTGTTCGTGCTGCCGCAGCTGTTCCAGGCGGTGCAGGGCGCCGACGCGCTGCAGACCGGGGTGCGGCTGCTGCCGCCGATCGGCGGGATGCTGGTCTCGGCGAAGATCGCCGAGCGGCTGGTCGCGGCGTCCGGCGTCCGCGTGGTCGTCGCCGGCGGGTTCGTGCTGCTCGCGGCGGGTCTGGGCTGGGGTGCGACGGCGCCGGCCGCGGCCGGGTACGGCCTGACTCTCGGCTGGGAGAGCGTGATCGGCCTCGGCACCGGGTGCACCCTGCCGCCGCTGATGTCGATGGCGATGGGCGCGCTGACCGAGGGCCGCTCGGGCGCGGGTTCGGCGTTGATCCAGGTACTGCGCCAGGTCGGCGGCACCATCGGCGTCGCGGTGCTCGGCACGGTCCTCAATGGCGTCTACCGCGACGGCGTCGCCGTCGCGGGGCTGCCCGCGCCGGTGGCCGGCGCGGTCCGCGGGAGCGCATCCGCCGCGGTCGCCGTCGCGGAGAAGCTGCACCTGCCCGCGCTGGCCGATTCCGCGCGGGCCGCGTTCGCCGACGGCATGGCCGCGACGCTGTGGGTCTGCGCCGGGCTCGGCGTAGCCGGTGCGCTGCTGGCGGCGATCTTCCTGCCCGGACGCGCGGCCGCCGGGACCGAGCCGCGAGAATCGGAGCATGACGTCGTCGCCGGCTGAGCCCACGGGGTTGCGAGAGCGCAAGAAGGCCAAGACGCGGGCCGCGATCCAGCGGCACGCGTTGCGGCTGTTCCGGGAACAGGGCTACACGGCCACGACGGTCGACCAGATCGCGGCCGCGGCGGAGATCTCGCCGAGCACCTTCTTCCGGTACTTCCCGACGAAGGAGGCGACGGTCCTCTACGACGCCCTCGACCCGATGATGGTCGAGGCCGCGCTGGCCCAGCCGCCCGAGCTGAGCTTGATCGGCGCGCTGCGGGCGACGTTGCGCGACGTCTACGAGGCGCTCCCGGAAGACGCCTGGCAGGACGAGCGCGAGCGGCAGCTGCTGGTGTTCAACGAGCCGGAGCTGCGCGCCCCGATGCTGGAGCAGTACGGCGCCGGCATCGACCTGCTCGCCGACCTCGCGGCCCGCCGCGCCGGCCGGTCCGCGACCGACTTCGAGGTGCGCAACTGGGCGGGCGCCGTGGTCGGCGTCGTGCTCGCGGCGTTCTACACCGCCGGCGGCGACCCGGACCTGCTCCTGAACTCGCTCGACGAGGCCTTCGCACATCTGGAGGCGGGCCTCCCGCTCTGAAGCATTTTCCGGTTCGTGCTCCCACCACGGGGAACGGCGTTTTCGGCGCACCTTTGTGGGTGGCGGTGCGAGCGTGGGGGGCGCCCTTCTGGAGCAGTCGCGACACGCGGTCCTACGGAGTGATGAAGCCAATAGATCACCGGTTACGCTCGAACGAGTGGCCGAACTGTTCCATAGTGGACGGTCGTGACCCCTGGTGACAAACGGGATCGGTTCGGATGATCTTCAGGGGTATTGGCAAGGTTTCGGCGTTAATCAATTGCGGGCGAGTTCGCCGTTTCCGCATCCGGCACGTAAGGGTTGGAAAACGTCACCAACCGGTGAGAGGGTGGCTTATCTCCGATACGGCGGGTATCGCTTTAACCCGTCAGGTCTCCCGAGGCCAGGAGGTAAAAGGTATGAAAGGCAAGTTCGGGCGGTCCATCGCCCTGGTAGCCGCCGGCAGTCTGCTGGCAGTCGCGACGGCCGGTGTCGCCGCGGCGAGCCCGGACGGGGGCAAGGGTTCCTCCAGCACCCAGGCCCTCGCCGCACAGGTTCTGCAGATGCGTGACGACCTGACCAAGGTGGCTTACGCGGGCAACGTCGGCGCGACCCGGTCCGACCTGGGGCAGATGAGCCCGGTGATGTCGGACATCGCCGCCGGAAAGCGCTACACGATCCAGACCGACACCCAGCAGCTCGCCGGGCTGGCCAAGGGCCGCGCGGACGAGTCCGTCCGGCTGCTGACCGACCCGACGGCCAAGGCGCGCCAGCTGCCGCCGTTGCCGCTGCCGATCCCTTCGCTGCCGGACCTGCCGGGACCGCTGAAGATCGTCAGTGACCTGGTGAAGGCGCTGCTGGGCGCGGTAACGGGCATCCTCGGCGGCCTGCTCGGCGGGCTCCCGGTGCCGCCGCTGCCGTTGCCGGTACCGCCACTGCCCGCGGGCTGAGCTATCGGAGAAACAGGGGGACCCGGAGCCCGGCGGCGGACATTCCTCCGCGCCGGGCTCCGGGTCGTTTCCCGGGGCGCCGGTCAGTCCTCAGTGGACTGATCCGGTCCCACGTCAGTCGCGAATGGACAGACCCTGGCGCAACGCTCCCGCCGTCTCGGCGAGGGCTTCGCGGAACCTCGTGCCCACGCCCGTGAAGTTGATGAACCCGTGGATCAGGTCCTCGTGCCGGCGCAACGCCACCTCGACCCCGGCGTCGGCGAGCTTCTTCGCGTACGCCTCGCCTTCGTCGCGCAGCGGGTCGAAGCCCGCCGTCACGACCAGGGCCGGCGGGAGGCCGCTCAGGTCGTCGGCGCGCAGCGGGGAGAGGCGCGGGTCGGTCAGGTCGCTGCCCTTCGGCACGTAGTGGCCCTCGAACCACTTCATGTGCACGTCGGTCAGGAACAGGTTCTCGGCGAACAGGTCCTGCGAGCGGTAGCGCTGCGCGAAGTCGGTGGCCGGGTAGATCAGCAGCTGGAACGCCGGCGCCGGGCCGCCGCGCTTGACGGCCTGCTGGGCCGTCACCGCGGCGAGGTTGCCGCCCGCGCTGTCGCCGCCGACCGCGATGCGGGCCGGGTCGGCGCCGAGGTCGCCCGCCTTGGCGTGCGCGAAGTCGAACGCGGCCAGCGCGTCGTCGGCGGCCGCCGGGAACGGGAACTCCGGGGCCAGCCGGTACTCGATCGACAGCACCCGCACCCCGGCGTGCTTGGCCAGGAAGCGGACGGCGTTGTCGTGGCTGGCGCGGGTGCCGATCACCCAGCCGCCGCCGTGGAAGAACACCAGCAGCGGCGACTTCTCCGGCAGCCCGACCGGCGTGTAGAGCGTCGCCGGGAGATCGCCGTCCGGGGTCGGCACGGAGAGTTCGCGCACCGAGACGGGCTCGATCGACTTGCCGCTCACCAGGTGCCGGCCGACGTCGAGCAGGGCGCGGGAGCTGTCGACCGAGCCTTGGACCAGCTCCGCGCCGGAGAGCTTCTGCAGCCGCAGCAGCAGCTGGGCGTCGAGGGCGAGGTCCTGGCCGTCGAGGTGCACCGGGCGCCCGGCCACCGCCCGCCGGACCGGCTCGGGTAGCCAGAACACGAGCTGGGACGCGGCGGCCTGGACGCGGACCGGGAGCGGGATCGCCATCGTTGCCTCCTGTGCATCGGTGCCGCCCAGACGTTACTTGTCAGTAGATAACTGGTCCAGTGGGGCACCGGCTGTGACCGGGACCTCCGTCCCAAAGTCTGGTCCTCCACATAAGTGGAGGGGTTAGCCTGGAAAGCGTGACTTCAGCCAAGACGGTCAATGTGCTCGGGATCGGCGGCTCTCTGCGCGAGGGCTCGCAGTCCGAACGCGCGTTGCAGATCGCGCTCGCCGCCGCGGCGGAAGTCGGCGTCCGGACGCGGCTGCTCTCCGGCCCGGACCTGGTGCTGCCCTTCTACGACGCGGGCGAGCCGGCGCGCGACGAACGCGCGGAGCAGCTCGTCGACGCCGTCCGCCACGCCGACGGCCTGATCGTCGTCTCGCCGGGCTACCACGGCGCGCTGTCCGGTCTGGTCAAGAACGCCTTGGACTACGTCGAGGACCTCCGCGACGACGCCCGCCCCTACCTCGACGGCCGCGCTGTCGGCCTCGCCGCCGTCGCGTACGGCTGGCAGGCCGCGGTCACCACGCTCGAGCAGCTGCGCACGATCACGCACGCGCTGCGCGGCTGGGCCACGCCGCTGGGCGGTTCGATCAATTCGGCCGAGACCAAGTTCGACGACGGCGGCGGCGCGTCCGACGAGAAGAGCAGCCGCACGCTGCGGCTGATCGGCCGTCAGGTCGCCGAGTTCGCGGTGTCGCGCCACTCCTGAGCGTTTCGCCCGGCCGGTGCCGGGTAACCGAAGCACGTGATGCCTGCCATGTAGGGGCACTGTTCCGCGGGTGCGGGATGTTGTACCCAGTGAGACGCTCGACGCGGAGCGTCCCCGAAAGAAGGCAGGCGAAGCATGGGTCAGGCGATCTACACCGCGGTGGCGACGGCACGCGGAGACGGCCGCAACGGCGAGGTCACCTCGTCCGACGGCGTCATCGACGAGTCGTTGGCCATCCCGAAGGAGATGGGTGGCCCGGGCGGGGACAAGACGAACCCCGAACAGCTCTTCGCCGCCGGCTACTCGGCGTGCTTCCACAGCGCGCTGCAGCTGGTCGCGCGTCAGGCCAAGGTGCCGCTGCACGACACGACCGTCACGGCCGAGGTCAGCGTGCTCAAGCAGGACGTCGGGTTCGGTCTCGGCGTCGCGCTGAAGGTGTCGCTGCCGGGTGTCGAGCAGGCCCAGGCCGACCGGCTGGTCGAGCAGGCCCACCAGGTCTGCCCCTACTCCAACGCCACCCGCGGGAACATCGAGGTCGCGCTCTCCGCGACCGTCTGATCCCGCTCCGGCTTCCAGGAAAGGATCAAGCATGGCCAAGTCCCCGATCAAGAGCCCGCTGGCCGAGGCCGACAAGGAGATCACCGGCAACGCCCTCCAGGCGACGCTGGTGGACCTGGTCGACCTCTCCCTCATCGCCAAGCAGGCGCACTGGAACGTCGTCGGCGCGAACTTCCGCAGCGCGCACCTGCAGCTCGACGAGCTCGTGACCACCGCGCGCGAGTACGTCGACCAGGTCGCCGAGCGGGCGAACGCCATCGGCGTCTCGCCGAACGGCAAGGCGAAGACCGTCGTCGAGAGCTCCGGCGTGCCCGACTACCCGGACAACTGGCAGTCGGTCGAGTCGACCGTCGGTGCGATCGTCGACATCCTCTCGGCCCTCATCGAGCGGCTGCGCAAGCGCATCGACGAGACCGACAAGAGCGACCTCGTGACGCAGGACCTGCTGATCGAGATCACCCGCGCTCTCGAAGAGGCGCACTGGATGTGGCAGGCCCAGCAGGCCTGACCCCGTCTCGCGAACGGCCGGTTCCTCCGGGAGCCGGCCGTTCGCGCGCTCAGTGGTGGAGCGCCGTCGCGTGGCCACCGCAACCGGTCGCCCGCAGCGTGGCCGCCGGCGTAAGGACCGCACCGGTTGAGCAACTCGGCGCCGAACGGTCGCGGCTCCCCGCCGAACACCGCGGCGGGTTGTGGCCTGAGCCGCGACCCGGTCGCGTGGACCACCGCAGCGGTCGCCACGCTTGCGCTCGACCCGGCTGCGGTCGCCACGTTTGCGCTCGACCCGCGACCCGGTCGCGTGGCTCACCGACTCGACTGCGGGCCGGCCGTTCGCGCGCTCAGTGGTGGAACGCCGTCGCCTTGGCCGGGTCCTTGGGGCGGCCTCCTTCCTTCTCCAGCTCCGGGACCACCCGGGCCAGGTCGGCCAGCAGCAGGTCCGCCAGGTCGTGCGTGAAGCCGTTGCGGACCACGATCCGGAGCACCGCCAGGTCCGTGCGGTTGTCCGGGAATGTGTACGCCGGCACCAGCCAGCCGCGCTCGCGCAGCCGGCGGGACACGTCGAAGACGTCGAAGTTCACGTCCGGACGGGTGGTGACCGCGAACACCGGCAGCTGGTCGCCGCGGGTCAGCAGCTCGAACGGGCCGAGGTCGGCGATACCGGCCGACAAGTGGGTCGCCACGTCACGTGATGCCTGTTGCACCGCGCGGAATCCCTCGCGGCCGAGTCGCACGAACGTGTAGTACTGGGCCGCGACCTCCGCGCCCGGGCGGGAGAAGTTCAGCGCGAACGTCGGCATGTCGCCGCCCAGGTAGTTCACGTTGAACACCAGCTCCGACGGCAGCGCCTCCTTGTTCCGCCAGATCACCCAGCCCACACCCGGGTACACCAGCCCGTACTTGTGGCCGGACGTGTTGATCGACGCGACCCGCGGCAGCCGGAAGTCCCACTCCAGCTCGGGGTCGAGGAACGGCGCGATCATCGCGCCCGACGCGCCGTCGACGTGCACCGGGATGTCCCAGCCCGCGCGCTCCTGCAGCGCGTCGAGCGCCGCCGAGATCTCCGCCACCGGCTCGTAGCTGCCGTCGAACGTCGAGCCGAGGATCGCCACCACGCCGATCGTGTTCTCGTCGCAGCGCGCCACCGCCTCCTCGGCGGAGAGGTGGTACCGGTCGCCCTCCATCGGCACCAGCCGCGGCTCGACCTCCCAGTACTCGCAGAACTTCTCCCAGCACACCTGGACGTTCACGCCCATCACCAGGTTCGGCTTCCCGGTGCGGCCCAGCTTGGACCAGCGCCGCTTCAACGCCATCCCGGCGAGCATGCAGGCCTCGGACGACCCGGTCGTCGAGCAGCCCATGATGTCGGCGAGGTCCGGGGCGTGCCACAGGTCGGCGAGGATGTTCACGCAGCGCCGCTCCAGCTCGGCGGTCTGCGGGTACTCGTCCTTGTCGATCATGTTCTTGTCGACGCACTCGGCCATCAGCTCACGCGCTTGCGGCTCCATCCACGTCGTGACGAACGTGGCGAGGTTCAGCCGCGCGTTGCCGTCGAGCATCAGCTCGTCGCGCACGAGCTGCAGCGCCGTGTCCGGTGGCACGGGCGTGTCGAGCAGCTTGTCGTGTGGCATGACGAAGCCCGCCGCGAGCGCCGGGTTCGTTCCGGCGTACATCGGATTCGTGCCGCCGACGCGGTCCGGAAGGTCGGTTTTTCCCTGGTGCAGAACCATGAAACCGACGGTAGCGCCATCCGCCGGCAGCCGCGTGCGCGAACGGTCGGTCCGGGTACGAAAGAGACCGTAACCGACCTTTCGCGGCAAAAGTCAGTCCCGCCACGGCCCCGGAACCCACGTGATCAGAGCCGGAACCCGCGTGTCTGGACCCGGAAGTCACGTGACTGGGCCCGGAACTCGCGTGATTGAAGCCGGAATTCGCGAGTTCCGTCCCCAATCACGTGGGATACGGGTCAAGACACGTGGGTTCCGGCCTCGATCACGTGGGATACGAGTCCAGTCACGTGGGAGACGGGCTCGAGCCCGTGGGTTGCGGGTCAGTGCCAGGACTTGGCCCGGGCGTACTGGTTCGGCCACGGCACGTCGGCGCCCAGGACGTTCGCCGCGCGCAGCGGCCAGTGCGGGTCGCGCAGCAGGGCGCGGGCCAGGAACACCGCGTCCGCCGAGCCCGACGCCACGATTTCCTCCGCCTGCTCCGGGTCCGTGATCATGCCCACCGCGCCCGTCGGCAGGCCCGTTTCGGTGCGGATCCGGGCGGCGAACGGGACCTGGTAGCCCGGTCCGACCGGGATGTCCGGGTTCGGGGTGTTGCCGCCCGAGGACGCGTCGACCAGGTCGACGCCGTGCTCGGCCAGCAGCTTCGTGAGACGCACCGAGTCCTCGATCGTCCAGCCGCCCTCGGTCCAGTCCGACGACGACAAGCGCGCGAACAGCGGCACCGATGAGCCCACTTCGGCGCGCACCGCGTCGGTGATCTCCAGCGCCAGCCGGGTGCGGCCCTCGAAGTCGCCGCCGTAGCGGTCCGTGCGCGAGTTGGACAGCGGGGACAGGAACTGGTGCACCAGGTAGCCGTGCGCGAAGTGCAGCTCCAGCAGGTCGAACCCGGCGTCCAGCGCACGGCGGGCGCCCGCGGCGAACGCCGCCGGCAGGGCGCTCACCTCGTCCGTCGAAAGCGGCCGCGCGGGGTCGTACGAGCCGAACGGCCGGTCGTCGGCGCCGACGCTCTGCCAGCCGCCGTCCGAAGCGGCGACGCTGCCCGAGCCGTCCCACGGGCGCTTCGTCGATCCCTTGCGGCCGGCGTGGGCCAGCTGCATGCCGATCGACGTGCCCTGGGCGTGCACGAAGCCGACGACCCGGCGCCACGCGTCGGCGTGCGCCTCGCTCCAGATGCCGGTGTCCTGCGGGCTGATCCGGCCCTCGGGGGTGACAGCCGTCGCTTCGGTCAGCACCAGGCCGGCGCCGCCGGTGGCGAACTGGCCCAGGTGGACGAGGTGCCAGTCGCCTGGCAGGCCGTCGGTCGCGGAGTACTGGCACATCGGGGACACCCACGCGCGGTTCGGCAGCGTCAGGCCGCGGACGGTGATCGGGCTGAAGAGTCGGCTCACATCCCGATCAACGACACGTGCTCGCGGTCTCTTCCCGTCGCCGACCCGGGTACCGGCGAGTAGCGTCACACACATGGGTGTCGCTGCTGACGAACGCCAGGCGTTGAGCTCGCTCTTCGAGGACCTCGGGCCCGACGCGCCGACTTTGTGCGAAGGCTGGACGACGCGGGATCTCGCCGCGCACCTCGTCGTGCGCGAGCACCGGATCGACGCCGCGCCGGGCATCGCGGTGCCCGCGTTCGCCGGGTACACGAAGAAGGTCCAAGACCGCTACGCCGCGAAGCCGTGGGCGAGCCTCGTCGACCAGGTGCGCCAGGGGCCGTCGAAGTTCTGGCCCACCGCGATCGGCCCGCTCGACGAGCTGACCAACGGCGCCGAGTTCCTCGTCCACCACGAGGACGTCCGCCGCGCGCAGCCGGACTGGAAGCCGCGCCCGGCCGACCCCACCCGGGACGCCACCGCGTGGCGCTCGGCGAAGGGCGCCGCGAAGCTCAACCTCCGCAAGTCGCCGGTCGGCGTCACCCTCCGGACCGCCGACGGCCGCGAGGCCGCGGTCAAGACCGGGCCCGACCCCGTGACGGTGGTCGGGGACCCGGTCGACCTGCTGCTGTTCGTGTTCGGCCGGGACGCCGTGAACCTGGACTTCCAGGGCGACCCGGCCGCGATCACGAAGCTTCAGTCGGTGAAGCGGGGACTCTGAGCGCCCGGTTCACCCACCGCCCCACCGGCAACGCGACGACGATCGCGGCCAGCACCAGGTGCACGGCCATGAACGCCACTGCGGCGGGCACGCTCGGCGGCCCGCCGAGGAACACGATCATGTGCGACGCCCACTTCAGCTCGGTCGGCTTCGTGCCCGCCGCCCAGACGTCGTTGAGCGCCCAGAACGTCAGGTCGTTGACGCCCGAGATGACCACCAGGATCGACGCGACGCCGGCCTTGAGCACGTTCGCCGTCCGGCCGCCGCCGAGGCGGTAGGCCAGCAGCGCGAACAGCACGATGAACGTCGTCACGAACAGCTCGAACTGGTAGACGGGCTGGAACGCGTCGTCGTTCGCAGCCGCGTCGCGGGCGAACGCCTGGACCCGCATCACCAGTTCGGTGTCCAAATAGGACATGTAGACGAATACCGCGAACACGATCAGCGCCGGGCCCAGCTTCGTGCGCGGGAACAGCGAGACCGTGAGCACCGCGAACAGGAACGGGCACAGCTTGAACGCCCAGTCGCCGACGTTGTCCAGCGTCTGGTCCGGCGGCAGGATCACCATGATCAGCAGCGTCGTGACCACGGCCGGGACGGCGGCCACCAGCCACAGCCACCGCCGTCGCCGGTACAACGCGCCGACCCACCCCTGATCAGGGGTGACCGGGGCGGGTGCGGAGATCGTCATTCGGTGTCTTCCTCCAGCCGCGGCTTCTCGACCCAGAACGGGCCGAGGGCCAGCGCGTCGACGTCGGTCTTCAGGTAGCAGGCGATGGCGTCGGCCGGGCTCGCCACGATCGGCTCGTTGTTGTCGTTGAACGACGTGTTGACGACCATCGGCACGCCGGTCAGTTTTTCGAACTCGCTGATCATCCGGTAGTACAGCGGATTGTCCGCCTCGCTGACCGTCTGCACCCGCGCGGTCCCGTCGACGTGCGTGATCGCCGGGACCTCGGCGCGCTTGTCGGGCAGGACGTCGAACACCAGCAGCATCACCGGCGACGGGTAGTCGCTGACGAAGTACTCGCCCGCGCGCTCGGCCAGGCACGACGGCGCGAACGGCCGGAACGCCTCGCGGTGCTTGACCTTCTCGTTCATCCGGGTCTTCGACTCCGGGTCGCGCGGGTCGGCGACGAGCGAGCGGTTGCCCAGCGCCCGCGGCCCGCACTCCATCCGGCCCTGCACCCAGCCGACGATCCGGCCGTCGGCGATCTTCGCGGCGGTGTGCGCGGCGATGTCGTCGACGTGGGTGTACTCGACGCCGGCGTCCTGCAGCGCCACCTCCATCTCGGCCTCGGTGTAGTCCGGGCCGGTGTAGGTGTAACCGTCGCGCGGGCGCGGCTTGCCGTACTTGCCGACCGAGACCTCCAGCGCCGCGCCGAGCGCGCAGCCGTCGTCGGCCGCCGCGGGCTGGGCGAAGAAGTCCTCGAACGGCGTCTCCAGCAGGATCCGGCCGTTCATGACGCTGTTGAGCGCGACGCCGCCGGCGACGCACAGCCGCTTCGAGCCGGTCTCGCGCTGGAGCCACCGGGCCAGGTGCAGGCCGGCTTCCTCCAGCGTCACCTGCAGGGCGTACGCGATGTCGCAGTAGTGCTGGGGAACGGGATTCGCGGCCGTGACCCGAGTTTTCGGCCGAGCGGGGCCGAAGGTGCGGGAGAACTTCTCGGCCATCACGTGCTTGCCGGTGCGGTGGTGGGCGAACCAGCTCAGGTCCAGCTCGAAGCCGCCGTCGTCGTCGAGGTGGATGAGCTGCTTGAACGCGTCGACGTAGGTGTCCTCGCCCAGCGGCGCGAGGCCCATGATCTTGCCCTCGTCGCGGGTCGGGTAGAAGCCGAGGTAACCGGTGACGCCGGCGTACATCGCGCCGAGCGAGTGCGGGAACTTGATGCGCCGCAGGTCGACGATCTTGTTGCCGCGGCCGTGCGCGAGGTAGGTCGCCGTGCCGTCGCTGCCGATGCCGTCGAAGGTGAGCACGGCCGACTCGTCCCACGGCGAGATGAAGTAGCCGCTGGCCGCGTGCGCGCGGTGGTGGTCGACGAGGTGCGTCTTGAACTTCGTCGGGCCGGTCCACCCGGTGGCGTCCTTGACGTCCTGCTCCAGCGTGTAGGACCGCTTGATGTGGGCCAGGACCGCGCCGCCGACGTGGTAGTCGTCGTGGCCCGACCCGCCGCCGGTCTTGAAGGTGTCGACCATGCCCGACGAGCGGCCGCCTTCGTCGCCGCCTGCGTTGCGGAAGACGTCCAGCGTGCCGGGGAAGTAGCGCGCGAACACCTTGGCCGCGTGGATGCCTTCCTTCCAGCGCTGCCAGTAGTAGGCGACGTGGTCGACGTCGGCCAGCGTGATCCCGGCGCGCTCCAGGCAGAACTTGATGGCCTCGGCGGGGAAACCGCCGTCGTGCTTCTTGCGGGTGAAGCGTTCCTCCTCGGCGAAGGCGATGATCTCGCCGTCGCGCACGAGTGCCGCCGCCGAGTCGTGGACCCTGCTGATGCCCAGTACGTACATGATTCTCCCAGTTCAGAACGAGTGACGGCGGTGGAGCAGGCGCCGCAGGACGGCCGCCTTGACCGCGAGCGCGAGGACGAGGGCGGCGAACCCGCCGACCGGCCCGAGCGGGGGCACGAGCAGCGCGGCTCCCACACTGAGGGCGGCGAGCGCTACTACGGCGGTGCCCGAGGTCAGGGTCAGCACCTTGCTGTTGGTGTTTTCGATGAGGAAGCTCGCGTAGAGCCCGGTCGCGTACAGCGCCGTCTCGACGAGCACGAGCAGCCCGAGCACGACGTAGCTGTCCTCGGTCATGAGCAACGCGCGCGTCGACGGCACGGCGAGACCCGCCCCGAGCAGCACGGCGAAGCCGATCCCGGCCCGTTCGACCAGCTTCAGCAGCTCCGACGCGCGGGCCCGGCCGGCCACCGCGCCCGTGCCGCGCATCCGCCGTGACGCCGTCGGCTGGTGCAGTTTCAGCTGGTAGAACAGCAGCGAGCAGAACGCGCTCGACACCAGCAGCGCCAGGTAGAACGGGCCGCTGTCGGTCGTCCGCCCGGACAGCGCCAGCACGCCGAACACGACCGACGTCGAGATCACGTCGAGCAGTTCGGTCAGGCCGAGCAGGACCGTGCTGCGCCCGTACGCCGGCAGGAGCCGGTGCCCGGGCACGCCGCCGCCGCGCAGCCACGGCCTCGGCAGCAGGGCCACCGAAGCGCCGAGGATCACGACGAGCCCGGCGAGCAGCAGCGCGAGGTGCGTCTCGGGGGACCACCGCACCGCCCAGGTCACGCACGTGACGATCCCGACGACGACCGAGCCCGCGGCGAACGCGAGCGCGTCCAAAGTGGACTTGTCGCGCAGCCGGTGCAGACCGGACACGGTCATCAGCAGCCCGCCGGCGATCGACCACGCGGCCGCCGTCAGGTACAGCGCCGCGTCCGATTTCGGCGCGACGACGAGCGCGACGACCATGGCGGCCAGCACCACCAGCACCGGCACGGCGGCGATCCGGACCGCGAGCGCGGCGACCGCGTCCCGGGTCAGGCGCAGCCGGGGCAACGCCTTGAGCGCGGACTTCTCCGCCGCGGCCGGCACGAAGTTGAGCCACGTCATCAGGCCGAGCGCGTTCGTGAAGCGCCCGTAGTCGTGCGCGCCCCACGCGGTGAGCAGGACCAGCCCCATCAGCTGGACCGACAACCGGAACACCCCGCGGCCGGCGAGCAGGCGCAGCACCACCGCCGGCCGTGGCGGGGCCACGACCGGCGGGGCGGCGGGGGACAACCCCGTCACGGCAGGGGTACCGCCATGTCCTGCTCGTGGAGCAGGAACTTCAGCGTGCCGCGCACCTCGTTCTCCGCGGCGAGCACCTCGGGCACGGACCGGGCGGTGAGCACGACGTAGCCCAGCTTGTAGCCGGCCTGCTCGTACGGCTTGACGTAGGACCCTTCGTCGGCGAACAGGTGCAGCCCGACCACGCCGGGCATCGCGCAGACGTCCTCGACACCGTCCACCCGGGACAGATGACCACCGCGGTCGGACGCGAGGATGTGCACCAGCGTCGGCTTCGCCGCGTGCAGGTCCAGCTCCACCGCGTCACCGGTGGCCGCCGCGATCCCGGCGGCGATCAGGTCGGCGCCGTAACAGTGCTGGATCGCTTCCGCGAGGCCGTTTCCGCCCATCCGCGCGCCCATCTCGATGAGGTAGAGCTGCCCGTCGCGGCCCAGGACGGCGTCCAGCGTGAGCGGCCCGGTCCGGTAGCCGAGCTCGGCGCAGATCAGGTCGAGCGCCTCGATCAGCCGCAGCTCGGCGTCCGCGGGCAGTTCGCCGGGCAGCAGGTGCGACGACGTCACGAAGAACGGCGGCGGCGTGAGCGTGCGTTCGGTGACGGCGTGGAAGACGATCCGGCCGTCCACGACCAGTGCTTCGATCGTGTAGTGCGTGCCGTCGAGGTGCTCCTCGACGACCAGGCGGCCGGACGGCGAGAACGCGAGCGACTCGGTGAACGCCCTGGTCAGCCGGCCGGGGCCGGAGCAGGAGACGACCCCGCGGCTGCCGGACGAGTCGACCGGTTTGACCAGCGTCGGGAACCGCAGCTGCTGGGCGGCGTTGACCAGCTCCGGGCCCGGGCGGCCGGCGACACTGCGGTAACCCGGGAGTCCCAAGTGGTCACAGAGCGCACGGAAGACGGACTTGTCCGTCGACGCCTGGACCGCGTACTCGGGCAGGGGATCCGGCAGGCCCCAGTGCCGGGTGAGCCACGCGAGCGTCGGCAGGCCGACGTCGCTCGCCGGGCAGAGCACCCCGGCGATGTCGGGCCGGCCGTCGAGCGCGGCCGCGATCTGCTCCGGCGCCCGCACGCTGACCTGCAGGAACTCGTCCGCGAACGCGACCCCCGGCGCGCCGGGCCGGACGTCGACGCAGATCGTGCGGAAGCCCAGCTCGCGGGCCCGTTCGTAGGTGCTGACCGCACCGTCCGCGCCGCCCAGGATCACCAGGGTTCTCGCGGAGCCTCTCTCGGAACTTGTCACGCTGAAATGCCTTTCCCCAGTTGCACATCGATCCGCCGGGGCCCCTCGGGGTCCTCGGTCGTGAAGAGCCGGTCCTCGACGTCGACCACGACGTTCGCCTCCCGGATGTAGAACTGCCGCGGCTTCGGCTGCCCCGCGCCGACCACGACGAGGTAGCGCACGGTCAGCGAAAGCACCAGCAGCAGCACGGTGAGCAGCATGAAGAGCGTCACGGCCGTGGCACTCGCGCCGAGCAGGCCGGACGCCGCCGCCGCGGCGGCCAGCACCCCGAAGCCGGCGGCGAACAACGCGGTCGCCGAGGCCGCGGTGGTCAGCCGTCGGGTGAACCCGACGAACAGCTCGATGGCGTGCGACGACAGGAAGCTCATGCCCACTTTGGACTCGCCGCGCTCGCGGGCCCGGTGCGCCACCTGGACACAGGTGTAGCGGCTCGTCAGCCGCGGGACCGTGGCCAGGAAGTACGGCGTGCCGAGCCGCAGGTCCACGATCTTCCGTGCCAGCTCGGCCCGGACCAGCCGGAACGCCGTGGCGCCCGGCGGGATCTCGATGCGCAGCAGGCGGGCGCCGATGAAGTGGAACGCGGCGGTGCCCCAGCGCCGCAGCCGCGGGTCCTGCCGGTTCGTGCGGACGCCGAAGACCGCGTCGTACCCCTGTTCGGCCGCCGCGATGAGCTTGTGCGACTCGGCGGCGGGGAACTGCTGGTCGGCGTCGATGTGCAGCACCCAGGGTTGGGACGCGTACCGGTAGCCGGCCGAGAAAGCGGCTTCGAAACCGAAATTGCGACTGAAGGACACATACCGCACCCGGGGGTCGGCCGCGGCGAGTGTGCGGATCTCGCCGAGCGTTCCGTCGGTGCTCCCGTCATCGATGTAAAACAGTTCGAGTGAATAGTCGGACAGCTCGTTGGTTATTTCCCGATAGGACGGTCCGACGTTGTCGACTTCGTTGAAGCACGGAATGACTACGGTGAGTCCGCATGTCGCCGGACCAGGGAATGCCCTGGTCATCTGCAACGCCGGGCAGGTGATGCCGGATTCGTGTCCGTCCGATCACCGACAGTGCGAATGGTGTTCATGAATACCCCAGTTGGATCTGCTCAGACCGCTTGTCGATGCGCGGCGTTGCGGAGTTATAAGCAGACCGATCGCCGTTTGGGGACAGCTTTACTGCGAATTCCTCCGTTCAGACCCAGACCAAAGTATTAACCCATCCGGCATTCGGGGTGTCCTGCGGACGAAGTCCTTCCACTACGGCCCGCGATGGCGCAGACTCCCCGGCCATGTGGAGTCCGGGGGCTGGTGTTGTGTGGCGTGCTGCCTACGCGCGGGCGGTGCGCTCGGCGTTCGCCACGGTGCCGTTCTACCGCGAGCGCTGGGCGCTCGACGGCCGTGAAGATCCAGTGCTGGTACCGGGTCGCACCGGGACGAACGGCGGCGCGGCGCCGCTCGCGGAAGCCGTGCACAAGCTCGTAGACCTGGTCCCGCTCGCCGGGGGCGCGCAGCGGACCGACCCTTCGCGCGGCCTCGGCCGGGTGCTGCGGACGGCTCGGCGGCCCACACCCGGTAGCTTGATCGTCCTTTTGGGACAAGACGATCTCCGCCCGCCTTCCGACCTGCCGAAAGACGTTCGTGGCTGCGTCGCCGATCCCGACGCGCCGAGCGCGTCCGTGCTCCGCGAGCTGACGGCGGTGCTGGCGCGCGGTCACCGCGTGCTCGCCGTCGGCGACGACAAGGCGATCACGACGTTCACCGCCGCACTGCCCGAAAACAGCGCGCACCGTGTCGAAGCGGTGCCGCACCGTGAACTCGACTCGCTGGACGCCGGCCCGTACGGCGTGCTGCACGACCCGGCGCTCGGCTACCTCGGCGCACTGGCCGGCTGCGGCCGGTGGCACCTCGACTGGCCGCACGTCCACGCCCGGCCGACGGCCGGCGGGCTCGCCTTCACCTTGCTGCGCCAGGAGTCCCCGCGGTTCGTGGACGTCATCCCGGCCGGCGGGGTGCCCGGCCGGATCGAGTCCTGCCCGCGCCACGGCACCCCGGTCGTCGTCGCATGAGGTTCGTGTTCCACGATCCCCGCACGGACCCGGCGCCCGCGGGCTGGGCGGACTTCTCCCGGACCGCACGGCTGCACCCGGTGTGGGACTACGGCTTGATGGGTCTCGAGGCCTGGGGCGCACGCAACCCGCAGCTGGTGGCCGCCGCCGTCGAGGGGGACGAAGTCGTCGCCGGGATGTCGGTTCTGGTCTGCCGCCTGCCGTGGTCCTCGCGGTTCGCGCCCGCGCCGGGACGTCGTTCGCCGCGCCCGTGCTGGGCCGAGGTCTACCAGCCGTGGCTGAGCGGCTTCCCGGGCATCGTGTTCGCGCCGGCGCTCCCGGCCGCCGCCCGGCAGCCGCTGGTGCGCGAGTTCGAACGGCAGCTGCGGCGGCACCTGGGCCCCGGGCTGCTGGGTGTGGTCTACCGCGCGATCGGCGAGGAGTTCGCCGCCGGCGTCGGCGGCCGGGCCCGGCTGGTCAAGCCGACCGACCCGACGACCGTGCTGGAAAACCGCTTCACCACCGAAGACGACTGGCTCGCGACGCTCCCGTCCGGCCGCCGGTCGAGCCTGCGGCGCCGCGGCCGGCGGATCGCCGAGGATCCGGCGCTGGTGGTGCGCGGCGGCCCCGGCCGGGACGACGTCGACGGCGTCGAGGTCGCGTCGCTGATCAAGGTGCACCGCGAGCGGTACGGGAAGCTCCCGCTGGACACGCGCACGATGCCGTCGGCCGGGTTCCTGCACCGCTACGTCCGGCGCCCGGACGTCCACACGCTGACCTACCGCGACGCCGACGGCCGGCTGCTGGCCGTGAACACCATGCTCGACCACCCGGACAGCCCCAGCCTGCAGCACTGGGCGGCCTTGCCGCTGGACGAGCGCGGCCGGGGCGCGGGTTTGTATTTCGACGCGTATGTCCGTGCTGTCCGATTCATGGCGCGGCGCGGGGCGAAAGAACTTTCGGCGGGCCGGGGCATGGTCGAACTGAAACAGGAATTGGGGTTCCGGCCGCGCGCGCTCTTCGCCGCGGCGGTGCCGAGGCCGGTGCTGGGCCGATGACCGCGACGGTGACCAGAGTGTCGCAAGTGGACGTCGTCGACCCCCGCGTCGACCCGCAACCCGACGGCTGGGCGGCGTTCCGCGCCCGGTGCCTGCCGCCCGTGTGGGACTACGAACTACTGCGCCGCGAGGCGTGGTTGGCGAAGAACCCACCGGTGCTCGCCGTCGTCCGCGAAGGTGAGCGGGTCGTCGGCGCGCTGTCGGTGATGGTGTGCCGGGGCTGGCGGTCCCGGGAGTTCGGGCCGCTTTCGGGCGGCCGGCTGCGGCCGCGCTGGGCCGAGGTCTACCTCCCGCTGCTGAGCGGCTACCCCGCGTGCGTCTTCGACGAGGGCGTCGACGAGCGGGCCGCCGTCGGGGCGTTCGAACGCGCGCTGCGGGAGTACGTCGGGTCCGGGCTGCTCGGCGTGATCTACCGGGCGATGAACCCGGAACTGGTGCCCGCGCTGGCGGGCCGGGGCCGCGCGGCCCGCGAGATCGACCCGGCCGCCGTGCTGCGCAACACCTATTCCACAGTGGACGAATGGGAGCGCGGGCTGGCTCCCGAAGTCCGGCGGTACCTCCACCAGGACGTCGACACCGAAGCGGCGTTCGGCCGCACCGACGTCGACCCGCACGAGCTGGCCGTGCTGCTCAACGCCCACCGCGCCCGGCAGGACGAACGCGCGTGGGCGGGCGGGCAGCGGTCGCGGATCGGCGGGCTGCACATGGACACCCGCAGCCCGGTCGCGCCCGGTTACCTCGACACGCTGGTCCGCCGTTCGGACGTCCTGACCCGGACCTACCGCGATGAAGCAGGTCGCCTGCTCGGCTTCGCCACCATGATCGACCATCCCGCGGGTTGCGCGGTGCACCACTGGGCGGCGCGGCCGAGCGCGGCCGGCGGCCGGAAGGGGCTCTATGTCGACTGTTACGCCCGTTGCGTGGCGCACATGATCGCCGAAGGCCGGCCCGAACTGACCGCGGGCCGGGCGATGCTCGACGAAAAGACCGCGCTCGGCTTCGGCACGCGCTCGTTGTGGTCGGTCGCCGTGCCGCGTCCGGTGCTGGGCCGATGACCTTCGCCGTCCGGGTGCTCGACCCGCGCACCGATCCCGAGCCCGCCGGCTGGGCCGCGTTCCTGCACGCCCAGCAGGCGCCGTTGACCTGGGACTACAGCCTGCTGTGCACGGAGTCGCGGCACTCGCGCAGCCCGTACCTGCTGACCGTGGTCACCGACGGCGGCGCGATCGTCGCCGCCGTCCTCGCCATGCTGTGCCGCCCGGGTTCCGCGACCCACCCGGGCCCGGTCGGCGGGGCCGCCCGGTGGGGGCCGCGCTGGCTGGAGGTCCAGCACGCCTGGCTGAGCAGCTATCCGGCGTGGCTGTTCGCCGAAGACGTCGACCCGGCCGGCCGGCGCGAGATCCTGCGCCGGTTCGAGCGGGCGGTCTGCCGGTTCGCCGGGCCGGGCTGCCTCGGCGTGGTCTACCGCGCGGTCGCGCCGGACGCCACCGGGCTGGTGTCCGGCCGGGGCCGGCTCGTCCGCGAGATCCAGCCGACGCTGGTGCTGGAGAACACGTTCACCGACCTCGACGGCTGGCTCGCGACGCTCAGCCGCAACCGCCGGTCGAGCCTGCGCGGCCAGATCCGCAAGATCGCCGCCGACCCCGGGCTGACCGTCCGCGCCGGCACCGCCCGCGACGACCTCGACGGCACCGAGCTGGCCGCGATGCTGCACGCGCACCGCGCGGCCAAGGGCCCGGTGAAGTTCGACCAGCGCGGCCCGGTCACCGGCGAGTACCTGGACGAGCTGATCCGGCGCCCGGACGTCGTCACGACGACCTACCACGACGCCGACGGCCGGCTGCTCGCCTTCACCGACCTGCTCGATCACCCGGTGATGCCGCTGCACCAGCACTGGGCCGCCCTGCCACCCGCCGAGGGCCGGCCCAAGCACCTCTACTTCGACGTCGTCGCGCGCGGGGTGGGGCACATGATCGAGCACCGCCGGAAGTTCCTGTCCCTGGGCCGCGGGGTCACCGACCTCAAGACGTCGCTGGGGTTCTCCCCGGCCCCGATGGCCGGGGCCGTCGTGCCGAGGCCGGTGATCCGATGGTGACCGACGTGCTCGACCCGCGCCACGACGCGGAACCGGCGTACTGGACGGCGTTGCGCGAGCGCGCCGGGCTCCGGGCCGACTGGAGCTGGGAGGTGCTCAGGACCCAGGCGTGGGCCGCGCGGACCCCGCAGCCGGTCACCGTGCTCCGCGACGGCGACGAACCCCGCGGCGTCGTCTGCGCCGCCTGGGTCACCGGCCGGACCCGTCGCAACCGGTTCGGCTCCGCGACCGCGCGCCGCGGCCGGCTCGGCGGCCTCGACGTCCGCGGGCCCGGCGCGAGTTCGCAGCCCGGCTGGTGGTTCGCGGATCCGGGCGACGACGGCGGCGTGACGCGGCTGCTCGAGACGTACGTCCCGGCGATCCGCGCCGAACTCGGCCGCGGGTTCCGCGGGATGCTGGTCCGGCAGGTCGGCGAGGCCGGGCTCGACGCCGTCGGCGGCCGGTTCCGGCTGGTGCGGCGGACCGAGGACATCGCCGTGCTCGACGTCAGCGCGTTCGGCTCCCGCGACGACTGGATGCACTCGCTGGCCCGCAAGCGCAAGCAGAACCTGCGCAAGATCTTCCGCACCTTCGACGCCGACCCGAGCGTCGAGGTGCGGTGCGTGCCGGGCAAGGAAGCCGACCCGGTCGCCATCGCGGAAGTGTTGCGGCACAACGAACGCAAGCACCACGACGTCCCGATCGTGCCGCTGCCGCACTTCACCGGCTACCTGACGGAGCTGCTGCGCCAGCCCGACGTCACGGTGATCGAGTACCGCGACACCGGCACCGGGCGGCTGCTCGCCGTGGCCACCTTGCTCGACCACCCGGACCGCCCGATCGCGCGGCACTGGGGCGCGCTCGGGCCCGAGGCGGGCGGGCGGCCCAACCTGTACTTCCACTTCTACGGCGAGGCGGTGAGCTGGGCGATCGCGCACGGGCGGTCGTCGGTGGTGTTCGGCAAGAAGATGACCGAGATGAAGGCGACGCTCGGGGCGCGGCTCGTCCCGCAGTACGCGGCGGCCGTCCCGGTTTGCTAGCTTCGCGGCGTCTCACCCGCCGCGCTTCAGGAGAGCCCCGCCATGCCGATGATCAGTGTCTCGATGTTCCCCGGCCGCACGCCCGCCCAGAAGAGCGCCCTGGTCCGGGAGCTGACCGACGCGTTCGTCCGCACCTGCGGCGGCAAGCCCGAGGGCGTCCAGGTGACGCTCATCGAGGTCGGCGCGGACCACTGGTCGACGGGCGGCGTCCTGCATTCGGAACGCTGAAAGCCGTGAAGGGCACCTTCAGGGCTTATCTGTCCCTGAAGGTGCCCCTCACAGCACTTGGTGTGGGTCAGTGCAGGCCGAGGGCCCGCTGGGCGAAGTTGACCTCGATGGACGTCTGCTTGATCGTCTCGGCGATCACCAGCGAGCCGTGGCCGGCGTCGTACCGGTAGAACTCGTGGTGCAGCTCGCGGCCGCCGAGCCGGTCGAGGTAGTTCTCGATCTGCCGGATCGGGCAGCGCGGGTCGTTGTCGCCGGCCAGCACCAGCACCGGCGCGGTGACGGCGTCGACGTAGGTGATCGGCGAGCACTCCGCGTACACCGCGGGCACGTCGTCGGGCGAACCGCCGAAGAGCGCGCGGTCGAACGAGCGCAGCTGCTCCATCTCGTCTTCGTACGCGGCGACGTAGTCCGCCACCGGCACCCCGGCGACGCCGGCCGCCCAGCGCGCGGGCTGCGTGCCGAGCGCGAGCAGGGAGAGGTAACCGCCCCACGAAGCGCCGTTCACGACGCACTTCTTCGGGTCGCTGAGTCCACTTTGGACGGCCCAGTCGTGCACCGAGGCGACGTCTTCCAGCTCGGTCAGCCCGGGCCGGCCCTCGATGGCGTCGCGCCAGGCCGAGCCGTAGCCGGTCGAACCGCGGTAGTTGACCTCGACCACGGCGAACCCGGCGTCGAGCCAGGTCGCGCGGTACGCCGAGAAGCGGTCCTCGTCGGCCGCGTGCGGGCCGCCGTGCAGCGAGAACACCGTCGGCAGGGGGCCCTCCGGCGCCCCGGACGGCCGCGAGACCAGCGCGTGGATCCGGCCGCCGACGCCTTCGACGAACGCGTCGGTCAGCGGTTCCGACCCCGGCGCCCGGTCGCCCGGCGGTGACAGCAGCACCGCGTCGGAGCCGTCGGTGGTGCGGGCCCGGACGGCGGCCGGCTCGGCCGCGCTCGACCAGGAGTACTCGACGGTCCCGTCGGGCCGCACGCCGGCGCCGCCGATCCGGCCCGCCGGAGTGTCCACAGAGGACAGCTCGGCCGAGTCGAGGTCGTAGCGGTACAACGAGCTGCGGCCTTCGTGGAAGTGCACGACCAGCAGGGCGCGCGCGTCCGGGTACCAGCCGGCGACGACCTCGCCGGGCAGGTCGAGCTCGATCTCCGTCTCGGTGTCCGCCCGGACGTCCCAGACCAGCAGCTCCTCGCGGCCCCGCCGTTCGTGCAGCACCAGCAGGCGCTGATCGCCCGGCAGCGGGGAGAACTCGAGCGCGGACAGGGCCTTGCCCTCGCCGTCCCACTTGTCGGCGACCGTGGTGAACCCGTCGGTCGCGAGGATCCGCAGCGCCGGGTGGCGCGAGTCGCCGTGCTCGGAGTGGGAGATGGCGATCAGGCTCTCGTCGCGCGAGAGCGACGTGATGCCGGCGTCGTCCGCGTGGCTGTAGAAGCGGTGCGTCTCGCCGTCGATCCGGGCGAACAGCTCGCTGCCGTCGTCGGTCGAGACGCCGACCGCGATGAGTCCGGTGCCGATCTCGAGGCCGGCCGGGTAGCCGTCGTGGACGTCCGGCACCGCCTTCTCGGGCTTGCTGCCCTCGGTCGCGGCGAACGGCTCGCGCACCCACGAGCCGAACTCGTCGCCGTCGGTGTCGTCGAACCACCAGATCCACTCGCCGTCCGGCGAGGGCGTGGCGTGCATGGTGCCGTTGGGCCGATCGGTGACGCGTCGGTGCTCGCCGGTCGCCCGGTTCCAGGCGTAGACCTCCCAGACACCGCTGGAGTTGGACACGTAGACGCATCGATCGGGGGCGTCGCGGGCCCAGTCGGGCACGGAAATGCGCGGCGCGTGGAAGCGGGCGCGCCAGCGGGCTTCGGTCTCGGCCTCGTCGAACAGCCGGTCCGGGACCACCGCGGGCGGATATTGGTTGGCTGACTGCGTGCTCACCCCTCGATCCTGCCACCTTCTGGCCGTACTGTGTGCGGGGTGCTGGAGGGTTACGCGCCGGGCTACGGGCGAGACGCGGTTTCGATGATGTCCGCGCGCACGGCTGCCGAACGCGCGACGTTCGCCCAGCCGCTGTTCGGGCTGGGGATGTGGGTGGTCGACCTCGGCTGCGGCCCGGGTTCGATCACGCTGGGGCTGGGCGCCGGGTCGCGCGTCACCGGCGTCGACCGCGACGTCGGTCAGATCGCGATGGCCCGCGACTCCGCGCGCCGGGCCGGCCGGTCCACAGTGGACTTCGTGGTGGCGTCGGCGTACGCGTTGCCGTTCGACGACGACAGCGTGGACGTCGCGTTCTCGCACGCGCTGTTCGAGCACCTGACCGCGCCGCTGGAAGCGCTGCGGGAGCTGCGCCGGGTGCTGAAGCCGGGTGGCAGGCTCGCGCTGTCCACTTCGGACTGGAGCAAGGCGCGGCTGCGCCCGAAGACGGCGAACGTCGACGCCGCCCTGCGCGGCCACTACCTGTTGCGCCGCCGGGCGGGCGGCGACCCGTTCGCCGGGCGCAAGATCGCCGACCACTGCGCGGCGGCGGGGTTCGCCGAGATCGTCTCGCGCCCCCGCTACCGCGAGGACATGACGTACCGCGACCTGGCGAGATACGTCGAGTCCCGGTTGGACGCGGCGATCTCGGACCCGGACTACGGGCGCGACCGCGACCAGCTGGCGAGCGCGGCTCGGTCGGCGTGGACGTGGGTCAGAAGCGGCGACGGCGACTTCAGCCAGTGCTGGGTGGAAGTGACGGCGACGAGAGTGTGAGAAGCCCGGAAACCAGAAGAGCCGGTGTCCGAAGACACCGGCTCTTACTCGTCGGGGTGGCGGGATTCGAACCCACGACCTCCTCGACCCGAACGAGGCACGCTACCAAGCTGCGCCACACCCCGAGGTACTGCTTAACGGGTCGTGGAGAAGTCTAGCGGACGTTGTCACGGGCTTTCCGGCGGGCTGCCTTACGCGGTTCGTCAGCCCCGGACCCGCGCGGGACCAGCGTCAACAGGCTCGCTTCCGGCGGGCAGGCGAACCGGGCCGGCGCCCACGGCGACGTCCCCAGGCCGGCCGAAACGTGCAACCACATGTGCGCGCCCCAGCGCGAGGCGCCGCGGGCGCGACTGCGATCCAGGTCACAGTTGGTGACGAGCGCGCCGTAACCCGGGAGGCGCAGCTGGCCGCCGTGGGTGTGGCCGGCCAGCACGAGGTCGTAACCGTCCGTGGCGAACGTGTCGAGGACCCGCGGCTCCGGCGAGTGCGTCACGCCGAGCCGGACGGCCGCGCCGCTGTCGGCCGGGCCGGAGATGTCGGCGTAGCGGTCACGGCGCAGGTGCGGGTCGTCGACGCCCGCGGCGAACACCCGCTGCCCGCCGACGTCGATCGTGCGGCGCACGTGCGTCAGGTCGGTCCAGCCGTGCTCGACGAACGCCGCGCGCAGGTCGCGCCACGGCAGCTGGACGCCGTGGATGCGCTTCTTCTTGCCCTTCGGCATCAGGTAGCGGGCCGGGTTCTTGGGTTTCGGCGCGTAGTAGTCGTTGCTCCCGAAGACGAACACGCCGGGCCGCTCGAGCAGCGGGCCGAGCGCGCGCAGCACCGAAGGCACGGCCTGGTGGTGCGACAGGTTGTCACCCGTGTTGACGACCAGGTCCGGATTCAGCTCGTTGAGGGCCGCGACCCAGCGCTGCTTGCTCCGGTGGCTCGGCAGCATGTGCAGGTCCGAAACGTGCAGGATGGTGAACGGCCGCGACCCGGGCGCCAGCACTGGGAGTTCGGCGGTGCGCAGGGTCCAGCGGCGCCGTTCGATGCCGACGGCGTAACCGAGGGTCGCGGCGCCGAGCGCCACTGTCCCCGCGGCGAGGCGGATCGCCTTCGCCCCCGACGTGGGTTTGTTACTGAGCGTGCTCACGGGCTCCAGGATACGTGCTCAACGGTTGGATGACTTCGCCCCCGTTCCGGGGAACCTGCCGCTTAGCATTTGCGTCGGCCCGTAGACGGGTCTTTAGGGGGCTTGGGGAGAGTGATGGAGCAGTTCGGGCCGTACCGGATCGAGGGCCTGCTCGGCCGCGGTGGCATGGGCGAGGTCCACCGCGCCTACGACACGGCGCACGACCGCGTCGTCGCGTTGAAGCTGTTGTCCGATCCGTACGTGACGGACGAGGCCTTCCGCGCGCGCTTCCGCCGCGAGTCGCAGATCGTGGCGCGGCTGCGTGAGCCGCACGTGATCCCGATCCACGCGTACGGCGAGATCGACGGGCAGCTGTACCTCGACATGCGGCTGGTCGAGGGCAAGGACCTGAAGGAGCTGCTCGAAGAGGGGCCGCTGACGCCCGATCGCGCCGCCGGCATCGTGGAGCAGGTGGCGGGCGCGCTCGACGCCGCCCACGTGGACGGCCTGGTGCACCGCGACGTCAAGCCGTCGAACGTGCTCGTCACGAGCGGCGACTTCGTGTACCTCGTGGACTTCGGCATCGCGCGCTCGATGAGCGGGGAGGCGACGTCGCTCACCGGCACCGGCAACGTGATCGGCACGCTCGACTACATGGCGCCGGAACGCTTCGGCGACGCCCCGATCACCGGGCTCGTCGACGTCTACGCGCTCGCGTGCGTGTTCTTCGAGTGCCTCACCGGGCACCGTCCGTTCCAAGCGGAGGGTGCGGCCGCGCAGATGGGCGCGCACCTGACCGCGCCGCCGCCCGTGCTTTCGCAGGCGCGCGCGGGCGTGCCGAGCGCGCTGGACGCCGTGGTGGCGCGCGGGATGGCGAAGAACCCGGCCGACCGCTACCCGACGGCGGCGGCGTTCGCGGCCGCCGTCCGGACCGCGCTGGCGACACCGGCACCCGCGCCGATCCAGACCTGGCAGAAAACCCTGCCCGGCCCGGTGACCCCGCCGCGCCCGATGCCGACTCTGCAGGCGCAGCACGGCATGTCCGCGCCGATGACCCCGCCGCGCCCGATGCCGGCCCCGGCTTACGCCGGCCCACCGACCGGCTCCTACCCGGGCCCGCCGACGGGGCAGTACGCCGGCCCGCCGACGGGCCCGCGGCCGCTGACCGGCCCGGCCCCGCTCACCGCGCCGTCTCAGCCTCGGCCGTCGAAGTCCCAGCGAGGCCGGTGGATCGCGTTGTGCAGCGCGCTCGCCGGGATCGTCGTGGTGGCGTTGCTGGTCACGTACTTCGTGAGCAAGGACAAGACGACGCGGACGGGCAGCCAGTCGCCGACCGTGCCGGTCACGGTGCCGCCGGGTTCGTCCTCGTCGCCGCCGCCGTCGTCTTCACAGCCGCCACCGTCCACTTCGGAATCTTCGCCACCGAAGCAGGAGCACGACATGGCGCTGTACAACGCCCTTCCGGCCGTCTACAGGCAATACACGTGCGTCGACGCGGCCGCGCCCGCCGGCACGGCCGCCGCGATCGAGTGCACGGATTCGAACGTCGGCGACGTCAGGATCGGCAACGTGGTGTTCCCCCAGCCGACCGGAGCGAAGTTCTACCGCTTCGCCGACGCGGCCGCGATGGACGCGTACTTCCAGAACATCGTCAAGACCCAGGGCCTGACCCGCGACGACGCGCATGGCGCGTGCCGCCCGGAGACGTACCCGAAGATCTGGGGCACGTACTACCGAGCGGAAGTCCCGAACCCGATCCCGGGTGAGTACTTGACGTGCTTCCTCGGCGACCCGGCGCAGCTCGTGTGGACGGAGAAGAAGAGCCTGATCGCGGGCGTCCTGCTGTCCACGAAGGTCGCGGACACCAACCAGCTGGACATGCTCTACCAGTGGTGGAACACGGAGGTCCTGTCGAAGATGCCGCAGAGCTGATAGGCGAGGCCGGAGCAAGTCAAGCCGCTCCGGCCCCGCCCAGGCATTTCTAGCGGCCGGGGCCGCCCATGTACTGCGGGTCCGGCTGGGGTAGGTCCACGACCGGCTGGCTGGCGTCCATGATGTTCTTCATCGCGCCGAACCACGTCCGGGCCGGGGCCTTGCCGCCGAACATGTTTCCGCTGCCGCACACCCGGACGTTGCCCGGGCCGGCGTCACAGAGACCGCCCGAGCCGCCGCCGCCGAACTTGAACGTCATCGCCGCGCCCGCGAGCTGCGGGGTGCCGCCGACGAACGTCGCCGAGACGTTGCCCTGGGTCGTGCCCGTCTTGCCGATGATCGGGCGGTTCCACCCGGCGGCGGCGGCCGCGGCCGCCGACGTGCCGCCCGGCTGGTCGTCCTTGCTCATGCCGACCGCGAGGGTGTTCGCCAGGCCTTCGGGCACCGCCTGCTCGCAGCCGGCTTCCTTGATCGGCACCGGCTGGCCGTTGCGGTCGGTCACGCCGGCGATCGGCGTCGGCGGGCACCAGACGCCGCCGGAGAGGATCGTCGCCGCGACGTTGCCCAGCTCCAGGCCGCTCAGCGGGCTGAAGCCCAGGGTGAACGCGCCGAAGCCCGGCCAGCCCGGCCTGGGGCCGTAGTACTCGGCCTGGGTCTGGCTCTTCTCCGCCTTGTCGGCCTTCGGGTCGACCGTGCCGCCGCCGATGTTGCTCGCCATGGTGTCGCGCATGCCGAGCCGCTTGGCCATGTCGATGCCCGGCGCGGTGCTGCCGAGCCGGTCTTCCAGCTCCACGAACGCGGTGTTCGGCGACGTCGCGAGCGCGGTCTGCACGGTCGCGCCCTGGGCGATCCGGCTGTAGTCACCGGCGTTGCCCACGCAGTACCAGTTCGAGCGCAGCGGCGGCCCCGTCGGCGGGCAGGTCTTCGCGCCACCGGTGAACACGTGCGAGGTGTAGGAGTCCGGCACCTCGACCGGCGAGTAGATCCCCGCCACGCCCTTCTCCATCGCCGCGGCCGTGGTGAAGATCTTGTACGTCGACCCGGCGCCACCGGTGTTGTAGACACCCGCCGGCAGCGCGTACGTCGTCTGGCCCTGATCCGGGTCCTGCCCGTAGTCGCGGTTGGCCGCCAGCGCGACCACCTCGTGCCGGTTCTTGCCCGGCTTAATCAGCGACAACGTGTTCGCCACGTACTGCTGGGTCTTCTTGACCTGCGTCTCCGCCGAGACCTTCGCCTCGTGGTTGGCGCGCTGGTCCAGCGTCGTCTTGATCGTGTAGCCGCCGGTGTAGAGCTGGTCCTTGCTCATCCCCGACTTGATCAGGTAGTCCTCGACGTACTGGCAGAAGAACCCGGCCTCCGGGCCCGCGCCGATGCAGTTGGCCGGCGGCTTCGCCGGGAAGTCCGGTACGACACCCAGCGGCTCGCCCTTGAACCGGTCGGCGTCGGCTTTGGCCAGTTTCTTGTTCTCGACCATCCGGTCCAGCACGACATTGCGGCGCGCGGTCGCCTTGTCCGCGTGTTTCCACGGGTCGTTGTTGATCGGGTTGTTCACCAATCCGGCGAGCAATGCGGCCTGCGGCACGGTCAGCTTTTCCGGCGTGGTGTTGAAGTACGCGTGCGCGGCGGCGCCGATCCCGTAGATCTGCCGGGAGAATTCGACGATGTTCAGGTAACCCGCGAGGATCTGCTGCTTGGTCAGCTTCGTCTCGAGCTGGATCGCGATCCGCGCTTCCTTCAGCTTGCGGGCGACCGACTGTTCCTGCGCTTTCTTCTGACCCACCGTGTCGCCGCGGTAGACGACGTTGATCAGGTAGTTCTTGACGTACTGCTGCGTGAGCGTCGACGCACCCTGCGTGTCCGCGCCGGTGCTGTTGCTGACGGCCGCGCGCAGCGTGCCCTGCCAGTCGACGCCGTGGTGGTCGTAGAACCGCTTGTCCTCGACCGAGACCAGCGCCCATTTCATGGCTTCGTTGATCTGGTTCTCGTTGATCGGCAGCCGGTACTGGTCGTACATCGTCGCGATCGGGGTGCCGGCGCTGTCGGTGACGGTCGTGACCAGCGGCGGCGGGATGTCCGCGAGGTCCGACGACGTCTTCTCGACCGTCTCGCTGGCCTGGTTGGACATGACACCGGCGGCCCCCACGACCGGGAAGAGCATGCCGGCGACGAGCACCCCCGCGAGCAGGCAGAGGCCGATGAGCTTGAACAAACCATCCGCTTTTCGCACGAGGGCCAGCCTACGCGGAGCGGGTCAGGCGCCGGTGACGCCGTGTCCCCGAAGATGTGAATTCAGTGACAAACGCGACCCCCTTCGGTGACATCTGGTAACGGAAGGCATTCTAGGTCTTGGCGGAGGGAACCGAGGGCCCTTACAGTCCGTCAACGTCTCACGAAGAAAGCCGAGAGGCGGATCACCGCGAGTGGGAGCTCGCGCGGTCCGGCTTCAGGCACCGGCACCGGGGAGGTGTCCGGCAAACCGACGTGAGCTGAGGGAGACACGCTCGCGGGGGCGAGGAGCGCAGTGCCTTTGTCCCCGCTGGTGCGTCGATCACCAGGGTAGGGAGCTGGGGGTATGGAAACCAACCAGTCGAGCTGGCGAATCAACGCGTCCTGCCGGGACGCCGATCCGGACGGCCTGTTCGTCCGGGGTGCGGAGCAGAACCGGGCGAAAGCCGTCTGCATGGGCTGCCCGGTCCGCACGGAATGCCTCGCCGAAGCACTCGACGGCCGGATCAACTTCGGTGTCTGGGGTGGTATGACCGAACGGGAACGGCGGGCGTTGCTGCGCCGCCGTCCCGACGTGCTGAACTGGGCCGAGCTGCTCGAGGCGGCCAAACGGGACGCCCTGGAGCGGGTCGAAGTCGGCTGACCGCTCGTGAGTGGTAATTCGGGTTCTAACCCGAATTACCACTCACGAGGAGGCGAGCTTGGTGCCGATGTCGCGCAGGCCGTCGAGGTCGTGCACGTCACCGGCCAGCGCGGGTACCCGGGCCAGCGCCACCTCGGGGTGGGCCCGGGTGAACCGCGCGAGCAGCCGTTCTTCGCGGGCGGCGAGGTCGACGCGGTCGGCGTGCAGCCGCAGCACGGCCTCGGCCAGCGGCGCGTTCACGTCGCCCTCCTGCAGGGACTCGGCCGCGGCCAGCGCTTCGGAACCGGACAGCTTCGCGAGCACCGGGTGCGTCCGGTTCGCGATCAGCCCGCCCAGCGGCATCGACTCGGCCGAGAGCCGTTCGACGAAGTAGGACGCCTCACGCAGCGCGTCCGGCTCCGGCGCGGCCACGACCAGGAACGACGTCCCGGACGAGCGCAGCAGCTCGGCCGTCTTGCGGGCGCGCTCGCGGAAGCCGCCGAACATGCTGTCGAAGGCCTGCATGAACGCCGACGCGTCGGTCAGCAGCTGGCCGCCGATGATCGTCGACACGGCCTTGGCGAACATCGAGAACCCGGCGTTGACGACCTTGCGCAGGCCCCAGCCGCCGGCCTTCGCCGGGCCGGTGAGCAGCCGGATCATCCGGCCGTCCAAAGCGGACGACAGGCGCGTCGGCGCGTCGAGGAAGTCCAGCGCGGAGCGGCTCGGCGGGGTGTCGACGATGATCAGGTCCCAGTCGCCGGTGGCCGCGAGCTGGCCCAGCTTCTCCATCGCCATGTACTCCTGCGTGCCGGAGAACGACGTGGAAATGGTCTGGTAGAAGGGGTTCTGCAGCAGCTGCTCGGCGCGTTCCGGGCCGGCGTGCACGCGCACCATGTCGTCGAAGGTGCGGCGCATGTCGAGCATCATCGCCCACAGCTCGCCCTTGGGCTCGAAACCCTCGACCTGCACCTGCCTCGGGTGGTTGCCCAGCTCACGCAGGCCGAGCGCCTGCGCCAGGCGCCGCGCGGGGTCGATGGTGAGCACGACGGTCTGGCGGCCGCGCTCGGCCGCGCGCAGCGCCAGCGCCGCCGCGGTGGTCGTCTTGCCGACGCCGCCGGAACCGCAGCAGACGATCACGCGGCTCTTCTCGTCGTCGAGCAGCGCGTCGATGTCGATGGTGGTGGTCACAACCGCACCCCCTGGTCGGTCAGAGCCTCGGCCAGCTCGTAGAGCGCCCCGACGTCGACGCCGCCGGTAAGGTCCGGCAGCTCGAGCGTCGGCAGGTCGGCTTCGGCGAGCTGCTCGCGGGCCCGCTGCTCGGCGGCGACCCGCACCGCGTGCTCAACGGTCTCCTCGACCAGCGCGTCCAGCGTGGTGTCGGGCAGCTTCAACCCGGCCGACGCGAGCCCGGTGCGGACGCGGGAAGCGTCGACGCGCCCGTCGGCCGCGGCCAGCACCGAGCGGGCCGGCAGCCGCGGCGGCCGGACCCGGTTGACCAGCACCGCGCCGGGGCGCAGGTCGGCGCCGTCCAGCTCGGCGACGGCCTCGACGGTCTCGCGGACCGGCATCTCCTCGAGCAGGGTGGCGATGTGGATCACGGTCTCGCCGGAGTGCAGCAGCCGGACGACGCCGTCGGCCTGGCCGCGGATCGGGCCGGTCTTGGCGAGGTCGGTCAGGGCCTTGGTGACGTCGAGGAACTTGACGACCCGGCCGGTCGGCGGCGAATCGACGACGACGGCGTCGTAGGTGTGCCGCCCGTCGGACTCGGTGCGCCCGACGCACTCCTTGATCTTCCCGGTGAGCAGGACGTCGCGCAGGCCCGGCGCGAGGGTGGTCGCGAACTCGATCGCGCCCATCCGCCGCAGCGTCCGGCCGGCGAAGCCCAGGTTGTAGAACATCTCGAAGTACTCGAGCAGCGCGGCTTCGACGTCGATGTGCAGCGCGCGCAGCTCGCCGCCGCCGGGAACGGAGGCGATCCGCTGCTCGGCGTAGGGCAGCGGCTCGGTGTCGAAGAGCTGCGCGATGCCCTGCCGGCCCTCGACCTCGATCAGCAGCACCCGGCGGCCCTCACGGGCGAGCGCGAGGCCGAGCGCGGCGGCGAGCGTCGTCTTGCCGGTCCCGCCCTTGCCGGTGACGAAGTGCAGCCGGGCGCGGGCAAGCTCGTCGGTCCAGCCGGCATGGGAAGTGGTCACTTCTTCACCCTAAACCGGTGCTCAGCTGGCCAGCAGCATGACGCTGACCGCAGCCGCCACGGCGGCGACCAGCAACCAGGTCGCCAGGCCGGGCAGCACGGTGAGCATCAGCACACCGAGCACGACCAGCAGGGTGAGGGTGACCACTCCGCCGAGCGCGACCTGCCCCGAACTCCGCGTCCGGTCGCGCACCTTCGCCATCACGACCAGCACGAGCGGCAGCCCGGCCGCGGCCAGCAGCGCCGTCGCGATCACCCGCCACGTTTCCACGCGCCCACGCTAGCGGGCCCCGGCCGGACGTGAGGTGCCCCACAACGAGTGATCGTTCACTCGGACGGGGTCCCCCGGACCTCGGCGCTTTTCCGGCGGCGGACCCCGGCGCTCTTGCCCGCTTGGCTACGCTCCCGAGCTATGAGCGCCACCAAGTGGGAGTACTCGACGGTCCCCCTGCTGATCCACGCGACGAAGCAGATCCTCGACCAGTGGGGCGAGGACGGCTGGGAGCTGGTCACCGTCCTGCCGAACCCGACGGGCGAGCAGCACGTCGCGTACCTCAAGCGTCCGAAGGGCTGATCCGCGGTGAGCTGGAGCGAACGGCTGAAGGAACTCGGCGTCGAGCTGCCCGGTGTGGCCGCACCGCTGGCCGCCTACGTGCCCGCCGTGCGGAGCGGTCAGCACGTCTACACGTCCGGCCAGCTGCCCTTCGTCGACGGCGTGCTCGCCGCGACCGGCAAGGTCGGCGCGGAGATCAGCCCCGAGGAGGCCAAGGGCCACGCCCGCACCTCGGCGCTCAACGCCCTCGCGGCGGTGCACGCTCTGGTCGGCATTGACAACGTCACGCGGATCGTCAAGGTTGTCGGCTTCGTGGCTTCCGCGGAGGGCTTCACCGGCCAGCCCGCGGTCGTCAACGGCGCGTCCGAGCTTCTCGGCGAGGTCTTCGGTGACGCGGGTGTCCACGCCCGCTCGGCCGTCGGCGTCGCGGAGCTGCCGATCGGCTCGCCGGTGGAGGTCGAACTGATCGTGGAGGTGCAGTGATGGACCCGGACATCGAGCAGTCCACCCACGAGCTGCTGCTCCGGCTGGCCGGACGGCTGCCCGACCAGCTGCTGTGGCGCTTCCGGGACTGGCTCGGCGAGGGCGCGATGGGCACTCTCGCCCGGACCCTGCCGAGGTCTTTGCTTAAGCACAGGATTGACCTCGACCAGACGGAGTACCGCCTGCTCGTGGCCGGGCTCATCCCGCACGGCGCCGACTGGCACCAGGTGAGTTCGACCCTGGGGGTAGACGACGTCACCGAGAACAGGTACACATTCACGTCGAGTGCGCCCGAATGGGTTAACTCGGTCGACTCCGTGTCCGTGTTGATCCACGCAACGTTGCGGGGACGGCCGGACGTGGGGGAAGTGCGGCAGAGCTGGCGGCACGTCGGTGTCGTCGGGCAAGGAACGGCCAAACGCGTCCTGCTGATCACCGCGCTGTCGGGGCTGCCGAGGTTGACCGGCGAACTGCAGCGGGTGCTGCGGGTCCTGGGCGACGAAGAGCCCAGCGTCGAGGTCATCCCGCCGCGCTTCGACCTGCCGGGCTACCACCGGGCCGCGCTGGCTGATTCCGAGCTGGTCTGCGTGGGCGCGGTGGCGGGCAACCGGCTCGTAGCCGCTTAACGCTCGCACCGCCAGCGAGCCGGGAGGGAGCAAGGCAATGGTGGAGGTCCACGACGGCCCGCCCATGGACGGGTTCTCGGTGCCCCTGCGCCTGCACAACCTGTTGCTGGCCTTGGCGGGCCGGATCGACGACAGCGCGCTCACCGAAGCGCGGGAGCTGATCGCCCGCGCGCACATCGACGAGGCCGTCGAACTGACCACCGGCACGCTCATCGCGGGCCGGATCCCGGTCAGCTCCGCCGAACAGCGCGAGCTGGCGCTGGTCCTCGAGATGAGCCGGTCGGACGCGACGCTGGCGAACGACCTGCTGGTCGACGAGGCCGAGCCGGTCAGCACGCACCGGTTCACCGGCGAGAACGCTCCGGAGTTCGGCATCGCCGAGGCGCTCGACCGGACGCTGCAGGTGCTGCCGGACGTCCGGTCGGTGCACGCGGTGTGGCGCAACACCCCGGCCGGGAGCGTGCCGGGCGCGCTGCCGCAGCGCGTGGTGCTTGTCGAGCTGGGGCCGGAGGGCAACCCGCCCGCCGTCGCCTTCCGCGTCGACACGGCGCTGCGCCGGGCCGGCATCCACTCGGTCGTCGAGGTGAGCGGCCCGGGCGTCGCGCACTCCGAGTACCACCAGGCCGCTTCGGCGGCCGCGTCGCCGGCCTGGGTGACCGGGAGTGCGACGTCCAACACGTCCTCCTACCGGCCCAAGCCGGTCGCGAAGCCGCCGGCTCCCGCCGTCTCGGCGGAAACGGTCGCGGAGTCGGGCAGCCGGCACAGCATGCGGGCGAACGCCCCGACGACCACGGCGCCGGAGCCGGTCGCTCCGGTGGTGCCGATCGTGTCGCCGCCGCCCCCGGTCCCCGAGCCGCCCCGCAAGGTGCGGTCGGAACGGGCCGAGACGCGGGCGGAGCGCACGGCCGACCTGACGCCGGCGGAGGTCGCGCAGCTGCGGCAGGCGCTGGCCGAAGACCCGGAGAAGGGCCGCGAGATCGCCGCGGGCAAGCCGTCGATGCACGAGGTCGTCGAGCTGCCCGCGCTGGACCTGGACGACCCGAGCCTGAGCGAGCGCGACCGGGCGCTGCTGCGCGAGCTGCACGCCGAGCTGGCCGAGCGCGAGCGGGCCGAGGCGGCGAAGATGCGGCTCAACGGCGCGTCCCGCTCCGGTGGCGACCAGCGCGGCTGGACCGCCCCGTAGTTTCACGGCACAAAGCGGCACTTTCACGTGAAAGTGCCGCTTTTGCTGTGTCCGGGACGCCACAACTGCGCGACGGAACGTCGGGTATCGGAGGTATGTTTCCCGGGTGGAGCAGCCCAAGGAGTTCGTCTTCGACATCCCCGTCGGCGCCGGGATCGCCACCCGCGCCAACGCCGATGGACCACCCGCCGTCCCCAAGGACGCGGCCACGGTGATCCTCGTCCGCGACGGGACCGAGGGCGTCGAGACCTTCCTGCAGCACCGGGTCGAGGGCATGCCCTTCGCCGGCGGCATGACGGTCTTCCCCGGCGGCGGCGTCGACAAGCGCGACGCCGACGCGTCCGTGACGTGGGCCGGCCCGGCGCCGTCGTGGTGGGCGGCCCGCTTCGGCTGTGACGACGCGCTCGCGCGGGCATTGACCTGCGCGGCGGTGCGCGAGACGTTCGAGGAGTCCGGCGTGCTGCTCGCGGGCAGCGCGGACGAGGTCCTCGTCGACGTCACGCCGTACGCGTCGGCCCGCCACGCCCTGGAGACCCGCGAGGTGTCGCTGGCCGGGTTCCTCGCCGACGCCGGGCTGACGCTGCGCGCGGACCTGCTGCGCCCGTGGGCGCACTGGATCACCCCCGAGCAGGAGCCGCGCCGGTACGACACCCGCTTCTACGTCGCGAAGCTGCCCGAGGGCCAGCAGGCGGACGGCGCGACGTCCGAGGCGTCGAGCTCCGGCTGGCAGCGCCCGGAGGACGCGATCGCCGACGCCCGCGAAGGCCGCCGGATGCTGATGCCGCCGACCTGGCTGACGCTGAGCGAGCTGGCCGAGTTCGCGACGGCTGACGACGTGCTGAACGCGCAGCGTGAGATCGTCCGGATCGCGCCGACGCTGGTCCGCGAGAACGACCAGGTCCGCGTCGTGCTGGAGCGGCGATGAGCGCCCCGGCCTACGGCGTCCTGCGGCGGGTGTCGGAGACGGCGTCGGTGCTGCTGGAGAACAACCCCTCGTCGATGACGCTCGAAGGCACGAACAGCTGGGTGCTGCGGGCGACGCCGGAGCGGTCGGCGGTCGTCGTCGACCCCGGCTACCGCGACCTGGACCACCTCGAACTGCTGGCCGGCGTCGGCGAGGTCGAGCTGATCCTGCTGACGCACTTCCACCCGGACCACGCCGAAGGCGCGCCGTGGTTCGCCGAGCGCACCGGCGCGCCGGTGCGCGCGTTCGACCCTTCGCTCTGTCTCAATGCGACGTCCATTGAGGATGGTGAGCTGATTTCCGCCGCGGGCCTGGAGATCCGGGTGCTGCACACGCCCGGGCACACCCCCGACTCGGTGTCGCTGGTGCTCGAGGGCCAGGTGCTGACCGGCGACACCGTGCTCGGCCGCGGCACCACCGTGCTGCACGACCTCGGTGACTACCTGCGGTCGCTGCGCAAGCTGATCGAGCTGCCGGCGGGCACGCTCGGGCTGCCCGGGCACGGTCCGGAGCTCCTCGATCTGCCCGCGACCGCGCGCGAGTACCTTGCCCATCGGGAACAGCGGCTCGACCAGGTGCGTTCGGCCTTGCAGGTGCTCGGGGCGGACGCCACACCGCGCCAGGTGGTCGAAGTCGTCTACGCCGACGTCGACCGGGCACTGTGGGCGCCCGCCGAATGGAGCGTGCAGGCGCAGCTGGACTACTTGCGGTCGGAAGGACAGGGATGAGCAACGTCGAGGTGGAGTTCTACTGGCGGCCCGGGTGCGGGTTCTGTGCCGCGCTCGACCGGCCGATCTCCAAGAGCGGCTTCAACGTCCGGAAGATCAACATCTGGGAGGACCCGGACGGCGCGGCGCGCGTGCGCGAGGTGGCGAACGGGAACGAAACCGTCCCGACGGTGATCGTCGGCTCGGTCGCGATGGTCAACCCGTCGTTCGCCGAGGTCGAAGCCGCCGTCAAGGCCGCTCAGGCGGCCTGAGCACGGCCCACTCGAGGCTGGGCCGCTTTCCGTGCAGGAAGGCGGCCCAGACCTTGCGCAGCCCGGCTTCCTCTTCGAGCCCCTTCGGCGCGCCTTCGAGCATCGGCGCGGCCCAGACGTCGTGGGTGCCGAACAGGAACGGCAGGTCGACGCAGTGGCACGCGCCGAACCGGTTGCCGGGCGCCTGCCAGTCGAAGCGGAAAGTGACGGCGTCGAGCTTCCCGGCGAGCCGCGGGATGTCACCGGCGAAGAACGTGTTGGTCGCCTTGTCGACGACGTCTTGCGGGGCGTCGGGGACGAACGCGCGCAGCTCGTCCCGCGTCCAGCTGATGAGCGCTTCGCCTTGGGGCGCCGCCTCGATGAGGTCTTCCGCGACGAGATCGCCGTCGGCGACGAGCTGGAACGGTGGTTCGAGCGAGCCGGGCTTCGTGGTCTTCGCGGCGACCTTGAGCTGCGCTTCGAGCAGTTGGTCCACTGTGGCCGTACGGACGTCTGCTTCTTGTTGTAGCAGCAAGGCGTTCTGGCTCGCGTCGTCCCAAGTGGATGGTCGCATGCCGAGTGGCGCGCTCTGCAGGGCGATCCGCTTGACGAGGTTCTTCGTTCGCGGTGACGACCACAGTGCGAGCGTCGACTGCGCGCCGGCCGACTGACCGCCGAGGGTGACCTCGGCCGGGTTTCCGCCGAACGCGGCGATGTTGTCGCGAACCCATTCGAGGGCCGCGAGCTGGTCGGCGACCCCGAGGTTGGGCGGAACGCCGTCCATGGCCAGGAAACCGAGGGCGCCGAGCCGGTAGTTGAGCGTCACGACGACGGCATCCGCCTCGCGGGCCAGGCGCGTGCCGGTGTACCAGACCTGGCCGCCCGAGCCGCTGGAGAACCCGCCGCCGTGGATCCACACGAGCACCGGCCTGCGGCCGGTGGTCGACGGCGTGAAGACGTTGAGCGACAAGCAGTCTTCGCTCTGGGGGAGCGGCATCGACCCGAGGGCGTGTTCGAGCCGCGACGGCGGCTGCGGCGCCGCGGGCCCGGGTTCGAGGGCGTCGCGGACGCCGGTCCACGGCTTCGGCGGCGTCGGAAGTTCGAAGCGTTTCGCTTCCGCGTAAGGGATCCCTCGGAACGTGCCGGCCGCTCCGCGAACCCGGCCGCTGGTGGTGTCGACGATCATCGTGCCTCCTCTTCGAAGTACACCGCGGCGCCGTACGCGTCCTCGGCGCGGACGAAGAAACCGCGGTCGCGAGTGGTGGTCGGGACGTGCCGCTCGACCAGTTTCCGTGCCTTGTCCAGATCGTCCACCGCGACGCCGTGCGCCGCGAAGCAGGGCAGCCGCGGCGCGGTCTCACCGGGCAGGACGGCGTCGAGGTCGCTCGCGCCGACGATGTCGACGAGCTGCTCGCCGCCGGTGATGACGTCGTAGCGGCGGCGGTAGTTCTCGACTTCGTCGTCGGCCACGACCAGCAGGATCCCGGCGACGCGGCGGGCACCGTTCGGGTGATCGAGGTAGCGCGGCTGGTGGACGTACTCCGGGGTGAGGTGCTCGGCGGTGTGCAGGATGCCTTCGGGCGTCTTGTCGCGGCTGATGTGGACACTGCGGAAGCGCGCGGTGCGCGTGCCTTCCGGCAGTTCGACGTCGCGCTGCAGCGAGAGCACCCCGGACGTCGAGAGCCCGGCTTCGCGCAGCCGGCGTTCGGCGGCTTCGGAGTCGTCGCAGCCGAAGGAGACGCCGTGCAGGCCGTCGCCGCGCTCGTCCAGGATGGGCAGCACGCGCCACGGGTCACCGGCGGCCGCGTCGACGATGCCGATCAGTTCGAGGAAGGAGCCGCCGAAGTAGGCGCAGCGGTTCGCCGTGCAGCTCGGCAGCAGTTCGCCGCCCTCGCTGCGGGACGCGAAGTGCCGCGACGGCGGGCTGAGCGTGAAGCCGAGTTCTTCGTAGCGGCGCCAGGTTCGTTCGTAGCCGCGGGTCAGGAAGACGGTGTGGTCGATGTTCATGTCCCCCAGCGTGGATTCTCCTGGGCAGGTCTTCCATCCGTGGCGGGATTGTGCGCGAAATCCGACGTTCTCTAGGCTGATTTGATGAATTCCGACCTGCTCGACGACCTGGACCGCCGGCTCGCGCACGCGCTCCAGCTCGACGGGCGCGCGTCGTTCAGCACGATCGCCGAGGTGCTCGGTGTCTCGGACCAGACGATCGCGCGCCGCTACCGCAAGCTGCGCTCGTCCGGAGTGCTGCGCGTGGTCGGCGTCCCGGAGGCGGCACCGCTGGGCCAGGTCCACTGGCTGGTGCGCTTGAGGTGCGTCCCGGACGCGGCGGCCCCGATCGCGACCGCCCTGGCCCGGCGTGCGGACACGCAGTGGGTGAGCCTGATGTCCGGCGGGACGGAGATCGTGTGCTTCATCCGCGCCCCGCAACGCGAGGAAGCGGACGGCCTGCTGCTGGGTCGGCTGCCGCGAACGCCGCGCGTGGTTTCGATGACGGCGTACCGGCTGCTACGCCGCTTCGCGGGCGGCCCGGCGGGCTGGCCGGGCCGATCGAGCGCGCTGCCGGAGTCATCCGTGGCGTCGCTGCGCCGTCCTCCTGCCGAGGTCGGCTACCGCCCGGAGCCGGAGGACCCGGCCTTGCTGGAGGCCTTGGCCCACGACGGCCGCGCCGACATGTCGACACTGTCCGCGGCCGCGGGCCGCTCGGAGTCGACAACCCGCCGACGCCTGGAGCACCTGCGAGACGCGGGAGCGCTGTACTTCGACGTCGAGATAGACGCGGCCCGCCTCGGCTACCCGTTGACGGCAACGCTCTGGCTCACCGTCGCCCCCTCGGCCCTGTCATCGACGGGCCGCGCACTTGCACAGCATCCACCGGTCGCCTTCGCGGCGGCCACAACGGGCCCGTCGAACCTGGTGGCGAACGTTGGCTGCCGCGACGACGCGGCCCTGTACGAGTACTTGGCCGACGACCTCGGCGGACTGGCCGGAGTCCAGCAGGTGGAGACGGCCCCGATGATCCGCACCCTGAAACGCTTCGGCACCCTGGATCCGTGAGTCAGCGGGGCAGCATCGGCATCAGGTAGTACGTCAGCTCCACCTCCCCAGCGTCCACAGCCCGGAGGATGCACGCTCGCATACCCGGCTGGATCGACAGCTCCACCCGCTCCCCGGCGAACGCGCTCAACGCGTCCAGCAGGTACCGAGCCTGGAACGAGGGCGACGTCCGGCCACCGCTCACGTCCGCCTTCAGCGTCTCCTCCGCCTCGCCGGCGTCCAGGCGCGCGCTCGCCAGGCGGACCTGCGCGTCGCCGACCTCCAGCGTCAGCACCCGGCGGTCCTCCGCGTACACCCCGACCCGGCGGACCGCCGCCGCCAGGGCGTCCGACTCCAGCGTCACCCTGGTGTCGACCGCGCCCGAGGGGATTGCCTCCTCCGACAGGAAACCCGCGTCCAGGACCGCTGTACCCACCAAGCCGCCCGCCCAGCTCAGGCCGAACCGGCCCGGGCCGGTGTGGAGCCCGACCACGCCCCGCGCTTGCCGCGCCGCCTCCGTCAGCAGGGCCGCGGGCACCAAGACGTCCAGCGCGCCCGATGACCGCAGCGGCAGCCGGGCCACCGCCATCCGGTAGCGGTCCGACGCCGTCAACGTCAGCCGGCCGTCGGCGGCCTGGACGCGGACGCCGGTGAACAACGGCAGCGGGTCGTCCTTGGCCGCCGTGCCGGCGACGATCCGCAACGCCGAGGCGAACGCCGGTCCGTCCACTTCGGACACTTGGGGTGCGGCAAAAGCGGGCGACGCGGCAGCGGAAGCGAGCAACGGCAACGCGAACCGGGCCTGATCCAGGCGCAACGCCAGCCGGCTGCCTTCGACGACCAGGCGCACCGGCGCCGCGCCCAGCATCTTCAGCGTCTCGGCCAGCGGGGCCGCGGGCACGGCCACCTCGCCGTCGGTGTGGGTGGTCGCCGGGCAGTCGAACCGGACGGCGAGATCCGGGTCGCTGCCCGCGACCGTCAGCCCGGACGCGTCCGCCCGCAGCCTCAGCGCGGCACGCGCGGGCAGCAGGCGGGACGCGGCGGAGACGGCCGCCGAGAGGCGGTGAGCAGGCGCGGTGACGTCCATCCCCGCAAGCTAGCGGCCACCACCGACAAAAACGACGCCGTCGCGGAGGGCGTCGAACAGCCGCTCCAGCCGGACACGGTGGTCGTCCACCACGACGTCCGGCGATTCTCCCGCGACGAGCCGGGAAGCGGTCTCGGTCAGCACCGCGGCGTACCCGGCGATGAAGAAGGCGGCGAGCAGCGTCCCGTCGCCGCCGAGTTCCTCAGCAAGGACGCCCTGGAGCTCGGCGGCGATCTCCCGGGCGCGCGCGATCAGGGCGGGCGAGCCCGCGACGGTCCGGAAGAACGGGATCGACCGGTCGTTGACGCCGGAAAGCGGGTGACGGTCGTCGAAGAGCCGGAACGCCGCGTCGCGCAGGGACGTCAGCACGTCGACGTCCGGGGCGCGGTCGCGCACCGCCGCGCGCAGGACCTCGGCGGCGTCGTCCGCGCGGTCCAGGAAGAGGTCCTCCTTGCGCGGGAAGTGGTTGAAGACCGTCACGCTCGAGACGCCGGCCTCCTTCGCGACCTCGGCGACCGTGACCGTGTCGTACCCGCGCTCGAGGAACAGCCGAGCCGCGACCTCCGCGATCTTCGCGCGCGTCTGCGGCCCGCCGCGTTCACTCGTCCTGGGCATCCGGACCTCACTCTCTTGTGTAACTAAACTTAGTCGCTTAATCTAGTGGCATGCACACCGAACTGACAGCCCGCTCGCCACGATCGCTGCGGGAAGCCTGGGTGGCCCTGGCGGGGCTGTCCGCGGTCTTCCTCTTCGAGATGCTGGACAACTCGATCCTGAACGTCGCGCTGCCGACGATCGGCCGCGAACTGCACGCGTCGACGACGTCCCTGCAGTGGGTGACCGGCGCGTACTCGGTCGTCTTCGGCGGGCTGATGCTGGCGTTCGGCGCGCTCGCCGACCGGTTCGGCCGGCGGCGGATCATGCTCATCGGGCTGGTCCTGCTCGGCCTCGCGAGCCTGGCGACCGCCTTCGTCGGCACCGCGGAACAGCTGATCGCCGTCCGGGTGCTGATGGGGATCGCGGCCGCGATGACGACGCCGGGCTCGATGGCGCTGGCCTTCCGGCTGTTCGAGGCGGACGACCTGCGCGTCCGGGCGACCACGCTCATCTCGACCGTGGGCCTGGTCGGCCTCGCGATCGGCCCGACCGCGGGTGGTCTGGTGCTCGCGATCGCGCCGTGGCAGGTCCTGCTCCTGGTGAACGTGCCGATCGCCGCGCTCGCGATCGTCGGCGTGCGGGCCGGCATCGTCGCGGACGACCCCGCTGACCTCCACCGCGACCCATTGGACGTCCTCGGAGCGGTGCTGGGCACGGCGACGATCGTACTCGCGCTCGTCGCGCCCACCCTGTTCGTGAACGAAGGCACCGGATCGTGGGCGCCGTGGACGGTCACCGCCGCGGCCGTCGCGGGGGCGATCTCGTTCGTCCTCCGTGAGCGCTCGACCCGGTATCCGCTGCTCGACCTGAAGCTCGTCGCCAGGCCGCTGGTCTCCAGCGGCCTGGCGTTCAAGTCCGCGGCCGGGCTGGCGACCGCCGGCCTCGGGTACCTGGTGACGCTGCAGCTGCAGCTCGACTGGGGGTGGCCGCCCGCGCTCGCGGCGCTCGGGCTGCTGCCGCAGGTGGTCGTCCTCGTCGCGGGCGGCGCGTTCGTCAGCCCGTTCGTGCGGAAGGTCGGTCTCGAGCGGGCCGCGTGGCTCAGTGCCGCGGCGGTCGTGCTCGGGCTCGCGTTCTACGCGCTGCTCGGCCGGCTCGGCTACGTCTGGGTCGCGCTGGCGCTGGCGCTCGTGGCCGCCGGGCTGCGCGTGGTCGGCGTCGTCGCCGGCGTCAACGTCCTCCGCGGCCTGCCCGAGAACCGCACGACGATCGGCGCGGCGCTCATCGACACCGCGTCCGAAGTCACGACGGGCGCCGGCATCGCCGCGGTGGGCACCATCCTCGCGGCGCTGTTCACCGGCAGCATCGCCACGTCGAACTGGAGCGCCCAGCAGACCTCGCAGTTCGAGACGGCGGTCATGATCGCGGCCCTGGTGCTCACCGCGGCGGCCGCGGCGCTGGTCGGCTGGGGCTTCGTCAGGTCGCGCCGCGCCACGGCTTAGCGGCCGACGCTCACCAGCGTGGTCGGCTCGACCGCCGCCGAACGCACCGGGTGGACCGTGCCGCGCAGCAACCAGACGACTCCGGCCAGCACCAGCCCGGCGACGCTCGCCACCAGGAACGCCGTGCTCGGGCCCGCGTGCTCGACGACGTAACCGCTCACCGACTGGCCCATGGCCAGCCCCAGCGTCACCGCCGTCAGGACCCAGCCGAACGCCTCCGCGGCCGTGCCCTCGGGTGCGACCACCTCGATCGCCGCCGAGTGGGCCGTCGACTGCGGGGTGATCAGGGCCCCGGCGACCAGCATCGCCAGCGCCAGGCCCCACAGCGACGACGGCCACGCGAGCAGTGCCACCAGCGCGCCGAATCCGCCCAGCAGCACCGGCAGCCGCACGCCCAGCCGGCGCGGCCACGGTGACAGGCTGTACACGACGCCGAACGCGACCGAGCTCAGCGACCACGCCGACAGCAGCAGGCCACCGACCGAGGCGTGCCCGGCTTCGGTGGCCGACGCCGGCACGGCGACCTCGACGAAGCCGATCACGATGCCGAAGCCGAGCGCGGCCACGGCGAGCGTCCGCATGCCGGGGCTCGACAGCGCGCCCAGCAGCGAGCCGCGCGAAGCGGCGGCCGGGCCCCACGCGCGGACGGCCGGGCTCAGCGCGAACAGCACCGCGCCGGTGAACTGCAGGGCGACGCCCAGCACCAGGCCGGTGCCCGCCCACGGCGCCATGACCAGCAGCCCGGCCACGCCCGGGCCCAGGATGAAGAAGACCTCCATGCTGATCGCCTCGTACGAGAACGCCGCGTTGCGCGCCCCGCCCGGCGGCAGGAGACGCGTCCACAGCGCGCGTGACGCCGACCCGACCATCGGCTCCGACAGCCCGGTGGCCGCGCCCAGCGCGACCAGCACGGCGGTCGGCGCGTGCGACTCGATCGCCGTGACGAGCGCGCTCATCGACAGCATCAGGAGGACCGCGACGGTGAGCAGCGGCCGCGTCGGCCCGAACCGGTCGATCAGCCGGCCCTGGATCACCGCGCCCACCGAGACACCGGCGAGTGAACCGGCCGAAACGAGCCCGGCGGCGGCGAAGGAACCGGTTTCGCGCTGGACGTAGAGCAGGGCCGAGATGCCGATCATGGCGATCGGCAGGCGGGCGAGCACGGACGCGACGGCGGGCCGCCGGGCCGCGCGGGTCGTCAGCGCGGTGCGGTAGTCGGCGAGGGACGTCCGGCTTTCGTGGTTCGAGGCAGACTGGGACACGCGTACAAGTATGCCGCAGAGTGGTACGTCAGTACCAGTTATTTGACGGTCAGGTGGGTCACCGGCAGACTGGTGGTGGATCTTGGTGTCGGAGCCGGAAGTCTCGATCAGGTAACACTCACGACATTCTGTGTGGTCTCCTGCAACGAAACGGCGCCGACCGCGTCCTTGAGAGTGAATGGCCTTGAATTAGTGGGTATGGGCCGTGATGGTTGGACAACAGCAACAGATAACCCAGCTCCCTCCGGCATATGGGTCGGGGCCTGGCCCGGAGGGCGGGGAGCGCGGATCGTCGGGGGATGGTCCGCGCGACAAACGAAGAGCCGGTGCGCCACGTCGGGGGTGGCGCCCGGCTCTTTGTTTTGGGTCAGCACAGTGTTTTGCGCTGAACACTGCGAAGAAGGCCTCCCGACCCGCGGGTCAGGAGGCCTTCTTCAGCTGTGGAACAGGATCAACGGGCGCGGCGGGCCAGGCGCTCCGGGTCCAGGATCAGGACGCTCTTGCCTTCCAGCCGCAGCCAGCCGCGGTGCGCGAAGTCGGCCAGGGCCTTGTTCACGGTCTCGCGGGACGCGCCGACGTACTGGGCGATCTCTTCCTGCGTCAGGTCGTGCGTGACCCGCAGCAGGCCCGCCTCCTGGCTGCCGAACCGCTGCGCGAGCTGCAGCAGCGCGCGCGCCACGCGGCCCGGGACGTCGGTGAAGATCAGTTCCGCGACCATGTTGTTCGTCCGGCGCAGGCGGCGCGCGACGACGCGCAGCAGCTGTTCCGCTATCTCCGGACGGGTCGAGATCCACTGCCGCAGCGCCGGGCGGTCCATCGTGACCGCGCGGACCTCGGTGACCGTGGTCGCGCTCGACGTCCGGGGGCCGGGGTCGAAGATCGACAGCTCGCCGAACATGTCGGACGGGCCGAAGATGCCCAGCAGGTTCTCGCGGCCGTCCGGGGACTTGCGGCCGATCTTCACCTTGCCGGACTGGATGATGTACAGCTTGTCGCCGGGTTCACCCTCGTTGAAGATGACATGGCCGCGGGGGAACTCCACGGATTCCAAGGTCTGGGCCAGCGCCTCCGCCGCTGCCGGCTCCACACCCTGGAAAATGCCCGCACGGGCCAGGGTTTCGTCCACCTCGGGTGCCTCCTCGTCGAGAAACGATCACGCTCGGCGTCGGTCGCAGAGCGTGACGCCAGTCACTTGCGCGTCAGTCTAGGGCGTACAGCCGAGATCGCTCGCCGGGCGCGCGGCCCGGCAAACGATCTCGTCCGAACGTGGAGCCTAACTCCGCACGCGACGCGCGCGTTGCCTGGCTGCCCGTCCGCCCAGCCTACGCAGCCGGAATAGCTCCAGCGCGCGGCTGATGCCGTGCCCGTAGAGCGCCCGGACCTCGTTGGGCTGCGCCTGCTCGAGGAACTCTTCGACCTCGTTCTCCTGCACCGTGACGTGCTTCAACCGGCTCTCCACCCGCTCCATGAACAGGGCGAAGAACATGATCACCAGGGGGACCAGGATGACGAACCAGACGGTCATGGCCGGACTCCTGAACACAGCCGGAAACACTCAGTGAAAAGCATCTACTCCAGATCCTCGCTCATGGCGGCCGGAAACTGCGCCGAGGTGGTGCTCTGGCGTGTCGGTCGTCCACCGGTGCTGTGCCCGGCCCGTCCGACGGCGCCCGTAGGCTATCGGGGTGCCACCTGCCACCACGAACGCCCCCCGTGAGGGCGCTGGTGAAAGCCGGTTAGCTCTGGTGAGACGCGCCAGGCGGATGAAGCGTTGCCTCGACGACGTGTATCCGGACGCCCACTGCGAGCTCGACTTCACCACACCACTGGAACTGCTGGTCGCGGTCGTGTTGTCCGCCCAGACCACCGACGTCCGGGTGAACCTCGTCACGCCCGCGCTGTTCAAGCGCTACCGGACCGCCGCCGACTACGCCGGCGCCGACCGTCCTGAACTGGAGGAATACCTGCGTTCGACCGGGTTCTACCGGGCCAAGGCGAACTCCGTGATGGGGCTCGGCGCGGCGCTGGTCGAACGCTTCAGTGGCGAGGTGCCCGCCAAGCTCGCCGACCTCGTCACCCTGCCCGGCGTCGGCCGCAAGACCGCCAACGTCGTGCTCGGGAACGCCTTCGACGTGCCGGGGATCACCGTCGACACCCACTTCGGCCGGCTGGTCCGGCGCTGGGGCTGGACGGCGGAGGAGGACCCGGTCAAGGTCGAGCACGTCGTCGGCGAGCTGATCCCCCGCAAGGAGTGGACGATGCTGTCCCACCGGGTGATCTTCCACGGCCGCCGCGTCTGCCACGCCAAGAAACCGGCCTGCGGCGCCTGCCCGCTGGCCCGGGACTGCCCCTCCTACGGCACCGGCCCGACCGGGTTCGAGGAAGCCGCGAAGCTGGTCAAAGGCGTCGAACGGGACCACATCCTGGCGCTGGCGGCGCCCCGGTGACGACCGTCACCAAATGGGCCCTGGCCGTCGCCGTGCTGGTGGTGGCGCTGATCGTCGCGCTGCTGCCGCGCGGGGGCGCGGACACCGCGGCGACGCCGTCGGCCGACCTCGCGCCCGCGCGGTCGGCGGCGGCGCTGCAGCCGTGCCCGCCGGCGAGCCCGGCCGCGCCCGTGAAGCAGCTCGACGGCGTCCGCGCCGACTGCCTCGGTGACGGCGCGAGCGTCGACGTCGGACGCGCGCTGGCCGGCGCTCCGGTGCTGGTCAACGTGTGGGCGTCGTGGTGCCAGCCGTGCAAGACGGAGCTGCCCGTGCTCCAGGACTACGCGAAGCAGCCGGGCGCGGTGCGCGTCCTCGGCGTCCAGGTCCAGAGCCCGGCGGCGGACGGCTTGAACCTGCTGGCCCGGCTGGGCGTGCACCTACCGTCGGTGTTCGACGGCGACGGGCAGCGCGGGCCGGTCCGGACCGCGCTCAAGGTGCCCGCGGCGTTGCCGGCGTCCTACCTGGTCACCGCCGCGGGTGCGGTGCGGTTCATCGCGAATCCCCGGACCTTCCGGAACACTGACGAAGTGCGCGTGGCTGTCGAGGGGGCATCGTGATCGGACCGCTGGTCGAGCCGGAGTCGGTTCCGGAGTGGCTCCGGCCGCTGGTCAAGGTCAGCGGTGAGGTCGACTCGAAAACGTTCACCCGGTTCAGCCCGCCCGACGGCGCCTACACCCGGTCCGCCGCGGTGCTCATCCTCTTCGGGGAGCGCGAAGCCGACGGCGAGCCGGACGTCCTGCTGCAGCGGCGCGCCGACACGCTCGGCTCGCACGCCGGCCAGGTCGCCTTCCCGGGCGGCGGTGCCGAGGACGGCGACGGCGGCCCGGTCGGCACGGCGCTGCGCGAGGCCGAGGAGGAGACCGGGGTCGTCCCGGCGGGCATCCGGCCGGTGGCGATCCTGCCGGAGCTGTTCGTCCCGGTGTCGGCGTTCGCCGTGACGCCGGTGCTGGCGTACTGGGCCGAGCCGTCGCCGGTGCACGCCGTCGACCCGGGCGAGACGGCGTCGGTGGCCCGCGTCCCGGTGGCCGAGCTCGTCGACCCGGCCAACCGGTTCACGGTCAAGAAGGCCGGCGCGCCGTGGAAGGGCCCGGCCTTCGAGGTCTCGGGCCTGTTCGTGTGGGGGTTCACCGCCGGGTTGCTGTCCGTGTTGCTCGGCCTGGGAGGCTGGGAGCGCGAATGGAACCCGGGCGACGTCCGGGACCTCGACGAGGCGCTGGCCGCGTACCAGGCGCGGGTAGCAGCGTCTCACCAGGGCTCCGCCCCGGGCCGGGGGCTCCGCCACCCGGAGCCCCCGAAAGCAGTGGAGGAGTGACACGGTGAACTGGGTCGATGTGCTGGTCCTCCTGCTCGCCGTGCTGGCGGCGGTGTCCGGTGCATACCAGGGCGTGATCATCGCGCTGCCGTCCTTGGTCGGGGTCGTGCTCGGCGCGATCACCGGCATCAAGCTGGCGCCGGTGGTCGTCGCGTTCTTCGACGACCCGGTGTGGAAGGTCGCGTTCGCGGTGGCGACCGTGGTGTTCCTGGTCGCCTTCGGCGAGGCGCTCGGCGTGTACGTCGGGCGCCGGCTGCGGCAGAAGATCAACCCGGACAAGCTCTCCGGCATCGACAAGACGCTCGGCGCGATCGTGCAGGCCGCGGTCGTGTTCGTGGTCGCGTGGCTGATCGCGACGCCGCTGACGACCGTGTCCGGCCTGCCCGGCCTGGCCAAGGCGATCAACAACTCGGTCGTGCTCGGCAAGGTCAACGACACCATGCCCGCGGCCGCCCAGGGCTTCCCGAGCCAGCTGCGGAAGCTGCTCGACGCGTCCGGCTTCCCGTCCATAGTGGACCCGTTCGAGAAGGCCCCGACGGCGGACACGTCCCCGCCGGACCCGGCCCTGCAGAGCAGCGGGATCGTCCAGCAGCTGCACGGCAGCGTCGTCAAGATCCGCGGCACGGCCAGCTCCTGCTCGCGATCCCTCGAAGGCAGCGGGTTCGTGATCTCGCCGCAGCGGGTGATGACCAACGCGCACGTCGTGGCCGGCACCGACACCGTCGGCATCGAGACGACGCAGGGCGACTACCCGGCGCGCGTCGTCTACTTCGACCCCGAGGTCGACATCGCCGTGCTCGCCGTGCCCCGGCTGAGCGCCCCGCCGCTGCAGTTCGCGCCGGAGACGGCCCGCGCGGGTGACAGCGCGGTCGTGCTCGGCTACCCGCTCGACGGCCCCTACCGCGCGACGCCGGCCCGCGTGCGCGGCCGGATCAACCTGCGCGGCCCGGACATCTACGAGGCCAACACCGTGCAGCGCGACGTCTTCACGGTCCGCGCGGAGATCCGCAGCGGCAACTCCGGCGGCCCGATGGTGACGCCGGACGGCCGGGTCATCGGCGTCGTGTTCGGCGCGGCGGTGGAAGACCCGGAAACCGGGTTCACGCTGACGGCCGAGCAGGTCCGCGGCGAGGTCGACGCGGCGTCGACGCAGACGACGGACGTCTCGACCGGCTCCTGCGCGGCCTGACCCTCGCCCGCGTTCCGCCCACGCCCGCGTGTTGGCCGTTCCGGTCGCCGTGTTGGCCGTTCCGGGCAGTGAGTTGGCCGTTTCCGTACGCCGCCGGGTGACCTCGCCGGTGATCGTGGCGCCCGGAGTGGCCAACACAGTGCCCAGAACGGCCAACACGGCGCCCGGAGTGGCCAACACGGCGTGAAGAGCTAGCGGCCGTAGCGCAGCGCGAGGCCGTCGAGCAGGGCGCGCAGGCCCGACTCGAAGAGGTCGTCCAGGACGAGGTCGTAGCCGTTCGAGCCCAGCTCGGTCATCATCCGGGTGAAGATCGGGTGGCCGCTGACCATCGCCGCCATCGCGGGCGCCTGGTGGTCGATCCACTGCTCTTCGGACAGCCCGGACGCGGCGAGCGCGTGCTGCTCGCGTTCGAGGTGGATCGCGATGCCCTGGACGTAGCTGAAGAACAGCACGTGCAGGTCGCACAGGGTGGCGGCGTCGTCGTCCAGCTCGGCCAGCGCCGAGAGCGCCCATTCCGCGTGCGTCGCGAGGTTGCGCAGCGGCAGCGGGCGGGTGATCGGCGTGAGCTGGGCCAGCCACGGGTGCCGCCGGTGCAGCGACCAGAGCGTCCGGCCGGCCAGCGTCAGCCGCTCACGCCAGCCCGACGGCGGGGTTTCCGGGTAGCCGCGCTCGCCGTACGCGGAGTCGGCCATCAGCAGCACCAGCTCGTCCTTGCCGCGCACGTACCGGTAGGGCGCCATGGCCGCGACGCCGAGCCGGGCCGCCACCCCGCGCATGGACAGCGCGCCGAGCCCTTCGGCGTCGGCGATGTCGATCGCCGTGCGCACGATCCGGTCGCGCGTCAGGCCCTGGTGCCCGCCGCGGTGCTCACGTCCGGCGACGACCGTGCCGGACCGCGGCTCCGCGCGCACCAGCCCCTCCTGGTTCAGCAGGGCGAGCGCCTTGGCCGCGGTCGCCATCGCGACGCCGTGATCGGCCGCGAGCCGCCGGGTCGAGGGCACCCGCGCGCCCGGCGGGAGGTCGCCGCGCGCGATCCGGCCGCGCAGCTCCTCGGCGATGACCACGTACTTCACGGCTGCCCCCTGACCTAGCACAGATGGCCATCTGTACTAGTACAGAATTAGCTGCTGAACTGTGATGACTCCAGTGTGACGCAGGCAAGCGTACAACTCTGGAGGAAGCATGCGGAACGTACTGATCTCGGGAGCGGGCGTCGCCGGCGCCACCCTGGCCTGGTTCCTGGCCCGCGACGGCTGGACGGTGACCGTGGTGGAACGCGCGGCCGGCCCGCGCACCGGCGGCCAGGCGGTCGACGTGCGCGGGGTCGCGCTCGACGTCGTCGACCGGATGGGCCTGGGCGAGCGGCTGCGGGCGAAGCGGACGCGGATGCGCGGGATGTCCGTGGTGGACGGGGCCGGGCAGGAGCTGTACCGGTCCGAGGAGTTCACCCACAGCAGCGGCCGGCTCGACAGCGCCGACTTCGAAATCCTGCGCGACGACGCCGTCGCGATCCTGCACGAGGTGACCGCGGACCGCGTCGAGTACGTCTTCGGCGACTCGATCACGGCGTTGACCGAGGATGCGCACGGCGTGCGCGTGGAGTTCGAGCACGGCGGCTTCCGGACGTTCGACCTCGTCGTCGGCGCAGACGGCCTGCACTCGGCGGTCCGGCGGCTGGCCTTCGGCCCGGAGGAGCGCTTCAGCACGCACCTCGGCCAGTACCTGGCGATCTTCCCGGCGCCGAACTTCCTGGGCCTCGAGGACTGGCAGCTGTGGGTCCGGCACGAGGAGACCGGCGGCGCGGTCTACCCGGTGCGGGACAACACCGAGCTGCGCGTGACGCTCGGGTTCGGTTCGGAACCGCTGCCCCCGATGAGCGTCCCGGAGCAGAAGCGGCTGGTCGCCGAGAAGCTGGCCGGCGTCGGCTGGGAGATGCCGAAGCTGCTGGCCGCGATGGCCGAAGCCGAGGTGTTCTACTTCGACGCGATGGCGCGGATCCACCTGGACCGCTGGTCGGCGGGCCGGGTCGTGCTGGTCGGCGACGCCGGGTACTGCGCGTCGGCGCTGTCCGGCCAGGGCACGAGTCTCGCGCTCGCCGGCGCGTACGTCCTGGCGCAGGAGCTCGGCCGCGCCGGGCACGAGGAGGCGTTCGCGGCCTACGAGCGCCGGATGCGGCCGTTCGTCGCGCTCAACCAGGCGCTGGCCACCGAGAACCCGACGGGCGGTCCGGCGGAGGAGTCCGTCGGGCGGGCCAAGAACGCGCTCACGCTCGGCTGAGGAAGTCCACCAGGGCCGCCGACGTGCGGTCCGGCACCTCGAGGTGGGGGAAGTGCCCGACGCCCGGCCAGAACTCCGGCTCGGCGTGCGGGCCCGCCCAGCGCGCGGACGACCTCGCCGTCTCGGGGAGGATGCAGGTGTCGTCGGCGCCGTGCAGCTGCAGCGTCGGGGCGGCGATCCGGCGGCCGACGGCGTCGGTGAACCGGCGGCCCTCACCGCGGAACTGCGCGCGGAACGCCCAGCGGTAGTACTCCAGCGCGCTGTGCGCGACGCCCGGCACGAGCATCGCCTGCCGGAACGCCGCCGTGCTCTCGGCGAAGTCCGAAGTGGACCGCCAGGAGTCGCCGGCCCACGCGTCGAAGAGGTCCTCGACGGCTTGGGCATCTTCGCGGATCAGCCACTTCTCGGGCGCCATCGGCATCTGGAAGCGGAAGAGGTGCCCGGCCGCGCGGCCCTGGCCACGCCAGAGCGTGCGGGCGATCGACGACCGCAGCGCGAGCGGGTGGGCGCCGCCGATCGCCGTCACCGACGACACGAGCCGGGGGTGCAGCGCGGCGACCGTCCAGGCGAGCATGCCGCCCCACGCGTGGCCGACGAGGTGCGCGCGCCGGGCGCCGAGCGACTTGACCAGCCCGCCGATGTCCCCGGCCAGCGTCCACGCGTCGTAGCCCCGTGGTGGCTTGTCCGAGTCGCCGTACCCGCGCAGGTCGACGGCGACCGCGCGGTACCCGGCGTCGGCGAGCGCCTTCAGCTGGTGGTGCCAGGTCCACCAGAACTCGGCGAACCCGTGCAGCAGCACCACGACGGGACCCTCGCCGAGCTCGGCGATGTGCAGCCGGATGCCGTTCGCGGAGACGTCGCGGTGCGCCCACGATCCGTCGATGCGGACGATCGACGGATCGGGGGACGCGTGCAACGAACTCAGTCGCGCGTGGTGGTCAAGTCGGCTTCGGGCGCCTTCTGCGGCTTGAGTGCGGCGGCGGTCTCCTTGACGCTGGCGATGGTCCGCTCCGGTGCCTTGAACTTCTTCACCTTGCGGTAGCCGAGGAACCCGGCCACGCCCGCGACCAGCAGCATCAGGAAGAACACGATGCCGAACGCGATCCAGCGGTAGCGCACCCACTCCGCCAGGCCTTCGGCCGCGAAGAAGAACAGGAAGAACGTGCTGTACAGGAAGACCGTCAGCGCGATCAAGAAGTAGACGGCGCCCTTGAGGCCCTTCTTCACCTCGCCGACCAGCTCGGACTTCGCCAGCTCCATCTCGGCCCTGACCAGGGTGGAGATGTGCTGGGTCGCGTCGCCGACCAGGCGGCCGAGGGACTGGTCGCCGGGGACGTCGGTGTCGGAGGACAGCGGGAGGTAAGGCACGGCCCCCACGCCGTCGGGGCCGGTGCGTTCGTGTTTGGGGCTGCTCACCGGGTCATCGTGCCATGACGCTCCTGCGCGGGCGCGGCGGACTGTCCGAGTGTCGAGGATCAATCCATCTCGGCGTGGACCTTGCTCCGCCGCAGGAGCATCACCGCGGCCAGCAGGGACGCGATCCCGGACGCGATCAGCACCGCAGCCTTGGCCAATTCGCTCGCCTCCGCGGGCAGCGCGAGTTCCGCGATCAGCAGGCTGACCGTGAAGCCCACGCCGCCGAGCAGCGACAACGCGCCGATGTCACGCCAGCCCATGCCGCTCGGTTTCTCGGCGAGCTTCAGCTTCACCGCCAGAAAGCTCGCGCCGAAGATCCCGACGACCTTGCCGCCGAGCAGCCCGGCGAGCACCGCGAGCGGCAACGCCGTCGTGAACACCCGGCCGAGCGAGTCGCCGCTGACCGAGATCCCGGCCGCGAACAGCGCGAAGAGCGGCACGGCGACGGCCGCCGACCACGGCTGCAGCCGGTGCTCCAGCCGCAACGCCGGTGCCTCGGCCTCGCCGTCGTCGGCCCGGACGCGGGTGAGCAGGCCCAGCGCGACGCCGGCGATCGTCGCGTGGACGCCCGCCGAGTGCACCGCGACCCAGGTGACGAGCGCGAGCGGGACGTAGATCCACGCCGTCCGGACGCGCTTGTGCTGCAGGAAGGCGTAGAGCGCGAGAGCCACGACGGCGACGGCCACCGCGACCAGGTCGAAGCCGGTCGTGAAGAGCACGGCGATGACGATGATCGCGCCGAGGTCGTCCACCACGGCCAGCGACAGCAGGAACACCCGCGCGCTCGAGGGCAGGTTCGACGCCGTCAGCGCGAGGACGCCGAGCGCGAACGCGATGTCCGTCGCGACCGGGATCGCCCACGCCCGGTCGATCCCCGGCGTCCCCCAGCCGACGCTCAGCGCGACCAGCGCGGGCACGATCATCCCGCCGATCGCGGCGGCGATCGGCAGCACGGCCTGCTTGAACCGCGACAGCTCGCCGATGACGAGCTCGCGCTTGAGCTCCAGCCCGGCGACGAAGAAGAACAGCGCGAGCAGGCCGTCCTTCGCCCAGTCACCGATGGTGAGGTTCAGGTGGAGCAGTTCCGGGCCGAGCCGGAGGTCGCGCAGCGCGTGGTAGCTGTCGCGCAGCGGGGAGTTGGCCCAGACCAGGGCGAGCGCCGTCGCGCCGAGCAGGATGATCCCGCCGGTGGTTTCGGTGCGCAGGTAACGCGCGAATTCGCTCAACGGGCGGGACACGGGCGGCTCCTGGGGTCGCTGATCACTGTTGCCGACCAGACTTCCCGGCGCACCTTGACGGAATTTTAATGCCGTTCGTCACCGACCGTTATGGCGGGGACCACACCTCGTGCCGGTGGTGGGTCACACGGTGGCCTCATAGCATGCGAACGGACAACGAAGTCCAGACAAAGGATGACTCAGCTGTGAGCACCTCCACCGAGGTCCAGCAGGACAAGAGGTTCTTCGGGCACCCACGAGGGCTGGCTAACCTCTTCGGCGTCGAGATGTGGGAGCGCTTCTCCTACTACGGGATGCTCGGCATCCTGCCGTTCTACCTGTACTACGCGATCGACCAGGGCGGGCTCGCGCTGCCCAAGGCGCCGGCGCTCGGCATCGTCGGCGCGTACGGCGGCCTGGTCTACCTCGCGACCGTGCTCGGGTCGTGGGTCGCGGACCGGCTGCTCGGCTCCGAACGGACGTTGTTCTTCAGCGCCGTGCTGATCATGGTCGGCCACATCAGCCTGGCCGTGATCCCGGGCGTCGCGGGTCTCGGCGTCGGCCTCGCCTGCGTCGCGATCGGCAGTGGCGGGCTCAAGGCGAACGCCACCGGCATCGTCGGCACGCTCTACGCGCCGGACGACGAACGCCGTGACGCCGGCTTCACGATCTTCTACATGGGCATCAACCTCGGCGCGTTCGTCGGGCAGATCCTCACCGGCCTGGTCTGGGACCAGGCGGGTTTCCACTTCGGCTTCGGCCTGGCCGCGATCGGCATGGCGCTGGGCCTGGTCCAGTACACGCTGGGCCGGCGCAACCTGCCGGACAAGGCGAACGAGGTGCCGAACCCGCTGCCGTCGTCGAACCGCCTGCTGGTCGTCGCCGGCGTGGTCGTCGTCCTCGCCCTGATCGTCTTGCTGCTGCTCACCGGCGTCGTCCGGGCGGACAACCTCGCCGACGTCGTGCTCTGGGCGGTCGGCGGGATCTCGATCGTCTACTTCGCGGTGATCCTCTCCAGCCGCAAGATCGACGCCGACGAGCGCAGCCGGGTGTACTCGTTCATCCCGATGTTCATCGCCAGCGCCGCGTTCTTCTCGCTGTACCAGCAGATCTTCACGGTGCTCGCGACCTACGCCGACACCCGCCTCGACCGGCGGATCTTCGGCTGGGAGATGCCGATCCCGTGGGTCGGCTCGGTCGGCCCGGTGTTCGTCATCCTGTTCTCGCCGCTGTTCGCGCTGCTGTGGACGAAACTCGGGACGCGGCAGCCGTCGTCGCCGATCAAGTTCGTCATCAGCACGATCATCATGGGCGTCGCGTTCCTGCTGTTCCTGCCGTTCACCGGCACCGGCCAGAACGGCACCCCGCTGATCGCGATGGTCGGCGTGCTGGCCGTGTTCACCCTCGGCGAGCTGGGCTTGTCCCCGGTCGGGCTGGCGCTGGCCACGAAGCTGGCGCCGAACGCCTTCCGCACCCAGATGGTCGCGCTGAACTTCCTGTCGATCTCGTTCGGCACGGCGATGTCGGGCAAGCTCGCCGAGTTCTACTCACCCGAGCACGAAGGCGCGTACTTCGGCACGGTCGGCGGCGTCGCCATCGTCATCGGCGTCCTGCTGTTCGCGGCGTCGCCGTTCATCCGCCGGATGATGAAGGGCGTGCACTAACCGATCGTGACGCCGAACAGCACCCCGACGAAGTAGGTCACCACCATGGTGAGGGCGCCGACGCCGACGTTCCGGAGGATCGCGCGCCCCACGTGCGCGTCGCCGAGCCTCGCGCTGACCCACCCGGTCAGCGTGAGGCCGACGACGACCGCCGCCGCGCACGCCCACACCCGCAGCGAGACGCCGGTCCAGGCGATGGCCAGCAGCGGCAGCAGCGCGCCGACGGAGAACGCGATCAGCGACGCCCACGCCGCCTGCCACGGGCTGGTCAGGTTCCCCGGGTCGATGCCGAGCTCGGCTTCCGCGTGCGCCTGCAGCGCGTCCTTTTCGGTCAGTTCCCGGGCGACCTGCCGCGCCAGCTCGGGCGAGAGGCCCTTCTGCCGGTAGATGTCGGCGAGCTCGTGCTCCTCGGCCTCCGGCATGGTCATGAGTTCCTGTTTTTCCAGCCGGATCAGGGCCTGCTCGGTGTCGCGCTGGGTGCTCACCGAGACGTACTCGCCGCCGGCCATGGAGAAGGCCCCGGCGACCAGCCCGGCGATGCCGGCGGTGAGGATCGTGGTGCGTTCGGCGGTCGCGCCGGCCACCCCGACGACGATGCCCGCGACGGACACGATCCCGTCGTTCGCCCCGAGAACCCCGGCCCGGAGCCAGTTCAGCTTCCCGCCGACACCTTCGTGCGGCTCGTGGGGGTGCGTTTCGATCACCCGGCAAGTGAAACACGAAAGACGTTCCTGAGAGAGTCCTCAGTGGACTTCTCGCTCAGCGGGACATTCGGTCATGATGGGGGGCATGGACGAGCAAGTGTGGCAGCCCCTGCTCACGGTCGAGGGCCTGCCGCTCCGGGGCGGCGAGGGCCGGTTCCGGCTGCTGGAGAGCGCGGACTCGGGCTTGGCGTACCTGATCCACTACCCGGCCGGGGTGGGTTCACCTGCGCATGCGCACGACCACGACTCGATCGTGTACGTCCTGTCGGGCCGCCTGCGTGGTGTGGTGGACGGAGTGGAGTCGGTCCTGGAGCCGGGAGACTCGGCGGTGCACCCTCGCGGGGTTCCGCACCAGGTGGAGGCCCTGACGGACTCCATGTGGGTGGAGTTCAAGTCCCCGCTGCCGGCCCGCCCCCCGATCGCCTAACCCCACTGGCCCAGCTCCCGTCCCGACCCCCCTGATCACGCGAGCCGACCCTCCAATCACGCGTGTCGACTCCCTGATCACGCGTGTCGACCCTTCAATCACGCGAGTCGACTGTCCAGTCACGCGAGCCGACTCCTCAGGTACGCGAGCCGACTGTCCAGGTACGTGTGTCGGCCGTCAGGCACACGAGCCGACCCTCCAGGCACACGAGCCGACTGTCTGGGTACGCGAGTCGACTGTCCGGGTACTCGCCTGGATATCCAGCCGTGCCGAGCGCTTGCCATTAGCGGAATTCGGATCGCTGCGCAAACGCCCATCCACAGTCCCGCGAGTTGTCCACAGATCGCCGAGTGGCCGTTTTCGCAGGTGGGGACCGGTAGACTGGGACTGGGGACGCCCCCCAAGGGAAGGGCGGGGGGCGCCGTTCGGGCGTTGAGGCCGCGCCCAATTCGTGCAAAAGCAGGTGTCGAGGTGAAGCACTGCTCGGGCCGCGGCGAGCCGCCCCGCCGTCCGGAAAAGCGGAAACGCCCGGCCCCGCCAATGCGGAACCGGGCGCTTCCTGGAGAGAAAGCTGAAACTCAGGCGTCCAGCTCGGCGAGGGCCTGCTTGGCCTTCTCGAGCTCGGCCTCCAGCGCGGCGACCTTCGCGGCCTGCGCCTCGCGGGCCTGGTTGATCACCTCGTCGATCGGGCCGGACAGGTCGGCGTGCAGCTCCTTCGCCGCGCGCGACACCGCGGCGGCGGGGATCTCCAGACCCTTCGCGACCCACTTCGAGCCGTTCTTCAGCTCGGCCTGCCACTCGCCATCGGCGGTGCCGGTGACGGTCAGGATCAGCTCGACCGTGCGGGTCTTCTTCGCCGTCGACGCGGTCGCCGCACCCTTCGGGCGGCCTCGCTTCGGCTTCGGTGCCTCTTCGGCGGCGGGCTCAGCGGAAGCAGAGTCCTCCGAAGGAGCAGCAGCCTCCGAAGAAGCAGCGCCCTCCGAAGAGGTGGACGCGGACTCGGTGACGGTCGTCGCCTCGTCAGTGGCAACGGCGGGCGCCTCATGGGTCGCCGAAGCCGTTTCCTCGTCGTGCGTCAGGACATCCACGGTCATCGTCGTGTCGTCTCCTTGCCCGGGAAGGGGGTGTGGTTCGCGGCACAGTGTAGAACATGCGTTCGAAGTGTGCCGCTCGGGGGGTTCATGAAAGAGCCCTCCCGGCGCGAAGCCGGAAGGGCTCTGACACGCAAGACGCTAGCTCACTCCTCGGACTTGCCCGTCTGCAGGCCCGACGAGATCAGGTCCATCACCGTCGAGTCGGCCAGCGTGGTGACGTCGCCGACCTGCCGGTTCTCCGCGACGTCGCGCAGGAGACGGCGCATGATCTTGCCCGAGCGCGTCTTCGGCAGTTCCGGCACGACCATGATCTGCCGCGGCTTCGCGATCGGCCCGATCTCCTTCGCGACGTGGTTGCGCAGCGCCTGGATGGCCTCCGCGCCACCGGCAGCGTCACTGTCGGCGTTGCCGCGCAGGATGACGAACGCGACGATGCCCTGCCCGGTCGTCGGGTCGGACGCGCCGACGACCGCCGCCTCGGCGACCGTCGGGTGCGAGACCAGTGCCGACTCGACCTCGGTCGTCGAGATGCGGTGGCCGGACACGTTCATCACGTCGTCGACGCGGCCGAGCAGCCAGATGTCGCCGTCGTTGTCGTACTTCGCGCCGTCGCCGGCGAAGTAGAAGCCCTGGTCCTTGAACCGCGACCAGTACGTCTCCTCGTAGCGCTCGTTGTCGCCCCAGATGCCGCGCAGCATCGACGGCCACGGCTGGTCGAGCACCAGGTACCCGCCGCCGCCGTGCGGGACCTCGGTGGCGCTGTCGTCGACGACCTTCGCCGAGATGCCCGGCAGCGCCTTCTGCGCCGAACCCGGCTTGGTCGAGGTGACGCCCGGCAGCGGCGAGATCATGATCGCGCCGGTTTCGGTCTGCCACCACGTGTCGACGATCGGCGCCTTGCCCGCGCCGATGTTCTCGCGGTACCAGATCCACGCCTCGGGGTTGATCGGCTCGCCGACCGAGCCCAGCACCCGCAGCGACGACAGGTCGTACTTCTCCGGGATTTCCGCGCCCCACTTCATGAACGTGCGGATCAGCGTCGGCGCGGTGTAGTAGATGGAGACCTTGTGCTTCTGGATGATCTCCCAGTGCCGGCCCTCGTGCGGGGTGTTCGGCGTGCCTTCGTAGACGACCTGCGTGACGCGGTTCGCGAGCGGGCCGTAGACGATGTAGCTGTGGCCGGTGATCCAGCCGATGTCCGCGGTGCACCAGTAGACGTCTTCGCCGGCCTTGTGGTCGAAGACGTTGTGGTGCGTGTACGCCGTCTGCGTCAGGTAGCCGCCGGAGGTGTGCAGGATGCCCTTCGGCTTCCCGGTGGTGCCGGAGGTGTAGAGGATGAACAGCGGGTGCTCGCTGTCGAACGCCTCGGGAGTGTGCTCTTCGGACTGTCCGCCGACGAGCTCGTGCCACCACAGGTCGCGGCCGTCGGTCCACGGGACGTCGCCCTCGAGCTGGTCGCCGGTGCGCTGCACGACGATGACCTTCTCGACGCTGTCGGCGCCTTCGAGCGCTTCGTCGACGTTGGCCTTCATCGGCGCGGCCTTGCCGCGGCGGAACTGGCCGTCCGAGGTGATCACGATCTTCGCGGCGGCGTCGTCGACGCGGGCGCGCAGCGCGGTCGGGGAGAAGCCGCCGAAGACGACGCTGTGCAGCGCGCCGATCCGGGCGCACGCGAGCATCGCGAAGATGGCCTCGGGGATCATCTGCAGCTGGATCGCCACGACGTCGCCGGCGGTGACGCCGAGGGACAGGAGGGCGTTGGCGGCCCGGGAGACCTCGGTCTTCAGCTCGGCGTAGGTGATGTCCCGGGTGTCACCCGGCTCGCCGACCCAGTGGATCGCGACCTGCTCGCCGTGGCCGGACTCGACGTGCCGGTCGACGCAGTTGTACGCGACGTTCAGCTTGCCGCCGACGAACCACTTCGCGAAGGGCGCATTGGTCCAGTCCAGTACCGTGGTCCACTTCGTGTCCCACGTCAGCCGCTCCGCCTGCTTCGCCCAGAAGGCCTCGCGATCGGCGTCCGCCTCGGCGTAGAGATCGGCCTGCGCGTTGGCCTGAGCAGCGAAATCGTCACTGGGCGGGAAAGTACGGCTCTCGGTGAGCAGGTTGTCCAGGGCTGGGGACTGCTCGGTCATGGTTGCAAGGCCTCCTGTAGTGCGCCGATCACCGGCTAGCGGCACGCTAGCGACGTTAGTCCGCCTTGTAAAAGGTTGCACCCACGTTGCCCCGGGGTTTCACCGAGGCAGGCGAGCGCCGGTGACTAAGCGTTCAGTCAGCCGGGCTTTCGCGGCCGGCCACTCCGGCGCGAGCATCGAGTAGGTGACGGTGTCGCGCGACGACCCGTCCGGCCGGATCCGGTGCGCGCGCAGGACGCCTTCGCGAAGCGCGCCAAGTCGTTCGATGGCGCGTTGTGAGCGCAGGTTGCGGATGTCCGTCTCCCACGCGACCCGTTGCGCGTCAAGGGTTTCGAACGCGTGCGTGAGCAGCAGCAGTTTCGACTCGGTGTTCAGCCCGGTGCGCTGCCAGTCCGCGCCGATCCACGTGTGCCCGATCGAGAGGATCCGGTGCTGCGCCACGACCTGGTAGTACGACGTCGTCCCGGCGACCCGGCCGGAGGCGACGTCGAGCTGCGCGAAGGGCCGCCGGGCGGGGTCGGAAAGCGCGTCCGAGATCATCCGTTCGGCGGCCGGGACATCCAGCGGCTGCCGGACGCTGAGCCAGGCCCAGATGCCCGGGTCGGCGCCGGCCTCGAACAGGCCCTTGGCGTGGTCGGGCGTCAACGGCTCCAGCCGGACGTGCTCGCCGGTCAGGGTCGGCAGGGTGCTCCAGTCACTCACAGGACCACCGTAAGGTGGCCAGTGGCTGTTCGTGATAGCCAATTTCGGAGCAATTCCAGAGACCACTTTGGCGTTGCCTATGCTCGGCCGACCACGACCGAAGGGCGAGAACGATGGCCGAAGAGCGGGAAGAGCTGAGCTGGGAGCTGTTCGGCACGGCGGCGCGTGAACTGGCTCACACCATCGCCGACGACGGCTTCGCGCCCGACCTCATCCTGTCCATCGCCCGCGGCGGCCTGTTCGTCGCCGGCTCGCTCGGCTACGCGCTCGACGTGAAGAACCTGCACGTGATGAACGTCGAGTTCTACACCGGCGTCGACCAGCGCCTCGACCTGCCGGTGATGCTGCCGCCGGTGCCGAACGCCGTCGACCTCACGAGCAAGAAGGTGCTGATCGCCGACGACGTCGCCGACACCGGCGCCACCCTCAAGCTCGTCCGCGACTACTGCCTCGACCACGTCGCCGAGGTGCGCTCGGCCGTCGTCTACGAAAAGCCGCACTCCACCGTGAAGTGCGAGTACGTCTGGCGCCACACCGACAAGTGGATCAACTTCCCGTGGTCGGTGCTGCCGCCCGTGGTCAAGCGCGAAGGACAGGTGCTCGACGCATGAGTGAGCTTGCGAACGAATCATTCAACACTGCGTTTGCCGCTCAGGCCGCACCGAGCGTCAGCGAGGTGTGCGCATGAGTGACCCGCTTAAGCCCCTGCTCGACCTCGAAGGCGTGGCCGCGGCGGCGAAGTCCGCGCAGGACGCCGTGTTCGCGGTGCACCGCCTCCCGGCGAACCTGCGCGGGGGTGCGGCGACCGCGAGCGAAGCCTCGGTCCGCGCGGCGCGCGCGTCGGCCGGAATCGAAGGCGCCAACCCGGAACTGCCGGCCGACGGCGCGGTGGCCGACCCGGTGCTGGCGGGCGCCCTGCGCGTCGCCGAGACGTTGGAGACGCTGCTGCCGACGTGGCGCCGCGCGCCCATGCAAGCGTTGGCCCGCATGCACGTTCTCGCCGCGGCGGACCTCGTCAGCGACCCGGATGCGTTGGGGCGCCCGCATTCCGGCGGTGGCCGGCTGGAGCTGCTGGCGCAGCTGGTGACCGGCGCGACGTCGGTTCCGGGGCCGGTCCTGGCGGCCGTCGTGCACGGGGAACTTTTGGCGCTCAAGCCTTTCGGCAGCGCGGACGGCGTCGTGGCGCGCGCCGCGGCGCGGCTGACGATGATCGCGACGGGCCTGGACCCGAAGGCGCTGAGCATTCCGGAGGTCGCGTTCTTCCGCCGGGTGCCGCGTTATCTCGAAGCGGCGGAAGGGTTCGCGAGCGGGACGTCGGAAGGCGTCCGCGCGTGGCTGCTCTTCAACTGCGAAGCGTTCGAAGCCGGTGCGCGCGAGGCGAAGAGCATCTCGGACGCGGCTTCCTAGCTGAGCACGGCGTCCAGCAGGCCGGGGAACCGCGCCTGCAGGTCGTCACGCCGTAGTTCCACCCAGCGCGTCCGGCCTTCGACGAACGTCGTCGTCAACCCCGCTTCGCGCAGGACGCGCCAGTGGTGCGAGAGCGTCGGCGCGGTGATGTCGAGGTCGTACTCGCTGTGCGCGCAGCTGCGCGGTTCGGTCACCTTCGACAGCTCCCGCATCAGCTCCAGCCGCACGGGGTCGGCGAGCGCCTGCAGCACCGTCACGATCTCGATCGCCTCGCGCGCGGGCTGGGGCAGTGTCCGGGTCACGGTCCTCCCAACAGTTAGATTGTTTGACAATAATCGAAGTGTAGCTCCATCATGACCGTATGACGATTCGACGATCATCTAATGATCGGCTGGGGATCCTGCTCGTCCTCGCGGTGGGCACGTTCACCGTCGGCACCGACGGGTTCGTGCTCAACGGCCTGCTGCCAACCATCGCCGCCGACCTGCACGTCACGGAGTCCGTCGCGGGCCAGCTCACCACCGTCTTCGCCCTGACGTACGCGGTCGCGTCGCCGCTCATCGCCGCGTTCACCGGCGGCTGGGACCGCCGCCTGCTGCTCGCCGGCGGCATGGCGCTGTTCACCGTCGGAATGGCCGGGCAGGCGCTCGGGACGTCGTTCGCGGTGGTCGCCGCGGCCCGGCTGCTCGCCGCCGTCGGCGCCGCCGCCTTCCAGTCCAACGCCTACGTCCTCGCCGGGGCGCTCTCGTCCGAAGAACGCCGCGGGCGGGCCCTGTCGACGGTCGCCGCCGGAATGAGCGTGTCGATGGTGCTCGGCGTCCCGATCGGCGTGCTCGCCGGGCACTGGTTCGGCTGGCGCGCGGTGATGTGGGGGATCGGGGTGGTCGCGGTCGTCGTCGCGGCGCTGATCCCGATCATCCCCGAGGTCCGCGTGCCCGCGGCCGGGCTGCGCGAGCGCCTCGCCGTCGTCGCCCGGCCGGCGGTCGCCCGCGTCCTGGTGGTGACCGTCTTCGGCACCCTCGCCGCGTTCACCGTGTTCGTCTACCTGCCGGTGCTGGTCGCGCCGGTCGCGAGCGGCGCCGTGCTGTCGTGGGTGCTGGTCGGGTTCGGGCTCGGCCAGCTCGCCGGGACGACGTTCACCGGCCGCGCCACCGACCGTCTCGGCCCGGCCCGGGTCCTCGCGTTTTCGCTGGCGGGCACGGCGGTCGTGCTCGCGGTCGTGGACGTCGCCGTGCTGTCCCTGCCCGGAGCGCTGCTGTTCGCGCTGTTCGCCGGGGGGTTCGGCGGGATGCTGATGGTCCCGCAGCAGCACCGGCTCTTCACGATCGCGCCGGACGTCCCGACCGTCGCGCTGGGCGTGAACGGCTCGGCGATCTACGTCGGTGGCGCGCTCGGCTCGGTGCTCGGCGGCGTCGTGCTCGCCGACGCGGGCCCGGCGTGGGTCGGGCCGGCCGGCGCGCTCGCCGCCCTGGCCGCCCTCGCGCTCGGCGTCAACCCAGCTTCGCGGACCACTTCTCCTCGATCCGCCCGAAGCGCCACACCGCCAGTGCGATCACCCAGGTGAGCACGAACAACCCGACGATGGCGAACCCGACGTAGTCCAGGTCGACCGACGCGATCGCGGCCAGCGGCCCGGACGTGATGTCGAGCTTCTCGGCGAGGATCGACACCAGCTCGATCGTGCCGATCAGCAGCGCGACGGCGACCGACAGCGCCGTCACCGTGAGGTTGTAGAAGATCTTGCGCACCGGCTTCGCGAACGCCCAGCCGTAGGCGAAGTTCATGAAGCAGCCGTCCACGGTGTCGAACAGGCTCATCCCCGCGGCGAACAGGATCGGCAGCACGAGGATCGCGTACCAGGGCAGGGCGAACGTCGCGGCGCCCGCGGCCAGCACCAGCAGGCCGATCTCCGTCGCGGTGTCGAAGCCCAGTCCGAAGAGCAGGCCGACCGGGTAGATGTGCCACGGCTTGCGCACGGCCTTCGTCGCCCCGCGCAGCAGCCGGTTCATCAGGCCCCGGTTGTCCAGCTGGTGCTCCAGCGCGGCTTCGTCGAACTCGCCGCGGCGCATCCTCTTGAACACCCGCAGGATCCCGACGAGCACCACGAGGTTGAGGATCGCGATCACGTACAGGAACACGCCGGACACCGACGTCCCGATGAGGCCGGTGGTCCGGTGCAGCGTCGAGGAGCCGTCCTCGACCTGCCCGGCCAGGGCGCGGACGCCGAGGGAGAGCAGGAGGCACAGCACGAAGACGATCGTCGAATGCCCGAGGGAGAACCAGAAGCCGACCGACAGTGGCCGCTGGCCGTCGGCCATCAGCTTGCGGGTGGTGTTGTCGATCGCCGCGATGTGATCGGCGTCGAAGGCGTGCCGCATGCCGAGCGTGAACGCCGTGACGCCCAGCCCGATCCCGAACACGCCGGAGGTGCCCAACGCGTAGTGCTGGGGTGCGACGAAAGCCGCCAGCACCACCCAGCCCACGACGTTCAGCAGCAGGATGAACCCGGCCATCCCGCCCACGGAGACCCATTCACGGCGTGAAAGCCGTGAACCGGTCGCTTCGAGCACGCCCATCGTCGCCACCCGCCTTCCCTCTCATCTGAGAGGTTAGACAGGTGAACAGATGATGGGCAATCAGTCTGTGACAGCCGAGGCTTCGCCTCGGGCCGGGGGCTCCGCCACCCGGAACCCCCTAACCGCGTGCTAGCTGGCGCGCGCTCGCACCAAGTCCAGTGCCTTGCGGACGTGCCCGCCGGACGTGTGGAGCGCCTTCGCCGCGCTCGTGACGTCCACCCCGGACAGCAGGTGCACCAGCGCCACCTTGAGGTCGCCCCCGGCCTCGGTGAGCGCGTCGGAGCAGTCCGCCATCGTCATGCCGGTGGCTTCCTGCAGGATCCGGATCGTGCGGCCGCGCAGCTTCGCGTTGGTGGCCCGCATGCTGACCATCAGGTTGGAGTAGGTCCGGCCCAGCTTGATCATCGTCGCCGTCGAGAACGACGTGAGGATCATCTTCTGCGCCGTGCCCGCCTTCATCCGGGTCGAGCCGGCGATCGCCTCCGGCCCGGTGTCTACGGCGATGAGCACGTCGACGCCCGGCGGCTTGGCGGCCTTCGCGTTGCCCGACACCAGGCCGGTGCGGGCCCCCTGACGCGACGCCGCGAGCAGCGCGCCCAAGACGTACGGCGTCCTGCCCGACGCCGTCAGCCCCAGTACGAAGTCGCCCGGCTGGACCATGGCGGCCATCTCGGCCGCGCCGGCCCCGTCGTCGTCCTCCGCGTTTTCGACGGCCTGGCGCAGGGCGCGCTCGCCGCCGGCGTGGTGCGCGATGAACCAGTCACCCGGCACGTTGAACGTCGGCACCAGCTCGGCCGCGTCCAGCGTGGCGAGACGACCCGAGGTCCCCGCGCCGACGTAGTGCACCCGGCCGCCGGCCCGCAGTGCCTCCACCGCGTAGTCCACCGCCCGTGCCACCTGCGGCAGCACCGCGGCGACCGCGCCGGCGACCGTGCGGTCCTCGGCGTTGATCGCGCCCAGGATCCCCGCGGTGGACATCAGGTCGATGTCCGTGGTGCGGGGGTTGCGGGTCTCGGTCGGCGAATCGACGTGCACCGCCTGCGTGGGGACGGTCATCATGCGCCTCACATTTTCTCCGGTCATCTACTTGCCGGTTTCCCGAGGACGGCGACGACCGTCCGGCCTGACTCCCAGGCGGTGCGAGCCGACCGCGTCCCTGGTGGCGTCCAGGGCGTTGACCGACGCGTCCATGTGCCGCTGCGCGACGCCGATGAACAGGCAGTCGATGACGGTGAGCTGGGCGATGCGGCTCGCCGTGGCCCCCGAACGGAAGGTGGTTTCCCGGGCGGCCGTCGTCAAAACGTAGTCGGCGACCTCGGTGATCGGGGAGCGCGGGAAGTTCGTCACGGCGATGGTGATCGCGCCGTGCTCCCGGGCCACCCGCAGCGCCTCGACGGTGTCGGTGGTCGCGCCGGTGTGCGAGACGCCGATGGCGACGTCACCGGGGCTCAGCACCGCGGCCGAGGTGAGCATGATGTGCGTGTCCGACCACGCGAAGCACACACGGCCGATGCGGTGCAGCTTCTGCTGCAGGTCCGCGGCGACGAACGCGCTGGCGCCCACGCCGTAGACGTCGGAGCGGCCGGCGTTGGCGACGACCTCGATGACGCGCTGCATCGTAGCGACGTCGAGCTGCTCGGCCGTCTCTTCGACGGCGCGCGCGTCGGCGAAGCTGACCTTGCTGATCACGGCGGCCAGGTCGTCGTCCGGGCCGATCTCGCCACCGAGGTTGCGCGAGCTGCGCGCCTCGGTGCGCGCGGTGTCCGCGGCCAGCGCGATGCGCAGCTGCGGGTAGCCGCCGACGCCGACGGCCTTGCAGAACCGCGTCACCGTCGTCTCGCTCGTGTTGGCGGCCAGGGCCACCTCGGTGATGCTGCGTCTCGCGACGTGCGCGGGATCCTCCAGCACCACCTTGGCCACGCGCTGCTCGGCGCGGGCCAGGCCGGGGAGCAGCGACCGGATCCGGACCAGCGGGCTGGCGTCGGCGTCCCGTACGGCCGTCTGGACCGGTACGGCTTCGGACGGTGCCGTTCCGACTACGGATTCGGTGTCAGTCACCGTCGGAAAGTTACTAACCGTTGGCATTTGCGACAAGGTTACCCACACCCTTCGGTACGATCGCAACCCGTCCGTGTCTGCGGATCTCGATTTGCGATTAATCGTTGACCAGAAAGTCGCCAACAGGGTCGACCTTGTTAACGAGGTCAAGCTAACGACTTGGCAACTTAGTGTCGCGACGCAAACGGCTTGGTACCGCTCAGCGGTACCCGGATGTCGGCGTTCGGCGACCGAACGGTCACCGTGCGCTCAACTGGAAACCTTCAGCGGTGAAAGCAGACGATTCTTGCTCACCGTCGAGGAGTGCTCGGCCGCGTTCGGTGACTTTCACACCGTCGACCGAAACTCCGCGGCCCGTGTAGTTCGGATCGGTGCCGTAACGCCACCTGAGGCTGATCCCGGCGGCTTGGGGCAGCTTGGCCGTCACCTTCCACCAGGCACGGTGCCCGTGTCCGGAGAGCGACGTCACGTCTCCGGACGGTGCACCCGGCCCGGATACCGATAGCGCGATCGGTTGCCAGTTCACCCCGTCGGTGCTGGTCTGCAGCTGTAGTGGATCGGTGCTTCCCTCGGTGTCCACGAAGGCGTAGAAGGACACGCGTGCTTGATCACTTTGCGTAGTAATGGGGCGGGTACTCAGCGTGGCGACGGCGTTGTTACCCAGCGTGCTCGTCCAGGCGTCCTTCCCGGCGGCCGGTTCGACGGCCATCGCGCGCGCGAGCGACGTCGCCCACACCTGACGGGCGGTGTTGATCGAGCCCCAGTTGCGGCTCGGGTGCACCCGGTTCGTCAGCAAGATCGCGAACGAGCGCGACTCCGGGTCGATGACCAGCGTCGTTCCGGTGAAACCGGTGTGCCCGGCGGTGACCGGCGAGGCCAGCGCACCCATGTACCAGGGCTGGTCCAGCTCGAAGCCGAGGCCGTGCGAGTCGTCCGGGAACTGCTGGTTGTAGTTGGTGAGCATCAGACGCACGGTGTCCGGGCTCAGGACCCGGTGCCCGCGGTAGCTGCCGCCGTTGAGGATCGTCTGGGCCAGCACGGCCATGTCGCCCGCCGTGCTGAACACCCCGGCGTGCCCGGCGACGCCGCCGAGCGACCACGCGTTCTCGTCGTGCACGCTGCCGCGCACCATCCCGCGTGGCGGGTTCGCCTCGAACTCCGTCGCGGCGATCCGGTTCAGCTTCGACGCGGGCGGGTTGTACCCCGTGTCGGCCATGCCCAGTGGCCCGGTGATCCGGTCGTGCACCACCTTGTCCAGCGGCTGCCCGGTCAGCTTCTCGACGATGAAGCCGAGGGTGAGCAGGTTGATGTCGGAGTAGAGGTACGTCGTGCCCGGCTTGTTCTTCAGCGGGCTGTCGAGCACGGCCTGCCGGCGCGACGGGATGTCCGGGTAGCCGGCCCACAGCGAGGGGATCGGGTCGGCGTCGAACCCGGAGACGTGCGTGAGCAGCATCTTGATCGTGATGGCGGCCTTGTCGCCGGTCGCGAACTCCGGGAAGAAGCGGGACACCGGGGTGTCGACGGTCAGCTGCCCGCGTTCGATGAGCTGCAGCACGGCGATCGAGGTAAACAGCTTCGAGATCGACGCCATGTCGAAGATGGTGTCGTTCCGCATCGGGACCTGCTGTTCGGCGGGCAGTTCGGTGCCCGCGGCGTCGGCGTACCGCACTGCGCCGCCGACCGCGTACCGGTCGACGACGACGCCGTCGTGCGCCAGCAGCCCGACCGCGCCGGAGAAGTGCGGGTGCCCGGTGGCGTCCGGCTTCGTCCAGCTCGCCAGGAAGTCCTCGGCCGACTTGATCGGCGCCGGGTCGAGGTTGACGTCCTTCGGCGGCCCGTCGCGCAGGGTCGTCCACGACGGGGCGAACCCCTGCTGCGGCCGGTCGAACCGGCCGGCGTCATCGTGGCGTCCGGCGGGGGTGGCGATGGCACTGGCTCCCGAGGTCAACGTGGTCAGCGCGACCAGCACTCCGGTGGCCGCGGCGATGACCTTCCTAGCACGCACGACTCTTCCTCTCAGCGGTAGAGCAGGTGACGACGACGTCTGCGGTCGAACTCGGCCAGCTCGGCCCGCCAGGCGCCGGTGACCTCGTCGACGTCGGCACCGGCGTCGACCATCGTCCGGAGCCGGTCGGACCCGGAGAGCTTGTCGATGTAGTTGTCGGGGCGCCAGGCGAACTTGTCCGGGTGCAGCGCCTTCGCCGTGACGAGCATCGCGACCGCGGTCCGGATCGCGTCGAAGGCCCGCGGATCGCTGACGCTCACCTGGACACCGCCGCAGGTCTCGTTGACGAACTTGCTGAACGTCGGCACGAAGTAGATCTCCCGGAACTTCGCGCCGGGCAGGTGGAGCTCCTCGAGCTTCTCCCGCCAGCGCCAATCGAGCCCGGGCGCGCCGATGATCTCGAACGGCCGTGTCGTCCCGCGGCCCTCGGAGAACACCGTGCCTTCGAACATGCCGGTGCCGGGGTAGACGAGCGCCGTGTCCGGCGTCGGCATATTCGGGCTCGGCATCACCCAGTTCAGCCCGGTCTGCGCGAACTGGACGTCACGCTGCCAACCGCGTACCTGGACGACTTCCAGCTTCGCGAGCTTCACGCCTTCGCCCGGCAGGAACTCTTCGGCGAAGAAGTGCGCGAGCTCGCCGACGGTCATGCCGTGCTGCTGGGCGATCGGCTTCTTCCCGATCCCGGAGGCGAACTTCGGGTCGAGCACCGGCCCGGCGAGCCGGCCGCCGATGGGGTTCGGGCGGTCGAGCACGACGAAGGCCGCGCCGACCTTCGCGGCCGCCACCATCGCCGTGTAGAGCGACCAGATGTAGGTGTAGAAGCGCGCGCCGACGTCCGCGATGTCGAACACGACGGTGTCGACGCCCGCCTTGGTGAACAGCGAAGCGAGCTTCGTCGCGTCGGCGCCGTACGCGTCGTACACGGGCACGCCGGTGCGTGGGTCCGTGTAGTCGCCTTCGGAGCCGCCGGCCTGCGCGCTGCCGCGGAAGCCGTGCTCGGGCCCGAAGGCCGCGACCGGCTTGACGCCGGCCGCGACCATCGAGTCGACGATGTGGTCCCCGTTCAGCAGGACCCCGGTCGGGTTCGACAGCACGCCGAGCTTGCGGCCCTTGAGGGCCTGCCAGCCCTGCGCGGCCAGCTGCTCCGCGCCGGTCAGCACCCGGCCGTGGCTCTGCGCCTCGGCCGGCTCCGACTGTGCTGTCTGTGCCCTGGCCGAGCCGCCCGCCAGGACCGGGACCGCGAGTGCGCCCGCGCTCGCGCCGAGGAAGTGGCGCCGGTTCAGGTTCACCAGGTGAGCCCGTGGCCGAACGGGTACTTCACGGTCTGCGGGTCGGCGCCCGCCGGGATGTCGACCGGCAGCTTCCCGACCGGCTTCGCCTCGCCGAGGATGACCTTGGTCAGCGCCTCCAGCGTCGGGTTGATGTAGCCGTAGGTCGCCAGCCAGGTCGGCACGGCGTTCGCGTAGCCCGCGTCGTACGGGATCTGCGCGGCGACCGCGACGACCGGCTTGCCGGTGGCCTGCAGGGCTTGGAGGAGCTTGGTCTGCAGCGGGAAGCCGCCGATGTTGTTGGTCAGCACGACCACGAGGTCGACGTTCTTGGCGCTCGCGGCGGCTTGCGCGATCTGGGCGTCGGTCGGGGCCTGCCCGGTCTGGTACGCGGTCGCCGCCGTGCCGTGCGCGGTCAGTTTCTGGGCCAGCATCGCCGTCGTCGAGACGCCCCAGCCGGTGACGAGCGCCGTCGCGGGCTTCTGCTTGAGCGGCAGGACGCCGGCGTCGTTGGCGATGGCCGTGATGCCGCGGTCGGCGATGTCCTGCGCGGTCTTGAGGTTGGCCGGCGTACCGACGGTCTTCATCACCCGGTTCGCGTCGACGAACGGCGAGAACAGGATGCCGCGCTTGAGCTTCAGCTTCAGCACGCGCAGCACGCTCTGGTCGATCCGCTGCATCGACAGGTCGCCGGTCTTCACGGCGTTGAGCACCGCGTTGATCGCGACGTCCAGGTGCACCGGCATGAGCAGCTGGTCGATGCCCGCCTTCAGCGCGAGCACCGGGATCTCGGCGTCGCTGTGCATCTCGCGCACACCCTGCATTTCCAGTGAGTCGGTGATGACCACGCCGTTGTAACCGAGTTCGTTGCGCAGCTTGCCGGTGATGATCGGCTGCGACAGCGTCGCCGGCTCGAGCGACGGGTCGAGGCTCGGGAACTGGATGTGCGCGCTCATGATCGAGTCGATGCCCGCCGCGATCGCGGCCTTGAACGGCGGCACGTCGATGGCGCGCCACTGCTGCTCGGTGCGGTCGATCCGGGGCAGGCCGGTGTGGCTGTCGGTGGCCGCGTCACCGTGGCCGGGGAAGTGCTTGGCCGTCGCGGAGACGGTCTTCGTCGGGAAGTCCGAGTTCTGGTAACCCTTCACCTCGGCCGTGACGAACTGGCTCGCGAGGCCGGGCTGCCCGGCGAAGGAGCGGACGCCGATGACCGGGTTCGCCGGGTTCGAGTTGACGTCCGAATCGGGCGCGAAGTCCTGGTTGATGCCGACCGCGCGCAGCTCGTGCCCGAGGACCGTCGCGGCCTTCGTCGCCCGGCCGGTGTCCCGCCCGGCCGAGACGGCCATCGAGTTCGGGAACTCCGTGGCGGGCGCGCCCATCCGGGTGACCGTGCCACCCTCCTGGTCGGCGCCGACCTGCAGCGGGATGTGCGCCCCGCTCGAGACGGCGGCCTTCTGGAGGCCGTTGGACAGCTTCGCGACCTGGACGGGGTCGTCGAAGTTGTCGCGGCTGTCGTTGTTGAAGTAGATGACGCCGCCCAGGTGGTACTTCTGGACGACCTGCGCCGGGGTGTCGACGCCGAAGTCGGTCTGGTTCTTCGGGTTGACCTCGTCCGCGGACTTGCCGTTCACCCAGGTGACGAACAGCTGCCCGACCTTCTGCTCGAGCGTCAGTCCCCGAAGCGCCTGCGTCGCCGCGGCGTCGGCCTGCGCGTCCGCGCTCACCGCCGGTGCGCTGGCCGCGGTCGCGACACCCACACCGGTGAGGGCGAGCAGCCCCGCGACGGGCAGCGCGAACGCATGGAACCTCCGATTTCGGGTCGTCACGACCAGCCTCCCAGAAAGTTGCGGGCGCCCGGTGTGACGTGAGAAGTCCACTCAGAGGCGCCAATATCGGGAAGCTACTCACCGAATCCTTCGATGTCCATCGACCGACCGCAGCAACGGTCGAGTTCGTACCCGGATCGGTAGGAAATTCGCCGTTCGCAAGATGCGGCTCACCCGAACGGACTGGTGGGATGGGTGACCCGAACGGCCCAGCGCGCCTCGCACGGCTTCGTTCCACCGCCGGCGGCTCGGCTCCCGCGTGCCAGGGGTGCTCGTTCGGCGTCGGCGGCTCCTCCGAGCGGCCGATACCGCGAGCTCGGGCTACCCACATGACGAGGCGGCGCCCGTGGCCGAAGGCCAACGGGCGCCGCCTGCAAAGCGCGAACATCTCGGGCGACCAAGCGTGCAACTCTGGTCGTACCTACATGGACTCGGCGTGTGGCGTCCCACTACGCAGTCCCTAGACGACGAGCCTCCCGCGGCGCGCTGCGCGTGGGTTCCCGGAGTCCGCGCACGGAGATTCGCCGGGGTGGAACAGGCTTCTCTTCTACCTGTTCCCTGGCCGACCGAACGTCCGCACCTTCTTTCTACGCCGTGAGCCCGGTCACTTCAAGTGCGCGGATGGGTGCACCGGTACAGAGGCTGGATCGGGTGACACGGGCACCCTCAGCGACGGACAATTCGGGGCTGGGCCAAGCAAAGCGGAAGTTGTACGGCCGTATGGGTGGCCCGGCCGCCGCTACCGGGTCCGGCGGCGCCGGCTGAGGCCGTACCAGGTCGCCCCGGCGGCCATCGCCCCGACGCCGAGGGCCACCATGCCGGCCGACCGGGTCGGGATCCGGCTGCGCAGCGACATGGGCCGGTCGAACGCCAGGATCGGCCAGCCGCGGTCGAGCGCCTCCCGTCGCAGCAGCTTGTCCGGGTTGACCGCGTGCGGGTGCCCGACGACCTCGAGGAGCGGGATGTCGGTGCTCGAATCGGTGTAGGCGAAACACTCGGCGAGGTCGTAGCCGTGGGTCGCGGCGAGCTGCTTCGCGGCGACGGCTTTGTTGGCGCCGTAGCAGTAGAAGTCGACCTCGCCGGAGTAGCGGCCGTTGACGATCTGCATCCGCGTCGCCACGCTCCGGGTCGCCCCGAGCATTTCCGCGACGGGCGCGACGACCTCCTCGCCGGTCGCCGAGAGCACGATGACGTCGTGGCCGTCTTCGCGGTGCTGCGCGATCAGCTCCGTCGCCTCCGCGTACACGAGCGGGTCGACGACGTCGTGCAGGGTTTCCCGCACGATCGCCGAAACCTGCGCGACGTCCCAGCCGGTGCACAGCGCGGAGACCTCCGCGCGCATCCGCTCGGTCTTGTTCTCGTCCGCGCCGGCGAGCGAGAACACCAGCTGCGCGTAGGCGCTGCGCAACGCGGCGCGACGGTTGATCAGTCCCTCCTTCAGCAATGGTTTGCTGAACGCCAGCGCGCTCGAGGAAGCGATGATCGTCTTGTCCAGGTCGAAGAACGCGGCCACCGCGTGCTCCGGGCCCGGCTTCCGGATGCGCGTCGGCGCGCTGATCGGTTCGGCCACGTGTCCAGGATAAGAGCTTGATCGCGACGCGTCCCGTTGATCCACCACAAGCGCGTCGTGTCGCCGGAAAATCCATGACAGGAAGGGACTTTCGACGCGCGATGCCGTTACCGAACTGTGTGCCTCGACCGCTGGGCTCCCGGGCGTCCGGCGGAGTTACAGTGAGGGAGCCCGGTGTCCAACCGGGCCGGTTCAGTCCGACCCCCCGGGGCTGAACCCTTGGCGGCCCCCGTCCCTCCCCCCTGGCGGGGGCCGCCTTCTTAACCTCCCGCTCGCCTTTCGCGAGCCCGGGTTCCGAATCGCCGGACGGTTCTGTCGCGCCATTCGCCTTTCCGGAAATCTTTTCCCGTGTCCGGTCCATTCCGACGCGGGTGCCGGCGCGATCTTGCCACGCCCCACCGACAGAACCGGCGCGTGAGCCGTTCCCCGGCGGCAGTTGTCCACATCACCCCGGTTGTCCACAGCCCGGCCCTCGACCCGTTGTGCCCCCACGCCCCCCGCCGCGACGGTGGAACCCGGGCCATCCGAGGCCCGCACCGACGACGGGGGAGGAACACATGGCGGGGGAACGACCGCTCGTGGTCGCCACGGACGAAACCGTGCTCGACGAGATTCTGCGCGTGGCCGCGGTGGCGGGCTGCGAGCTCGACCGCGCCCCGGACCTGACCGCGGCCGGCGGGCAGTGGGCCCGGGCGCCGCTGGTGGTCCTCGACGAGGAAACGGCGTTGCGGCCACCCTCGCTGCCCCGGCGTGGCGGCATCCTCCTGGTCTGCAAGGGCGCCCCGGAGCCGAGGACGTGGGAGCACGCGTTCCGTGTCGGCGTCGAGCGCGTGATCTCGTTGCCGGAGGAGGAGACCGAGCTCGCGGGAGCGTTCGCGGACGTCGTCGAGACGCCGGCCGAGCAGGCCGGGCTGGTGCTCGGCGTGGTCGGCGGCCGCGGCGGCGCGGGTGCGTCCGTCTTCGCCGCGACCCTCGCGCTGGCGGCCGACCGCGACCCCGGCGGCGCGCTGCTCGTGGACTGCGACCCGCTGGGCGGCGGTCTGGATCTGTTGCTCGGCTTGGAGAAGACGCCAGGCCCGCGCTGGTCCGAGGTCCGGCTGAGCGGCCGGGTGTCGGTACCGGCGCTGGCCGCCGCGCTGCCCCAGCGCCGTCATCGAGGTGGCAGCTTGCCGGTGCTGGCGTGCGGCCGGGAAGGTGAGGGCCCGGGGGTGGAGTCGCTGTCGGCGGTCCTCGCCGCGGGCCGCCGCGCGGGCCGCACGGTGGTCTGCGACCTCCCGCGCACCTTGGGTGACGCGGCGGCGGAAGCGGTCACGGTGGCCGACCTGGTGGTGCTCGTGGTCCCGGTCGAGTTCCGCGCGTGCATGGCGGCGAAGCAGGTGCTGCGCAGGCTGTCGGAGCTGACGGCCCGCCTGGGGGTGGTCGCGTGTGGACGGTCCCGCTCCGGAGTCTCACCCGCCCAGACGGCCGGCCTCCTCGGGCCGCCCTTGCTTGCCTCGATGCCCCTGGAGCGAGGCCTGCCGGCCGCCGTGGAGCGCGGCGAATTCCCGGCCAAACAGACAGGGCCCTTGTCCACAGCGGCGGCGGACGTCCTGTCCGTAGCCCGCCGCGAAGCCCGGGCGGCGACCCGATGACGTCAGGTTTGCCGACATCCCCGACCCGAGTGGGCGACCTCCTGCTCCCGACGATCCTGACCCTGGCCGGCCGCAACACGGCGAGCGTGAAGCAGTTCCTGGAGCTGTTCCCGCCCCGAAGCTCCCCGCCCCGGCCATCCTCCCAGCCCAAGGCGGTGAACCCATGACGACCGACTTCGTGGACCGCGTCCGCAACCGCCTCGCCGGCGACCGCCGCCAAGCCGACCCGGTCGCCGTCGCGACCGCGGTCCGTGCCGAAGCGGGCGGCGCCCTCGGCCATGACGCCGTGCTCGACGCCGTCCGCCAGGCCCGCGACGAGTTCGTCGGCGCCGGCCCGCTGGCCCCGCTCCTCGACAACCCGGCGACCACCGACGTCCTCGTCACCGGCCCGGACGAGGTCTGGACGGACGGCCCGCACGGCCTCACCCGCACCGAAATCCGCTTCGAAGGCGAGGAATCCGTCCGCCGCCTGGCCCAGCGCCTCGCGCTGGCGGCCGGCCGCCGCCTCGACGACGCACAGCCCTATGTGGACGGCTGGCTCCCCGGATCCGGCCCGCACGGCCGCATCCGCGTGCACGCCGTCCTCCCGCCGGTCGCGGCCAACGGCACCTGCCTGTCCCTGCGCGTCCTCCGCCCGGCCACACACGACCTCGCCGCCCTGCAAGAGCTCGGCGCGTTCGACGCGGGCGGCGCGAAGCTGCTGCAGCACGTCGTGTCGCGGCGAATGGCGTTCCTCGTCACCGGCGGCACCGGCGCGGGCAAGACCACCCTGCTGGCCGCGCTGCTCGGCGCGGTCGACCCTGGCGAGCGGATCGTCTGCGTCGAGGACGCCGGTGAGCTGCAGCCCGCGCACCCGCAGTTCGTCGGCCTCGTCGCCCGGCCGGCCAATGTGGAGGGTGCGGGCGCCGTCGGCCTGCCCGAGCTGGTGCGCCAGGCCTTGCGCATGCGCCCCGACCGGCTGGTCGTCGGCGAGGTCCGCGGCGCCGAGGTCGGCGCCCTGCTCACCGCCCTGAACACCGGCCACGACGGCGGCGCCTGCACGCTCCACGCCAACTCCCCGGCCGAAGTGCCCGCCCGCATCGAGGCGCTGGCCGCACTCGGCGGGCTGGGCCGTGACGCCGTGCACAGCCAGCTCGTCGCGGCGGTCCGCGTCGTGCTCCACATGCGACGCGAGCCAGGCGGCCGACGCCGTCTCGCCGAGGTCGGCGTGCTCCGCGGCGAGCACGGCCGCGCGCGGGTGGTGCCGGTGTGGCGCGCGGGCCGCTGGACGGTCGACCGCCACCTCTTCGTGACGACGGGATCCCTCGCGTGCTGACTTTCCTTTCCCGACAACGTTTCCCGCACCCTCGAAGGAGAGGTCGATGATCACCGCGTGGCTCCCTCTGTGCGTCGGCGCGGCCCTGGCGTGCTGGCCCTCGGCGCCGGACCGGCTGCAGGCCGTGGTGGAACATCCGGCGGCGAAGTCCCGCATCCGTCTGTCCGAGCTGTGGCCGGTCGTCCGCTGGCTGCTCCCCGCCGCGCTGGCCGGTCTGCTCGCCGGAGTCGGCGGCGCCGTGGCCGTCGGGGTGCTGACGCTGGCGTGGCGCCAGGAATGGCAAGCCCACCGTCGCGCGAACCGGGACCTCGCGATGGCCGCGCACACGGCGACCGCGTTGCGGACGATGGTCGCCGAGCTGCGCGCCGGAGCCCACCCGGTGACCGCGGCGGAGGCCGCCGCCGAAGTCGTCCCCGCGGTCTCGGCGGACTTGCGAGCCTTGGCGGCCGCGGCCCGCCTGGACGGCGAGCTGCGAGCGCAGGCCATCCCGGAACTGGCCACGGCGTGGACGTTGGGCAGGCGCTACGGCCTGCCGATGGCCGACGTCCTGGACGCCGCCCGCCGCGACGCCGAAGCCGCCCTGGCGTACGCCCGCCGGATGCGCGCGAAACTGGCCGGCCCACGCTCGAGCGCGGCGGTGCTCACCGGCCTCCCGGTGCTGTGCGTGCTCCTCGGGCAGGCGATGGGCGCGTCGCCCCTGTCGGTGTTGACCGAAAGCACGTCCGGGCAGCTCCTCCTGGTCCTGGGCAGCGTTCTCCTCTGGGCGGGAACGGCCTGGTGCCGCGCCCTGACCGGCCGAGTGCGGCTCCGATGAACGCGGCGGCACTACTGCTGTTCGCCGGCGCGGTCGTCAGCTGGCCGGCCGACGCCGCCGCGGCCCGGCGGTTCGCCTGGCTGAGGGCCGCCCGAAGACCCGAGCCCGTTCGCAAGTGGCCGGGCGCAGTCCCGCACATCGCGACGACCTTGGGCGGCGTCTCGCTGGCGGTACTCGTCGGCGGCCTGGCCGGGATCGTCGTGGGTGCGCTCGTGACCGCCGCCGGCTGGTGGGCGATCGGCCGTTCCCGGCGACCGCGCGCACCCGCGGCCGACATCGCCACCAGACTCCGGCTCGCGGGCACGCTCGACCTCCTGGCGGCCTGTCTGCGAGCGGGTCTCCCGGTCCCGACGGCGCTTGACGCGGTCTCCGGCGCCGCACCCGCCGAGGCAGCCGCGGCGTTGCGATCAGTAGCGGCCCTGCTCGCCCTCGGCTCGGAGCCCGGCGAGGCCTGGGCGCCGGTGCAGGCGCTCGCGGGCCTCGACGAACTGGCGGTCGCGGCGATCCGCACCTCCCGTTCAGGCGCGGCGTTCGCCATGGCCGCCGCCGACCTCGCCGAGCGGTTCCGCGAGGAGCTGGCCACCGAGGCCGAGGAACGCGCCGAACGAGCCGGAGTGGCGCTGGCCCTGCCGGTGGGTCTGCTCTTCCTGCCCGCCTTCTTCTGCCTGGGCGTCCTGCCGGTCGTCCTGGGCCTGGCCGGCCGTCTCGGCCCCCTCTTCTGACCTCTCATCGAAGGGAATCCCCATGAACACGCCCCACCGACGTCCCGCCGACGACGACGGCTCCACGACGGTCGAGTACGCCATCGTCACGGTCGCGGTAGCGGCTTTCGCGGCCGTCCTCTACACCCTGCTCACGGGCGACTCGGTCGTCTCGTGGCTGACAAGCCTGGTCATGAAGGCCCTGTCGGTCCCGTCATGACCCGCCGCGACGACGGCTCGGTCACGGTCGAAGCAGCACTCGGGCTGGCCGGCCTCACGGTGCTGGCGCTGTTGCTGCTGGCGGCGATGACGATCGTGACAGCCCAGCTGCACTGCACAGACGCGGCCCGCGAGGCAGCGCGCCTCCTGGCCAGAGGCCAACCCGCCCAAGCCGAGGCGGCGGTCCGCCAGATCGCTCCACCGGGAGCAACACTCGACGTCCAGCACACAGGCGAAGAAATCACGGTCAGGGTGGCAGCCAACCCAGCCGACACCCTCCTTCCGGCGATCAACCTGAAGGCGACGGCGTACGCCCTGGCCGAGCCAGGCACAGAGGCCCCCAATGCATCACGCTGACAACCAAAGGGCCCGACCACAACACAGGCCGCGCACCAGCGGCCGCCCTGACGCCAAGACGCGACGCCCCAGGGCCGCGCCCCGCACATCCAGCACAGCGGCAACCGCGCGGATGCGTAGCCGCCGAGCCGGCTCCACCCCGGAGGCGGACAGCGGAGTGGCCACGATCTGGACAGCAGTGGCAGTCGCGGCGATAACGGGCATTGCAGTGCTCGGCTTCTTGCTGGGCGCGGTGACCATCGCCCGGCACCAGGTCGAATCGGCAGCCGACCTGGGAGCCCTCGCAGCGGCATCGCACGCGTCGGAGGGGCCGGACAGAGCCTGCGGCCGCGCCCGCTGGGTGACCGACCGCATGGGAGTCACACTCCTGACTTGCCGCTGGCAAAGACTGGACGCCCTCATCGAGGTCGAAGCCCCAAGCTCGAAGTTCGCCGGACTACCCGCCCCGTCAGCGCACGCCCGAGCAGGCCCCGTCGACGAACCCCCCTGACCCGAACCCCGCCGGCCGGCCCCTTTCGGCGACCAACCGCAGGGGCCGGCCAGCCTCGTCGGTCAACCACTGTGCCCCGCCAGCGGTGGACCGAGCACTCGATCGGCGGCGGCCTGGCCAAGCCCGACTCCTGTCCATGGCGACCGCTGGCCACCGCCCGCGCTCGGCGAGCGAGAGACTCGGCCCGTGTCACATGGGGTGAACAGCTGCGGCGGCTGGTGGGCGCCGAGTGAGTGGCCGTTCACCAAGGCGCCCACCACCCGGGACCCACCGCACCGGCAACGTGCCACCCGGAATCGCCGCTCGCCTTCCACCTGGCTGACCTGCCGGTGCGGTCGACCGGCGGACGCCGACCGGTCGGTATGCGGGGGTGACCGGCGGGGCGGCCGGGCCGCGCGATGAGCGGTGGTTGGTCACGCGCAGCGGTCATCAGTGCACGGTGAGCGGTCAAAACCACCTCCCACCTGCGCTGACGGTTGGCGTGTGTGGGCTCTGTGAGGCCTCCGGCGGGTGCTGATCCTGGGGTTCACCGCGACGAACGGTCTTTGTTTGCCTGCCGTTCACCGTCGAAGGCCCGCCAGTCCGTTCGGTCCGGCGGTAGGGACTACTGGGCGCTCATCGCCCCGTAACCACCGGTTGTCGCGTGGGGGTTCCGGGCAATGTGCAACTTGCCGTTAAGTGAGACGTGCGACACCACGGCAGGGTCTCGGGGGGTCGCGACGAACCAGACCTCACAGGCAGGAAAGACATGTTGGACGTGAATTGGCCGGACAGCTGGCGCGGCGCCTTCCGCATCGAACTGCGGGCGGAGGCGATCGGTCTCGCCTGGCGTGGCTGGCCGGTGCTGCCGGGCGTCAACCCCGCGCCGCTCACCGAGGGCGACGACCTCACCTGGCGCCGTCCCGTTCCGGCCAGTGACGACTGGCGCGAGCAGATCGGCACCCACGCTCACGAGGTCGCCACCTGGTTCTCCGACCGCACCCACAGCCTGCTCGTCGCGACCGGCACCGTCCTCGACGCCATCGAGGTCGACGACGAACTCGGCAAGCGCGCCTGCCGCCTGCTCCGTGCCCTCGGCCACCCCGCGCCCATCATCGCGCTGCCGAACGGCCGCTGGCTCTTCCTCACCACCGCCGCCGACAGCATCCCGGCGGAGCTCGCCTCCCGCGCCACGATCCAGTGGCACGGCAAGGACAGCTGGATCCCGCTGCCTCCCTCGCCGTTCCAGCACGGTGTCGTGCACTGGCGCGTCAAGCCCGAGGTCTGCGGCTGGCAGCTGCCGGACGCCACCGAGGTGCACGACGTGCTCGTCCGTGCGCTGGCCGGCGCCGACGCCGCCCTGCTGGTTCAGACCACCGCGGCCTGAGTCACTCCCAACCACCGCCCAGGCCGGTCCCAGCCCGGCCGAGGCGGAGCAGGACACAATTCCATGTACCACTGAGTGGCCGTTCTAGGCGCTGTGTTGACGCAATGCCCCGAGCACGGTTCCGAGAACTGCCACCGCTCCCGCCTTGTCCAGCGGTTCGTTGCCGTTCCCGCACTTCGGCGACTGAACGCAGGACGGGCAACCCGTCGGGCACTCGCAGGAGACGATCGCCTCCCGCGTTGCGACCAGCCACGGGACAATCGCGGCATAACCGCGCTCGGCAAATCCCGCACCCCCGGGATGGCCGTCGTGCACGAACACCGTTGCCTCCCCGGTGTCTTCGTGCCACGCGGTACTCACCCCGCCGATGTCCCATCGGTCGCACGTAGCAAAAAGCGGTAGCAGGCCGATCGCCGCGTGCTCGGCGGCATGCAGGGCACCGGGGACCCGTGCCGGAACCAATCCGGCACCCCCCGGTGTCCTGCCACCCTCGCGAACGGGCCCCCGACCGTTCGCCAGGGTTTCCTCCCCGGTCCCCACCGTCCCCGCGGATTCGGTCCCCACCCGATGGCCCCCGGTCCCCGCCTCGCCATCGGCCCCAGATCCGCGGACGACCTCAACCGAGCCGGTCGCCACCAGCCCGCCGACGACGGTCTCGCGGTCGGCCGGATTCCGGCCTTCTGAGTCCTGGTCGGCCGCGACGCTGCCGGCCGAATCCCGCCCGGCCGGCCTGCGGGCGCTCGAATCCCCATCTGCCGCCGCACGATCGCTCGAATCCTGGTCGGCCACACCATCCCCAGCCGAATCCCGCATGGTCGGCCCGCGGTCGCCCGAGTCTCGCCCGGCGGGCCCGTGGTCGCCCGGATCCCGATTGGCCGCGCCACGTTCGCCCGACTCGCGATCGGCCGGATTCCGGTCGCCCGAATCCGCGCCGCCCGAGTGCCGCTCGGCCGTGCCGCAGTCGCCCGAGTCCCGGGCCGCTGCGCGTGGCGGCTCGGTGGGGCCGAGCAGGTGCGACGAGATCGTGTACCAGACCGCCCGTGTGCGGAGGCTCTGCTCCGGCAGGTCCAGCGGCGTCGAGTCCAGCACCTCACCCGACGGACGTCGTCGCAGGTAGCCCACCACTTGGGACGTGACCGCGACCTCGCCCAGGCAGATGCTCACTCCGCCGAAGTCCTGCTTCTCCTGGGTGCTCAGCACCGAGATGTCCACGATCTCGCGCGGGGTCGTCGTCCAGTCCGGGTTCTCCGCGTGCACCAGCGCCAGACCTTGCTCCAGGTCCAGCTCGTCCACGACGTACGACGATCCCTGGTGCAGATAAACCGCGCCGGGGTGGACGGCGAAGCACGCCGAGCCCGGGTCGACCGTGCCCAGCATCCGGCCGGAGTCCGACTCGACCACCGCTATCTGCTCGCCGCCCGTTCCGCGGATGCCGACGTCGGCGTGGGGGCGGTCGCGGGATATCCAGTACCAGCCGCTCGATCGGCGTCGCAGCAGTTTCTGCTCCGCCAGTTCGGCCAGCACCTCCTGGGCGGCCGCGCCGCCGAACATCTCCAGCTCCGGGACCGTCAGCGGCAGCTCGGCGACGGCGCACGCGAGCTGCGGCGCCAGCACGTACGGGTTCGACGGGTCGAGCACCGCCGACTCCACCGGCCTCTCGAGCAACGCCGCCGAGTGGTGCACCAGGTACGTGTCCAGCGGGTCGTCGCGCGCGACGAACACCACCAGCGCCGAGTCGCCGGAACGACCCGCCCGGCCGGCCTGCTGCCAGAACGACGCGAGCGTGCCCGGGTAGCCGGCCAGCACCACCGCGTCCAGCCCCGCGATGTCGACGCCCAGCTCCAGCGCGTTGGTCGTCGCGACGCCCAGCAACCGGCCCGACAGCAACGCCGCCTCGAGGGCCCGGCGCTCCTCCGGCAGGTAGCCAGATCTGTACGCCGCAACGGTTCCCGCCAAGCGCGGGTCCACTTCGGACAGTATGCGACGCGCACCCAGCGCGGCCAGCTCCGCGCCCCGGCGCGAGCGGATGAAGGCCAGCGACCGCGCGCCCTCGACGACCAGGTCGGCGAGGATTCGCGACGCCTCCGCGCCGGCCGACCGCCGGACCGGTGCGCCGTTCTCACCCGTCAGCTCCTCCAGCAGCGGCGGCTCCCACAACGCCACCGTGCGAGCGCCGCGCGGTGACGCGTCATCGGTGACGGCGACACACGGAACCCCGGTCAGCCGCGAAGCAAAAGAAGCCGGCGAAGCCGTTGTCGCGGAAGCCAGTACGAACACCGGCGAAGCGCCGTAGTGCTCCGCCACCCGCCGAAGCCGGCGTAGCAACAGGGCCACGTGCGACCCGAAGACTCCGCGATAGCTGTGGCACTCGTCGACGACCACGCAGCCGAGCCGCCGGAAGAACGGCGCCCACCGCCCGTGCGCCGAGAGGATTCCGCGGTGCAGCATGTCCGGGTTGGTGAAGACCCAGTTCGCGTGCGCGCGCACCCAGTCGCGTTCGACCATCGGCGTGTCCCCGTCGAACGCCGCCGCCCGGGCGCCGGGCACGTCCAAAGAGGACACCGACCGCAGCTGGTCCGCGCCCAGCGCCTTGGTCGGGGACAGGTACAGCGCCGTCGTCTTCTCACCCGCGGCCAGCCGGGACAGCACCGGCAGCTGGTAGGCGAGCGACTTGCCGGACGCCGTGCCGGTCGAAATCACGACATGACGACCCTCGTACGCGTGCGACGCCGCCTCCGCCTGGTGCGCCCACGGCGCCGGGACGCCGCAGTCACGCAGCGCGTTCACGACCGCCGGATCCGCCCATGACGGCCACGGCGAGAAGCGCGCCGCGCGGCCCGGCAGGTCCGCGACGTGCGTGATCGGGTCTTCGCGCGCCGGGATGCCCGCGGTCACCCGCCCCAGCAGCCGCCGCCCACGTGAATCGTCCACTCGCCGAGCTTGGCACAGGGGTCCGACAGTTCCGGCGCATCCCAGCGGGGCCAACGGATCGGCGGCAGAGTGATCGATCAAGTGAGGAGGCTCACAAGGTAACGGATTGTACCGACCCTGGGACGGCTTGTCGGGCCTGGTTGCAGTACCAATACACTCCCGCAATCCACACTCTCTGTGGTGAGCGTCATGTGAGACGTGCGTTGCTGCCCGGCTAGCGTGTCGCTCGGTACAGGGTCCAAGCCAGCGTCGGCCGTGTCGAACCTCGGCCTGCCGTCGACGCTGGCGCATGTCGACGTCTCCTGGAGGACGAATGGCACGGCAGTTCCTCGCGGAGGGCGGCAACATCACGCTCTCCGGAGGTGGCTACACGATCGTCGGTGTAGTCGCCGTGGTCGCGCTTGCCGCACTCGTCATCGGCTACGTCTTGCTCAAGGAGGTGCTGGCCGCGGGCCAGGGCACCGCCAAGATGCAGGACATCGCCAAGGCGGTGCAGGAAGGTGCGGCCGCTTACCTCAAGCGGCAGCGGAACACTCTCGCCATTTTCGGCGCGATCGTGTTCCTCCTGCTCTTCGCACTTCCCGCCGACGACTGGAACGAGAAGATCGGCCGCTCGCTCTTCTTCCTGGTCGGCGCCGGCTTCTCGTTCGCGATCGGTTACCTCGGCATGTGGCTGGCGACGCAGGCGAACCTGCGCGTGGCCGCCGCGTCGCGTGAGGAAGGCGGCCGCGAGACCGCTATGCGCGTGGCCTTCCGCACCGGTGGTGTGGTCGGCATGATCACCGTCGGCCTCGGCCTGTTCGGTGCCGCGGTCGTCGTGCTGGTGTACACCGGCCAGGCGCCCAAGGTCCTCGAAGGCTTCGGTTTCGGCGCCGCGCTGATCGCCATGTTCATGCGTGTCGGCGGCGGTATCTTCACCAAGGCCGCCGACGTCGGCGCGGACCTGGTCGGCAAGGTCGAGCAGGGCATCCCGGAGGACGACCCCCGCAACGCCGCGACCATCGCGGACAACGTCGGTGACAACGTGGGTGACTGCGCCGGCATGGCGGCGGACCTCTTCGAGTCCTACGCCGTCATGCTCGTCGCCGCCCTGATCCTGGGCAGCACCGCTTTCGGTGTGCACGGCCTGATCTTCCCGCTGATCGTGCCGGCCATCGGCGTGATCACCGCGGTGATCGGTGTCTACATCACGAAGGCGCGCGTCGGCGAGCCCGGTCTCGTCACGATCAACCGCTCCTTCTACATCTCCGCGGTCATTTCCGCGGTGCTGTCGGCGATCGCGGCGTTCGTGTACCTGCCGAGCAGCTTCTCGGACTTCGGTGCGGGCTTCGAAAACTCGGGCAACCCGGCGGTCATCGCGACCATCGCGGTGATCATCGGCATCGTGCTCGCCGCGGTCATCCTGAAGCTGACCGGTTACTACACGGGCACCGAGTACAAGCCGGTGAAGGACGTCGCGCAGACGTCGGAGACCGGTGGCGCGACCGTCATCCTCTCCGGCATCTCGGTCGGTTTCGAGTCCGCTGTGTACACCGCGCTGGTGATCGCCGCGGCCGTGTTCGGCGCGTACCTCCTGGGCGGCGGCGTCGCGCTGTTCGCCGTGGCGCTCGCCGGTACCGGCCTGCTGACCACCGTCGGCGTCATCGTCGCGATGGACACCTTCGGCCCGGTTTCGGACAACGCGCAGGGCATCGCCGAGATGTCGGGCGACGTCGACGAGAAGGCCGCGCAGATCCTCACCGAGCTGGACGCGGTCGGCAACACCACCAAGGCGATCACCAAGGGCATCGCGATCGCCACGGCGGTGCTCGCGGCGACGGCGCTGTTCGGCTCCTACTCGGACGCGATCGCGAAGACGCTGACCGGCATGGGCGCCGGTGTGGCCGACGGCATCTCCGGGGCGAACTCGTTCGTCAACACGATCGTCAGCCCGAACACCCTCGTCGGCGTCATCGTCGGCGCGGCCGTGGTGTTCATGTTCTCCGGTCTCGCCGTCAACGCGGTCTCCCGCGCCGCCGGCGCGGTGGTCTACGAGGTCCGTCGCCAGTTCCGCGACATCCCCGGGATCATGGAGGGCACCACCCGTCCCGAGTACGGCCGGGTCGTCGACATCGTCACGCGCGACTCGCTGCGTGAGCTGACCACCCCGGGTCTGCTGGCGGTCTTCGCCCCGATCGCGGTCGGTTTCGGCCTGGGCACCGGCGCGCTCGCCGGTTACCTGGCCGGCGCGATCGCGTGCGGCACCCTGATGGCGATCTTCCTCGCCAACTCCGGTGGCGCGTGGGACAACGCGAAGAAGCTCGTGGAGGACGGCAACCACGGTGGCAAGGGCTCGTCCGCGCACGAGGCCACCATCATCGGTGACACCGTGGGTGACCCGTTCAAGGACACCGCCGGCCCGGCGATCAACCCGCTGATCAAGGTGATGAACCTGGTTTCCGTGCTGATCGCGCCCGCCATCGTGCAGTTCTCGATCGGCCCGGACCAGAACACCGCGGTGCGCATCATCATCTCGCTGGTCGCGGTCGCCGTGATCGTGGCGGCGATCGTGGTCTCGAAGCGGCGGGGAACGGTCCTCACGGACACCCCGACGGAGATCAAGGCCTGATCCTCGCGGTACCCGTTCCCGGGCCCGGCACGCAGCGTCGCGTGCCGGGCCCGTGGCGTGCCGGGGCATCCCACGCCGCGCCGGCGAGTTGCGAAGCGGCACCGAGTCGGTACCGTCGGGCTCTCCGGGACGTCGTCGAGCAGGAGGTGTGCAGGTGCGGCCGCGGTCAACCGTCTTAGCCGCTCTGACCACGACGATCACGATCGGCCTCGCCGGCTGCGGGCAGCAAGCCGCCACGCAGTCGCTGGCGCGGGACCAGGGTCTGTCGGTGACGACCGTGGTGCCGCAGGCCGATCCCGCGGCGAGATGGGCGGACGCCTACTGCGGCGCGGTGGGCGGCCTGGTCCGCACCCTGGCGTCGCTCCCGGCGGTCGATCCGAGCACGCCGCAGCAGGCGTCCCGGACGTCGAGCGAGCTGCTCTCGTCGGTGGTCGGCGGGCTCGACCGGAGCCTGGCCGGGCTGACCGCGCTCGGCGCGCCACCTGTGCCCGCCGCCGACGGCGGCCGCGAGGACGTCATCGGGCAGTTCACCGAGATCCGCACGCAGGCCGAGAACGCGCGTCAGCGCATCGACGCGGTCCGCGGCGACGCGGCGGCGACCAAGGAGGCCCTCGGCGAGGCCAGAGCCACGCTGGACCGCATCGACGCTCTCGACTACCTCAAGGGCCTCAAGGACGTCCCGGCCCTGGAGGCGGCGCAGCAGCGGGCCCCCGGCTGCCGTCAGCTCGACGAGCCGCCACGCTGAAAGATCCCGTGACCCTCGCCACGAATCGAACTTGTGTTCTAGTATGGCGCGGTGGATCGGACGATCTCGCTCTTCTCCGCGGAGGCCAGCGGGCCCGGCCTGGGCGACCTGGCCGGGCTCTTGTGCTGCCACGGTCAGATCACCGGGTTCGGGCGCACCGCCGCGCGGCTTTCGGTGGTCGTCGAGGAGCCGTGGCGGGCGCACATCCTCGCGCGTGAGCTGCGGCAGCGCGGCGCGGACGCCCAGGTCTCCAAGGCCGACTGCGGCAACCCGCAGGTCCGGACGTCGTTCCGGGTGGACCTGCTCCCGATGGCGGTGAAATGGCTGCGTACGGGCTGCGCCGGCCCGGTCGAGGACGACTCGGGCAAGGCGGTGCCGGACGGCTTCCGGCTGAGCGGGGCGATGCTGCGGATGTGGGCGCTGGCCGGCGGGCGGCCCGGCACGCAGGGCTACCTGCTGGCCGTCGACCCGCTGGCGCCCGGCATGCACGAGCGGCTGGTCGACGCGCTGACGCCGCTGGGCGTCCTGGCCAAGCTGACCGGCCCGAAAGCCGAGGTCCCGGCCGTGAAGGTCATCGGGAAACGCCGGTTGGAGGCGCTGCTGGAGCTGATCGGCGAGCCGCCGCCGGGCGCCGAAGCGGCGTGGCCCGGGGCGGTGCCGGCGGAGGTGGAACCGCACCCGGTGGCCGTGACGAGCACGGCCTGACCGGGTGCGGTCGCCGCGTCAGGGCCGGGGCAGGGTGCAGCCGGCCTGGGTGAGCGCGATCTCGTTGGCCGCGGTGAGGCAGGCCGGGATGCCGTAGGTCTCTTCGCCGTAGTTCGTCAGGTGGTGCACGGTGACGTTGCCGGCCTGGTCGACCTCGCACGGGTTGTTCTCCGTGCAGCGCTGGCCGTCTTCGTTGCCGGTGTTGTTGACGCCGACGACCTTGCCGCCGGAGATGATCGGCGAGCCCGAGGTCCCGCCGATGGTCTGGCACGCGGAGGTGTAGCGGATCGAGTCCTTCCAGGTCCAGCTGCCCTCCTTGAGCCGGTAGACGAACCCGTCGATGTTGCAGGAGTAGACGCGCTTCCAGTAGCCGGAGACGACGTCGATCGCGGAGCCGGCGGTCGGGTGCGCGTTCGACAGCTCGAGCGGCGAGATCCCGTAGTTCGACTTGATCTGCGCGTAGGTGGTGGTGAGCTGGTAGAGCGACACGTCGGTGTCGGTCATCGTGCCGTAGACGATCTTCTTCGCGCGGAGCGTGGCCTTGTTGCTCCCGCTGGCCGTGAGCAGCGTGAACGTCCGGTTCGAGGTCTGGTTCGTGATCACCTGGCCGGGGCCGGGGAAGCCGCTTTCGAGGCAGTGGCCGTTGGACATGACGAGGGCGGGCGCGGTGTCCGGCGTGGCGGCCGGCTTGACCACGGAGCCCGAGCAGTTGGACAGCGCCACGGTGCCGGCGAAGTTCGCCGCCGCCGCGTTCGCCGGAGTGACTCCCAGTAATACGGTGGCGGTCACGGCGGTGAGCAGGGCGCCGAGCAGGCGTCGGGTCATGGCGGTTCCTTTCGGCTGGACGGGGAATCCAGTGAAGCGGTCACCTCCACGCGCCCACCACCGTCGAACGGAGGGTATCCGGACGGTCACGCGCTAGGCTGCGCGGCACGTGGCCGAAATCACGTGCCCGGTGTAGAGAGGAAACATCGCCGAGGTCAGCGGCGATGCGGTGGACACGGGCCCAGCGGCGTGTTGGGCCACCTCCACGCCGTCCGGGCTGGGAGAGCGTGCACACTGACAGGCCGAGACGCGGGCTCGGGCCCTCCGTCAGGGGTCCGGACGTGGTGCAGTCCCGCGGCGGCGGGACGAGATGAGCGGAGAGCAGGACAGCGTGGCAGGAGCAGGGACCAAGAAGAACGGAGCCGGGGCGGACAACGGCGCCGGGCACCGGCGGCTCGTGATCGTCGAGTCACCGACCAAGGCCCGCAAGATCGCCCCCTATCTCGGCGGCGGTTACGTCGTCGAGTCCTCCGTCGGGCACATCCGCGACCTGCCGCGCGGCGCCGCCGACGTCCCCGCCCAGTACAAGGGCGAGTCGTGGGCCCGGCTCGGTGTCGACGTCGACAACGACTTCAAGGCCCTCTACGTGGTGACCCCGGACAAGAAGTCCAAGGTCACCGAGCTCAAGGGGCTGCTGAAGGACGTCGACGAGCTCTACCTCGCGACGGACCCCGACCGCGAGGGCGAAGCCATCGCGTGGCACCTGCTCGAGACGCTGAAGCCGAAGGTCCCGGTCCGCCGGATGGTCTTCCACGAGGTCACCGAGCAGGCGATCCTCGCGGCCGCCGACTCGACCCGCGAGCTGGACGTCGACCTCGTCGACGCCCAGGAGACCCGCCGCATCCTCGACCGCCTCTACGGCTACGAGGTCTCGCCGGTGCTGTGGAAGAAGGTCATGCCGAAACTTTCGGCGGGCCGCGTGCAGTCGGTGGCGACCCGGATCGTGGTCGAGCGCGAACGCGAGCGGATGCGCTTCACCTCGGCGTCCTACTGGGACATCTCGGCGACGATGGACGCTGGTGAAGAGGCTTCGCCGCGGAACTTCCCGGCTCGCCTGGTCGCCGTGGACGGCGCACGCCTGGCCACCGGCCGCGACTTCGGCTCGGACGGGCAGCTCAAGTCCTCGAACAACGAGATCCGCGTGCTGGCCGAGGCCGACGCGCGGCGCTTGGCCGACGCGCTCAAGCAGCGTGACTTCAAGGTCTCGAGCGTCGAGGAGAAGCCGTACACGCGGAAGCCGTACGCGCCGTTCATGACCTCGACGCTGCAGCAGGAGGCGGGCCGCAAGATGCGGTTCACCTCCGAGCGCACCATGCGGATCGCGCAGAAGCTGTACGAGAACGGTTACATCACTTATATGCGTACCGACTCGACGACCCTGTCGGAGTCGGCGATCTCGGCGGCGCGCAGCCAGGCCACGCAGCTGTACGGCAAGGAGTACGTCTCGCCGTCGCCGCGCCAGTACACCCGCAAGGTGAAGAACGCGCAGGAAGCGCACGAGGCGATCCGGCCCTCAGGCGAGGTCTTCCGCACGCCGGGCCAGGTCGCGAGCGAGCTGGACACCGACGAGTACCGCCTCTACGAGATGATCTGGCAGCGCACGATCGCCTCGCAGATGACCGACGCCAAGGGCACCACGATGTCGGTGCGCATCGTCGGCAATGCGACGTCGGGCGAGGAGTGCACCTTCGCGGCTTCGGGCCGCACGATCACCTTCGCGGGCTTCCTGAAGGCGTACGTCGAAGCGGTCGACACCGAGACCGGTGGCGACGCCGACGACAAGCAGAGCCGCCTGCCGGTGCTCGAGAAGGACCAGGACCTCACCGCGACCGAGCTGAGCCCGGACGGGCACACGACGTCGCCGCCGGCCCGGTACTCCGAGCCGAGCCTGGTCAGCAAGCTGGAAGAGCTGGGCATCGGCCGCCCGTCGACGTACGCGTCGATCATCAAGACCATCCAGGACCGCGGCTACGTCTGGAAGAAGGGCTCCGCGCTCGTTCCGTCGTGGGTCGCGTTCGCCGTGATCGGCCTGATGGAACGGCACTTCGAGCGGCTGGTCGACTACGACTTCACCGCCGGCATGGAGGACGAGCTCGACCGCATCGCCAACGGCGACGAGCAGCGCGGGCAGTGGCTGTCGAAGTTCTACTTCGGCGGCGACATGGGCGTCGACGGCTCGATCGGCCGCCTCGGCGGGCTGAAGAAGCTGGTCGAGGGCAGTGTCGAGGACATCGACGCGCGGGAGATCAACTCGATCCCGCTGTTCAACGACTCCGAAGGGCACAAGGTCGTGGTCCGCGTCGGCCGCTACGGGCCGTACCTGGAGCGCGAGGTCGACGGGAACTCGCAGCGCGCGAACCTGCCCGAGGACCTGCCGCCGGACGAGCTGTCCCTGGAGCTGGCGGAGAAGCTGTTCGCGACCCCGCAGGAGGGCCGCACGCTGGGCGCCGACCCGGTGAGCGGGCACGACATCGTCGCGAAGGAAGGCCGCTTCGGGCCGTACGTGACCGAGGTGCTGCCGGAGGCCGAGCCGCTGCCCGAGACCGCGACGGCCGCGCAGAAGAAGGCCGCGAAGGCGAAGCAGCCGAAGCCGCGTACCGGTTCGCTGTTCAAGTCGATGGACATCGAGACGGTGACGCTCGAAGACGCGCTGAAGCTGCTTTCGCTGCCGCGCGTGGTCGGCAAGGACCCGGAGTCCGGCGACGAGATCACGGCGCAGAACGGGCGCTACGGGCCGTACCTGAAGAAGGGCACGGACTCGCGTTCGCTCGCGACCGAGGACCAGCTGTTCTCGATCACCGTCGAAGAGGCGCTGAAGATCTACGCCGAGCCGAAGCAGCGCGGCCGGTCGGCCACGGCGAAGCCGCCGCTCAAGGAGCTCGGCGAGGACCCGGTGTCGAAGAAGCCGATGGTGGTCAAGGACGGCCGGTTCGGCCCGTACGTGACCGACGGCGAGTACAACGCGACGCTGCGCAAGGGTGACGAGATCGAGGAGCTCACCACCGAACGCGCGTCCGAACTGCTGGCGGAGAAGCGGGCGAAGGGCCCGGCGCCGAAGCGCAAGGCGCCGGCGCGCAAGCCCGCGTCGACGACGGCGAAGACGGTCAAGGCGGGCACGAGCAAGACCGCCAAGGCCGCGGCCACGAAGTCCACCGCGACGAAGACCGCCCCGAAGCGCACCACGGCCACCAAGGCGAAGTAGCACTCTCAGGAAGTCCGTGAAGGCCTCCTTGCCGGCTCTTATGGCCGGTAAGGAGGCCTTCACGGCGTTTCGGCCCGGTGTCGACCGTTCGGCGACTCATCTCGCCTGTTCGAACGTATGTGCGAGAAATTGTCGGTGCCAGGGTGTTCAATCCAGGGGTGAACAACTCAGTCGCGGTCTTCGACGTCATCGACGAGGTCATCGCCCCGCTCTCGGCCGAGGTCCCGGAGCGGCCCTCCGTGATGGAGTTCTACGACCCCGAGTTCGAGATCCCGCCGGTGCTCGCGGACACCGAACCCCGGTTCTCGCGCCGGGCGGGCCGGCCGCGAACCCTGGCCGACGAGGTCGAGCAGTACACCCGGTTCGTCGCCGGGATGGCCGCGATCGGCCTGGCGCCGGGCGGCGAGGTCACGGCGGAAGCCGTCGGGCTGTACCGGGCGTTGCGCGGCGGCTTCATCCGCGGCGTCGTCACCGGGGTCTTCCCGGCCCGGCGCGAGCCGTGGGAGGTCCGGTTCTTCGGCGACGAGGACTACACCACGGTGCTGCACAAGCTGGGCAACCGCGCGCGGCTGCGGTCCGGGTTCCTCAGCGAGCTGCCGGGCTGGGTGTTCGACGGCCTGCCGGACCGGCCGCCGGGCCCGGGCCGGCAGGTGCGCATCGAGACCGACGAGGGCGGCCTGATCCCGCGGCGGTGCGAGGAGGCCGTCGAGCTGATCCGGGAGTGCGCGGCGCGGCCGCGGCTGGGCACGGTGCTGGTCGACCTCGCGGTGCGCGACTCGATACTGGCCGAGTACCCGCACGGCGCGTTCGGCCTGGTCGACAACGACCTCGGCCGCTACCAGTTCAGCGCGGCCGTGGGCCGGACCGGGCGCTGGACGGTCACGTGGGGTCCGGCGTCGCGGAGCACGGCCGAGCAGTGGATCGTCGAGGCGGTGCAGAGCCATGCCTGAGCCGGCCGCTCGGAGGGACCTCACGATGCGCGACGCGATCCTCGCCGCGGTCGAGGAGAACAGCGGCGTGCCGGAGTGGCGGGGCGCGGCCGCCGCCGGCGAGCCGCCGGTCGGCTCCGGCTCCGGCTCGGGCGAGGGCTCGGGCGAGGGCTCTGGCGGGCCCCCGGTCGGGCCGCCGGTCGAGCGGAGTGACGTGGAGGGCGAGGTGCGACGCCATGCCTGAGCGGACGGCGGCGCGCGAGCTGCTGGAGCTGGCGGCCGGGCCGGTGCTGGCGGCGATGCCGGACCGCGAGCCCGTGGACCGGCTGTACAACCCGGACGTCAGCGACCACGACATCCTCGTGCACGGCCCGGTCTCCGACGACCCGGCGGACCTGGCCGAGGAGGTCGAGCGGCACGTGGCGTGGGCCGCCTGGATCGACGGCACGCCGTTCGGCGAAGACGGCGAGCTCAACGACGTCGGCTTCGAAGTCGTGTCGCTGATGCTGCGCGGTTCCGTCCGCGCGGCGCTGTGCGGCGTGTTCGACGAGGGACCGGAGACCGCGGACATCCGGTGCTACGCCGACGGCGAGCGGGCCTTCATGATGGGCTCGCTGCCCGGCCGCACGGCGATCCACCTGGCCGACTTCGAGGAGCTCCCCGAGATGCTGGTGGCGGAGCTGCCGGAGGTGCCGTTCGGCAGCCCGCGCCGCGCGATCTGGGTCACGGTGGACGACGACGGCTTGGTCCACGACGGCCAGGACGACGACGTCGGCGCGATGCGCGAGGTCCTGGCCCGGCCTCGCTCGGGCACGGCGGTACTGGACATGCTCGCGTTCGGCGGGCTGTGCGCGGAGTTCCCCGACCACGGCTTCGTCCTGGTCGACACGGACCTCGGCCGCTTCGCGCTGGCGGCCCTGGACCGCGGTGACGGCCGTCGCCAGCTGGTGCTGAGCCCGTTCAGCCGCGAAATGCTGCGCGACTGGTGCCGGAAGATGATCGACCTCGGGCAGGAGGAGGTTTCCTGATCTGTCGGCGACGCCGGCGACGCCAGGGCTGCTCCATCCGGGCTCGACCGCCACGCGCGAAACTGGTCACCTTGACACCCTGGGTATGACCGGTTGCGGGCGGTCGCTGTCAGTGACTGTGATGGGCTTCACTACGATCCGTCACCATTGGCGGTCGACCGGAGCCTCGGCGGATTGGACACTGCTGGGGGTTCGGGCGTGGGCTTGCGCTGCGTGACGAACCCTCCTGTGGAGACAGAGCCATTGGGCGGATGCGTTATCCGCCTTGGTCGCTACCCTGGAAAGGCGAGGACATTCAGTAGTGAGGTGGTCACCATGAGCGCGAACGGTGAGGCTCCCTTCTTCAGTGCCCCCGAGCTCACTCAGCGCGACGGCACACTGTCCGAAACACCAGGCGAGATGTTCGCGGACCCGGTCTCCGGACTGGTCACCACGGACCCCGAGCCCCGCACCGCGATGCCGAACGGCCACGAGCCCGCCGCCATCTCGGTCGCCGGGCCCGTGCCGCACGACGAGGAGGTCGTACGCCGGATGGTGGAGGAAACCCTCCGCGAAGACGGCGTGACCGGGGCCCGAGCCCCGGAAGCGATCCCGCCCGCCGGCACCACGGGCACGCTCGGCGAGGACGTGATGCCGCCGCTCGGGGTGCTGCCACGGCAACGCAACCGGCAACGGACCTGGCCGAAGCGGGCACCACAGATGCTCCGGCCCGTCCGGCAGCTGCCGCCGCCCGCCGAGGACGACTTCGACGATGACCTCGAGGTCGTGCCCGTCAAGCGGCGCAAGCTGCCGAAGCTGCCCGCGGTGTCGATGCCGGCGATCGGCAAGCCGTCGTCGAGCGCGTCGGGCGTGATACTCGCGGTGGTGCTGCTGATCGTGTTCGGGGTCGTCGCCATCGAGATGGTCTCGAGCCTGGTCAGCAGTGTGACGGGGTTGTTCGACTGACGTTCACCAGCTGATCCCCACCCCACTGGGACCTCGGGGTCGTCCGCGTGCCAGAGGCCGATCGGGCTACCCTGGCTACACGGTCGGGCTAACTCACGAGGGTGCCCGGCACCGCGGTGACTAGTGGGGTGGGCGTATCAGCGAGGGCGTGCGATCGGTACCCGGGTCCGGCCCGGGCGGGTCGTCGGGCGCCGAGGCGTCCACGATCAGCCGGGTCCGGCGGGTGCTGGCGATCAAACCATTCCGGCGCCTCTGGGGCGTCACGTACCTGTGCAGCGTGGCCGACTGGCTGAACATCCTGGCTCTCACCGGCCTGGCCACGAAGCTGACGAACAACTACTTCGCGCAGAACTTCGCCTTCGTCGGCGTCGTGCTGACCGGACTGGCGCCGGGGCTGCTGTTCGCCCCGGTCGGCGGCCTGCTCGCGGACCGGTTCGACCGCCGCAAGGTGATGGTGGTCGCCGACCTCCTGCGCTGCGGGTTCCTGCTGTCCATCGCCTTCGTCAGCGCGCCGTGGTGGCTGCTGGTCGGCAACTTCCTGGTCGGCAGCGCGGCGAGCATGTGGATCCCCTCGAAAGAGGCGGCGGTCCCGAACCTGCTTCGCCGCCCCGACCAGGTCGAGACGGCCAACCAGCTCGGCATGGTGATGACCTACGGCCTCGCCGTCATCACCGCGGCCGGCGCGAACGCGATCATCACCGGCGTCAACACGACCTTCCACCTCTTCCCGGGGGAGAGCGCGAGCCTCAGCATCGCGAAGCTGGTCGTCATCATCACCGGCCTGCTCTACCTGGCCAGCGCGATCCTCATCGCCACCCGCATCCCCGAGCTGTCGCTGCGCAACGTCCACGAGCTGCCGGAGCAGAAGGCCAAGCAGGCTGACGAGGCGAAGCCCGGCATCGGCACGATGATCGCCGACGGCTTCCGCTTCATCCGCAGTACGCCGCTCGTGCGCGGGCTGCTGGTCGGCGCGTTCGGCGCCTTCGCGGCGGGCGGTGCCGTCATCGGCTCGGCCAAGCCGTACTCCTCGAGCCTGCTGGCCGGTGACTCGGCGTTCAGCCTCCTGGTGCTGGCCATCTTCCTCGGCCTCGCCTCCGGCATGGCCTTCGCGCCCAAGCTTTCCCGGCGGCTCCCGCACGACCGGCTGTTCGGCGTCTCCATCATCGCGGCCGGGCTCTCGCTCGCGCTGGTCGCGTTGTCGCCGCACCTGTCGGTCTCGCTGATCACCGTGGTCCTGGTGGGATTCTGGGCCGGGACGGCGTTCCTCACCGGTGTCACGATCATCGGCTCCCGCGTCGAAGACGCCATCCGCGGCCGGATCAACGCGATCTACCAGCTGATGATGAAGCTCGTGCTGTTCGGCACCACGGTCACCGTCCCGGTCCTGGTCGGTGTCGTGGCGCCGCACACCATCAACGTCTGGGGCAGCCCGGTCACGATCGACGGCACCCGGCCGATCATGCTCGTCGGCGCCGCGCTCGCCCTGATCGCCGGCTTCTTCGCCTACCGGCAGATGGACGACAAGCGCACCGAGCCGATTCTTTCCGACCTGCGCAACGCGCTGCGCCGCACGCCGCGGCGGGTCAACGGCTTCCTCATCGCCGTCGAGGGCACCACCGCGATCAACACCGCGATCCAGGCCGTCAACCTCGCCGACTGGATGCGCGGCGGGACCCGGCCGGTCGTGGTCGCCGCCGACCCGGCGCTCGACGACAAACGCTTGACGGCGCTGGTTTCCGGCGCGTCGCTGACCGGCGCGCGCGCCCAGGCGCTGGCCGCCGCCGCGGTGCGGGCCGACATCGTCGAGCGGCACGTCCAGCCGGCGCTCGACGCCGGTTCGGTCGTGGTGATGGAGCGGTTCGTCGATTCGCCGCTGGCGCACCTGTCCGCCGTCGCGGGCCTCGACAGCGACGAGCTCGAAGGCCTCGCCGACTGGGCGACCGGACGGCTGCGGCCGGACCTGACCGTCCTGCTCGACGCCGCTCCGCCCGGGGCGCCGCGCGACCGGGCGGCCACGATGAACGACCAGTGGCGCGTCCAGCACCTGCTCGTCGAGATGGCCGCCGCGGACCCGGAACGCTACGTCGTGATCGACGCCGACGGCACCGACACCGAGGTCGCCGCGCGGATCCGGACCGCCCTGCGCGCCGTGTTCGTCGGCCGCCTTTCCGCGCTGGCCCCGGCTGCGTCCACACCGGAGCAGCCGGTGACCCGGCCACTCGACGTCGACGAGCCGCCGGCCGAGGAGACCCTGCCCGTCGAGACCGCGGACGCGTCTCGCGTGGAGGCGAAGTGACGACGACCGAACGCATCGGCGTCTGGAACCAGCTGGTCGGCCAGGAGCCCGCGGTCGAAACCCTGACGGCGGCCGCGTCCGCCGCGGCGAAGATCGTCGCCGGGGAGCCCGCGCCGCCCGGCGCGATGACACACGCCTGGCTGATCACCGGCCCGGCCGGGTCCGGCCGCTCGGTGGCCGCCCGGACGTTCGCCGCGGGCCTGCAGTGCAGCACCGGCACCGGTTGTGACGCCTGCCCCGGCTGCCACACGACGATGGCGGGCACCCACGCCGACGTCCGGCTCGTGGTGCCGGAAGGCCTGTCGATCTCGGTCGCCGAGATGCGCGCGCTGGTCCAGGCCGCGGCGCGCCGCCCGACCACCGGCAGCTGGCAGGTCGTGATCATCGAGGACGCCGACCGGCTCACCGAAGGCGCGTCGAACGCGCTGCTGAAGGCTGTCGAAGAACCGCCGGACCGCACGGTGTTCCTGCTCTGCGCGCCCTCGGACCACCCCGAGGACATCTCCGTGACGATCCGTTCGCGCTGCCGCCTGGTGAACCTGCGGACGCCGCCGCCGGAGGCGATCGCCGACGTGCTCATGCGCCGGGACCACGTCGACCCGGACCAGGCGCGGTGGGCCGCCGCGGTCTGCGGCGGCCACGTCGGCCGCGCGCGCCGGCTCGCCACCGACGAGGCCGCGCGCCAGCGTCGCGCCACGGTCCTGCGGATCCCGCTCGGCCTGCGCCGCCCCAGCGACGTCTTCACCTGCGCCGACCAGCTGATCAGCGCGGCGGAAGCCGACGCGGGCGAGGCGAGCAAGGGTCGCGACGAGGACGAGCGCAACGAACTGCGCACGGCGATGGGCGGCGACGGCGTCGGCAAGGGCGTCGCGGGCGCCAAGCGGGCCGCGGAAGCCGCGGTGAAGCAGCTGGAGAAGAAGCAGAAGTCCCGCGCCACCCGCACCCAGCGCGACACGCTGGACCTGGCGCTGATCGACCTCGCGGGCTTCTACCGCGACGTCCTGGTGACGACGACCCGCTCCGGCGCGACGCTCAACCACCCCGACCACTTCGACCAGATCGCCGAAGCCGCGACGGCGTGGACCCCGGAGTCGGCGCTGCGCCGTCTCGAAGCGGTGCTGGAATGCCGCGAGGCGATCGATCTGAACGTGAAGCCCCGCATCGCCGTCGAGGCGATGGTCACGACGCTTCGCCAGGGCTGAGGACAAAAGAAACCCCGTCAGGAGCCTGGCTCCTGACGGGGTTCTTCACTGTCCCCGGGGCGGTCTCAGGTCACTCGCGCGGCCGCGGTGACGGCTTGAACGGCTTCTCCTCGGCCAAGATTGGCAGCGGACGACGACGCGTGCCCGGCATCGCGGCCACCATGACCACGCCGAGCAGGAGCATCGCGGTGCCCGACCAGAACAGCGGCACCGTGTCGTACGCGCCGCCGGTGTAAGCGAGGTTCTTCACCGGGCCCTTGGGCGCCTCCCCGCCCGCGGGCGGCGGTGTCGTCGTGCTCCCGCAGACCACGCCGTCGGTCGGCGCGTAGGCCCGCGCGATCTGCTCACCGATCGACAGCTGCGCCAGCGAGGACGGCAGGTTGCTCGCCGCGTCGCCGGGCAGCAGGCTCTTCAGCTTCGTCGTGGGCAGCAGCTGCAGGTCGAACATCCGCGCCGAAGCGCCGAGCTGGAAGCCCTTGAACGGCGTCGTCATCGCCGCGCTCTTCTGGTCGAGCCCGGCGATGCTCAGCCGCAGCACGCCCAGGTCGAGCACGGTGCCCGCGGTGTTGCCGACCTGCTGGATGCCCTTGGTGAGCGTCGAAACCAGGCCGCCGACCACCGGGATGTCGTTGAGCTGCCCGAACTGGTCGCTCAGCCCGGCCAGCGGCAGCCCGATCGGGATGTCCTTGGTCGGGTGCGCGGCGTCCAGCGTGTAGAGCACCTTGCCGCCTGCTTCGATGGTCAGCACCGGCGCGGTGTACTCCACTTTGGACGTCTTCGCGTCGCCGGTGGAGGTCACCTTCAGCGTCGGCTGGCTGGCCACCTTGATGCTCAGCGCCAGCGGCGTGCCCTTGAGGATCTCGATGTCCGCGCCCTGCAGCGTCGACGTCGACTGCACGGCCTTGTTCTTCGAACCGGGGATGTCGACGAGCTTCACCTGCGAGCGCGACGACAGCGCGTTCGGCAGGCTCAGCAGCGACCCAGTGCCGCTGGCCGCGGTCTGCCCGCCGCCCTGCAGCAGGCCGCCGAGGCTCTGCAGGCCCTTGGTCAGGTCGAAGCCCTTCGCGAGCGTCGACGGGTCGAGCGCCAGCTTGTCGAGGCCGAGGTTCGGCAGCGACGGGATGACGTTCAGGAGCGACAGGCTCGCGACGGACGTGCTGGCGTCGGCGATCGTGTCGACGCACGGGCCGAGCGTCGGGCTCCAGCGCGCGTGCGCGGAGCCGTTCAGCAGCCCGACGTTCAGCAGCGGGTTGGACGGCGCGTTGAGCCCGCCGGTGATCGGCTGCGGGTTGTCCGGCAACGCGGTCTGCACCACGCTGCCCGGTGTCTGCGGCGCGTTCCCGCCCACCGACAGCCCGAGCGGCGACGCCTGCGCGACGGCCTTCTCGTAGCTCAGGTAGGCGTCGGAGTTCGCGGACGCGCTGGACAGGCCCATCCCGGCCTCGAGCGCCGACTGCTTCGGCAGCGTCGCCCCGAAGCCGGGCAGAATCGTGCTGGTCGGCACGGCGTTGGGCAGCAACCGCACGATGCCGAGCGCGGTCCCGGCGTCCCCGACGGCCTGCCCCAGCGGCTGCGGCCCGATCGGCGCCGAGATGGGCGCCTGCCCGGAACTCGCCGGCTGCGGGATCGGCGTGGTCGGATAAGTCGGGTCGGCCATCGCCGGCGCCGCGCTGAGCAGGAGCAACGCCGCGGCCGCCGGCAGGGCCGCCGAACGGGGCAGTCTTCGCCGCATGTGCCAGTGCCTCCAGGTAGGTCGATCGTGGTGTGAGATCGACGTCATAGGGCCCTAACGACGGTGCCCCGGGAAAGTGACGCTCACAGCCTCCGCTACACTGGTTCCCGTCGCCAGCGCGAGCCGGAGACATGCCGCCTTAGCTCAGTCGGCCAGAGCGATTCACTCGTAATGAATAGGTCAGGGGTTCGATTCCCCTAGGCGGCTCCGCAGGTCAGGCCCCATCCGAGGCATCTCGGGTGGGGCCTGACTCGTCTTGTGGGTGTCTAAGTGAGTGTCTAAGACGCCTGGCCGGTGGGCGGAGAAAGTTCCGCAGGTTCACCCATCACGGGGGAAGTCCAGTCCGTTGCGATCGCGCCCGACGGCTGCCGGGTGGATCTTGCTTCCCGATGGACCAGCTTCGTCACGGCGATGCTGCTGTGCTCGACCAACCGCGAGATCACCTGGATCGGCGTACCCCAAGCCCGAGCGGCGATCTGGCGGGCGGTGAGCCCGGCGTCGTCGAGCAAGGTGGTGAGCGTTTGCGCAGGGTCTTGAAGGCGACCCACTCGCACCCGGCCCGCCGGCGGAATGGCAGCCATTGCCGGTTGGTCAGGTTCTGGAAGCTCAGGTACCCGCCCCGGCTGTTGCAGGTGATCGGGCCGGTCGGGTTCGGCGCCCGGAGCCGGTCGCGCCGGTCGACGAGCATCACCACGTACCAGTCCGGAAGCGGGATGCCCCGTTCCGCGTTCGTGGTCTTCCCGTCGTTCTTGATCGCGCCCCGGCACGCGCCTGGATCAGGCTGCTACTGACCTGAAGCTCCTTGGCGTGCCCGTCGAAGTCCGAGAGGTCCGCCGCGATCGCTTCATTGTCGGTGTCGAGCCTGTCCAGGAGGTCGAACAGCTCCTCGATCGTCAGGGACCGAGCCCTGGCCTTCTTGGTCTTCGCGCGGCCGGGTGGAGCCTTGGCCCTTGGTGCGTCACTCGTAGAGGGTATTGACCAGAATGCCGAAGTGCTCGGGCAAGGAAGGAAAGCGGAGCGAGAGCTTATCTTTGCCAAGCAAGGAAATCTCGAACAAATGTTCAATAATGGAGATTCTCCAATGGGTCGACACGCCGGCTCTGGACCCCCGCGCCTGAAGATGAGAAAGCAGGGCGTGTAACTACTTTCGACGCGGAATCCGCGTCGTGACGTTCCGTACGTTCGGGCACGCAGACCTGAGCGGCGGTGTGGATGACCCGTTGCGGAGACCGGCTACAAGCCACTTCCAGAGGTCGCCCCGACGGCACGGCAGAGGATTCCGAGCCGCTCTGAGCTAGACGGGCACCAGATCCGTCCAAGCGAAGAAGCGAGGGTCGGCTGCGTTCCCCGAGTGCCGTCGAGCCCGTCTTCTTCGAACGTGCGGAGTCCTCAGACCGGGCGGTAGCTGAGGATCATGGTGCCGCTGGAGCCGCGCGTGACGTCAAGCAGTTCCAGGCGCCGCAGCTGGTCTTCCTCGGGGATCAAGCGCTTCTTGCCCGAGCCCGCGAACACCGGGTGGACCAGGATCGTGAGCACGTCGAGCAGGCCGTCGGCGATCAGCGAGCGGACCAGGCCCGGGCTCCCGTAGACCCCGATGTCCTTGCCGGGCTGGTTCTTCAGCTTCGTGATCTCGCCTGCGACATCGGTGTTGATCAGCGTGCTGTTCTCCCACTCGACCTTGTCGAGGGTGGTGGACACGACGTACTTCGGCGTACTGTTGATGAACTTCTTGAACCCGATGCCGTCGTCGGCGGTCGGCCAGTAGCCGACCCACTCCTCATAGGTCGTGCGGCCGAGCAGCACCGCGTCCTGTGATTCCTGTTTCGCGGCCAGATCCGCGCCCATTTCGTCGTCGTAGTCGAACTGCCACACGTTCGGCGACTCGACGACTCCGTCCAGGGTGTAGAAAAGCCAGGCGACGACCTTGCGCATGAGACAGCTCCCGAGAATCGGCGTTGGTTACGCGCGTATTCAACCCGATGCGTCCGGACCACGCTACCTCCGGTCCATCGTTGGTGCGGAACGACTCCGCCCGACGTGAGGAATTCACAAAGATTCCGGCCTGCGGCCTACGAAGAGCAGGTAACCCAGTTCCGGCACCAGACCGGCGGGGTCGCGGAACAGGTCGAGGATCGGGATGACGGCCTCGCCGTACCGCGCCAACAACTCGTCGTAGCGCCGTTCGACGGTCTCGAGCACACGGAAGCCGGTCAGCTGGACGTGCTTGCTGATGTCGTGGAACTCCACCAGCTCCAGCCCCGACTCGGCCACCAGCTCGCGGTAGGCGTCGGCGTAGAGCAGCGGGCTCGCGTGCATGGCGTCCAGGTGCTCCTGCACCAGCCGCGCGTTCTCCTCGGACATCGGGGCGAGCTGCAGCTGGTCGGTGACCACGATCCGGCCGCCGGGGCGCAGCACCCGCGAGGACTCGCGGAGCACGCGCAGCCGGTCCATGTGCATCAGCGACTCGAAGATCCAGACCACGTCGAAGGAGCCGTCGGGGAACGGCAGGCTCGCGGCGTCGGCGTACTCGAACCGGACGCGCTCCCCCAGCCCCTTGTCGGCGGCGCGCTGGTTGGCGTCGTCGATCTGCTCCTGGTTGTTGGAGATGCCGACGATCTCCGCGGGCGAGGTCTGCGCCAGCCGGAACGCGGGCAGTCCGACGCCGCAGCCGATGTCGAGCAGACGGCCGCTGCCGAGGCCGGACTTCTCGATGACCAGGTCGGTCAGCCGCTCGGTCGCCTCCTGGATCGGGGTCTGGTCCTCCTCGGACTCCCAGTAGCCCTGGTGGAAGTTCTCGCCCCACACGTCGAGGACGACCTTGTTGCTCAACTGGTAGAACTCGTCGGTGTCCGTGGCGGTGGGCGCACTCGAGTCTGTCGTCACAGTTCCTCCTCTATACGGCAGAACCCATGGTCCCGCCACGACCGGCAGCCGTCTTCTCCGCCGATGCCGATTTCGCGGGCGAACGTGCGGAGAGGCGGCCCAGTGGTCCCAACGCCACAGGCACCCCGAACCGGCATGGGCGACCACCCCGTCGTCGGACATCTCGAACTCGCCGAAGTCCAGGACGTACAGCGCGCCGTCCGGACCGAACGCCACGTCGATCGGGCGGTTCAGCGGCAGGTCGGTGGTCAGCCGGTGGGTCGACCCGTCCGCCGGGTCCACCCGCAGCAGGTCACGGCCGATCGGGGGCCCGCCCGCGGGCAGGCATATCGGGGCCTCGTCGCCGAACAAGGTCTGAAACCCGGCTACGGCTCGTGCCGTGTGCTGCCGCGCTGGAGCGAGCCTTCGCGGCCCGGCAGCGTTGGCGTTCGCTAAGTGTCGAAGCGAGTGTCAATCAGGGTGGCAAGCGGCGGACGTCCACGGACGCCTGGAGACTTCGAATGTGCAGGTCAGAGACCTGCGACCAAGGTCAACAAGTGGCGAATTCCGCTCGTAATGAATAGGTCAGGGGTTCGATTCCCCTAGGCGGCTCGACAAGACCTGGAAGGCCCGTGCTCGCACAGAGCGCGGCCTGTTGGCTTGTCTCGCGTGTTTTGTGGGGTGCGGCTTGGAATTTTCTTCTGGGGAACCACCCTTGTGGGTCAAGTTTCGGGCTTGAAGCAAGCGAAGGCCCCCGCTTTGTGAGCGGGGGCCTTCGAGGTGAGCAGGGGTTACTTCGGCGGGGCTACCTTGACCACGCTGGCCTTGGCGTCGCCTCGGGGGGTGCGGTAGGTGATCTCGTCGCCCGCTTTGCGGCCGACCAGGGCCAGGCCCAGGGGACTGTCCGAGGTGATCGCGTCGGAGTCTTCGCCCGGGACCGTCACCACTTGGAACGTCTCTTCGTCGCCGTCCGAGAAGCGGAGGGTGACCGTTGTGCCGTCCGGAAGCTGGGCGTTGCCGTAGCCGCCGTGTTCCATCTTCGCGGCCAGGTCCGCGATCTGGCGGTCGAGCCGCGCCGCGGCCTCCGCTCGATCGATCACGTCCGCCTGGTCCGCCGCGTCGCCCGTTCGCTCCTGCTCGCCGGGTTGCGGTGCGAGAGCTTCGCGTTGCGCGCGCAGGTTCGCGATTTCCTTCTCCAGCTGGCTGCGCGCAGCCGGGCTGAGCCCCTTGTCCCCTGAGATCACCATGCCGCGCATTGTCCGCCGCGCGGACCGGGGTGGCCAATCCGGTTTTTCACCCGGCGGCCACTCGCAGGACGTCTGCCCTAGGATTTGGGGCCGTCGTCCAGGAAGAAGGTAACGAGAATCACCGTGAGCGCCGTCCCCGGTCGCAGTGACCGGCTCTCTCCCAACCAGCTGGCCAAGCAGGAACAGATCGTCGAGGCCGCCCGCGTCGTGCTGGCCCGCGACGGCCTCGCGGGCTGCACCGTCCGCGCCATCGCGGACGCCGGACCGCTCACCAAGAGCGCGATCCACTACTACTTCGCCGACATCGACGTCCTCATCGACCGGGCCATGGCCGCGCACATCACCGCGTTCGCCGCCGGCCTGCGCGACGTCGGCGCGAAGCACGCCGACCCGCGCAAGCGGCTGTTCGCCGTGGTCGAGGAGTACCTGAGCGTGTTCGCCGCGAACCCGAACGCCGCGTTCCTCTGGTTCGAGTACTGGATCGCCGCCGGCCGGGCGCAGCACCCGCAGGCCATCGACGTGATGCTCACGTCGCTCACCGAGCTCCTCGCCGAGCTGCTGGCGCCCCTGGACGTCGACGACCCGCGCGCCCGGGCCCGCGCGCTGCTGTCGTACCTGCTGGGCACGGTCGTCCAGCAGCGGGTGCGGCCGCGGTCGTTCGCGACCCTGCGCGCCGACATCGAGGCGCTCTGCTTCGCCAACTACGGCTGACGGCAGAGGCGTAGCGCGCTCTCCATGCACATCCTCTCGGCCTCGTCGGTGGTGACGCGTCCGGCCGCGACGTCGCGGCGGCCGTGTGCAGGAGCCCGAGGATCGCGGCGGCGAGCCAGGCCGCAGGCAGTGCCGCGTCGAACTCGCCCGTGGCCCGGTCACGCTCCGGCTCTACAGCAGGCAGGGCTGAGGAAACCGCTCGTCTAGGGTGCGGACATGCCTCTGTTCTCGTTCGAAGGGCTCAGCCCGCAGGTCCACCCGGACGCCTGGATCGCGCCCACCGCCACCCTCATCGGCGACGTCGTCGTCGAGAAGGACGCCTCGATCTGGTACGGCGTGGTGGTCCGGGCCGACTTCGGCCGGATCGTCATCCGGGAGGGTGCCAACATCCAGGACAACTCGGTGATCCACGTCAACGACGGCGTCTGCGAGGTCGGCAAGAACGTTACCGTCGGCCACCAGTGCCTGGTGCACGACTGCACCATCGGGGAGCAGGCGCTGATCGGCAACGGCTCGACGGTGCTCGACAAGGCGAAGATCGGCGCGCGGGCGCTGGTCGCGGCGGGCGCGACGGTCACCCCGGCGACCGAGGTGCCCGAGGAGGTCATCGCGATGGGCAGCCCGGCGAAGAAGTTCGTCCCGCTGACCGATTCGGCGCGGATGTGGGTCGACCACAACGCCGCGATCTACCAGGAGCTGGCCCGCCGTCACCGCGCCGGCACGAAGCCGATCGATTGAGGTTGACTCTCCAGTAACTGGAGACTCTAGCTTCGGATCATGGCTCCGAAGAAACTCACCCACCAGGTCACCCTCGAACTCGCCGCGGGCAACGCCCCGGTCGTCGACCTCGGCAAGATGCTGGGGCAGACCGGGGTCAACCTGGTCGAGATCAAGAGGACCTACGACGCGGCGACCGCCGGCCAGCGCGGCGACATCGTGCCGGTGGTCGTCTCGGTCTTCGAGGACCGCTCGTTCGCGCTCCGCCTCAAGTCCCCGCCGACGGCGTTCCTGATCAAGAAGGCGCTGGGGGACAAGGGGTCCTCGCGGCCGGGGCACGAGGTGGCGGGCAAGATCACGACGGAGCAGCTGCGCGAGATCGCCGAGCGCAAGCTGCCGGACCTGAACACGTCCGACGTCGAGATGGCGATGCGCACGATCGCCGGCACGGCCCGGTCCATGGGTGTCGCGGTCGTCGACTGAGGTGCGCAAGCACGCGGTCGTGCCGCCGTTCCACGCGCTGGACCCCGAGCTCAGGGTGGCGGAACGGTTGCTGCGCCGGGGAAACCCCGAGCTGAGCGGCATCGTCGCGCGGCTTCCGGACGACAAGCGGCCGCGGGGGCGGCCGGGCTCGCGGAACTCGTGAGTGGCGGCGTGTGAAGCGCTGCGCGACCTGCGCCCGACCGTTCTGCGACCGCACTTCCGGCTGCACGCGCAAATGGTGTGCCGAACACGGCCGGGCCTCGAGCGGGGTGCACTAGTCTGTCCCCGCAGCAGCGACTGGCGCCATCGAGGTGGAGCACCACCGGGAAGCGACGACGAGGCCGGCACCGCGCGCCTGGGTGAAGGCCACTCCAGAGCCGGAGTACGCCCATGACCCACCAGCCGAGACTGAACGCGCTCGCCGCCGCCGACCCCGCCATCGCCGGGCTCGTCGAAGACGAAGCCAAGCGCCAGCACGACAAGATCCGCTTGATCGCGTCGGAGAACTACGTCTCGCAGGCCGTGCTCGAAGCCACCGGGACCGTGCTCACCAACAAGTACTCCGAGGGTTACGCGGGCAAGCGGTACTACGAGGGCCAGCAGTTCATCGACCAGGTCGAGCTGCTCGCCATCGAGCGCGCGAAGGCCGTCTTCGGCGCGGACCACGCCAACGTCCAGCCCTACTCCGGGTCTCCGGCGAACCTGGCCGTGTACCTCGCCTTCGCGAAGCCCGGGGACACCGTGCTCGGCATGGCGCTGCCGGACGGCGGCCACCTGACCCACGGCTGGAGCGTCTCCGCGACCGGCAAGTGGTTCACGCCGGTGCGCTACGGCGTCACCAAGGAGACCGGCCGCGTCGACCTCGACCAGGTTCGCGACCTGGCCCGCGAGCACCGGCCGAAGCTGATCTTCGCCGGTGGCACGGCGATCCCGCGCACCATCGACTTCCCGGCGTTCGCCGAGATCGCCGCCGAGGTGGACGCGGTGCTCGTCGCCGACATCGCGCACATCGCCGGGCTGGTCGCCGGTGGTGCGCACCCCTCGCCGGTCGGGCACGCGCAGGTCATCACCACGACGACGCACAAGACGTTGCGCGGTCCGCGTGGCGCGATGATCCTGTCCGACGCCGAGCACGCGAAGGCCGTCGACAAGGCCGTGTTCCCCGGCCTGCAGGGCGGCCCGCACAACCACACGACAGCGGCGATCGCGGTCGCTCTCGGGGAGGCGCAGCAGCCGTCGTTCAGCGACTACGCGCACAGCATCGTCGCCAACGCCCGCGCGCTGGCCGACGCGCTGCTGGCTCGCGGTTACGACCTCGTGTCCGGCGGCACGGACAACCACCTGCTGCTGATCGACCTGACGAACAAGGCCGTCGCGGGCAAGCCGGCCGCGCAGGCCCTCGACCGCGCGGGTATCGAGCTGAACTACAACACGGTGCCGTTCGACCCGCGCAAGCCGTTCGACCCGTCCGGCATCCGGCTCGGCACGTCCGCGATCACCACCCGCGGCCTGCGGCCGGAGCACCAGACGCAGGTGGCGGACTGGATCGACCGCACGGTCACCGCGGCCGCCGCGCAGAACGAGTCCTCTTTGGACACGATCGCCGCCGAGATCCGCGAGTTCCTGGCGCCGTTCCCGATCCCGGGTTACTCCGCCTGAGTTGAAAGCCGTGAAGGCCTCCTTACCGGCCATAAGAGCCGGGAAGGAGGCCTTCACGGCTTTTGGGCCAGGGCGGCCAAGGCGAGCGGGTGCAGGGTGGGGGTGGCGGCGAGGAAGCTCGGCGACGCGGGGGTCCACGGGGCGCCGTCGGCGGTGGTGACCACCGCGCCGGCCTCGCAGGCGATCAGGGCCGCGCCGACGAGGTTCGTCGCGTCGCGGCCGTACTGCCAGAAGACGTCCAGGCGGCCGGCGGCGACGTCGGCGACCTGCCACGACGTCGGGCCGAGGTTCCGGACCGCGGCGACCTCGTCGAGCACGCATCCGGACCTACGCGAACATCGACGTCACGGCGCTCGGTCTGACGGTCGACGCCAACGTCTGGATGACCGTCCCGCCCGGCCGGCTCGACGATGTCGGGCGCGTGCTCGCGCGGCACCCGATGGTCCACGGCACCCTCGCCACGACCGGCGTGACCAACCTGATGGCCGCCGTCTGGTGCCGTGACCTGGCCGGCCTCTACGCGTTCGTCACCGGCCTCGACGTGCCGTCCGCCGAGGTCACGGTGGTCGCGCGGGCCGTCAAGCGGGGCGGGAGACCAGGGTCACAGGATATTTGATTGCACGATACAAGCTTCAGCGGAATAGTTGGCCGAAGCAAGTAGTTGACAGCTACAAGCAACTACGACGAAGGCTTCATCCGAGGGAGACCACCATGAGCGACACCACCACGGCGGAAGGAGCAGCCGCTACGAAAGGCCGGCTATCGCACCGTCAGATCCTGACCATCCTGTCCGGGCTGATGCTCGGGATGTTCCTCGCCGCGCTCGACCAGACCATCGTGTCGTCGTCGATGCGCACCATCGCCGACGAGCTCCACGGCCTGTCGCTGCAGGCCTGGGCCACCACGGCGTACCTCATCACCGCCACGCTTTCGACGCCGCTCTACGGCAAGCTGTCCGACCTCTACGGCCGCAAGCCCATGTACCTGACGGCGATCTCGCTGTTCCTGGTCGGCTCGCTGGCCAGCGGCATGGCGACCTCGATGTACGAGCTGGCCGCGTTCCGCGCGTTCCAGGGCCTCGGTGCCGGTGGCCTGATGTCCCTGGCGCTGGCGATCATCACCGACATCACCGCGCCGCGTGAGCGCAGCAAGTACCAGGGCTACTTCATGGCGGTGTTCGGCATCTCGAGCGTCGCGGGCCCGGTCGTCGGCGGCTTCTTCGCCGGCATCGACTCCTTCGCCGGCATCACCGGCTGGCGCTGGGTGTTCCTGGTCAACGTCCCGATCGCGCTCGCCGCGCTGGCCGTCGTCAGCAAGGTCCTCAACCTCCCGCACACCCGCGTTGAGCAGAAGGTCGACTACTGGGGCGCCGTGACGCTGGCCGTCGGGCTGGTGCCGCTGCTGATCGTCGCCGAGCAGGGCCGCGAGTGGGGCTGGGGTTCGGCCGCGTCGATCGCGATGTACGTCATCGGCGGGCTGGGTGTCGTGGCCTTCATCTGGCAGGAACGCCGGATGGGCGACGCCGCGCTGCTGCCGCTGCGCCTGTTCAACCGCCCCGTCTTCCGGATGGCCACGCTGGTCACCGTCGTGCAGGGCGCCGGGATGTTCGGCGCGATGATGTCGCTGCCGCTGTACCTGCAGATCGTCAAGGGCGCGACGCCGACCCAGGCCGGCCTGCAGATGCTCCCGCTGACGCTGGGCATCATGGTCGCCAGCCTGACCAGCGGCCGGCTGATCTCGAAGACCGGGCGCTACAAGATGTTCGCGGTGGCCGGAATCGGCCTGATGGCGGCGGCGCTGTTCGCGCTGTCGACGATCACCGTCGACACCTCGCTCAACCTGGTCATGGTGATCGCCTTCGTGATCGGCCTCGGCCTCGGCGCCTCGATGCAGACGCTGGTGCTGGCCGCGACCAACGACGTCCGCCCGCAGGACATCGGCGTCGCCACCTCGGCGGCGACGTTCTTCCGGCAGATCGGCGGCACGGCGGGCACCGCGGTGTTCCTGTCGATCCTGTTCGGCACGGTCGGCGACAAGATCGCCGGCGCCGTCCGCTCGGCGATCAGCACCCCGGCCTACGCCGCGGCGCTGGCCCAGCACCCGGAGTTCGCGCAGCAGCTGAAGAGCGGCCTGGACGTCAACGACACGTCGTTCCTGTCCTCGCTCGACCCGACGCTGGCCCGGCCGATCCTGCAGGGCTTCGCCGACTCGATGAGCACGGTGTTCCTGGTCGGCGGGATCGTGCTGACCGTCGGCTTCGCCCTGGTGTGGTTCCTCAAGGAGAAGCCGCTCTCGGACAAGTCGGCGATGGAGCAGCGCGCGGAGGCCGAGGAAGAGGGCACTCCCGCCCTGGCCCTGGCGCACTGACGCCACGGCCTGGCGAAAAGCCGTGAAGGCCTCCTTACCGGCCATAAGAGCCGGTAAGGAGGCCTTCACGGCTTTCAGTGTCAGTGGGCGGCGCCGCCGTCGGCTTTCTCCTTGGCCAGGCGGTCGGTCTCGCGCTCGTACGAGCGGCCGATCTCGGCCTCGGCCTCCGTGCGGCCGACCCAGGACGAGCCCTCGACGCTCTTGCCGGGCTCGAGGTCCTTGTACACCTCGAAGAAGTGCTGGATCTCCAGGCGGTGGAACTCGTTCATGTGGTGGATGTCGCGCAGGTGCTCGAGGCGCGGGTCGTTCGACGGAACGGCGATGACCTTGTCGTCCGGGCCCTTCTCGTCGGTCATCCGGAACATGCCGATCGCGCGGCAGCGGATCAGGCAGCCCGGGAAGGTGGGCTCCTGGACGAGCACCATCACGTCCAGGGGGTCGCCGTCCTGGCCGAGGGTGTCGTCGATGAAGCCGTAGTCGGCCGGGTACTGCGTGGCCGTGAACAGCGTCCGGTCCAGCTTGATGCGGCCGGTCTTGTGGTCGACCTCGTACTTGTTGCGCTCCCCTTTGGGGATTTCGATCGTGACGTCGAACTCCACGGCGTCCTCACTGCTTCTTTTAGATCCGGGCGTGCCCGCACGTCGCGGGCGGCAACCTCAGCGACTGTCTTGACGTCTCCTAGTGTGGACTACGGCCTGCCCGGCGGTCGCATCGATGTCGGCCGGGAGGCATGTGAGCTTGGCCCCTTCCGGGGCAGGTGAGAAGGAGTGGTGGGTGCCGGAAAACGACCAGCCGATGTGGCCTTCGTCGGACGAAGACCGCTCGTCGTCGGGTGCGGGCAAGACCACTCCGATGTCGCTGCCGGACACCCCATCGGCGTCAGCCGGACGGGTGAGCGTGCCGAAGGTCACAGGCAGTGAGGCGCCGAAGGGCTCGTGGTTCGCGCCGAACGTCGAGCCGGAGCCGGTGCCCGGCTTGAACGCGCCGGTCGAGCCGCCGGAGCCGCCCGAGCCGCCGCCCGCGGTCAAGCAGGACCTCGCCGACCGCCTCGGCGGCCCTCCTAAGCCGAAGCTGCCGGAGCCGAAGCCCGCCGAGCCGGAGCCGGCCGAAGCCGCCGAGCCGGTCGAGGCCGAGCCGGAGCCCGCCGAGCCGAAGGCCGCGGAGCCGAAGTGGGACCCCGAGAGCACCCGGCAGATCAAGGTCGAGAAGCAGGAGAAGCCGGAGAAGGCGCCGTGGGTGCCGGTCGAGCGGAACGTCTGGCCCGGCGGGAAGCCGGAGCAGGGCGAGCCGAAGAAGCCGGACGAGCCGCAGCAGCCGTGGCGCGAAGAGCTGCAGCACTGGCGCGAGACGCAGCAGCGCGGCGAGACGCACCAGCAGCAACAGCGGCCGCCGGACCAGCAGCGACCCCAGGACCAGCAGCAACGTCGTGACGAGACGTCGTCGCGGCCGAACCCGGACGCCCCCTGGGCGCAGCGGATCGACCTGCGGGAACACCGCGGCGACCGGCCCGCCGAGCCCGGCGAACGCCGTCCCGGCCTGCCGCCCGAGCCGCCGCGCGGGGTCGTCCCGTCGGCGTCGGCCGGCTCGCTGGCCCGGCCGAAGCGGATCGAGCCGGACGGGCGGCAGTTCGACGCCGAGGCGACCGTCGGGATCGAGCGGCCCGCCCAGTTCCCCGGCGCCTTCCAGCAGCAGCCCCAGTCCCGCAACGAGCAGCCCCGCAACGAGCAGCCCCGCAACGAGCCGCAGTCGCAGCCCGAGCCCCCGGCACCGGCGCCACCCGCTGCCGAGGCCGCGACCGCCGCGGAGCCGCCGAAGAAGAAGCGCAAGGGCAAGCTGATCGCGATCGGCGCCATCGTGCTGGTGGTGCTCGTCGGCCTCGGGGTCGCCGCGGCCATGCCGAAGGTGTCCAACCGGCTGGGTCTGCCGTGGGCGCCGAACGCGCCGAAGGGCGACAGCCCCGACCCCGTCGCGGCCAGCCGCGTGCTGCAGGGGCCGAACACCTCCGGGCAGACGCCGACCGCCAACGGCGTCAAGTCGGCCCTGGCCGGTGCGGCCGGCAACAGCGCGCTCGGCCAGCTCACCGGCAGCGTCGTCGACCCGGTCAGCGGCACCGAGCTGTGGAACCGCAACGCGGCTTCGCCCGTCACGCCCGCGTCGACGACGAAGGTGCTCACCTCCGCGGCCGCGTTGCTCTCGATGGACCCGAACACGCGGCTGTCGACGAAGATCGTGCAGGGCGCCGACCCGGGCACGGTGATCCTGGTCGGCGGCGGCGACCCCACCCTCACCTCGCTGCCGCAGGGCACCGAGTCGCCGCTCTACCCGAGCGCCGCCCACGTCGACGACCTCGTCGCGCAGGTCAAGAAGGCCAACCCGGGCGTCAAGAAGGTGCAGGTCGACCTGAGCCTGTTCAAGGGCGCGACGACCGCGCCGGGCTGGGCCGCGGGCGACGCGCCGTCGACGTTCGCCACCCAGATCTCGTCGGTGATGGCCGACGCCGGCCGCCTGGACCCGAAGAACAACAACTCCCAGCGCGTGCCCAACGCGGGCAGCGCGCTCGCGGGGACGATCGCGTCGAAGCTCAGCGCCTCGGCCGGCGGCCAGGCGACCGCGCCCAAGGACGCCAAGGTCCTCGCCGAGGTCAAGTCGGCCCCGCTGACCGAGCTGGTCTCCGACACCATGGAGCTGTCCGACGACGTCCTCGCCGAAGCCCTCGCCCGCCAGGTGGCCATGGCCAACGGCCAGGAAGCCAGCTTCGCCGGCGGTGCCGCCGCGACGCTCAAGGTGCTGAAGGACCACGGCTTCGACACGACCGGCGTCCAGCTGTCCGACGGCAGTGGCATCTCGGACCAGAACAAGATCCCGGCGAAGCTGCTGTCGCAGGTCCTCGCGGCCGCGGCGGGTCCGGAGGGCAAGCACCCGGACACCGCCAAGCTGCGCGCGCTGCTGGCCGGCCTGCCCGTGGCCGGTGCGTCGGGCACCCTCGCCGACAAGCGGTTCGACACGGCGGGCTCCCAGGCCGGCCGCGGCTGGGTGCGGGCCAAGACGGGCACGCTCACCGGCGTCAACACCCTCGCCGGGGTGGTGCTCGACCAGGACGGCCGGGTGCTGGTGTTCGCGTTCATGTCCAACGGCTCGGACACCGACGCCGGCCGGGACGCCCTGGACGTCCTCGCGACGGGCCTCCGGAAGTGCGGCTGCGGCTGATCGCGTACCGGTCCGTGTGCGAAGCGTGCGGAAGTCGTGGCCGGAAACCCGCTCCGGGCAGGTAGCGTCGAAAGGGTGAGTCAGGAAACCGACACCCGGCCCATGGTCGACTGGTCGCTCGCCGCGCAGACGGGGGCGCTGCTCGTGCGCGGCGGCCCCCAGGTCCCGCGCGACGAGGCCGAGGCCGCCGTCACCGACCTGCGTGAGCTGACGATGGCGGCCGAGGGGCACGTCCGGCAGCTGACGAACCTCGGGCTCGACCTGCCGCTGCTGCCCGGCGAGGTCGTCGACCGCCCGGGCTGGGTCCGGTCCGCCGCCGCGGGCCTCGACGCGCTCACCGGGCGCGCGCTGCCGCAGCAGGGCGGGCCGTTCGGGCCGATCCTGGCCGGCGGCGCCGGCGTCCAGACCGGCCTGGTGCTCGCGTTCCTCGCCAGCCGCGTGCTCGGTCAGTACGACCCCTTCGGCGGCCCCGAGCGCCAAGGCCAGCTGCTGCTGGTCGCGCCGAACGTCGTCGCCGCGGAACGCGCGATGAAGGTGCCCGGGCGCGACTTCCGGCTCTGGGTCTGCCTGCACGAATGCACCCACCGGCTCCAGTTCACCGCCGTCACCTGGCTGCGCGACTACTTCGCCGACGAGGTCGAACGGCTCGTCTCCGGCCTGGCCGGCGGCAGCAACGACAGCCTCGCCGACCTGGTCGGCCGGCTGCCCGAGGCGATCAAGCAGGGCCCGAAGCTGAACCTCGCCGAGCTGCTCCAGTCGCCGAAGGAACGCGCGGTGTTCGACCGGCTGCTCGCGCTCTCGACGTTGCTGGAAGGCCACGCCGACTACGTGATGGACGCCGTCGGCCCGCAGGTCGTGCCGAGCGTCGACACCATCCGCGCGCGGTTCTCCGCCCGGCGCAAGGGCGGCGGCGTCTTCGACCGGCTGCTGCGCGCGCTGCTCGGCGTCGACGCGAAGATCCGTCAGTACGAAGAAGGCGCGAAGTTCACGAAGTACGTCGTGGACGCCGTTGGCATGGAGGGCTTCAACGCCGTCTGGCGCTCGCCGAACACCCTGCCGTCGCGCGCCGAGATCGCCGATCCGGCCGCCTGGGTCCGGCGCCTGCACGGATGACCGGGCCGGCCGTCGCGGCCGTCCGGCGGGCCGTCCGCGGGTTCCTGGAGAGCGTCGAGGCACCCGCCGAACTGTGCGTCGCGGTCTCCGGCGGCGCCGACTCCCTCGCGCTGGCCGAGGCCACGGCGTACGTCGGGCGCCACCGCGGCCACCGCGTCCGCGCGCTGGTCGTCGACCACGGCCTCCAGGAGGGTTCGGCGAAGATCGCGCGCGACGCCGTCGCGGCGGCGAAGTCACTGGGCGCCGACGAAGCCGAGGTGCGCCGGGTCGACGTCACCGGGCCGGGCGGGCCCGAGGCGGCCGCGCGCAAGGCCCGCTACCGCGCGCTCGCCGGCCACGACCTCGTCCTGCTCGGCCACACCCTCGACGACCAGGCCGAAACCGTCCTGCTCGGGCTCGGCCGCGGCTCCGGCCCGCGCAGCGTCTCCGGGATGCGCCCGCACGACCCGCCGTGGGGCCGGCCGCTGCTGGCGGTGCCGCGCGCGACCACCCGGGCGGCGTGCGCCGAGCTCGGCGTCGAGCCGTGGGAGGACCCGCACAACGCCGAAGCACGCTTCACCCGGGTCCGGCTGCGCACCGAGGTCCTGCCGCTCCTGGAGGACGTCCTCAACGGCGGGGTGGCGGCCGCACTCGCCCGCACGGCCGCGCAGCTGCGGGAGGACAGCGAGGCGTTGGACACATCGGCGGACAGGATCTTCACCCGTGCGGGCGGCGTCGAAGGGCTGGATGTCGCAGTCCTCGAAGGCGAGCCCGCGGCCCTGCGGCGGCGGGTTCTCCGCAGGTGGCTGCTGGAGTCGGGGGTGCGCGAGCTCACCGACGGGCACCTCCGGGCGGTCGACGCGCTCGTCGCCCGGTGGCGTGGTCAGGGCGGCGTCTGGTTACCCGGCAACTTGGAAGCACGACGGTGCCGTGGCAGGCTCTGCGTCATCTCCCAACCCACCACCCGAGGGGACTGACCCGTGTACGAGGGCGAAATCGCCTCCGTGCTCGTCACCGAGCAGCAGATCCAGGACAAGATCACGGAGCTGTCGGCGCAGATCGCCGCCGACTATCCGGCCAACGGGCAGGGTGAACTCCTGCTGGTGGGTGTCCTGAAGGGCGCGGTCATGTTCATGACCGACTTCGCCCGTGCGCTGCCGCTGCCGACGCAGCTGGAATTCATGGCCGTCTCTTCCTACGGCTCGGCGACGTCGTCGTCCGGTGTCGTCCGCATCCTCAAGGACCTCGACCGCGACATCGCGGGCCGCGACGTGCTGATCGTCGAGGACATCGTCGACTCCGGCCTCACGCTCTCGTGGCTGCTGAAGAACCTGGCCAGCCGCAACCCGGCCTCGCTCGAGGTGGTTTCGCTGCTGCGCAAGCCGGACGCGGTCAAGGTCGACGTCCCGGTGAAGTACATCGGCTTCGACATCCCGAACGAGTTCGTCGTCGGCTACGGCCTGGACTACGCCGAGCGCTACCGGGACCTGCCCTACATCGGGACGCTGGACCCGAAGGTCTACACCGCGTAGGCACCGGCGGAGTTCACCGACCGTTCACCGCAATTACCGGTTTCGCGGAACCCCGGCGCCGCCGATCGCGTCATACGCTCTGATCACGTGCGTTAACCTATGCGAAGACATTGTCGTGCCCGCGGTGACCGGGTCGGGGGAACGGGAGAGAGTTCTGATGGCGAACAGCAGCGCTGCCGACGCGAACGCCTTCAAGGCGGCCGCCGCGGCTGGTCAGGTCGGGATCGACCCCGACGCCGCGCAGACCGTGCTGAACAAGATCCGCACCGGCAAGGACGCCGTCGAGGCCCTGCTCAGCGGTGCGGGCACGCTCGCCCAGCCGCCGAAGCTCGGGGACAACCCGGTCGGCAACGCGATGGCGGCGAAGTTCGTGCAGCGCGCGGACGGCGGGGGCGACTCGTACGCCGCCGCCCTGCAGAACCTGCTCGACCAGTACTCCGCCGCCGAGGAGGGCATCGTCACGGCGATGTCCCGGTACCACGAGATCGACCAGGCCGCGGCCGACCCGTTCCGCAACGCCTGAGCCCAGAGGGGGACTCGAAGTCATGGCTCCGAACCACAGCGACCAGCCGTCGACCGCCACCACTGACCCGGGCTCGCTGGTCCCGCTCGGCGACAACGCGTCGGCCCAGAACATCGTCGCGGACGCCCGCGGCCGTTCCGACGGCTTCGACATGGGCAGCGACCGCGCGATCGCGAACCCGCCGAACTGGAACGCGCAGGCCAGCCAGCAGCTCTACGACGGCGCGGTCAACAACAACGACCCCGGCACGGCCGAGGCGACCGGGCAGGCCTGGTCGCACCACGGCAGCGAGCTGAAGCAGGCCTCCGACCACCTGTACAACGCGATCTCCGAGCTGGGCAACGCCTGGGTCGGCCGCGGTGCCGCGGGTGCCCAGGGCGCGCTGGTGGCCATCGCCAACTCGGGCTCGCAGGCCTCCGAGGCCGCGCACACGATGTCGGACCGGCTCGCCCGGCAGGCAGCGGCGGCCGCCGAGGTCAAGAAGATGCCGGCCCCCAAGGACTACGACCCGAAGCAGTCGATGGCGGCGGCACTGGCCGGCGGCCCGGCGGCGCTGGTCGCCGACCAGAAGGCCCAGGCGGACGCGGCCAACGACGTCAAGACGCAGCAGGTCGCGTTCTTCAACGCCTACACCAAGTCGATGAGCGACGTCGACAGCTCGACCCCGAGCTTCGGCCCGGAGTCGCTCGGCATGAAGCCGACGGGGTCGCACAACTCGATCTCGTTCAACGGCATCAGCAGCGTCGGCGCCACCGGCCCGGTCCACGGCCTCGGCGGCGCGGGCAACGCGGTCTTCGCCTCGAGCGGCGGGGGCTTCGGCGGCCACGGCGGCGCGTTCGACGCGCAGCACTCGGCGTTCGCCCCGAACGCGGCCCACGGCGGCGTCGGCGGGACCGGCGGTTTCGGCGGCCACGAAGCGGCGGCGGCGCTCGGCAGCGACGTGCCCGGTGGCACCGCGGCCGGGACGACCGGCGGCACCACCACGGGTGCCGGCCAGGTGCCCGGTGGCGCGCAGACCGGCGGCGGCAGCAGCAACCCGCTCGGCAAGATCGGCATGGGCCTGGGCATCGGCGGTGCCGCCGGCGGTCTCGGCGCCCTGGCTTCCCGCGCGCTGGGCAAGGGCAACCGCTCCGGGGCGAAGTCGGAGAACGAGACGTCCCTGGCGTCGGCGGACGGCCAGGCGCAGAGCGCCGCCTCGGCCCAGGCGCCGCAGCAGGGTCTCGTGTCGTCGGCCGGCACCATCGGCGGCCAGACCCCGCCGCCGCCCGGCATGGGCGGCATGGGTGGCGGAATGGCCCCGCACGGAGCCCAGGGCGAGCAGGACGAGGAGCACACGCACGCGTCGTTCCTCATCGAAGCCGACCCGGACGAGGCCTTCGGCGCCAACCAGGCGACCCCGCCGCCGGTCATCGGCGCGTGGTCCGAGGACGACGAAGACCGCTGATCTTGATCGGGCCGGACGCGCTTCCCGCGCGTCCGGCCCGCTTTCACATCTCTGGGGGGTGGCTCGATGCCGAACGCTGAGCTGCTGACCCCGGCCGAGGTGGACTTCCTGTGGGAGTCGGCCGGGCTGGGTGAGCTGCCGTACCCGCTGCGCGTCCGGTCGCACGGCGAGACGCTCGACGAGCGGTCGCTGCTGCGTCAGCGGACGCTGGAGGGGCTGGCGGCGCGCGGGCTCGCGGACGGCCGCGGCCGCCCCGAACCGCACGTCGAGGACTACTTCGGCGTGCTGGCCACCCCCGAACTGAGCTTGGACGCCGTCCAGCTGATCGCCCCGGACGCCGAGCCGCTGCTCGCGATCGCCGGCGTACTGGGCGGCCAGGGGCTGCTGGCCGTCCAGGACACCCGCGGCCTGCACCTGCAGCCGTGCCCGGTGGACGGCCTGGCGAGCGCGATCGTCTCGCTGCTGCCCGCCGCTCCGCGCGGCAGCGAGAAGTCGATCACGGTGCCGCTGGAGCAGCTGGTCGGCGCGCACGGCGTCGACTTCCTGCAGCGCCGCGGCAACCCCGAGGACCGCAGCAGCGCCGACGACGACCGCAAGGCCCTCGCCCGCCTGCACGCCCAGCCCCGCCTGCGCGGCGGCCAGATCGCGGCGAACGCCCGCACCCGGATGGGCGCGCGCAGCCGCACCCCGGTGCTGAGCTGGTTCGACACCGAGACGGGCCGCTACTTCACCCAGGCGTCCAAGGGTCACGACGGCCGCGACTGGATCACGATCGCCCCCGCCGACGCGGCGACGCTGCGCCACCGGCTCGGCGAGCTGCTCGCGGGAGCGTCGGCGACCAGCTCGGTCTGACCCCGGCCGCCCGCACCCGGCTTGACTCGTGCCCGCACCCCGGCGCGGCCTCGCGAACGGCTGATTCCGGACACCGTGAACGCGGGTCCCACGCGATCTCTGCCAAGATCGGCCCCGGGTTCTCCGAGCGTGCCCAACCGGCAACGGGAACGGTCCCGTTCTGTCGGTGGTGCGGGCTACGCTGAGCGAGAATCCGATCCGGGAGAGTAGTGATGCAAGAGTTCTTCTCGCCGCTGGCGTTCGACTTCCTGTGGGAGTCGGCGGGGGTCGGTGAGCTGCCCTACCCGCTGCACGTCCGGTCGCACGGCGCGACCGAGGACGAGCGGGTTTCGCTGCGCCACCGCACCGACGTCGAGCTGAAGGCGCGCGGCATCCGCGAACCGCGGGGCCGGCTGACGCCACCGATCGAAGACGCGCTGGAGCTGCTGGCCTTCGCGCCCCTGACCATCGACGCGCTGCACATCCCGCGGTTCGAGACCCCGACGGTCGGGGTGCTGGCGGCGGCCGACGACACCAAGGGCGTGCTCGCGGTCCAGGACGCCGACGGCATCTGGCTGCGGGACGTCCCGCCGGACGCGCTGGTCTCCGCCGTCATCGGCGTGCTGCCCGCCGGGCCGCGCGGGACCGAGGCATCCGTCACACTCCCGCTCGACGAAGCCCTGCACACGGCCCCCATCCGGGTGCCCGTGTCGCTGCCGGCGAACTCCGGTGAGGAAGAGAACAAGAGCAAACGCCGGACGCCGCTGAGCGAGCGGGTCGTCGCCGACCCGCGCGAGGCCTACGGGCGGCTCGCCGGGCAGCCCCGGCTGTGCGGCGGTCAGCTGGCAGCGAACAGCCGGTCCCCGGTCGGGGCCAAGCAGCGGTCCCGGGTGCTGGCCTGGTTCGACACGGCCACCGGGCGCTACCTGAGCCTCTCCCGTGCAGGTACAGACGGTCGGGAGTGGGTCACGGTGGCCCCGGCGGACCCGCCGACACTGCGGACCCGGCTGGGCGAGATGGTGAGTGGTGTGTCCGACGGCACGCGATAGCGTGACAAGGGTGCGGGCCGAACGGGAACCAGGACGCGGTATCGCCCGTTGACCTGCGAGAGGCTCACAGGGGATGAACGCGGCAGCGGACGGTACCCTGTTGGGACGGGTGTCCAGGCACCATGGGTTGTCAAGATCGTGATGGCGGGTATCACAGGAGCCGCCCAACCAGGGAGGGTCGAGGCCACCAGGGCCGAGTCGTATGAACCGGAAGAGCGTGCTCAGGAACCCACTGCTGTGGATCGTCGCGGGGTTGCTGGCGTTGTTCGCGTACAACACGATCTTCGACAGCGATCGTGGGTACACCCAAGCACCCATCTCGGTGGCGAACTCCCAGATCACCACGAACAACGTCAAGGAAGCCAGCCTCGAGGACAAGGAACAGCAGGTCAAACTCCTGCTGAACAAGTCCGTCGACGTCGATGGCCAGCAGACCACCCAGATCATCGCGCAGTACCCGGCCAACGCGTCGCTTGAGATTTACGACAAGCTGCTGGCCGCGAAGAACGGCGATGGCGGAGTCAAGTTCACCACCAAGGTCACCCAGCAGGGTGTACTGACCCAGATCCTCATCTTCGCCATCCCGCTGGCCCTCGTGCTGGGCCTGCTGATGTGGATGATGAACAACGCCCAGGGCGGCGGCAACCGCGTCCTCAACTTCGGCAAGTCCAAGGCCAAGCAGCTGAACAAGGACATGCCCAAGACGACCTTCGGGGACGTCGCGGGCGCCGACGAGGCCGTCGAAGAGCTGTACGAGATCAAGGACTTCCTCCAGAACCCGGCGCGATATCAGGCGCTCGGCGCGAAGATCCCGAAGGGCGTCCTGCTCTACGGGCCACCCGGTACCGGCAAGACGCTGCTCGCGCGAGCTGTCGCGGGTGAAGCGGGCGTGCCGTTCTACACGATCTCGGGCTCGGACTTCGTCGAGATGTTCGTCGGTGTCGGCGCCTCGCGGGTGCGTGACCTGTTCGAACAGGCCAAGCAGAACGCGCCGTGCATCATCTTCGTGGACGAGATCGACGCGGTCGGCCGCCAGCGCGGCGCCGGCCTCGGCGGCGGCCACGACGAGCGCGAGCAGACGCTGAACCAGCTGCTCGTCGAGATGGACGGCTTCGACGCCCGCGGCGGCATCATCCTGATCGCGGCCACCAACCGGCCCGACATCCTCGACCCCGCGCTGCTGCGCCCGGGCCGCTTCGACCGGCAGATCCCGGTCTCCGCGCCCGACATGCGTGGCCGTCGCGCGATCCTCGAGGTGCACTCCAAGGGCAAGCCGATCGCGCAGGGCACCGACATGGGCAGCCTGGCCAAGCGGACCGTCGGCATGTCCGGCGCCGACCTGGCCAACGTGCTGAACGAGGCCGCGCTGCTCACCGCCCGCAAGAACGGGCACGTGATCAGCGACGTCGAGCTCGAGGAGTCCGTCGACCGCGTCGTCGGCGGCCCTGCCCGCAAGAGCCGGATCATCTCCGAGAAGGAGAAGAAGATCACGGCCTACCACGAGGGCGGGCACGCGCTCGCCGCGTGGGCGATGCCGGACATCGAACCGGTCTACAAGCTGACCATCCTGCCGCGCGGCCGCACGGGCGGGCACGCGCTGCTCGTCCCGGAGGACGACAAGGACCTGATGACCCGCTCCGAGATGATCGGGCGGCTGGTCTTCGCGATGGGTGGCCGCACGGCGGAGGAGCTCGTCTTCCACGAGCCCACCACCGGCGCGTCCTCGGACATCGAGCAGGCGACGAAGATCGCCCGCGCGATGGTCACCGAGTACGGCATGAGCGCCCGCCTGGGCGCGGTCAAGTACGGCCAGGAGCAGGGCGACCCGTTCCTGGGCCGCTCGGCCGGCCGTCAGGCGGACTACTCGCTCGAGGTGGCGCACGAGATCGACGAGGAGGTGCGCAAGCTCATCGAGACCGCGCACACCGAGGCGTGGCACGTGCTCAACACTTACCGCGACGTGCTCGACGAGCTGGTCATCGAACTCCTCGAGAAGGAGACGCTGACCCGCAAGGACCTCGAGCGGATCTTCGCGACGGTCGAGAAGCGCCCGCACATCACCGTGTTCAACGAGTTCGGCGAGCGCACGCCGTCCGACAAGCCGCCCATCAAGACCCCGGGCGAGCTGGCGATCGAGCGCGGCGAGCCGTGGCCCCCGCCGGAGAAGGAGAAGCCGGTCCTGAAGCCGGAGCCGACCCCGGTCGGCACCGCCCAGGGCGCGGGTGACCTGCCCGGTGGCCCGCCGTACCCGGCGTCGGCACCGGACCCGAACGCCAACCCGTACGCCCCGCCGCCGCCGGGCGCCTACCCGAACGGCGGCCGCCCCTACGGCGGTCCCAACGGTGGCCCGAACGGCTCGTCCCACTGGCCGCAGAGCTACACCGGCCAGACGGGCGGCGGCGGCCCGGCGGGCCAGAGCGGCCCGCCGAACTACGGTGCCCCTCCGGGCTGGACCCCCGCGACCTCCCCCGGCGGCCAGCCGGGCCAGTCGTGGCGGCCCGGTGGTGAAGATCGTTCTCGCGAGCACGGCTGGTTCGCCGATCAAGCGGGCGGCAACCAGCAGCAGAGCGAGGGGGAACGTCGTGACGTGGACGGACCAGAAAAGCCCCAGTGACGCCGGCCGCCCGGTCTTCGACCAAGACCGGGCGGAGAAGGCGATCCTCGAGCTTCTGCTGGCCTGCGGCGAAAACCCGGACCGGGACGGCCTGAAGGACACCCCGGCCCGGGTCGCCCGCGCGTACAAGGAGATGTTCGCCGGCCTGTACACCGAGCCCGACTCGGTGCTGGACAAGACGTTCGACGAGTCCCACGAAGAACTGGTGCTCGTCACGGACATCCCGATGTACAGCCAATGCGTGCCCAGCAAGCAGACCGTGAACGCCGTCGGCGGCCGCAAGCAGGCGGCCGACGTGCGGGTGGGCGACAAGCTGTGGACCCTCGTCGGCGGCAACGTCGAGGAGACCGAGGTCACCGAGATCAGCTCGCATCAGACGCGTGAGCTGGTCGAGGTGAAGACCTCGGTCGGCAAGTTCCTCGTCACTCCCGACCACCCTTTGGCGACGCCCGAGGGTTGGAAGGAAGCGAAGGACGTCGAGGGTTCGTTCATCGAGTGGACGCACGCGAAGAAGCTCTGCCGCGATCGCTGGCGGCCGAGCCTCGGGTACGACTTCGGCTATGTCGTCGGAACCGTCTGTGCTGACGGAACGGTCGCCGACCGGTACGTCTCGCTCGTGGTGAACGACCGGGACTATGCGAAGAAGTTCGCCGAGTCCCTGCACCGCGCGTTCGGTATCGACGCGAAGGTCGAGCCGACCTCACGGCCGTCGGGCTACCTGGGTCGCGACCTCCCCGGCTTCCGGGTCCGGGTCGTGTCTTCGTTCCTCGCGGACCTGATGCGGCAGTACGTGGGCGGCGACGCCCACCACCAGCGTCAGCGGTTCCCGATGGTGGTCCTCAACGACTTGTCGACCTTCAACGGCTTCCTCGACGGTTACGTCGACGGAGACGGACACCGGAGCAAGCATTCGGCGGGGCGGATCATCGCGAGCGCGAATACGCCGTTCCTGGAGGATCTGGCCACCGTGATCGGTGCCCGGTTCACCGCGAACACCGGCGGTGCCGCATCGCGGTTGTACGTCGCCGACAGCTGGTTCCGGAAGCACGGCTTCCCGCAGGACGACTATGCGACCGATCTGATCGAGTCGGAGTACGTGCAGGTCGAGTCGGTGACACCGGTGACCGCGTCGGGCACGAAGCCCTACACTGTTTACAGTTTCAGATGCGATCCGCATCCGACATTCTTGATTGCGGGACATTTAACGCACAACTGTGAACACCACCTCGTGCCCTTCCACGGTGTTGCGCACGTCGGGTACATCCCGAACGCGGGCGGAAAGGTCACCGGGCTCTCCAAGCTCGCGCGGCTCGTCGACCTTTACGCCAAGCGGCCCCAGGTTCAGGAACGTCTCACCTCGCAGGTCGCCGACGCGCTCGTGCGCAAGCTCGAGCCGCGGGGGGTCATCGTCGTGATCGAGGCCGAGCACCTGTGCATGGCCATGCGCGGCATCCGGAAGCCCGGCGCCCGCACGACCACCTCGGCCGTGCGGGGGCTGCTCAAGACCTCCGCTTCGTCACGGGCGGAGGCGCTCGACCTCATCAGGGCGCGTCGGTGAGCACGAACCTTCCCGCGCCGGGGCGGTGTGTCGTGATGGGCGTGCTGAACGTGACGCCGGATTCCTTTTCGGACGGTGGCCGCTACCTCGACGTCGACCAGGCGCTGGAGCACGCCCGGGCGATGTGGACGCGAGGGGCCGACCTGATCGACGTCGGCGGGGAGTCGACGCGGCCCGGGGCGTTGCGGGTGGACGCCGAAACCGAGCTGGCTCGGGTTCTCCCGGTGATCCGGACGCTCGCCGGTGAAGGCGTGGCCGTGTCGGTCGACACCACGCGTGCGGCCGTCGCCGCCGCGGCGCTCGAGGCCGGGGCGCACGTCGTCAACGACGTCTCGGGTGGGCTGGCCGATCCGGACATGGCGCGGGTCGCGGCCGAGTCCGGGGCGCCGTGGGTGCTGATGCACTGGCGGGGTCACAGCGAGGACATGCAGGCCCTCGCGAAATACGAAGACGTCGTCGCCGAGGTCCGCTCCGAGCTGCTGTCCCGGGTGGACGACGCGCTCGCGGCCGGCGTGGCCGAGAGCGCGATCGTGCTCGATCCCGGGCTCGGCTTCGCGAAGAACGCCGAGCACGACTGGGCGTTGCTGCGGGGGCTGGACTCGGTGCTTTCGCTGGGTTTCCCGGTGCTCGTCGGCGCTTCGCGCAAGCGGTTTCTCGGCCGGCTTTTGTCCGAAAAGGACGGTACGCCGCGGCCGCCGGACGGCCGGGAGGACGCGACCGCGGCCATCTCGGCCCTGGCCGCGGCCGCCGGGGCCTGGGGTGTGCGGGTGCACGAGGTCGGGGCGTCGCTGGACGCGGTCGCCGTGGCCGCGGCGTGGTGGAAGGGTTCTCCGGATGTCTGACCGGATCACGTTGACCGGCTTGCGCGTGTTCGGCCACCACGGCGTGTTCGAGCACGAGAAGCGGGACGGCCAGGAGTTCGTCATCGACGTCACGGTGTGGCTCGACCTCGGGCCGGCCGCCGCGTCGGACGACCTGACCAAGACGCTGCACTACGGCGAGCTGGCCGAGCTGGTCGCCGGGATCGTCGCCGGTGAGCCGTACGACCTCATCGAGAAGGTCGCCGGCACGATCGCCGACGCGGTCATGCGGGACGAGCGGCTCGACGCGGTCGAGGTGACGGTGCACAAGCCGTCGGCGCCGATCCCGCTGACCTTCGACGACGTGGCCGTCACGGTCCGGCGCGACCGGTGAGCCGCGCCGTCCTTTCGCTCGGCTCCAACCTCGGCGACCGGCTCGGCTTCCTGAAGCTCGCGCTGAACGCCGTCCGGCCCGCGCTGGTCGCGGTGTCGAGCGTGTACGAGACGAAGGCGTGGGGCGTCGAGGACCAGCCGGACTTCCTCAACGCCGTCTGCGTCGTGGACGACCCGGGCCGCGACCACTGGGCGTGGCTGCGCACCGGCCAGGCCGCCGAGCAGGCGGCCGGGCGCGTGCGCGAGCTGCGGTGGGGGCCGCGGACACTGGACGTCGACGTCGTCACGGTGGACGGCGTCACCTCCGCCGACCCCGAGCTGCTGTTGCCGCACCCGGGGACCCCGGAACGCGCGAGCGTGCTGATCCCGTGGCTGGAGATCGAGCCGGACGCGGTCCTGCCCGGGCACGGCCCGCTGGCCACCTTGCTGGCCGCGCGTCCGGCGTCGGACGTCGGCTCGGTCCGGCGGACCGATCTCGACTTGAAGGTATAAAAGATCGGTGAACCGGGGGTGTCCGTTACCGGCCACCCCCGGTTCGTCGCCGAACTGCGGTCCTCGTGCGGTCAGCCGCGCAGAGCCGCGATCATGAACTGCACCGCGGGCTGGGTCGTCGGGACCGGGGGCCAGCCGTTGATGGTGGCCAGCAGCTGCCAGTAGCGCTCGGCCCGGGCGTCGCCGCTCGCGGCGAAGCGGTCCGCCATCTCCGTGCGGAACTCCGGCGACTTCGCGTCCTGGCCGGGGCGGGCGGTGGCCGTCGCGATGTCGGCCGCAAGCGTTTGCCCCGCCTCAGACGTCGGCGGCTCTCCGGCCGTCACGGCCGCTTCGGCGCGGGAGACCCAGCCCGGCCAGTTCTGCTGCCAGGCGTCCGCGGGCGGGTGGAACTCGCCGTCCGCGATCTGCTGGGCCTGGGTTTCGCTCAGCTCGCGGATCAAGGTGCGGAACGACGGGTCCTGGACGAGCTCGGCGAACTCGATCCACGCCTCCAGCTGCTCGGGCGACGGGTCGTCCGGCAGCTCGGGCTTCCCGGCGCGCATCCGCGCGTAGAACTGCGGGTCGATCTCCAGTCCCGAGACCATCTCGTCCCAGAACTCGTCGACCAGCCGCTTGCGCTCCTCGTCGGACATCGACGCGAGACGGTTCATCAGGTTCACTTCCTCCAGCTCGGAATCACGCTTGGCCACCGCGCGCAGCACCGCCCGGCGCAGCCGGAGCCGCCGGATCTGCTCGTCGAGCGCCTCGACGTGCCGGTTCGCCAGCTCGCCGACCGTCGCGGAGCGCGACAGGGCGGCTTCGACGTCGGCGAGGCCGAGGCCGAGCTCGCGCAGGGTGCGGACCAGCTCCAGCCGGGCCATGGCCGTGGCGTCGTAGAGCCGGTAGCCGGCGTCCGTCCGGTCGGTCGGGGGCAGCAGGCCCTCGTCCGAGTAGAACCGGATGGTCTTGACCGGCAGGCCCGTGCGCCTGGCCAGCTCGCCGATGGTGAAGATCGCGGTGGTACCCACAAGACGCATCCTGAACTCTCCAGTCGGTGGAGAGTCAAGCGTCGCACGGTACGGTTGTGGCATGCACTTCACCCGGCCTCGCGACCTGGTGGTGGCCGGGGTACTCGGCCTGGTCCTCGGCTACCTGCTCTTCCAGGTGGCCTACGGCTCACTGCCCCAGTTGCCGCTGCTCGCCGGCGTCACGTTCGCGGTGCTCGCCGTGATCGAGGCCGTGCTCGCGTTCCGGGTTCGCTCCCGGATCAGGAACGGCCGCGTCGTTGCCGCTATCGGGATCGCCCGATCGGTGGCCCTGGCGAAGGCTTCGTCACTCGCAGGCGCGTTCATGACGGGCGCTTGGCTCGCGGCGCTCGCCTACCTTTTTCCCCGACGTGACGAACTCGTCGCCGCGGTTCTCGACACCCGGGCCGCGGTGGTCGGCGTGGTTTCCGCGGCACTGCTGGTAGCAGCGGGTTTGTGGCTCGAACACTGCTGCCGGACCCCGCGCGACCAGCCCCGTGAACGCACCCGGGGGACGACCGGTTAGCGCTCGAATCCCACCGCTCGCTGGACCGAGTAGGTCTCGTTCGGATTACGAGCAGGTACGGTGTCAGTCATGACCGGCGTGGGTGACGACTCGCGCGGCCGCCTTCTGGGTAGGCCGTGGCTTGTTGTCGGATTCGTCCTCGCCATCGGAGCCACCCTCGCACTGGTGCTCAGCAACGATCTCAAGTACCTCAGACTCGGGATCGTCGCCGCCCTCTGGGCTGCCCTGATCGGCGCGTTCCTCGCCGTGAAGTACCGCAAGCACGCGGCACAGAGCGAGGACGCGGTCTCCGAGGCGCAGGCTGTGTACGAGTTGGAGCTGGAACGCGAGATCGCGGCCCGGCGCGAGTACGAACTGGAGGTGGAGGCGGAGAACCGCACTACGGCCGACGCCCGCGGCCGCGAGGAGCTCGAGGCGCTGCGCGTCGAAGTCTCCGCGCTGCGTGACAGCCTCCAGTCGCTGTTCGGCGGTGAGGTGCTGCTCGAACGCGTCGCGCTGACCGCGCAGGCCACCCGCATGCGCAAGGTGTCCGACGACAACCGGATGATCCCCGACGGCGCCCCGAAGAAGAAGCCGGCGCAGCTGATGGCCGCGAAGAAGCCCGTTCCCGAGGGCGGCGAGCGGCCGACCGAGCTGATCGACCGCGTGCTCGACGAGCGCCGCCGCAAGGCGTCGAACGGCAAGCCCGCGAACGGCAAGGGGTTCGGCGGCAAGGGCAAGGGGTTCGGCGGCAAGCCGGGCACCGGCCCGAAGGCCCCGGCCAACGTCAACGCCCAGAGCACCCAGCAGATCGCCCGGCCGAAGCCGCTGAGCGACCGCCGTCCGCCCGTGCCGGAGGTCGACCCGGCGCTGAACGCCGCGCAGCGCGAGCTGAAGGCCGCCGAGCTGCGCGCCGAGGCGGCCCGCCGCCAGGCCGAGTCGCAGCCGATGCGGCTGCCGGACCCGGCCGAGGTCGCCAAGCAGCCCGAGCGCCGTCCCGAAGCCCCCGCCGAGCCGACGCGCCGGGAGATGCCGCGGACCCCCGACCCCAGTGCCGAGGTCCGCCGCCCGGAGCCGCCGACGGAGATCCGCCGTCCCGAGCCGCCGCCCGCGCGCCGCGCGGAGATCTCGCGCTCGGAGATGCGGCCCGCCGAGATGTCCCGCCCCGACATCCCCCGTGTGGAGATGTCGCGTCCGGACATCCCGCGTGTGGAGATGTCGCGGTCCGACCTGCCCCGCGTCGAGCGGCAGCGGCCCGCCGAGCGGTCGCGCCAGGAGATGCGGCCCGCCGAGATGTCCCGGCCGGACCTGCCGCGCGTCCCCAAGCCGAACGGCGCGCGCCCCGATCCGCGGAAGGCGCCCGAGCCGCCCGCGCGGCCGCTCCAGGGCCGTCCGGCGGCCAGCGTGCCGCCGCCGAAGCCGTCCGAGATGTCCCGGTCGGACATCCGGCCGGTCGAGCGCCCGGTGGCCGACCTGAGCGCGGCGTTCCAGAACCGCGACGACTTCGCCGAGCGGCAGCGGCCCAACCGGCCGAAGCCGCCGGAGCCGAAACCCGCCGACCGCAAGCCGCCGATGCCGCGGGACGCCACGGCATCGCGCACCGACCTGCCGGCGGTGCCCAGGCGGGATCCGGCCGGCTCGCGGACCGACCTGCCGGCCGTGCCGCGGCGCGATCCGGCCGGCTCGCGCACCGACCTGCCCGCCGTCGCGCGCCGGGACCCGGCCGGGTCCCGGACCGACCTCCCGGTCGTCCCGATGACGATGCCGGTGCCCAGCGCCGGCCCGCCGTCGCGGACCAACCTGCCGCCCGTCGTGCCGCCGACCACGCCGGTGCCGGCCGCCGACGGCCGCCGTCCGTCGCGCCTCGAGCAGTTCTCGCGGGCCGACATGTCGCCGATCCTCGACGAGCCGCCGTCCCGGCACGGTTCGCACGGTTCGCACCGCGCTCCCACGGAGGCGGCGGCCCAGGCCGAGGCGCCGGTGAACCCGACGCTGCCGGAGTCGATGCGCAGCTTCCAGGGCCGTTCCACCGGCGGTGGTCGCCGCCGGAAGCCGGACGACTCACAGGTGATGCCCGCTGTGCCCCCGCCGCCGCCCGAGCCATCGGGTGGCCGCCGGCGCCGTCCGGACGGCGAACCGCCGGCCTGGGAAGGCATGGTCGCCGAGCGCGCGTCCATGTCGCGGCGCAACATGACGCCGGTCGACCCGGCCGACCTCGAGCGCAACGGCACCGGGCAACACGGCAACGGCCAGAACGGCAACGGCCAGAACGGGAACGGCCAGAACGGCCACAGCAACGGGAACGGCGACGGCCAGGCCCCGCGCAACGGCCACCGTTCCACCGAGGTGCCGGGCAGCGGGTCGCACAACACCGGCCGGTCGGTCAGCGAGCTGCTGGCGGCGAACGGCGGCACCGGTTCGACCCCGCGGCGCAGGCGGCGTGCCGAGGACTGAGGCGTGCCCGGAGCGAGCCGGACGGCGGCCCCGGCGGCCTCGTCGGGCCACACCCGGGGTTCGCATTCCGGTCCGTGTCTGGTCTGCGTAGGGTGACCCGCTGTGAGCGGAACCCTCTCGCCCGCGACGGGACTCGATCGCGGACGGCGGCCTCGCCGGATCACCGTGCTGCTGCCGGTGCTCGGGCTGATCGTGGTCGCCCTGTGCGGCCTGTTCCTGTTCGGCCTGGCGACGGCGCGGGTCGGCCCGCTGGCCGTCACCATCGGCGTGCTGGCCGCCCTGGTGCCGGTCGCCGGGGTGGTGGCAGGCTTCCTGTGGGTCGACCGCTGGGAGCCCGAGCCGGCGAAGTTCCTGCTGCTGGCGTTCGCCTGGGGCGCCTGCATCGCGACGATCACCGCGCTGCTCATCAACACCACCGCCGAGGCGGTCGGTGACGAGCTGCTCGGCAAGGGCAGCGGCAACACCGTCGCCGCGCTGGTGTCCGCGCCGGTCGTCGAGGAGGCCGCGAAGGCGCTCTTCGTGGTCCTCATCCTGTGGCGCCGCCGCAGCGAGTTCGACGGTGTCGTGGACGGCGTCGTCTACGCCGGGTTCAGCGCGGCCGGGTTCGCCTTCACCGAGAACATCTACTACTTCGGCCGGGCCTTCTACGACTACGGCTTCGGCGACGGGCACAGCCAGGGCGTCATCACGGCGTTCTTCCTGCGCGGCGTGCTCGCGCCGTTCACGCACCCGCTGTTCGCGGTGCTCACCGGCATCGGGATCGGCATCGCGGCCCGGACGACGACCAAGGCGCTGCGGATCATCGCGCCGGTCGCCGGGTACCTGGCCGCGGTCTGCCTGCACGCGCTGTGGAACAGCGCCGCGCTGCTGGGCGGGTCGAAGTTCCTGACCGTGTACTTCCTGATCATGCTGCCGCTGTTCCTCGGCGTGGTCTACCTGGTCATCCTGCAACGACGGCGGGAGCAGCGGATCATCGAAGCCGCCCTGCCGCACATGGCCGCGGCGCGGTGGATCGCGCCGTCGGAGGTCGAGCTGCTGGCCAGCCTGCCCGGCCGCCGCGCTTGGCGCCGTCAGGCGAAACGCCAGTCCGGCAAGCAGGCCGCGAAGGCCGTCGCCGTGTACCAGGCCAGCGTCACGGAGCTCGCGTTCCTGGACCGCCAAGAGCTCCACAGCGCGGTCGACCGGCAACGCCAGCAGGAGCTGCTCCGCACGCTCAAGGCCGCCCGCGCCGAAGCCACCCGGCTCGCCCAGGAAGCGCCACACGGGTGAACCGGTCCGGGTGAAGCTTGTCACCCGGGCTCAACGGTCCACGCTCAGCCGAGTTAGTCTCGCGCCGTCGTCCGGTACCCGGAGCGGGACTGGAACGAGAGCAGAGGGAGTCTGCAAACCATGAGCGTCCACAGGCGCACGCCATGATGAGACCTGCTCGCCTCGCGGTCGGGGTCGTTTCCGCCGGCCGGGTGGGCAGTGTGCTCGGTGCTGCCCTGGCCCGGGCGGGACACACGGTGGTCGCCGCGTCCGGCCTGTCCGCCGCGTCGCTGGCCCGCGCCGAACGCCTCCTCCCCGACGTGCCCATCCTGCCGCCCGACGAAACCGTCCGCCGGGCGGACCTGGTCGTGCTCGCTCTCCCCGACGACGCGCTGGCCGGCATGGTCCGCGGCCTGGTCGCCACCAAGTCGCTGCGGCCGGGCCAGATCGTCGTGCACACCTCCGGCGCGCAGGGCATCGACGTCCTGGCGCCCGCGGCCGAAGCCGGGGCGCTCCCGCTGGCCCTGCACCCGGTGATGACGTTCACCGGCCGCGAGGAGGACCTCGAGCGGCTGGCGGCGTGCAGCATCGGCGTCACGGCGATGGCCGACGACGAAGCGGCGTGGAACGTCGGCGAGGCGCTGGCCGTCGAGATGGGCGCCGAGCCGGTGCGCATCCCCGACTCCGCGCGAGCGCTCTACCACGCTGCGTTGACCCACGGCGCGAACCACCTGATGACGCTGGTCGCGGACTGCGCGGAAGTCTTGCGCGAAGCGGGAATCGGGCATTCCGAACGCCTGGTCGCACCACTGCTTTCGGCCGCGTTGGATAATGTGCTCCGACACGGCGACCGCGCGCTCACCGGCCCGGTCGCCCGTGGCGACATCGGCACCGTCCGCAAGCACCTCGAGGTGCTGGGGGACCGGGCGCCGGACGTCGCACCGGCCTACCGCGCGCTGGCCAAGCGCACGGCGGAGCGTTCCGTGGCCGCCGGGCTGCTCGACACCGCGGCCGCCAAGGAACTCACCGACCTCCTCGACGATCCCGCCGAAGGGCATCCAGACCAGTGACCACACCGAAATTCAGCCGCGGCACCCTGAACACCTTCGCCTCGCCCGAGCAGATGAGCCAGGTCAGCCGGGCCCTGCACGGCGTCGGGCGCAAGCTGGCGCTCGTGCCGACCATGGGCGCGCTGCACGCGGGGCACCGCGAGCTGATCCGCCGCGCCAAGCGGCTGCCGAACAACGTCGTGGCCACCTCGATCTTCGTCAACCCGCTGCAGTTCGGCGAGGGCGAGGACTTCGAGGCCTACCCGCGTCCGCTGGAGGCCGACCTGGCCGTGCTGGACGAGGACGGCGTCGAAATCGCCTTCACCCCGGCCGCCGACGCGCTGTACGCCGAGGGCGCCGCCGTCACCGTGCACCCCGGTCCGCTCGGCGACGAGCTCGAAGGCGTCGTCCGGCCCGGCCACTTCGCCGGCGTGCTGACCGTCGTGGCGAAGCTGTTCAACCTGCTCCGTCCGGACTACGCGCTCTTCGGCGAAAAGGACTACCAGCAACTGGTCCTGATCAAGCGGATGGTGCGCGACCTGAACATCGGCACGCACGTGATCGGCGTGCCGACCGTGCGTGAACGCGACGGGCTCGCGCTGTCGTCGCGCAACGTCTACCTCACGCCTGAGCAGCGTGAGGACGCCATCGTCCTGTCGGCCGCCCTCACCGCGGGGGCGTTCGTCGGCCGGGACGGGGCGGACGCGGTCCTCGAGACCGCGTGGAAGACCCTCGCCGCGCGACCCGCGGTCGAGGTGGATTACCTGGAGTTGAGGGGAACCGACCTCGGGCCCGCGCCCGTCGATGGTGAAGCACGACTGTTGATCGCGGCCCGGGTGGGGAGTACCCGGCTGATCGACAACGTCCCGGTGTTGCTCGGTGCCGCGGTAGATCACCCAGCGCAGCCGGAGCGGGACGCAGGGGAATAGGAGTCCACGATGTACCGCACCATGCTCAAGTCGAAGATCCACCGGGTCACCGTCACCCAGGCCGACCTGCACTACGTCGGCTCGGTCACCGTCGACGAGGACCTGATGGAGGCCGCGGACCTGCTGCCGGGGGAACAGGTGTCCATTGTGGACGTCACCAACGGCTCGCGGCTGGAGACCTACGTCATCAAGGGGGAACGCGGCAGCGGCGTGCTCGGCATCAACGGCGCCGCGGCCCACCTGGTGCACCCCGGTGACCTGGTCATCCTGATCTCGTACGGCCAGATGGAGGACGCCGAGGCCGCGATGTACGAACCGCGCGTGGTGTTCGTCGACGCTGACAACCGGATCGTCCACCGGCACACCGATCCCGGCCACGCGCCGGAGGGTTCCGGGCTGCTCAGCGGCACGGTGACCCTGCCGGAGGAGGAGACGGCGATCTTCCCGGTGGCCGAGACGGCGGACGCCCGCCGGCTCGACGCGTTGCTGCACGCGGAAAGCTGACCCGCTTGCTGCTCACCGTCGACGTCGGCAACACGAACATCGTGCTGGGGCTCTATTCCGGCACCGAGCTCGTGGGCGACTGGCGCATGCGCACCGACGCGCGGATGACCGCCGACGAGCTCGCGCTGACCGTGCGCGGGCTCCTCGGCCCGCACGCCGGCGACGTCACGGGGATCAGCGCGTTGTCGACGGTGCCGGCGGTGCTGCGCGAACTGCGCGTGATGCTTTCGCGCTACTACGCGAAGGTGCCGAAGATCGTCGTCGAGCCGGGCGTGCGCACGGGCGTCGCCCTGCTCGTCGACAACCCGAAGGAAGTGGGCGCGGACCGGCTGGTGAACACGCTGGCCGCGCACCACCTCCACGACACGGCGTGCGTCGTCGTCGACTTCGGCACGTCGACCAACGTGGACGCGATCTCGGCCCGCGGTGAGTTCCTGGGCGGCGCGTTCGCCCCCGGGATCGAGATCTCGGTGGACGCGCTGGCCGCGCGCGCGGCGGCGCTGCGGAAGGTCGAGCTGGTGCCGCCGCGGTCGGTGATCGGCAAGAACACGGTGGAGTGCCTGCAGTCGGGCATCCTGTACGGCTTCGCGGGCCAGGTCGACGGCCTGGTCCGCCGGATCGTCCGCGAGCTGTCGCCGGGCGGGCGGGAACCGGTGGCGGTGCTCGCCACCGGCGGCCTGGCGCCGCTGGTGATCGGCGAGTCGGAGACGATCACGGACCACGTCCCGGACCTGACCCTGCTCGGGCTGCGCCTGGTCTACGAGCGCAACATCCGCCCTTAGCCCCGCGCCAGGCGCCGGCGTTCGAGAACGTAGCCCAGTGCCGTCACGGCCAGCGCCGGGAACGCCACCACCGCCTGTGGGAACTTCGCCGTCCCCGGCGGGTCGACGGCCTTCGAGCCCGGGTAGGCCAGCGCCGAGATCTGCGTCAGCCAGTACAGCGAAGCCAGCGCGGCGCCCGCGTCGAGCCCCTCCCGGGACGAAGGCGCCCGCCAGAGCTGCCACAGGCTCGTGACGCCGAGCGCTAGTCCGAGGCTCATCGTCTGGCCGTTGTGGAACTTCGCGTGCGGCGGCCAGGCCGGGTTCTTCACGTGGGTCTCGTTCCAGTCGGCCCGGTAGGGGCCGGCCGCGGTCACGAGCGACGTCAGGGAGATCAGTGCCCGGCCCCAGGATTTGGTACGCATGGGGTTCAGTCTGAAACCTCCAGTCTGCTGGAGGTCAAGGCGGTGGCTTCAGCGGCGCCGGCTGCGGAACGTCCAGGTGATCAGCGGCAGGTCGAATTCGCCGGACGCCGTCGCGGGATTCGTCTCCAGGAAGTGGCGGACGCGGGCGACCAGCGGCGCGGACTCCGCCGGGTCCGAGATGATCACGCGTGAATAGGTCTGCAGCGTTTCGAGCAGGCTCTCCGCCGTCCGCCGGTGGGCGTGCCGGAAGCGGCCGCTCTCGAACGGGGTGAACGCCGGGTGGGTGGCCGGCTGCCGGTCGCCGTCGGTGTCCGGGCGGCGCCACCCCATGCTCGCGGTTTCGATGAACTCCGCCACCCACGGCACCGATTCGTCTTCGTAGTTCCACATCGGCACGAACACCCCGCCCGGGCGCAGCACGCGCGCCATTTCGGTCATCGCGGGCCCGACGTCGAACCAGTGGAACGCCTGGCCGACGAAAACCGCGTCGACGGCCGCGTCGGGCAGCGGGATCCGTTCCGCGCTGCCGTCCAGCGCCGTCACCGCCGGCAGCAGGCGGGACAGCTCGGCCAGCATTTCCGGGTCGGGTTCGACGGCGATGACGTCGAGGCCGAGGCCGAACAGGCTCGCCGTGACCTTGCCGGTTCCGGCGCCGAGATCGAGCACCCGCCGGGGGGTGCCGTCCGCCCCGGCGAGCCCCCACTCGATCGCTTCCCGCGAGTAGTCGGGCCGGTGCTCGGCGTACGCGCCGGCGCGCGAACCGAAGGAAGCGGCTTGCCGGGCGCGGATGTCCGCTGTGGGATCACTCACCGGCCCAGGTTAATGGACGGAAAGGAAAGGTAATCCGGTTGGCGTAGCGCCTGGTGAGGTTCGTACCCTATGGGCCATGACCGCAAACCCCGCTTCCACCAGCGACCCCGCCGAAGACGAACTGCCCGAGCAGATGCGGGTGCGCCGGGAGAAGCGCGACCGGATCATCGCCGAAGGGATCGATCCGTACCCGGTGGAGGTGCCCCGCACGCACTCGCTCGCCGAGGTGCGCGCGTCGCATTCCGACCTGCCGGCCGACACCGCCACCGGCGATCTGGTCGGCGTCACCGGCCGGGTGATGTTCCTGCGCAATACGGGCAAACTGTGCTTCGCGAGCCTTCGCGAGGGCGACGGCACCGAACTGCAGGCGATGATCAGCCTGGCGAAGGTCGGCGAAGACGCGCTCGCGGCGTGGAAGTCCGACGTCGACCTGGGCGACCACGTCTTCGTGCACGGTGAGGTCATCACCTCCAAGCGCGGCGAGCTTTCGGTGATGGCCGACAGCTGGCGGCTCACGTCGAAGTCGCTGCGCCCGCTCCCGGTGGCCCACAAGGAGCTCGCCGAGGAAACGCGGATCCGGCAGCGCTACGTCGACCTCATCCTGCGTCCGCGCGCGCGGGACGTCGTGCGCACGCGCGCCGGCGTCGTCCGGTCGCTGCGGGAGTCGTTCCACCGGCGCGGGTACACCGAGGTCGAGACGCCGATGCTGCAGACGCTGCACGGTGGCGCCGCGGCCCGCCCGTTCGTCACGCATTCGAACGCTTTCGACCTGGAGCTCTTCCTGCGGATCGCGCCGGAGCTCTACCTCAAGCGCTGCGTCGTCGGCGGCATCGAGAAGGTTTTCGAGATCAATCGCAACTTCCGGAACGAGGGCAGCGACTCGTCGCACTCGCCGGAGTTCGCGATGCTGGAGTACTACGAGGCGTACGCCACGTACGACACCAATGCCGTGATGACCCGCGAGCTGATCCAGGAAGCCGCGCAGGCGGTCTTGGACACCCAGGTCGTCACCCTGCCCGACGGTTCGGAGTACGACCTCTCCGGCGAATGGACCACACTCGGAATGTACGAGTCGTTGTCCGATTCCCTCGGTGAAGAGGTGACGCCGGAGACCCCCGCCGCCAAACTGCACGGATTCGCGCAGGCCAGGGGCCTGGAAGTGGATCCGAAGCTCACGCACGGCAAGCTGGTCGAAGAACTGTGGGAACACCTCGTCGGAGATCACCTGCACGCCCCGACGTTTGTGCGTGATTTTCCGCTGGAGACGTCGCCATTGACCAGGCAGCACCGCTCGCGGGCCGGTGTGGCCGAGAAGTGGGACCTCTACGTGCGCGGATTCGAACTCGCCACCGGATACTCCGAGCTGGTCGATCCGGTCGTCGAACGGGAACGGCTCACCGAACAGTCCCGGCTGGCGGCGCAGGGCGATAGCGAAGCCATGCGGCTGGATGAAGATTTCCTCCGGGCACTTGAGTACGGAATGCCACCGAGCGGCGGGGTCGGAATGGGGATCGACCGGCTGCTGATGGCGCTGACCGGTCTCGGTATCCGGGAGACGATCCTCTTCCCGCTCACCCGGCCCGAATAACCCGGCCGTGTGAGTTGTCTACTGGTTATCTCAATGAGATTTGCGCTGTCACCCGGAAGCGGGTACTAATGTACAGACAAAGTCTTCTGTGCGGGGCACGCCCCGTAACCAGATCATTGAGTAAGCCCCCGCAGGAGGAAACAGATGGCACAGAAGGTGCTCGTCTCGCTGGTCGACGACCTCGACGGCAGTGAGGCGGAAGAGACCGTCGAGTTCGGTTTGGACGGCATCAGCTACCAGATCGACCTCTCCTCGGAAAACGCCGAGGAGCTTCGGGACGCGCTCGCCCAGTATGTCGAGCACGCCCGCCGTGCCGGTGGTCGCAAGCGCGCTTCCGTGCGTCCGGTCGCGGGTGGCAAGGGCTCCGCTCGCCCGGCCGCGGTCGACCGTGAGCAGAACCAGGCCATTCGGTCCTGGGCGCGCAAGAACGGGTACGCGGTTTCGGACCGGGGCCGGATCCCCTCCGAGGTCGTCGAGGCCTACCACAAGAAGAACTGACGCGGGGTTTGCGGGACTGGGGCCGCCGGGCGAATTCGCCCGGCGGCTTTCTTCATGTCCGGTGACTGTCCGGCACCGGTCCGGGGTCGGTCCGGGCCGTTCGGGCGTACTCGCCGGGCGACTGGCCGGTCACCGCCGCGAAATCACGGATGAAGTGCGACTGGTCGCTATAGCCCAGCCGAGCCGCCAGTCCGGCGTAATCCACTGGTCCTTCGGTGGCGATCCGGTGCGCGGCGTCGTTGAGCCGGTATATCCGGATCGCCCACTTGGGTGCGCATCCGACGTGTTCGGCGAACAGTCGTTGCAGTGAGCGGGTGGTTAGTCCAGTATCGGTGCACAGCTGTGCCACCCGGGTAATTCCCGGATCCCGCGCGATTGATTCGACTGCCGCCGCGGCCTCTCGTGCCGCCGGTCGGAGTACTACTGCATTTGCGATCAGCAAGTTGTCGATCGCACCGACCATTTGCGCGTCATCCGGCGCGGTCCGCACCGATTCCGCGGCTTCGCGGGCCTTCGCGCCGAAAACGTCCGTGAGCGGGACAGCGCGATCGGCGATGTCACTCACCGGGCCGTCGAGGAACGCGCGGAAGCACCCCGGCCGGAATCGCACGCCGAGGCCCTGCACCCGGCCTTACAGTCGATGTGAAAAGACTTCACGACCTGGTCCGTACACCCCGGAAGCGGTGGGGAAGAACGTCGCGTGCACCGCGAGGTTCGGCAGTACGCGCTGCTCGTGCGGCGGTTTGCCGCGCCGGTCCCAGTGCAGCACCCAGTGGTAGTCGACGCATTCCGCCAGTTCGGGCGCCGGCGGGTGCCGGGTCAAGGTGAACATCGTGCGGGCGGTGGCCTCGGCCACGATGCCCTGCGGGATCCGGTGTTCCACCACCGCTCAACGGTAACTGTCGCGTTCTTTCAAGACGGCGCCGCGGCGGGGCCGTTTGATCTCGGGCATGACTGCCGAGTTGATGCGCCCCGCCGCGGCCGAGTTCCTGAGCGTCGCGCACGCCGTGGACGACCTGAGCGCCCCGACGCCGTGTGCCGGCTACGACGTCTCCGGACTGCTGAACCACCTTCTTTACTGGGGCCCGTGGCTGATCGCCGCGGGACGGCGAGAGGAGCCGCCGTCGCCCGGGGCGGGCGAGGCCGGCGCGGGGCTCGTGACGGCCGGCTGGGCGGCCGCGCTGGAGAAGCAGACGGAGACGCTGGTGGAGATCTTCGAGACGGCGCCGGCGTGGACCGGCACGACGAAGCTGGGCACGGCCGAGCTGCCCGCAACCGTGCTCGGCGACATGGTCCTGGGCGAGTTCGTCCTGCACGGCTGGGACCTGGCCCGGGCGAGCGGCCGCTCGCTGCGCTGCGCGCCCTCTGCGGCGACTGTGGTCCTGGAGTCCGCGCGGGCGATGGGCGAGCAGGCGCGCGCGATGGGCGTCTACGGCCCGGAGGTACCGGTTCCGGCGGACGCGGCTTTGCTGGACCGCGCACTGGGCGCGGCGGGCCGCGACCCGTCCTGGAGCCGCTGAGCGTCGGCCCTGCGCGTTGTCCGCGGTCCTGGCCGCCCGGAGCGTTGTCCACAGCCCGGCCCGGATGTGGACAACTCCGGCGTCCGGGCGGCGATTCGGGAGTTCCGTCCGACCCGGCCGATAAACTGGGTCGGGGACGCCCCCCGGGACGGGTGGGGGCCGCCGTCAGGCGGCGGAGGGCCGGAGCAGCATCGCCTCGGTGGCACGGGTACGGGTGGGGAAACGGCAACGGCCAACACTGCCCGGAGCGGCCCACACGCTGACCGGAATGGCCAACACGACGACGGGAGCGGCCAACACACCGCCGGGAGCGGCCAACACATCGACAACGGGTTCGCTGCCGGCGCCGCGGGCCGTGTTGGCCGCTCCCGTCGTCGTGTTGGCCATTCCGGGAGAAGCGTGGCGCGGGTTGGGAACGCTGGAACTCGACGTTGCCGGGAGCTAGCGGGCGCAGGTGCGGGGGCAGCCGTCGCACTCGGACTCGGCCGGCAGCAGGTACGAGAAGCAGCAGCTCTCGCGGCGGCGGGTCCACTCGCGGTGGCCGTCGGCGCCCTCTGCCAGTCGCAGGGTCGATGCCGACGTCAGCGGCGGGTAGACGGTGTCGAGGACCAGGGCCGCGTCGGCGACGCCCGCGCCTTCGGCCTCCGCGGTGCCGCCCTGGCGGCCCGCCCACCAGAGCGAGTTCTCCAGCGCGTCGGTCGCCGCGGCCCAGAGCATGCGGCGGCCCAGCCTGCTGACCGGCGCGTACGCCTGGACGAACTTGGCCGCGTGGGCCAGGTAGTGGGCCCGCAGCACCGCGGCGAGGGTCCGCTCGTCGCGGACGACCGTCGCCTCCGGGCGGGCCGATCCCGGGTCCGTCGGGAGGCAGTAGAAGTCGTCGCCGAGCACGGCCATGCCGTCCGGGTGCGGCCGGTCGTCGGACAGCCGGAACGCCAGCTCGTCGGGCTTCAGCGAGGGCACCCGGCGCTCGTGGTGCAGCAGCAGCGCGCCGACGTACGCCGGGACGTGCAGGTACCAGGTCATCACGTAGCCGGCCGTGGTCTGCGCGGGCGCGGCGTCGTGCTCGCGCAGCAGCCAGTCGCCCAGCAGGCCGCGCCACTCGTCGAAGTACGCCGGCGTCTCCAGCAGCTCCGAACAGCGGATCCAGCCCACCGGGACGTCACGCCGCAGTTCGTTGCGTTCCTGCAGGCCGGAGACCCGCAGGAGCGACGACGCGAGGCCGTCGCCGACCTCGCGTGCGTCACGGAAGGACCGCTGCTGGTTCAACCGGGGCCCTCCTAGCGCCGGGGGGATTAGGCCTGCCTAACCTTACAGGCTTTCCGGAGCTGCGCCAATCGGGTGGCCGCTCTCACGGGTCTCCCAAGTTGCGGACCTGTTCGCGTTGAGCGGACACCGCGCGGATGGCGGAATCCGGGTGGCCGTCCGCACGTTGGGGTTGACGTAAAGGTGCAGGGCAACCTGATGATGGGATGCGCCCGGAGAGCTCCACGTCCGGGTGCGAAAAAGACCGCGAACAGCCGTAGTGGTACGCCAGCGCTACCAGTTGGCTACTAGAGTGGTCTCACGGTGCTGAATCCATCGCGGTGAAAGCACGGATGGATAACGGGCCGCCGGCGCAGCAGTCGAGGGAGTGCACATGTTTGAGAGGTTCACCGACCGCGCGAGGCGGGTGGTCGTTCTGGCTCAAGAAGAAGCCAGGATGCTCAACCACAACTACATCGGCACCGAGCACATCCTCCTGGGTCTGATCCACGAGGGTGAGGGTGTCGCCGCCAAGGCGCTGGAGTCGCTGGGCATCGCCCTGGAGGGCGTGCGCCAGCAGGTCGAAGAGATCATCGGCCAGGGCCAGCAGGCGCCGAGCGGGCACATCCCGTTCACGCCGCGGGCGAAGAAGGTGCTGGAGCTGTCGCTGCGCGAAGCGCTGCAGCTCGGCCACAACTACATCGGTACCGAGCACATCCTGCTGGGCCTGATCCGCGAGGGCGAAGGCGTCGCCGCGCAGGTGCTGGTCAAGCTGGGTGCGGACCTGAACCGCGTCCGCCAGCAGGTCCTGCAGCTGCTCTCGGGCTACCAGGGCAAGGAGTCCACCGAAACCGGTTCCGGCGGTCGCGGTGAAGGCACCCCGTCGTCGTCGCTGGTGCTGGACCAGTTCGGCCGCAACATGACCGTGCTCGCCCGCGAGGGCAAGCTCGACCCGGTCATCGGGCGCGGCAAGGAGATCGAGCGGGTCATGCAGGTCCTGTCCCGCCGGACCAAGAACAACCCGGTGCTCATCGGCGAGCCCGGCGTCGGCAAGACCGCCGTCGTCGAGGGCCTCGCGCAGAGCATCGTCAAGGGCGAGGTGCCCGAGACGCTCAAGGACAAGCAGCTCTACACGCTTGACCTGGGCTCCCTGGTCGCCGGCTCCCGCTACCGCGGTGACTTCGAAGAGCGCCTGAAGAAGGTGCTCAAGGAGATCAAGACCCGCGGCGACATCATCCTGTTCATCGACGAGCTGCACACGCTGGTCGGGGCGGGTGCCGCCGAGGGTGCGATCGACGCGGCTTCGATCCTGAAGCCGATGCTCGCCCGCGGTGAGCTGCAGACGATCGGCGCGACCACCCTCGAGGAGTACCGCAAGTACATCGAGAAGGACGCCGCCCTCGAGCGCCGGTTCCAGCCGATCCAGGTCGGCGAGCCGTCGCTGGAGCACACCATCGAGATCCTCAAGGGCCTGCGTGACCGGTACGAGGCGCACCACCGCGTCTCGATCACCGACTCGGCGCTGGTCGCCGCCGCGACCCTGGCGGACCGGTACATCAACGACCGGTTCCTCCCGGACAAGGCGATCGACCTGATCGACGAGGCCGGCGCCCGGATGCGCATCCGCCGGATGACCGCGCCGCCGGACCTGCGCGAGTTCGACGAGAAGATCGCGAACGTCCGTCGCGACAAGGAGTCCGCGATCGACGCGCAGGACTTCGAGCGGGCCGCCCGCCTGCGTGACGAGGAGAAGACCCTCCTCGGCCAGAAGGGCGAGCGGGAGAAGCAGTGGAAGGACGGCGACCTCGACGTCGTCGCCGAGGTCGACGACGAGCAGATCGCGGAGGTGCTGGCCAACTGGACCGGCATCCCGGTGTTCAAGCTGACCGAGGAGGAGACCACCCGGCTGCTGCGCATGGAGGAAGAGCTCCACAAGCGCATCATCGGCCAGGAGGACGCGGTCAAGGCCGTCTCGCAGGCGATCCGTCGTACGCGTGCCGGCCTGAAGGACCCGAAGCGCCCGTCGGGCTCGTTCATCTTCGCCGGCCCGTCCGGTGTCGGTAAGACCGAGCTCTCGAAGGCGCTGGCGGCGTTCCTGTTCGGCGAGGACGACGCGCTCATCCAGATCGACATGGGCGAGTTCCACGACCGCTACACCGCGTCGCGGCTCTTCGGTGCCCCTCCGGGCTACGTCGGCTACGAAGAGGGTGGCCAGCTGACCGAGAAGGTGCGGCGCAAGCCGTTCTCGGTGGTCCTCTTCGACGAGATCGAGAAGGCGCACCAAGAGATCTACAACACGCTCCTGCAGGTGCTGGAAGACGGCCGCCTGACCGACGGTCAGGGCCGCACGGTCGACTTCAAGAACACGGTCCTCATCTTCACGTCCAACCTGGGCACTTCGGACATCTCGAAGTCCGTCTCGCTCGGGTTCGCCGGCGGCAACGACGTCAGCACGAAGTACGAGAAGATGAAGCAAAAGGTCAACGAGGAAATGAAGAAGCATTTCCGCCCGGAGTTCCTGAACCGGATCGATGACATCATCGTGTTCCACCAGCTGACCAAGGAACAGATCATCATGATGGTCGATCTGATGATCGGCCGCGTGGAGAAGCAGCTCAAGGCCAAGGACATGGAGCTGGAGCTGACCGAGAAGGCGAAGTCCTTGCTCGCGAAGCGCGGCTTCGACCCGGTGCTGGGTGCCCGGCCGCTGCGCCGCACCATCCAGCGCGAGATCGAGGACCAGCTGTCGGAGAAGATCCTCTTCGGCGAGGTCGAGGCCGGCCAGATCATCCTGGTCGACGTCGAAGGCTGGAGCGGCAACCCCGAGGACAAGGACGACCAGGCCAAGTTCACCTTCCGCGGTGAGCGCCGGCCGTCCTCGATCCCGGACGCCCCGCCGGTCAGCATCGGCGCCGGTCACGAAGAGAACGGCGGCGAAGCCGAAGGCGAGTGATCGCCTGAACGCTTGAAGGTCGTGTAGTACGCCGGAAGGGCGGTTCCCGTTGGGGAGCCGCCCTTCTCGCATGTGCGGGCTCGGTGTGGGGCGCGTCGGACGCAACCAACGCCCCATCGGGGCGCGTGAGACGATGCCCGCGGGCCTTGGGAGGGGACGCCGCGTGGACGTGTTGTCGATCGACTTCGGGACTTCCAGCACGGTCGGGGTGCTCTCCGCGTTCGGGCGGGGGCCGCGGGCCATCGAGGTCGACGGGTCCGTCACCATGTCCTCCGCGGTCTTCCTCAACGATGACGGCCTGCTCATCGTCGGGCAGGACGCCGAACGTGGTGCGCGGCTCGACCCCAGCCGGTTCGAGGCGAATCCCAAGCGGCGGATCGACGAAGGCGTCCTTCAGCTCGGCGGCACCACCGTCCGGATCACCGACGCCTTCGCCGCGGTCCTGCGGCGGATGGGCGAGGAAGCCGGGCGGCAGCTGGGACGGCTGCCCGGGCAGACGCGGATTTCGCACCCCGCCGGGTGGGGTGCGACGCGGCAGGAGACCTTGCGGACCGCCGCCGCCGACGCCGGGCTCGTCGACGTGCGGCTGATCCCCGAGCCGGTCGCCGCCGCGGCGCACTACGGGAGTCTCGGCAACCGCGGCACCGGGCCGATCGGGGTCTACGACCTCGGGGCCGGCACCTTCGACTGCGCCGTCGTCGGCATGTCCGCGCAAGGCTTCGCCGTGCTCGCCGAGGACGGCCTGCCCGACCTGGGCAGTCTCGACATCGACCAGGCGCTGCTCGTCCACATCGGCCGCTCGGTGTCGCACGCCGATCCGGCGCAGTGGCAACGCCTGCTGCGCCCGCAGACGACGGCCGACCGCCGCCTGCGGCGCGCGCTGCTCCAGGATGTCCGTGACGCCAAGGAAAGCCTCTCCCGTCACCCGCAGACCGACGTGCCGATGCCCGAGCCGTTCGGGGACGTCCTCGTCAGCCGTGAGGAGCTCGAGGCGCTCGTGCGGCCGAGCCTGCTGCGCAGCGCCGAACTGCTCGCCGCGACCATCCACCGCGCCGGCCTGAACCCCGGGCAGCTCGCCGGCGTCTACCTGGTCGGCGGGCCGAGCCGGATGCCGTTGCTGGCCGGGCTGCTCGGCCGCCAGCTCGGCATCGTGCCGACCACGCAGGACCAGCCCGAGACGGCCGTCGCGTTCGGGCTGCACCACGTGCCGCTCGGAACGAGCGACCCGAACCTCACCGTGCCCGCGTTCGCGCCGGTCCGCCCGCCCGCGGCCCCGCCGCGCCCGCGACCCTGGCCGCAGCAGGCCTTCCGCCCGCCGCAGCCACCACCGAAACCCGAGCCGAGCAGGAAGAAACCGCTGCTCGTCGCGGCCGCGCTGCTCGTCGTCGTCGCGATCGTGGTGACCGTGGTCCTGCTCGCGACCCGGACCGACGCCGCCGAGTCCACAGTGGACTGCACGAGCACGGTGCAGCGCGACCAGGCCGGGTTCACCGGCTGCCTGCGGTCGCTCGCCGGGTCGGTGCCGGACCGCGCCGCGTGCCGGCAGTCCGACAGCGTGGCCAGGATCGTGCCCGCGCAGACCGCCGTCACCTGCGGTTTCCCGGGCGGGTCCGGCAAGAGCAGTGCCGTCACCTACTACCAGGGCCTGACCGTCGCCGGGATCGTGCTCTTCGGCGCGGACGGCCGCGAGGCGGCCGGGCTCTACGTCTCGATCGACTTCACGGACCGCGACCGCCGCACCGAAGACCTCGTCACGTACTTCACCAGCGACCTCAAGCCGGCCTGACTCACCAGGTCTGCTCGAACCGCACGCCCTTGCCGTACCAGACGTCGTCGGGCTCCGGCCCGGATTTCGGTGTCACAGCGGGGTTTTCCTCGGAGCGGTCCTTGAGCACGGCGTCGTCCCGTTCGACCGGCTTCGGCGCCGGGGCCGGAGGCGGCGCGGGCTCGTACCGCAGCCGCCAGCGCAGCCGGTCCATCAGGTAACCGCCGTTGCCCAACGGCGCCAGCAGCTGCCCGGTCCGCTGGGCCGAGTCCCGCTGCGCCTCGGCGTAGGTCCGCAGCACGGCGTCCGCGATCTCGGCCGGCGACATCCGCGAGACGGCGTCGGTGAGCCGCAGCCCGGTCATGACGCCGTCGGTGTTGACCGACAGCGAGACCGTGCCGTCGGCGGACGTCGCCGTCGCCGACAGCGCGGACAGCTCACTCAGCAGGGCTTCGAGGTCGGCTTTCGGGGCCTGGTCAGCCATTCAGCTTCCCCAGGCTGCTGCCGCCGTCGCCGGCCACCTCGCCGTCGGGCCGGATGTCGACGTGCGCGTCGCGGACGTTCTTCTCGGTCTGACGCGTGGTGTGGTCGGTCTCGAAGTTGTCGGGGTCGAAGCTGGCGCCCGGGCTGACGTCCGGCGAGTCCGGGATCTTCGGCAGGTCGACGGCCTCGTCGTGGATGCGGCCGGCGAGCGTGGTCGACGTGTCGCCCATGCCGTCGCGGATCTTGCCCGCGCTGTCGAGGAAGCTCTGGTACAGGTCGAACACGTTGTCGCCGGTGATCTCGGTCTGGTTCGCCACCACCGCGCTGATCGCGCCGCCCGCGGCGTTCCCGGCGACGAGCGCGCCGTTGGCCGCGGTGAAGAGCGCGGCGCCCGCCGGCGCGGCGACCCCGGCGCTGGCGACGGTCAGCATCCCGGCGACCGCGCCCGCGAACGTGGCCGCCAGCACCTTGGACAGCGCGGCTTCGTGCATGCGGGACTGGTCGTCCTTGAACTTCTTCGCCGTCTCCAGGAACGTGCTGCCCAGGTTGTTCAGGTCCTGCCGGGCGGACGCGATCGCTTCTCGCGCGGCGACGAGGTCGCTCTCCAGCACGGTGATCTTCGTGGCCACCTCGGTGAAGGCGTCGGCCAGCTCGTTCAGGTACGCCTTGACGGCGTTGGCCGCGGAACCGCGCCACACGTCGAGGAACTGCCGGGCGTCGTCCAGCTTCGGCCCCGAGTCGCGCTGCAGCTGTTTCCAGACGGCGTCGTGCCGCATGATCAGGTGCTGCAGGCCGTCGGCCGAATCGTGGTCGATGTCGGCGTCGGAGAACTCGCGGTAGATCCCGGCCGTCTCGTCCTGCATCTTCCGGAACTGGTCGCTGGAGTCGTCGAAGCCGAACATCCAGAGCGCGGTCATTCGCAGGACGTCGAGGGCGTCCAGCGCGTCGGTGGCGCCGTCGGTCAGGTCGGCGGAGATGCCGTCCATGAGCTCGGCGCGGCGGTCGGCGCCGCTGGACATCGGCTCGGCGTCGAGGCCCGTGTCGAAGTAGCCGTTCATGGTCGCCTCAGTTCGCTTCCAGGCCCGCGGCCGCGCGGTTGACGTGCTGTTTCGCGTCCTCATCGGCCTTTTCGTACAGTTCCGCGACGCGCAGCAGCGCGTGGCCGGTGTCCGAAGTGGTCTCGTGCAGCCGTGCGACCAGGTGCTGGATCTTCGCCAGGTGGTCGTTGTAGGCCTTCGCGACGGCCGGCATGCCCAGCGTGCGGCCGAAAGCGTTCTGGGTGGGGAACATCCCGGTGATGTCGAGCAGGCCACCACCGCTGGAGGAGACCGGGACGTCGGTGCCGCGCAGCCCGGTGGACGCGGTTTCCGCGGCGCCCGCGGCCTGCTGCAGGGCACCGGCCGAGTCCCGCAGGTCCTGCAGGTCGGTCTCGAATCCGATCATCACTCACCTCTTCGTCGGCAGCGTGCTTCGACCATGAAAGCACCGTTCGGCCAACCGATAGTGAGAGTTCTTCACATCCCCCGTCCGGGTGTGCCTCACGTCACGGGGGACGACGGCCGCGAGCACCGCCCGGGTTTCAGTGCTCCGCGCCCGCGCTGACCGCGATGTCCTCCGTGAGCCGCGACGCCGTGTCCGCCAACGCTTCCAGCGCGTCGGTGATCCGGTCGACGTCCAGCGACGGCGCGGTCTTGCCCGACGCCGCGACCTGCTCGGGGCTGAACGGCACGTGCACGAAACCGCCGCGCACGCCGGGGAAGTCCGTGGCCAGCAGGTGCATCAGGCCGTAGAAGACCTGGTTGCAGACGTACGTCCCGGCCGTGTGGGACACCGACGCCGGGACGCCCGCCGCGCGGATCGCCGCGACGCAGGCCTTCACCGGGAGCGTCGTGAAGTACGCCGCCGGGCCGTCTTCGACGACCGGGACGTCGACCGGCTGGGCACCCGCGTTGTCCGGGATGCGGGCGTCGACCAGGTTGATCGCGACACGCTCCGGCGTCACCTCGGCCCGGCCGCCGGCCTGCCCGACGCACACGACCAGCTCCGGCCGGTGCTCGGTGAGCGCTCGCCGCAGCGCGGGCAGCGACGCCGCGAACTCGACCGGCAGCTCGACGACGGCGAGGTCGTCCCGCCGCGCCCCGAGCGCCGACACCGCCTGCCACGACGGGTTCACCGGCTCCCCGCCGAACGGCGCGAACCCCGTCATCAGCACCCTGGCCATGGTTCCCTCCCCGAAGTCCGTGAATGCCATATCAAGAGACCCTACGTCCCTCGATGTGGCATGCACGGACTTGAAGCTCAGGCGGCGGGCTTGAGGCCGCCTGGGTAGAGGTACTGGTCGGCCGGCTTGCCGGTGCCGTAGATCCACGCGTCGAAGAAGCCCTTGAGGTTCTTGTGCGCGACGCTTTCGGTGTAGCGCTGGAAGTCCTGCATGCTCGCGTTGCCGCCGCGGTGCAGCGACGGCCAGGTCTTGAGCACCCGGTCGAACGCGCTCTGCCCGATGTAGTTGCGCAGCGCGTGCAGCATGACCGGGCCCTTCGAGTACACGTACGTGAACTCGTTGCCGGCGCCCATGTCGTAGAGCTTGCCGTTCCAGAACGCCGTCGACGCCTTCTTGACGTCGTCCGCGTACTGCTTGTTCAGGTCGACGCCGTTCTTGGCCTCGTCCCAGAGCCACTCGGCGTAGGAGGCGAAGCACTCGTTCATGCAGACGTCACGCCAGTGGTCGACGGCCACCGAGTCGCCGTACCACTGGTGGGCGTTCTCGTGGACGATCGTCGGGACCGTGCCGGCCCAGCCCGCGGAGTAGATCGGCCGGCTCATCGTCTCCAGCGAGAAGCCGATCTGCTCGTTGAGGAAGATGCCGCCCGCGGCGTCGATCGGGTACTTGCCGAACTTCGACTCGAGGAAGTCGAGGATCTCCGGCAGCTTCGCCTCGGCCTGCTTCGTCGAGTCGGGCGTGCCCGGGGCGAACGCGCTGATGATCGGCGTGCCGTCCGTGCGCTTCTGCTTGTCGAACGTCCACTTGTCGATCGCGACCGTGGTCATGTACGGCACGATCGGCGTTTCCTCGGCCCAGACGTGCGTCGTGCCGCCGGGGGCCGGGAAGGTGCCGCGCTCGCGGCCGTTGGCGATCACGCCCCACTCGTCGGGCACGGTGATCGCGAGGTGGAACGTGGCCTTGTCGAGCGGGGTGTCGTTGACCGGGTACCAGGTGGTCGCCGACTTCGGCTCGCCGGCGACGAACGCGCCGCCCGCCTGGGCGTACTGCCAGCCGTTGTCGCCGAGCGACGGGTCGCTGATCGCCGCGGGCACGCCGTGGTAGCCGATCTTGACGTCGAAGTCCTGGCCGCGCCGCAGGGGCCGCGACGGCGTGATCGTCAGCTCGTGGTCGCCACTGCGGCCGAACTTCGCGTCCCGCCCGTCGACCCGGACGTTGTCGACGGTCAGCCCGCGCAGGTCCAGGTTGAACGAGCTGAGTGCCTGCGTCGCCCGCGCGGTGATGTCCTGCAGCCCGATGAGCTGGTGCGACGCCGTGTCGTAGGTGACCTTCAGGTTGTAGTCGGCGACGTCGTAGCCGCCGTTGCCGTCCTGGGGGTAGTAGCTGTCGCCGGCGCCGTCGCTGCCCGGCTTCGCGGCGCCCCAGTCGTTCCCGGCGGCGGCGACGCCCGAGCTCAGGCAGATGCCGGTGAGCAGGGCCGCCGCGAGCACGACCGGTTTCTTGCCCCTCATGAACGCTCCTGTCCGTCTGGGGTGCGTGAACCCGCAACGTAGCGCCACGGCCGCGTGCCGGGCCGGGTCGAAGTCGTATTTGTCCGGAAAATCAACCCTTCCGTCGGTGCCGCTCCGGGCATCCGCCCCCGGCCCTCAGCACGGGTCTGGAAAGCTGGGTGCATGCGCGTTGCGCTGCTGGGCCCGCTGCGGGCGGCGGAAGACGACGGCACCCCGATCGACATCGGCGGCGCCCGCCTCCGCATGCTCTTGGCCAGGCTGGCGCTGGACGCCGGCCGGGCCGTCCCGGCCGACGCGCTGATCGACGGACTCTGGGGTGCCGAGCCGCCCGCCGACGCGCCGAACGCCCTCCAGTCGCTGGTCTCGCGGCTGCGGAAGGCGCTGCCGGTGGCGATCGAGTCCGGCCCCGGCGGCTACCGGCTCGCCGTCGCCCGGGAAGACGTCGACGCCGAGCGCTTCGAGCGGCTGGCCGCCGACGGCCGCCGTGAGCTCGCCGCCGGCCGTGCCGCCCACGCGGCCGAGCTGCTCGCCGAGGCGCTCGCGCTGTGGCAGGGCGGCGCGCTCGCCGACGTCCTCGACGCGCCGTTCGCGCAAGCTCCGGCCCGGCGGCTGACCGACCTGCGCGCGGAGGCGGCCGAAGACCGCTTCGACGCGCTCATCCGCCTGGGCGAGCACACCGCCGTCCTGCCCGACCTGGCCGCCGCGGCCGAGGCCGACCCGCTGCGCGAACGGCTCGCCGGCCTGCGGATCCGCGCGCTCTGCGCCGCCGGGCGGCAGTCCGAGGCGCTGACCGTCTACTCCGGCCTGCGCCGCACGCTGGCCGACCAGCTCGGCGTCGACCCGTCCGCCGAGCTGCAGGAGATCCAGCTGGCCGCGCTGCGGGGCGAGTTCGCGCCGCCGTCCCCGGTGGCCGACCGGCTGCCGATGCGGTTGACGACGTTCGTCGGGCGCGACGACGAGCTCAAGCTGCTGGCCGAGCTGCTCGGCGGGGCCCGGCTGGTCACGCTGACCGGGCCCGGTGGGGCCGGCAAGACCCGGCTGGCCACCGAAGCGGCGTCCCGGCACCCGGTCCACCAGCAGGGGCGCGTCTGGTTCGTCGCGCTGGCCGGCGTCCGCGACGCCGACGACGTCCCCGGCGCACTGCTGGGCGCGCTGGGCGTCCGTGACATGCGCAGCACCGAGACCGAGGTCCGGCGCCGCGCGGCGGATCCGCTGGAGCAGGCCGTCGAGGTGCTCGGCGGCGGGGACACGCTGCTGGTGCTGGACAACTGCGAGCACGTCGTCGACGCCGCCGCGCGGCTGGCGGACGACCTGCTGCACCGGGTGCCGCGGCTGCGGGTCCTGGCCACCAGCCGGGAGCCGCTGGCGATCACCGGCGAGGCGCTCTGCCCGCTCGGGCCGTTGCCGGTGCCCGCGGAACGCGCCGCGCCCGCCGAGGCCGCCGAACTGGACTCGACGCGGCTGTTCCTCGACCGGGCGGCCGCCGTCCGCCCCGACTTCGCGCTCGACGAGTCCACTGTGGACAGCGTCGGTGAGATCTGCCGCCGGCTCGACGGGATGCCGCTGGCCCTGGAGCTGGCCGCGGCGCGGCTGCGGTCCATGACCGTCGCCCAGATCGCCGGCCGCCTCGGCGACCGGTTCCGGCTGCTCACCTCGGGCAGCCGCACGGCGTTGCCGCGTCAGCGCACGCTGCGCGCGGTCGTCGAGTGGAGCTGGGACCTGCTGACCGACGCCGAGCTGGTGCTGGCCCGCCGGCTCTCGGTGTTCGCCGGCGGGGCCGAACTGGAGACCGTTGAGGCCGTCTGCGCCGACGAGTCGCTGTCCGCCGCCGACGTGCCGTACGTGCTCGGCAGCCTGGTCGAGAAGTCCATTGTGGACGTCGTGACCGGCGGGAACGGCGAGCCGCGGTACCGGATGCTGGAGACGCTGCGGGCGTACGCCACCGAACGGCTGGCGGAGTCCGGCGAGCTGGACGCGACGCGCCGCGCGATGGCGGCCTACTACGCCGAGCTGGCGGCCGGGCTGGAGCCGGTGCTGCGCACCCGCGACCAGCTGCCCGCGATCGAGCGGTACGAAGCCGAGAACGCCAACATGATCACGGCCCTGCGCGGCGCGATCGAGATGTCCGATGTGGACAACGCGGTCGGCCTGCTGGACGGGTTGTTCTGGTACCTGACCATCCTGGGTCAGGGCAGCCGGGTCGGCGGGCTGGTCCGCGAGACGCTCACCTTCGGCGACCGGCTGCCCCCGGCCGCCTCCGCGGCCTACCGGGCGATCCTGTACCTGATGGACTCCGTGCCGATGCGCAGCGAGAACGCCGACATCGTGCCGCTGGTCGACGAGTGCGTCGACACCGGCGCGATGGACCGCTACGCCGGGCTCGCGGTGGCCCTGCCGATGCTGGCCTTCCTCGGCGGCGACCGCGACATCGCGCTCCGCGAGGTGCGGCGGGCGGCGGGGAGCACGGACCCGTGGACCCGCGCCGGCGGGCACTGGGTGGAGAGCTTCGTGCTCGACGACGAGGGGGACGTCGAGGGCGCGGACCGGGCGCGGGAGCTGGCGCACGCCGGGTTCGTCGAGGTCGGCGACCGCTGGGGCACCGCGATGACGTTGAGTTTCCAGGCGTACGCGCTTTCGCAGGCGGGCGAAAGCGACCGGGCGATCGAGTGCTACCAGCAGGGGCTGGCGCTGTCGATGGAACTGCGCTCGCACGACGACGCCGTCCAGCACTGGTGGCGGCTGGCCGTGGAGCGGGCCCGCGCGGGGGACTTCGAAGGCGCCTGGCGTGACCAGGAGGCCGCCGAGCGCTACGGCGCGAGCATCACGAACCCGCAGCAGAAGATCGTCCTGATGTTCGGCCGGCTGGAGCTGCTGGTGCGCACGGGCCGGCTGACCGAAGCCCGGGTGCAGCTCGACCGCGTCGCGGCGCTGGCGCGGGAGGCGGCGTTCCCCGGCGGGATGGGCGAGGAGTGGGTCAGCGCGGCCGAGGCGCGCTTCAGGCTGGCCCTCGGCCGCCCCGGCGAAGCGGAAGCCTTCGCCGCCACGGCGATCCGGTCCACGTACCTGCGGGGCGACATGCCCGACCTGGCCGGGACCGTCGAGCTGCTGGCGCTGATCCGCGCGCAGCAGGAGCGGTTCGAGATCGCGACCCGGGCGCTCGCCGCGTCCGCCGTCATCCGCGGCCGGCTCGACCTCGGCAGCCCCGAGCTCCGGGACCTGCGCGCCGAGCTGAGCGAAGCGTTGCCCGGTTACGAGCAGCTGTACGAGCAGGCCCGGGCGATGTCCAAAGAGGACACGATCGCCTGGCTGCTGGCGCAGCTGGAAGCCGTCAAAAGCTGAAGGGGACGCTCGCCCCCGCGAACGTCCCCTTCAGCTACCGGCGTGGGTCACCCCCGTGCACCCGCGCCCTCAGACCCGCCGGCGGTAGGCCCAGGTGGCCAGCGGGAAGAACACGATGACCGCGCCTGCCATCCAGGCCAGGGCCCCGGCCAGCGGACCGGCGACGGCGCCGCCGTTCATCAGGCCGCGCAACGCGTTGGCCATCAGGCTCACCGGGCTGATGTCCGCCCACGCCTTCAGCCAGCCCGGCATCGTGGCCGTGCTGACGAACACGTTGCTGCCGAACGTCAGCGGCATGATGAAGACGAACATCAGCGCCTGCGCCGCGCCCGGCGACTTCATGATCATGCCGACGAACACCGAGCCCCAGCAGAAGCAGAGCCCGAACGCCAGCGCCAGCAGGATCGCCACGGCGAACTCGCCGGGGCTGGTCGCGATCCGGTAGCCCATGATCGTCGCGACGACCATCAGCACGACCAGGCAGACCACGTACCGCACGATGTCCGCCAGCACCGCCCCGATCAGGGGTGCCGACCGGGCGATCGGCATGCTGCGGAACCGGTCGAACACGCCCTTGGTGATGTCGGTGTTGAGGTTCGTGCCGACGGTGAGACAGGCCTGCAGGATGTTCATCACCATGATGCCCGGCACGACCATCTGGAGGTACGCGTCGGTCGATCCGGACAGCGCGCCACCGAACAGGTAGACGAACATGACCAGGAAGATGATCGGCATCAGCGTGACGTCGGCCAGCTGCTCCGGGTTCTTGCGGATCTTCAGCACGCCGCGCCACGCCAGTGAAAGCGCGTGCTGGAAGCCCTTTCCCGGGCTGATGTGCCGCGGCGGGGCCGGGCGGTCGAGTGCCAAGGTCGTCATGCCAGGCTCCCTTCGAGGTCGCGGGTGTCCTTCTTGGGTTCATCGGCGGCGTGCCCGGTCAGGGCGAGGAACACCTCGTCGAGGCTGGGCAGCCGCAGCGCCAGCTCGTCCGCGGTGATCCCGGCCTCGTCGAGCTTGCGGACCAATGTGGACAGCAGTACCGGGTCGTTGACCGGCGCGGTGAGCAGCCCGGAGGCGTCGTCCCGGATCGGCCGGACGCCGCTGAGGTCGCCGAGGATCCGGTTGACGGCGTCCATGTCGGACAGCTGGGTCGGGCGTACCTGCAGCGTCTGCCCGCCGACGCGGCGCTTCAGCTCGTCGGCCCGGCCGTCGGCGACGACACGGCCGTGGTCGAACACGGTGATCTTGTCGGCCAGCTGGTCGGCCTCCTCCAGGTACTGCGTGGTCAGCAGCACCGTCGCGCCGTCGGCGACGAGGTTGCGGACGACGTCCCAGACCTCGTTGCGGGCGTGCGGGTCGAGCCCGGTGGTCGGTTCGTCGAGGTAGAGCACCTCGGGGCCGCCGACGAGGCTGGCGGCCAGGTCGATCCGGCGCCGCATGCCGCCCGAGAACGTCCGGATCGCCCGCTTGGCCGCGCCGGTCAGCTCGAACCGCTCGATCAGCTCGGTGGCCCGCTTGCGGGCCTGGGCCCGGGGCAGGCCGTACAGCCGGCCGATGAGCATCAGGTTCTCGATGCCGTTGAGGTCCTCGTCGACCGACGCGTACTGCCCGGTCAGCCCGATCAGGCTGCGGACCCGGACCGGGTCGGAGACCACGTCGTAGCCCCCGACCGTGGCTCTCCCGGAGTCGGGTTTCATCAACGTGGCCAGAATGCGGATCGCGGTCGTCTTGCCCGCGCCGTTCGGCCCGAGCACCCCCACCACCTGGCCGTAGGGGACCTCGAGGTCCACCCCGTCCAGCGCCTTGGTTTCCCCGAAATGCTTGACCAGGCCTTCGGCCTGGATCGCGTGCGACATGGGCGTCCTCCTTCGCTGGTCGCTGTGAGGACTACAGTGGACGTCCGGGCTGGCAGGCCGCGCACAGCGCGCTGACAGCGGCTGTCCGGCGCTGGCAGCGCCGGTGGAGATGTTGTGGAGGTGTGGCCGCCGCCCGGGCCGTCCGGCGGCGACCTCGGCATACTCGGCTGCATGGTGACAACGGAAGAGACGCGGGTGCGGCGGAAGAACCCGCTGGTCACGGCCCTGCTGGTGGTACCGGTGGTGCCGCTGGCGGTGCTGGTCGTGCTGCGCCTGGTCGGCTTCGACGGCGACTGGTACGTCCTGGTCGCGCTGTCGTTGACGCCGTACGCGGTGCTGTACGGCGTGCTGGCCGGCGGCCTGGCGCTGGCGTGCCGGCGCTGGTGGGTCGGCGGGATCGCGCTGCCGCTGGCGATCGTGCTGGCCGTCCTGGTCGTGCCGCGACTGTCGGCGAGCGACCAGCGCGACGTGCACGGCAAGACACTGCGCGTGCTCTCCTCGAACCTGCTCTACGGCCAGGCGGACCCGAAAGCCGTCGTCGACCTGGTGCGCGCGCAGCGGATCGACGTGCTGAACCTGGTCGAGATGACGCCCCGCGTGGTCGACGGCCTGACCGCGGCCGGGCTGTTCCAGACGCTGCCGTACCGCGTCCTGCACCCCGCGCCCGGCGCGTTCGGCTCGGGGATCGTGTCGCGGTTCCCCCTGACGGAGGTCAACCTGACGGGTGATTCCGCGGCCAAGCAGCCGGGCGCCCAGGCCGACCTCGGCGACGGCGTGGTGGTGGAGATCGTCGCCGTCCACCCGATCTCCCCGGACGTCGACACCCCGCAGTGGGAGCGCGAGACCAAGGACCTCTCCCGCGCGGCGGGCGAGCACGGCCTCCGGATCCTCGCGGGCGACTTCAACGCGACCCTGGACCACGCGGCGTTCCGCACGGTGCTGTCCCGCGGCTACAACGACGCGGCCGAGCAGCACGGCTCGGGGCTGACGCCGACGTGGCCGTCGTCGCTGCCACTGGTGACGATCGACCACGTCGTGGTGGACAACCGCGCCGCGGTCCGGGACTACGGCGTGTTCGACGTCCCGGGCAGCGACCACCGCGCGGTCTTCGCCGAGGTGCAACTGCCGTGAGCACGCCCGTCGTGAGTGTTTAGGGCGGTTAGAACCGCCCTAAACACTCACGAGCTGTTCGAGCGTCTCCAGCGCACCGGCCGCGATGGACACGCCGCGGTTGTGGCGGATCTGGGGTTCGCGCGGGTTGACGCGGATCAACGCGCCCGTCGCGGCGCTGGCGAATTCGCTGTAGCGGCGGACCGTCGGGACCGCCTGACCCGCCCCCAGCTCCACCACCACGAGGTCGCGCGCCGTGCGGCGCCACGCCGTCAGCTCGTCCAGCTGGGCCTGGCTGCGGTCCGGCACCCACTCGTAGTCGCCGAACATCAGGATGTTGGGGCGGGCCAAGCCGCCGCAGCGCGGGCACGACGGCAGCGGTGGCACCGCGCGCATCGTCTCGGTGTCGACGGGCACGTCGACGTCGGCCGGCCAGATCTCCGTGGTGCAGCCGGACAGGCACTGCAGGTGGTGGATCGACCCGTGCGCCTCGGCGACGTGCTCGAAGCCCGCCTCCTGGAACTGGCCATCCACATTGGACGTGAAGACGCGGACGCCGCCGGCCGGCCGGAGTTCGCGCAGCAGGCCGAAACCGCGGTGGGGCACCGTCTTGCGGTACAGGTCCAGCCGGTGGCCGTAGAACCCCCAGGCCAGCTCGGGATCCTCGGCGAAGTGGCGCGGATCGGCGATCTCCTCGAACCGCAGGCCGAGGCGGGCGTACGGCGGGTACGCGCGCCAGAACCCTTCGCCGCCCCGGAAGTCCGGCAGCCCGGAGTCGACTCCCATCCCGGCGCCGGCGCAGATCAGGAGCGCACCGGCGCCGTCGAGCAGTTCCGCGGCGCGGGCGAGGTCACTCACCCGGCTGCGAGCCGAGGACGACCTCGAACTCCAGCAGGCTGGCACCGCTCGACACGGGCTTGGCTCGCTCGCCGGCGTGCGCGGCCGCGGCGGCGCCACCGGTCGCCCAGGCCTGGTAGGCCTCCTCCGTCTCCCACTTCGTGTAGACGAAGTAGCGAGTCTCGCCGGAAACCGGCCGCAGCAGCTCGAAGCCGAGGAAGCCAGGCTGCTGGTCGACGGCGTGCAGCCGCGCGCCGAACCGCTTCTCCAGCTCGGCGCCGGCACCTTCGGGAACCTCGATCGCGTTGATCTTCACAACACTCATGACCCCAGCCTACTGACGCCGGCGCCACCGGCCCGATGATCCGCGCCACGGCGAACACCCGTACCCAGAGGGTCGGCTCGCGTACCCAGGGAGTCGGCTCGCGTACCCAGAGGGTCGATTCGTGAGCCGACCGTCCAGGTACGTGAGCCGACCCTGCAGGTACGTGAGCCGACCGTTCGGGTCAGCTGCGTAGGGAGCCCGGGAAGAGGTCGGCGTCCGCCGGTAAGGCTGTGCCGTGGAACCAGTCGGTGAAGAAGGCGTGGAGGTCTTGGCCCGCGATGCTGCCGGCCAGCTTCTCGAAGTCGGTCCAGGTCGCGTTCGCGTGGCGGTAGCGGGCCGGCCACTCGTGCAGGAGGCGGTCGAACGCCGGGTCGCCGATCTTGCGGCGCAGCGCGTGCAGGGCGAGGATGCCCTTGTCGTAGACGCCTTCGAACTCGTGGCCGGCGCCCATGCCGACCAGCTTGCGGCTCCAGAAGTCGGTGCTGCCGCGGGTCAGCTCGATCGCCGCGCGGTAGCGGTCGTCGAGGTTCTGGCCCTCGCGCTCGCCCCACAGCCACTGCGCGTACGACGCGAAGCACTCGTTCAGGCAGGCGTCGGACCAGTCGGCCACCGACACCGAGTCGCCGAACCACTGGTGGGCGTTCTCGTGCACCAGCGTCAGCAGCTCGGCCCACTTCGCGTACGTCGGCCGGGTCTGCGTCTCCAGCGAGAAGTGGATGTCCTCGTTCAGGTAGATCCCGCCGGCCGCCGACTGCGGGTACGGCCCGAACTTGCCGGTCAGGAAGGTGAGGATCTCGGGCAGCCGGTCGCCGGTCGCGCGGTGGGCCTCGGCACCGGGCGCGTACGCGGAGACGACCGGGGTGCCGTCCGGCAGCGTCGAGCGGTCGACGCTGAACCTGTCGATCGCGACGGTCGTCAGGTAGCTCGCCACCGGGTTCGTCTCGGTCCACGTCGTCGTGGTCTTGCCGCCGGCGTGCACCGGCGGCAGCTCACGGCCGTTCGAGATCACCGTCCAGCCGTCCGGGACGTGCGCGGTGAGCGTGAAGGTGGCCTTGTCGCGCGGGGTCTCGTTGACCGGGTACCAGAACGCGGCCGAGTGCGGCTCGCCGACCATGAACGCGCCGCCGTCGGCCGAGTGCTGCCAGCCGTTCTCGCTGCCGCCGCCGTGCGGGGTCTTCGCCGGGTCACCGCCGTATCGGACGCGCGTGCGGAACGTCGTCCCGGCGCGGATCGGCGCCGCCGGCGTAACGACCAGTTCGTACGCCTTCTCCCGGCTGAACTTCACCGGCTGCCCGTCGACCTCGACGCCGGCGACGTCGAGCCCGCGCAGGTCGAGGTCGAACCGGCTGAGGTCCTGGGTCGCCTTGGCCGTGACGGTCGTGTCGCCGTCGAGCCGGCCGCTCGGCGGGTCGTAGGTCGCGTCAACGTCGTAGTGCAGGGCGTCGTAACCGCCGTTGCCGTCGTCCGGGTAATACGGATCACCGGCGCCGGACGCTCCGGGCACCGGGTGCATGGGCGGCGGTGGTGGCGGCGCCGGGACGGCGTCACCGCTGCAGGCCGCGGCGGAGATCACCACACTGCAGAGGGCGAGGGCGGTGAGTCGGCGGCGCATGCGACCCAGCCTAGGTCATCGTGCGCGACCACTCGGTCACGTTCCGCACCTGCGGATCTGTGGTTAGGTGGCCGCGTGCTCTGTTTCGGCGGCAGCGGCGTGCCGATCGTTCTGCTCCACGGCCTGATGGGCCGGGCGCGGACGTGGCGGCGGGTCGCGGAGTGGCTCCGGCCCTACGGCGCGGTCTACGGCCTCGACGCGCGCGGCCACGGCAGCGCGCCGCGGGTCGGGCCGTGGACGACCGAGCGGTTCGCCGACGACGTCGCCGATGCGCTGCGCACCCTCGACGCCGGCCCGGCGGTGCTGATCGGCCACTCGATGGGCGGCCTGCACGCGTGGGCGACGGCCGCGCGGCACCCGGAGCTGGTGCGCGCGGTGGTCTCCGAGGACTTCGCGCCGGACCAGCGCGGCCGGACCGTGGAGACCTGGCGTGGTTACTTCGAGAGCTGGCCGGTGCCGTTCAAGTCGCTCGACCACGTCCGGGAGTTCTTCGGCGACGCGGGCGAGTACTTCACCGACTGCGTCGAGGAGCGTCCCGACGGCTACCACCTGGTCGCCGGCCTGGAGGACCTCTACGTCATCGCCGCCGAATGGGGCCGCGTCGACTACTGGTCCACTGTGGACGGAATCCGCTGCCCGCTGCTGGTGGTCGAGGGCGAGCACACAGCCATGCCGCCGGGCCAGCAGGCTCTGGTCGCCGCCCGGGTGCCGGGCGCGAAACACCTGGTCGTCCCCGGTTCGGCCCACCTGCCCCACGACGAAGCCCCGGAGACCTACCGGGGCGCCGTCGAGGCCTTCCTGTCCGACGTCTTGAATCGCTAGTGCGCCACTTTCATAGGGAAAGATGCGTTTTTGTCACCCGGAAGGTGGAAGGCGTCGGGGGTTAGCTGCGGGACAGGTCGGATCTCCAAGCCGCGGTGGAGCGGTCCGCCGGGACGATCAGCGGCCAGACGTCCGAGCCGAGGAAGCCCGTCTCGTCGGCCGCCTTCGCCGCCGTGCACGTGTCGCGCGGCAGTGAGGCCCGGGCCGCCAGCGCGGCCACGGCGTCCTTTGTGGACGCTCCGAAGACACCGTCGGTCGGCACGTCGGCGCCGGCCGCGCGCAGGAACTGCTGCGCCAGCTGGACCCGCCGGCCCGTGTCACCCGGCTTCAGCAGCGGCCACTCCGCGACGTCCGATCGCGCGACCGAGACGCCGAGGACGCGGCCCACCGCCGTCCGCAGCTCCGGCAGCCGGTCGTAGAGGACCTGGCCGCAGCACTCCGTCGAGTTGAAGTCGCGGTGGCCCTTGATGAACTCGGGCGTGATGCCGTACTGGTGCGCGATGTAGGCGACCAGGCCGACCAGCGAGTTCCACAGCGCCACCGGGACGTCGACCGTGCTGTACAGGCCTTCGTTCTCGATGCCGATGCACTCGCTGTTGTGGTTGCCGACGTTGGCGCCCTGCACGTGCTGGGTGCCGCCGCGCAGGATCTCCAGGCTGCGGTGCCTGCCCTCGGTGACGAAGCCGCCGCGGCTGTTCGTGAACTGCTGGCCGGTGTCGATCCAGCCGCGCGTGTCCATGTGGAAGTTCTGGATGTCCCGCGAGATCTGGAGCGCGTGGGCCAGCGAGTAGTCGGTGACGTTCCCCGGATCCACGGTGTGGTGCACGACGATGTACGTCGGCTTGTGGTTCTCGACCACGATCGCGCCGGTCGCGGCCCGCGCGTTCCACTCCGCGGTGCCGTGGATGGTCGGCGTGGGTACGGCAGCTGCTGCCGCTGTTCTGACCCCAGCCAGCCCCAGTGTTCCGACCGCGGTCGCCGTGAATCCCGCCTTCAGCAGGGCACGGCGGTCAAAGTCCGCCATTGCGAGAACCTTCCGCCGGAATGCAGTCAGCAGAAGGTAGCTCCGGAACGCGCCGTTGACAACTATTGACCAACTTTTGTTGTAGCGCGTTAGTGTTCGCCCGGAAGTGCGAACAGGCCGTCGCGGGTCTGCTCCAGCAGGCCGTCGACCAGCAGGGAGTCCAGGCAACGATCACGCTGGCCGTCGTCGTGCCAGACCAGGTCCAGCTTCGCTTTTTCGACCGGGCCCTCGGTGCCGCGCAGGACGTCGAGCAGCCGCCCGCGGACCTGCCGGTCGGTGCCCGCGAACTTCTGCACCGGCTTGGCCGGGCCCGCGTACTCGGGCCGGCCGGCGTGCTGCCACGCGCACTCGTCGTACACCGGGCAGTCCGCGCAGCGCGGGGCGCGCGCGGTGCAGATCAGCGCGCCGAGTTCCATGATCGCGGCCGAAAACCGGGCCGCCGGCGCGTCCTCGGCGGGCAGCAGCGCCTCGACGTCGGCCATGTCGCGGGTGTTCGACGCGGGCCCGGCGTCGCCGGCGCCGTGCACCGCCCGCGCGACGACCCGCCGCACGTTGGTGTCCACGACCGGCGCGCGCCGCCCGTAGGCGAACGCGGCGACGGCCCGCGCGGTGTAGGCGCCGATCCCCGGCAGCGCGAGCAGGGTGTCCACATCGGACGGGACGACGTCGCCGTGCTCGGCCGCGATCACGCCCGCCGCCTGGTGCAGCCGCAGCGCGCGGCGCGGGTAACCGAGTTTGCCCCAGGCCCGCACGACCTCGCCCTGGGACGACGCGGCCAGCGCCGAGGGCACCGGCCAGCGCGCCAGCCACTCGTGCCAGATCGGCTCGACGCGCGCGACCGGCGTCTGCTGCAGCATGATTTCGCTGACCAGGACGCCCCAGGCCGAGCATTCGGGCTCGCGCCAGGGCAGGTCCCGGCCGTGCGCGGAGAACCAGTCGAGCAGTACGTCAGCGTCCACAGCCACGCCGGGAGGCTACTTCGCGTGCTTCGGCAGCTCGCGAGCGACCTCGTCCGGCGACGGCATGGTGGCGATCTCCGCGGCGATCGCGCGCGCCGCGTCACGGCAGGACGGCAGCTTCCGCGCCTGTTCGGTGACGGCGTCCGCGCTCAGTTCGGCCGGGAGGAGGCGCAGCGCCGCACCCGCGGTGACGAGCGCTTCCGCGTTGGCGAACTGGTCGGCGCCCTGGGGCAGGACCAGCTGCGGGACGCCCTCGGCGAGCGCGCCGAGCGTGGTGCCGCTGCCGCCGTGGTGCACCACCAGGTCGGCGTGCGCCACCACGTCGGCCTGCGGCACCCAGGCCCGGACCGTGACGTCGGCCGGTAGTTCGCCAAGGTCGTCCGGACGCACCCGGCCGGAGGCGACGACCACGTGCGCGTCCAGGCGGGCCAGGCCCCGGATCGCCGTGGTGAGCACCTCGGCGGTGCCGAACACGGTGCCGAGCGTCAGGTAGATCAGCGGTCGCGGCGGCCGCTCGAAGGGGCCGGGTTCGGAGTACGGCACCGGACGCAGGGCGATCCGCTCGGCCGTCGCGAGGAAGTCCGCGTCCTGCAGGGACGGCGGGCAGATGTCCAGGTGGACCCCGCCGCGCGGGCGCTCGAACCCGATCCCGTCCGGGAACATGCGGCCGAACCCGTGCCAGAGGGCGGGGATCCCGGCGCGTAGCGCGGCGACGGCCGCCTCTGGCGCACCCCAGCCGTGCACCACGAGATCCGGTCGCAGCCGCGTCAGCTCCGGTTCGAGGTCTTCGGCGTAGATCTCGTAGAACGAATCCGCCGGCCGGAAGGGCCGGAGCCCGTTCCGGACCAGCGGCGCGTGCACGTTCTCGCCGGCCGCGAAGTGCACCTCGTGCCCGGCCTCCCGCGCCGCGATGGCGAGCTACTCGACTTCGGAAAGCCGCCCGGTCTTGACGTCGTAGACGAAGCCGCGGACGTTGTCGGTGTGCGGCAGGAAGTCGCTGCGGCGCACGCGCTCCACCGACGTCCGCACGCTGTTCTCGACGTTGCGGAACGCCTCGACCGCCCAGGTCGGGCGCAGTCCGGTGTCGCTCTCGAGCTCGTCCTTGAAGTCGTCCTCGGTGACCATCGAGAGGCCGCACTCGGTGTGCTGGACGATCAGGACCTCGCGGGTGCCGAGCTTGCGCTGCGACAGGGCCAGCGACCGGATCATGTCGTCGGTCACCACGCCACCGGCGTTGCGCAGGACGTGCGATTCGCCCTGGAGCAGGCCGAAGAGCTCGAACACCCGGATGCGGGCGTCCATGCAGGTCAGGACGGCCACCTGGAGCGACGGCTTCGGCGACGAACGGTCGCCGGGCGTGACTTCGCCGAGTTCTTGGTTCCGCTTGAGCAGTACGTCGATCGAGGTCATCGGTCACCTTCCGGCCAGTGGCCCCGCGGCGCGGGAGTACCCCACCATTGGACCGGCCGGTGCTCGATCAGGCAACGGGATACGAGCAAAGTCACGGCGAAAGCCGGTGCTCAGCCCCCGAACCAGGGCTCCTCGACGGTCCGCGGCGGCGCCGACGTCCGGCCGATGCGCAGCTCGGTCGGCAGCGTGATCACCTTCGGCGCGCTCCGCTCGCCCGAGCTGAGCAGCAGCCGTCCGGCCGCCTTGCCCTTCTCGAGCACCGGCTGGTGCACGGTGGTGAGCCCGATCCGCTCGGCTTCGGCGATGCCGTCGAAACCGGTGACGGTGAGGTCCTGCGGCACGCGCAGCCCACGGCGTTCGGCTTCGGCCATGGCGCCGAGCGCGAGGATGTCGGAGGTGCAGATCACGGCCGTGATCTGCGGGTACGCGTCGAGCAGCTGCCGGGCGGCGGACGCGCCGTCGTCCACCGTGTGGTCGAACCGCTCGACCACCGGGACGCCCGCCCAGTCGACACCGGCGCCGGAGAAGGCCACTGCGAGCGCTTCGAGCCGGGTGCGCTGGACGTGGAAGTGCGCGCCGCTCTGGCGCGCCGGGGAGACGAAGTCGTCGTTGCGCTCGCGGGCCAGCCGCATGCAGATGACGCCGACCTGCCGGTGGCCGAGGCCGACGAGGTGCTCGGCGATCTTGCCGACCGCCGCCGCGTCGTCCGGGCCGACGCGGTCGATCCCCTCGATGCTCGGCTGGTCGATGATCACCGTCGGCACCGGCCGCTCCAGCACGGCGGCCAGGTGCGGGTCGTCGTCCGGCACGGAGTAGACGACGAAGCCGTCGACGCCCGCGCGGTGCACCGCGGCGACGTCCTCCCGGCCCGGGCTGGCCGGCACCAGGTGGAGGCCGACGCTGGCGTCTTCGCAGGCCAGGGCCAGTCCTTCGAGCACGCCGACGGCGGCGGGGTCGCGGAAGGCGTAGGAGAGGTTTTCGGTGAGCAGCAGCCCGACGGCGCCGGCCCTGCGGGTGCGCAGCGAGCGGGCGACGGGGTCAGGACCGGGGTAACCGAGGCGCCGCGCGGTCTCGAGGACCCGGCGGCGCAGTTCCGGGGACAACTGGTCCGGCCGGTTGTAGGCGTTGGACACCGTGGTCCTGGACACACCGAGCTCCGCCGCGAGCGACGCCAGTGTCGCCTGCCTCCGGGTGCGAATAGGACGTCCCATCAGCAAACCGTAACGGTTCAGATCGTTTTCCTGAAGAGACACCCCGCGTGGTCGATGTCTCGATCCGTATGCACGTCGGCGCATACACCAGCCACGATCGGATTGCCAGGGTGTCATCCGGATGGGGTAAAGTGAATCTGACAACGGTTTCCATTAGCAGTCGTGCATCTCTCGCAGGAGTCCCCGATGAGTTCCCGCCGCACTAGGAGCGCGCTCGCCGCCGCTTCGGCCCTGTCCCTCTTCGCGCTCGCCGCGTGCTCCGGCGGCGGGTCGTCCGGCGCCGACGGCGGCGGCCAGTCCGGCGGTGACGGCAAGATCAAGGTCGTCGCTTCGACCGACGTCTGGGGCAGCGTGGCCGGTGCCGTCGGCGGCGACAAGGTCGAGGTCAAGTCGGTCATCCACGACCCGTCGGCCGACCCGCACTCCTACGAGACGACGGCCGAAGACGCGCTGGCGGCCAAGGACGCGCAGCTGCTGCTGTCCAACGGCGGCGGTTACGACGAGTTCTTCGGCAAGCTCACCGACCAGGCGGGTGACGCGAAGAAGCTCGTCGCCTACGACATCGCCGCGACCGGCGACGAGAACGAGCACGTCTGGTACGACCTGCCGGGCGTCGACAAGGTGGCCGACCAGGTCGCCGCGCAGCTCGGCGAGCTGCAGCCGGCGTCGAAGCAGCTCTTCACCGACAATGCGACGGCGTTCAAGGCGAAGGTCGACGCGCTGGAGAAGCGCCTCGGCGAGCTGGGCGCGTCGCACCCGGGCGTGAAGGTCGTCGTCACCGAGCCGGTCGCGCACTACCTGCTCCGGAGCGCGAAGCTGACGGACGCGACACCCAAGGCGTTTTCGGACGCGGTGGAGAACGACACGGACGTCCCGGCGGGCGCGGTGAACGAGTACAAGCAGCTCATCGCCACCAAGCAGGTCAAGGCGCTGATCAACAACGCCCAGACGGTGACGCCGCTGACCCAGGACGTCGTCGGCCAGGCGAAGGCCGCCGGGATCGGCGTCGTGGACGTGACCGAAACGCTGCCCCAGGGTGTGACGGACTACATTGGCTGGATGACCGGGGAAGTCGATGCACTCGCGAAAGCGTTGAGCTGAGTATGTCCCCAGTCTCCGACGACGTACGCCCCGCGGTCCGGGTCCGCGGCGCGGGTCTCGCGTTCGGTCCCCGGACGCTCTGGTCGGGTCTCGACCTCGTCGTCGAGCCCGGGGAGTTCCTCGCCGTGCTCGGCCCGAACGGCTCCGGCAAGAGCAGCCTGCTCAAGGCGTTGCTCGGCATGCAGGGCCTGTCCGCGGGCACGGTCGAGATCGCCGGCGGCCGCCCGGGCGGCGCGAACCGCAAGGTCGGCTACATCCCGCAGCAGCGCGCGATCGACGAATCGCTCACGCTGCGCGGCGTCGACCTGGTCGGGCTGGGCCTCGACGGCCACCGCTGGGGCCCGGGCCTGTTCGGCATGGCCGCCCGGCGCCGTCGAGTCGCCGAAGCCATCGAAGCGGTGGGCGCGACGCGGTACGCGAAGCAGCCCGTCGGCCGGCTATCCGGCGGCGAGCAGCAGCGGCTGCGGGTCGCGCAGGCCCTGGTCGGCGACCCCGAGGTGCTGCTCTGCGACGAGCCACTGCTGTCCCTCGACTTGGCGCACCAGCGCGCGATCAGCGAGCTGATCGACGAGCGGCGGAGCACGTCCGGTACTGCGGTGCTGTTCGTGACGCACGAGATCAACCCGGTGCTGCCCTTCGTCGACCGGGTGTTGTACCTGGTCAACGGCTCCTTCCGGATCGGCAAGCCGGACGAGGTGATGAACACCGAGACGCTGTCGCAGCTGTACGGCGCGCGGGTCGAGGTGCTCGAGGTCGGCGGCCAGATCCACATCGCGGGCTCGCAGAGCTCGCTGTGCGAGGAAGAGCCGCACCACCACGAACACGACGTCGAGGAACAAGTGGGCTGAGTCTTGGATCTGTTCGACTTCGGCAAGACCTGGGAGCTGATCACCGAGCTCGAAGGCGTCCAGACGGCGTTGCTGGCGGCCGCGATCCTCGGGCTGGTGGCCGGGGTGCTGGGCCCGCTGATCGTGATGCGCCGCATGTCGTTCGCCGTGCACGGCACGTCCGAGCTGGCCTTCACGGGCGGCGCGGCGGCGTTGCTGCTGGGCATCGGCGTCGAGTACGGCGCGTTGATCGGCGCGGTCGTCGCGGCGCTGCTGCTGGGCATCCTGGGCGCGCGAGACGCCGACCGCGACTCGGTGATCGGCGTGATCCTCTCGTTCGGCCTCGGCATGGGCGTGCTGTTCCTGTCGTTCTACAAAGGACGGTCGGGCAACAAGTTCGGCATCCTGACCGGCCAGATCATCACGATCGACTCGACGAACCTGACGTTGTTCGTGGTGTCGTCGGTGGTGGTGCTGGCCGTGCTGGCGCTGGTCTACCGGCCGCTGCTGTTCGCGTCGGTCGACCGCAACGTGGCGATCGCGCGCGGCGTCCCGGTGAAGACGCTGACGGTGGTGTTCGCGCTGCTGGTGGGCATCTCGACGGCGCTGAGCGTGAAGGTCGTCGGCTCGCTGCTGGTGGTGGCGCTGATGGTGACACCGGCTGCGGCGGCGGCGCGCGTGACGGCGTCCCCCTGGAAGGCGACGGTGCTGGCGATCGTCTTCGCGGAGGTGTCGGCGCTGGGCGGAATCGTGCTGTCGCTGGCCCCGGGCCTGCCGGTGAGCGCGTTCGTCACGGCGATCTCGTTCTTGATCTACGTGGTGTGCCGGCTGATCGCCTGGCGGCGCGACCGCCGGACGCGGGTGCGCGCGGTGACCTCGGCGGCCGAGCTGACCCCGGTGGCCTGAACTCGTCACTTTCGCTGGGAAAGATGCGCTTGAGGCACCCCTGGACGTATCTTTCCTACCGAAAGTGACTGTGCGGATGCAAACGTCAGCCCAGCATCAGCAGGACCTGCAGCTCCCCGACCAGGAACCCGATCACCCCGCCGACCGCGATCAGCTTCCACTCGTCTTGGCGGAACGCCGGGCGCAGCAGGCCCTCGAACTCCAGCGGTGTCAGCGCCAGCATCCGCTGCTCGATCATCTTCGCGACGTCCATCGCCTCGGTCAGGTAGCCCTCGGCGTAGCGCGCCGTGTCCGGCAGCTGCGCCAACGCCTTCGTCGCGGCCGCGTGCTTCATCTCGCGCAGCCGGGGGCCGCCCACCGTCAGCGTCAGCACCGAGGCCGACACCTGTGTGTCGACCGCCGACGACACCATCTGCTCCACCATCGCGGCCAAGCGATCCGAGCGCGGGCCGCGCAGGAGGGCGTCCAGCAGGTTCTGGACGGTGAGGACCTCGGTGGCGATCAGCTCGCCGTACTGCCGGGCGACCTCGGCGCGGCGCCGCTGGAACTTGCCCTGGAAGATCACCCGGCCGACACGGACCGGCTCGCGGGGGACGAAGATCAGCTTGATCGCCAGCCAGTCCGTGCACAGCCCGATCACGCCGCCGAACACCGGCAGCACCCACGGCTCGCGCGTGAACGCCCAGACAATCGTCTGCACCAGGCCCAGCCCGAAGCCGAAGTAGATGCCCATCCGCGCGATGAACGCCATCTCCGGCCGGGACGTCTCGCGGATCAGCCGCACCAGCAGTGCCTTGTCGCGGGTGAGCCGCTGGACCGTCATGTGCTGGACGTCGAGCACCTCGTCGAGGTTCTCGCGGACGTCGTCGAGGAACTCCCGCACCAGCCGCGGCGCCGACGCCTGGACCTGCTTGATCAGCATCTCCTGGGCCAGCGTCGGCATGACCTCCCACAGCCGCGGGTGGTGCTCGGCGAGCACCTCGCGCGCGATGTGGTCGACCGCGCGCAGCAGCGGCTGCTCCAGCTCGTGCGTGATGATCACCGGGTCGATCCGGCCGAAGACCTCTTTCAGGTCGAGCAGGTTCGCGGTCAGCAGCTCGGTCGCGACGGCCGCCATCCGGCCGCCGTGCTTCGGGACGACGCCCTGCCAGCCGAGCAGCGGCGGGATCCCGAGGAACTCCAACGGCCGGAACATCATCTCGATCGCGACGCGCTTGGTGACGTACCCGATCAGCGCGGCGATGAACGGCATCGCCGCGTACAGCGGCCAATGCAGCGCGAGGTCGGCCAGGACAGTGTCCATCCGACCTCCCTCGCCGTGCCGAGAACGAAACCGTACCGGCTAGCCGAGCAGCGCGAGCACCTGCAGTTCGCCGACGAGACCGCCGATCACCGCGCCCACCGCGATCAGCTTCCACTCGTCCTGGCGGAACGCCGGCCGCAGGAGCTGCTCGAACTCCAGCGCGCTCAGCTTCCGCATCCGGTCCACGATCGTGTTGCGGACGTCGAGCGCGTTGACCGCGTAGTTCTCGGCGTACCGGATCGTCTCCGGGACGCGCTCCGCCGCCTTCGTCGCCGCTGTCTGCTTCATCTCCTGGAACCGCCTGGTGCCGACGGCGATGGCGACGAACGGCTTGACGACGCTCGCCTGCGCGTCGATCGTCTTCTGCACCTCACGCGTGATCATCGCGAAGAGCCTGTCCGACTTCGGCCCGCGCAGCACGGCTTCGAGCAGGTTCGGGATGGTGATGATCTCGCGCGCGATCATGTCGCCGTAGTCGGCGGCCACGACGTCGCGGCGCTTCTGGAACACGCCCTGCCAGGTGTAGATCCCGAAGAACCGGCGCGGCTCGCGCGGCAGGAAGATCATCTTGAGGGCCAGCCAGTCGGTGAGCCAGCCGATGCCGATGCCGAACAGCGGCAGCACGATCGGCGACTTCGTCAGCGCCCAGACGACGAGCTGCACGCAGCCGAGGATGAACCCGAAGCCGATCCCGGAGCGGGCGATGAACCGCATCTCCGGGCGCGAGATGTCGCGGATCAGCCGGTTCAGCAACGCCTTGTCGCGCACCAGGTTCGTCACGACCATGTGCTTGAGGTCGAGGACGTCCTCGATGTTGTCGGCGATCTCGCGCATGATCTTGGTGATCGCCCTCGGCGCTTCGGCCTGCACGCGCTTGAGCAGCACCTGCTGCGCGGAGTTCGGCAGCACCTCCCACAGCCGCGGCTGGTAGGTCTCCATGACGTCGCGGGTGACGTCCTCGACGACCCGTAGCAGCGGCTGTTCGATCTCCTTCGCCACCTGCTCCGGGTCGAGCCGGGCGAAGATCTCCTTCGGGTCGACGAGGTTCGTCGTCAGCATCTCGGTGGCGGTCGTGGCCATGCGCTCCGCGTTCGCCGGCAGCACGCCCTGCCAGCCGAGGAACGGTCTGACGCCGGTGAACTCGAGCGGCCGGAACATCATCTCGATGGCGACGCGCTTGGTGACGTACCCGATCAGCGCCGCGATGAACTCCCGTGGTGACGTACACCTGCCAGTGCGTGCCGAAGTCCACGTCCGCACGCTAGCGCCCGGTGTCAGTGCAGCAGGAGCAGGACCTGCAGTTCACCCACGAGCCCGCCGATGACCGCGCCGACCGCGATGAGCTTCCATTCGTCCTGCTTGAAGGCCGGACGCAGGATCCCCTCGAACTCGATCGGCGTCAGCTGCCGCATCTTTTCGACGATCGTGTTGCGGACGTCGAGGGCACCGGTGGCGTAGCTCTCGACGTGTTTCACCGTTTCGGGGAGGTAGGCGATGGCCTTCTCGGCGGCCGCGCGTTTCATCTCCTGGTACTGCTTGCCGCCCATGGTCAGCGCGACCAGCGGTTTGGCGATGCTCGCCTGCGCGTCGATCGTGCGTTGCACCTCGCGGGTGATCAGCGCGAACAGCCGATCCGCGCGGGGGCCGGTGAGCACGGCCTCCATGACGTTCCGCACGGTCAGCACCTCGTCGGCGATCAGCGCGCCGTAGTCGGCGGCGACCTCCTGACGGCGTTTCTGGAACATCCCCTGCCAGCGGAAGAACCCGAAGCCGCGCGGCTCGCGCGGGTAGAAGATCATCTTGAGGGCCAGCCAGTCCGTGACGAAGCCCGTGACGAAACCGAAGATCGGCATGATCAGCGGTTCCTTCGTCAGCGCCCAGGCGACGAACTGGACGAGCCCGATCACGAAGCCGAAGTAAATGCCCGACCGCGCGATGAACTTGAACTCGGGCGCGGCGACCTCGCGGATCAGCCGGCAGGTCAGCGACTTGTCGCGGACCATGGCGCCGATGAGCATGTCGTTGACGTCGAGGACGTCGTCGATGTTGGTCGAGACCTCGCGCAGGAGCCGCTTGACGACGTCCGGCGCCTGCGCGCGGACCTGGTCGACGAGCAGCCGCTGCGCCCGCGACGGCAGCATCTCCCACAGCCGCGGCTGGTAGGTCTCCATGACTTCCCGCGTGACGTCTTCGACGGCCTTGAGCAGCGGTGCTTCGAGCTCTTTGAGCATTTCTTCCGGGTCGAGCCGGGCGAAGATCTCCTGCGGGTCGACGAGGTTGCGGGTCAGCAGATCGACGGCGGTGGTGGCCATCCGCCGCGAGTTCGCCGGGATGACGCCCTGCCAGCCGAGGAACGGCTTGATCCCGGTGAACTCGAGCGGCCGGAACATCATCTCGATGGCGACGCGCTTGGTGACGTAGCCGATCAACGCCGCGATGAACGGCATCGTGAGGTACACGTGCCAGTGGGCGCCGATGTCCGCGAGGATCGCCGATGTGTCCAAAGTGGCCTCCCCGCGTCAACCGCTGGTCAACAGAGGTCAGAATGCCATGGGTGACCGGGGGTTCCCAAATTCGTGATGCATCCGTTTGGCGGTACAGACGAACGGACCCCGGATCATTAAGGTGGCCCGATGGTCGCGCCTGAGAAGCCCCAACCCACCCCGAAGACCGCCCAGTTCGCCGTGGGCCTCCGCGGCTACAACCAGCGTCAGGTCGACGCCCGCATCGCCGAGCTGACCAAGGAGTTCCGCGAGACCGCCCGCAACCGCGACGACGCCGTCGCGACCGCGTCGGATCTCACGAAGGCGCTCGCGTACGCGCAGAAGGAGCTGGCCGAGACGAAGGCCGCCCTCGCGCGGATGAGCTCCAGCCCGTCCGGGGCCGGCGCGATGGCCGAGCGCGTCCGCACGATGATGCAGCTCGCGGAGGAGGAGATCGCCGACCTGCGCTCCGCCGCGGACGCCGACGCGGCTTCGACGCGCGACCAGGCCGACAAGTACGCGCACGAGACCCACCGCACGGCCGACAAGCTGGCGAAGGACGCGGAGGAAGAGCGCACGCGCCTGATGAAGGACGCGAAGATCGAGATCGACAAGCTGACCGCGGCGGCGGGCGCCAAGCGGGTGGAGCTGGCGGCGGCGGCCGAGCGGACCCGCAAGGAGGCCGACGCGAAGGCGGAGACCGCGGCGGCTGCGAAGCGTTCTGACGCGGACCGGGTGGCGTCCGAGGAGCTGGCGAAGAAGAAGCAGGCCTTCGAGCAGGAGATCGCGCGCAAGAAGCAGGAGACCGAGGCGGCGCTGGCGCAGGCGCGTGACCGCCAGGCGGAGGCGGACCGGAACCGGAAGCTGGCGTTGGACCTGCGGACGAAGGTCGCGGAGCGGATCGCGGCGACGGATGTGGCGGTGCGCGAGGCGATGAAGCTGCTGGCCCCGGCGGAGGATGCCCCGGCTTCGGCTCCGGCGAACGGGGACCGCAAGCCTGCTCCGGCGCCTGCCCTCGCCTCGACGCCCGCTGCCAAGCCCCAGGCTGAGGCTCCGGCGCCCGCTGCCAAGGCTCCGGCTCCCGCGCCGGCCGCGAAGGCGTAGTTATCCACATCGGGTCCGGTTGTCCACAGATTTCCGGAGACCCCGTTTTTGCAGGTCAGGACCGATAGACTGGACAGGGGACGCCCCCCAGGGAGTGGTGGGGGCTGCGCGTGGGCCAGAGTGGTGGGCGTGAGCTCACGAGACGGGACCCGCGCATGATCCTCGAGCCCGAGCGGGCCGCCGTCTGCGCTTATGCCCGGCGGATGGTCGGTGACGGCCTCGTCGTCGGGACCTCGGGGAACGTCTCCGTGCGCGCCGGGAACCTCGTCGCCGTCACGCCCACCGGCGTCGCCTACTCCGCGATGACCCCCGCCGACATCCCCGTGGTCGATCTCGGCGGGGAGGTCATCGACGGCGAGCTGCAGCCGACCAGTGAGCTGCCGATGCACCTGTCCGTCTACTGGGACGCGCGCGATCCCGACGACGAGCCGGTGACCGCCGTCGTGCACACGCACTCGCCGCACGCCACCGCCGTGTCGACGCTCGTGCGGGAGGTGCCGCCGATCCACTACATCATCGCCACCATCGGCCCTTCCGTGCGCGTCGCGCGCTACGCCACCTACGGCACGCCCGAGCTCGCCTCCGCCGTTCTGGAAGCACTCGAAGGGCGCCGTGGCTGCCTGATGGCCAACCACGGCACCCTCACCTTCGGCGACGGCCTCGAGGCCGCTTACCACCGCGCCCAGCAGCTCGAGTGGGCGTGCCGCGTGTGGCTGCTCGCGCAGAGCGCCGGCCGGCCGAGCCTGCTGCCGCCGCCCGAGGTCGCGAACGTCGTCGACCGGTTGCGGGGCTACGGCCAGCGTTAGGACGCCAGCGCGTCGACCGCGTGCACCGCGTCCAGCAGCTCCACGACCGTCGGGTCGTCGACCGCTTCCTTGATGCACTGCCACAGCTGGAGGTTCGCCATCGCCCAGCGCGAGTACGTCGCCGCCGCTTCGGGGTTGTAGAAGTAGTACCCCTCGTCGTGGACGTCGCACTGCTCGCCGACGATCTTGTCCGCCAATTCCCGCAGGCTCAGGCCGTTCTCGCGCAGGTAGCGGTGCGCGAGCACCACCGGCGTCACCGGCAGCGCCTTGAACAGCGTGTCCGCGTCGCTCAAGGCCTGTGCCTCCAGCGAAATGTCGCGGCCGCGGGTGGCCATCTCGGCTTCGTCGACGATCTCGTCGATCCAGCTCGCCACGCCGTCCGCGACGCCGCACTCCGCGAGGATCTCCCCGCGGAGACCGCTGCCGGCGGCGGCCGGCGAATTGCGGAGCACCAGGTAGTTGACGTCGTGCACCAGCGCGGCCACCTCCACCACGGTGCGGTCGGCGCCGTTGTGCTGGGCGAAGCCGGCCGCCTTCGCGCGGACGAAGCTGACGTGGTGCCAGCCGTGGAACGGCAGCCGCTCGGCGTACTGCCGGCACAGCCGGTGCACCCGGTTTTCGACGGCGTCGAGAGTCACGTTGTCGATCGTGCTTTCCTGCGTACGCATACACCTCTCCGATCCCGGCCGTGGTATTCAGACGGGTGGAGTAATGGTAAGCGCCGCTGACGCCGGTGTGTAGCTAGATGCGGTCCGCCAATTCCCCCAATCGGACCTCGACCGGAACGTGACGATGGCCGATTCCGCTGGTCGGATCGTAGGAAAGGCTGAACGTGCTCACCGGACGTGATTTCACGAGGAAGGTCATCGTGCCGGGGGCCGCTTCGGGAATCCGGTGGTATTCGTCGGCCAGCATGGTGGCGCAGGCCCCGGCCTGGCACAACGTCCGGCGACGCAGGTGCGCGGAGTCGATCAGGCCGGTGCCGGGGTCGTGGGTCGTCTCGTACCTTTCGTGGAGGTAGCTGCCCCGGAGAATGGTGGTGCAGAAGTGGTACCTGTGGTTGTGCACGGAATCCGCGTACCCCTCCCGCCAGTCCTGCTGCGGCTTGTATTCGTGCAGCCAGAAGGAAAACGGGTCGGTCGGCGAATCGAGCAGGCACCACGCGAAATGGGTCGTGGTTTCCCGGGACGAGCGCAGCAGTTTCGCGGCCTGCGCGGCGGACAGTGAGCGGAGCTGCGAGCGCAGCTCCTCCCGCAGCTCGGGGTGGTCGGCCCACGACCGGAACCAGGTGTCGACCGTGCGCCAGTCGACGGCGAGCGGGAACCCGGCCGTGCGCAGGCGCGTGGCCAGTTCGGTGAGCGGGGACAGGCGGGTGAGCAAGGTCAGCTCCCTAGCTCGGCGACTTCGGAGAACTCCGTGCGGAAGGCGTGGAACTTGCTTTCCAGCTCGCGGAACTGCTCCTCGGACAACGGGGATCCGGTGATCTTTTCGAACAGCGCCAGGAAATCCGCCCGCGTCGTCGCGGACGTGATGCGGAAGTGGCGGCCGGTCCGGGACTGCGAGACGCGCACGAACTCGGCGCGCTCCATGTTGTAGAGGAAGGAACCCTCGGTGAACCGCAGGGACCGCGGGTACAGCTTCGTGGCGCCGCGTACGTCGCTGTAGAGCGACATCCACACGCTGTCGTCGAACATCTCGAGCCGGTCCAGCGGCGGGTCGGCGACCACGGTGATGTCGACCTGCGCGCAGCGGCTGCGCGCCAGGAAGAGGCCGACCAGCCCGATCCGGATCTCTTCGTCGAGCCGGGTCTGGATCTGTTCGTAGTCGACGTCGCCCGCCTCGCGGCGGAGCAGGTAGCGGGCGCGCCCGCTGATCGAGCTCGCGTCACGCGGATCGGCGATCACGGCCCGCAGTTCGCGTTCCGTGCGGGAAAGCAACAGGCGGGCGGCGGCGTGCCGCCCGGAGAAGCCGCGGAAGAAGTACTGCCGGGTCGCGTCGAGGTCGGCCATCAGCGCGCGGTTGAACGCGGGGTCGGGATCGGTCGTCGCCTCGAACACGTCGGTGGGGAAGAACTCCTTGTTCAGCGCGCGGTATTCGGCGCTGAGGTCCTCCAGCGCGCGCCTGCTCTCTTCGATCACCGGAGTCACCAGCGCCCGCTGCGAGGCGCTGGCGGTGATCAGGCTGGTGCCGAACCCCACGATCGCGGAGATCAGGGTGCCGGTGCCCAGCGACGTCACCAGGTTCTTCCCGGTGCCGGGTTCCATCAAGCCGGCCAGCCACAGGCTGAGACCGGCGACCACCACGAGTACCGTGAGCAGCAGGCTGGTTCTGGTCCAGAAGATCTCCTGCAGTGGGGTACGGCGGAGGCGTCCGCCTTCCGCGGCCACGTGCTTCACCTCCCTCGAATCACCCGAACAGACGAATGCGTAAAGTGTCGGTTCGAGTGCGGGGAGTCACTTTACGCGCGTCTCGGGGACCGCGAAATAAGAGATTCGGGGGACAAGCGCTGGCCCGGGACGTCACTCTCGGCAATAATTCACTGAATTGCCGGGTTTTCGGAAAATACCGCTAAACCTGGGGTTCCAGCGTGGCCGGCAGGCCGGTTTCGTACCAGCCGGCTCCCGGTACGACCGTCATCAGGAAGTCCACGACCGCCGGTGCGGGCGCGGGGTGGATCTCCGGGTGGTCGCGTTCACCGCGCGCGGGATCGACGGGCCAGGCGAGCCGTTCGACGTCGAGGGAGAACTCCCCGCCGGCCCCCGTGCGGTTGCCGCGGGCGTCGAGTCGGGACCACCTGCCGTGCAGGTAAACGGCATTCAGCCCGTGCAGCGCGGACAGCTCCTGGTAGCAGAACCCGGCCGGGATCCCTTGCGCCCGAAGCAAAGCGGCCAGCAGGTGCGCCTTGGCGTAGCAGATCCCGACGCGTTCGTGCAGCACGTCCGACGCCCGCCAGGTGACGCGCGGATCGACGGCGTCGACGACGTGGTCGACCTCGTCCCGCACGAACCGGAACGCGGCTTCGGCGTACCCGGCCGGGCCGTCCGTCAGGGTTCTGAGCGCGTCGGCTCGTTCCCGGATCGACGGGTGGTCGTGATCGATGACGGTGTCGGCCGCGAGGTAGTCGCTCAGCCGAACGGACGTGGGCGAAGGCACGAAACTCATCCGGCCATCGTGACAGGCTCGGCCATTCGGGCGAGACCTGTTTTCGGTGCCGGACACGCTCCGCGTTCACCGGTTACGGAAGGTAAAACTCGGGTGGGAAGCCCGTCCAGCGCAGTGCGGGCGGGAGATGACCTTGGTCGTTGTACGCCAGCAGCGCGGCGGGCCGCCCCGGCACGTAGCGGATGACGGTGAGCGCCGCGTTGCCGTGGTTGAGCGCGAGCCACCGCCACGGCGGCGCGTCCTGCGACGCGCGCACGAGCCAGGAGATGAGGTAGTTGTGCGTGACGACGAGGTCGAACCGCGCCTCGTTCCCGGGAACGGGCCCGGTGAACCGCCGTTCGGCCTCGGCGGCGAGCTCCTCGTCGGCGGGCGGCAGCTGCCGGGTGATGGCGAGCAGCCGGTCGGCGGACGTCTCGGGCAGCTCCTCGCGCTTCGGCAGGTAGGGCACGAAGTCGCCGGCCGCCGCTTCGACGTGGAGCGGAACGCCGGGCAGCTGGTCCCCGATGATGGCGGCGGTGAGCGCGGCCCGCCCGAGCGGCCCGTGGTGGATGGCGGCGACGGGCAGCTCGCGCAACCGCCGTCCGAGCAGAACCGCCTGCTGCTGCCCGGCTTCGGTGAGCCCGGCCTCGTCGGGGGTCGCTTCGCCGTGCCGGGTGAGGAGGAGGTAGCGCGCAGCCAGCACGTGGTTCACCCGAGGGGCACGAGCGAGCCCTGGGGGCCGTGGCTCGGCGCGAACTGGGCGAGCAGCCGCAGCGGCGCGGGGTGGGCGGACAGGACGATCGAGGCGAACGGCGTGATCGTGTGCTCATGGCCGCTGTTGGTGTGCAGGTGGACGCTGACGTGCACGTTGCGGTCGGCGGGGATCTCGAACGTGACCGAGCCCCAGGAGACCACGTACTGTCTTCCGTCGACGCTGGCGATGGGGGCGTAGGCGCGGACGGTGTGGCCCAGGTGGGGGATTTCCAGAGTGAGCAGCCGTCTTGGTCCGGTGTGGTGGTCCACGTAGGGGATCACACCTGGGATCTTGGCCAGGTCGGTCGGCTCGGTCATCGTTCGGGGCTCCCGCTCAGAACTGGTAGTACAAGAACGGGCTGAATGTGCCCGTCGCGATCAGGATGGCCGCGTAGATCAGGCCCACCGTCATCACGCCGATGCGCAGTGCCGTGGCCGGGCGGCTTCTGGACGACTCCAGCAGGGGGCCCGTTACCGGGTGAGCTGGTAGTGCGAATACCGCCAGGGCCGCCAGTAGCAGGACCAGGCGCTGGTTGGTGAACGCCTGTTCCACTCCGGCGCCCAGGCCGTCGAAGTCGGGGAGCAGCATGTGGCCGATCATCGCCAATGCGTGGCCGATGTCCTGCGAGCGGAAGAAGACCCAGCCGAACACCACCAGGAGCATGGTCAGCGCTCTGCGGAGGTAGCGCTGGCGGGGGTTGGCCGGGTTGAGGTCCAGGCCGAAGCGGCGCTCGATCACCAGCAGGGCTCCGTGGTAGCAGCCCCACACCAGGAACGTCCATTGGGCGCCGTGCCAGAAGCCCGTCAAGACGAACACGACGCACAGGTTGCGGTACGTCTTGCCCGCTCCATGACGGTTGCCGCCCAGGGGGATGTAGACGTAGTCGCGGAACCAGCGGGACAGGCTCATGTGCCAGCGGCGCCAGAACTCCGTGATCGTCACCGACGAGTACGGCCGCGCGAAGTTCTCCGGGAGGCGGAAGCCCAGCATGCGGCCCAGGCCGATCGCCATGTCCGAATAGCCCGAGAAGTCGAAGAACAGCTGCAACGTGTAGCCGATCGCGCCCAGCCACGCCGTCGCGAACGTCATCTGGTCCGGCGGCACCTTGAAACACGCCTCGACCAGCGGGCTCAGGGAGTCCGCGATGATCGTCTTCTTGCACAGGCCCAACGCGAACCGGGGGAAGCCCGCCGCGATGTCGTCCAGGCGGTGCGAACGCAGCTGGGGCAGCTGGTCGGCGATCTCGCGGTAGCGGACGATCGGGCCGGCCACCAGCTGCGGGAACATCGCGATGTACGCGGCGAACGACACCGGGTTGCGCAGCGCCGGCCGCTCGCCGCGGTAGATGTCGACCACGTACGAGATGTGGTGGAACGTGTAGAACGAGATGCCGATCGGCACCACCAGGCTCGCGACCGGCAGGCTGCCGCCGAACCAGTGCGAGACGGCGGCGATCTGCTGCGTCGCGAACCCGGCGTACTTCCAGATCAGCAGGACGCTGACGTCGAGCGAGACGACGGCGATGAGGATCCGCCGCCGCCGGACGCCCTGGACGTCCCACGGGCTCGCCTCCAGCAGCGGCCCGGCCATGAAGTTGACGACCATGCAGCCGAGCAGCAGGAACACGAACGGGCCGGCGCCGATCGTGTAGAACAGCAGGCTGCCGACCGCGATGATGCCGTTGCGCCAGGTCCGCGGGCACACCAGGACGGCGATGAGCACCGCCGGCATGAAGTACCACAGGAACAGTGGCGAAACGAATGACATCGGTGGTCAGGTCCCCTCGGTTTATCCGATGGTGACCTTAACCCGAGTGGGTGGTTCCTCGTCGTGAAGGTGGGTCGTGGAGGTGGGGCTCAGATCCGTCCGGCGAGACGACGGCGCCGCGCCACCTCGGCCAGCAGCACACCGGCCGCCACCGACGCGTTCAACGACTCCACGCCCGCCGCCATCGGGATCGACACGGTCGCGTCGCACGTCTCGCGCACCAAGCGCGACAGGCCGCGGCCTTCCGAGCCCAGCACGATGACCAGCGGGTCCGCCGCCAGCTCCAGCCCGTCGATCTCGACCGAGCCGTCCGCGTCCAGGCCGACCAGCATCAGGCCCTCGTTCGCCCACGACTTCAGCTGGCGCGTGAGGTTGGTCGCGACCGCGATCGGCAGCTTCGCCGCCGTGCCCGCGCTCGTGCGCCACGCCACCGCCGTCATGCCCGCGCTGCGCCGCTCCGGCAGCAGCACGCCGTGGGCGCCGAACGCGGCCGCCGAGCGGATCACCGCGCCGAGGTTGCGCGGGTCGGTGACGCCGTCGAGCGCGACGAACAGGGGCACCTCGCCCGAGTTGCGCGCCGCCGCCATCAGGTCGTCCGGGTGGGCGTACTCGAACGGCGGGACCTGCAGGCCCAGGCCCTGGTGCACGGCCCGGTTCGTCTTGCGGTCCAGCTCCTCGCGCGGGATCTCCAGGATCGAGATGCCCTTGTCGCCGGCCAGCCGGACGGCGTCGTTCACGCGGTCGTCGATCTCGATGTTGATCGCGACGTACAGCGCGGTCGCCGGGACGTCCGCGCGCAGCGCCTCGACCACCGGGTTGCGCCCGGCGATCAGTTCCGGCTTGTCGGCCTTCTTCTGCCGCGCCTGGTCGCGCTTGGTCTGGGCGTTGTTCTGGCGGTAGGCCTTGTGCCCGGGACGGTCCTCCGCCTTCGGGGTCGGGCCCTTGCCTTCGAGGGCCTTGCGGCGCTGACCGCCGGAACCGATGACGGCACCCTTCTTGGTGCCCGTCTTGCGGATGGCGCCCTGGCGCCGGGAGTTGCCTGCCATGCTGAAAAGTCCTTGCGGTTATGGAGAACGGCTCAGTCGGACTTGACTGTCCACTGTGGACCGTTAGGGGTGTCCTCCACCACGATGCCCGCCTGCTGGAGGCGGTCACGGGCGGCGTCCGCGCGGGCGAAGTCCTTCTCGGCCCGGGCCTGCTGGCGCTCGGCCAGCAGCCCTTCGACGAGTTCGGCCAGCGCCTGTTTGGTGGGCGTTTCGGAACCGCCCGCCTCGGACCAGCGCGCGGACAGCGGGTCGAGGCCGAGCACGTCGGTCATCGCGCGCACGGCGGCGGCGAGTTCGAGTGCCTTGGAGGTGTCGCCCGCGTCGAGGGCGGCGTTACCGTCCCGCACCGTGGTGTGGACCACGGCGAACGCCTGCGGGGTGGCGAGGTCGTCGTCCATCGCGGCGGCGAACCCGGCCGGGATCGTGCCGATCCCCACCTCGCCGGAAGAAGCGGCGCGACGCAGGAACGTCTCGATCCGCCGGTAGCCCTGCGCGGCTTCCGAAAGCGCGCCGTCGGAGTACTCGATGGTCGAGCGGTAGTGCGGCTGGACCAGGTAGTACCGCAGCTCGGGGGCCCGGTAGCGCTCCAGCAGCGCCGGGATCGACACGGTGTTGCCCAGCGACTTCGACATCTTCTCGCCGGACATGGTCACCCAGGCGTTGTGCAGCCAGAACCGCGCGAAGGCGTCGCCGGCCGCGTTCGACTGGGCGCGCTCGTTCTCGTGGTGCGGGAAGACCAGGTCGATGCCGCCGCCGTGGATGTCGAACTCCGCGCCGAGGTAGGCCGTGGCCATCGCCGAGCACTCCAGGTGCCAGCCCGGCCGGCCGGCGCCCCACGGCGTCGGCCACGACGGCTCGCCCGGCTTCGCGCTCTTCCACATGGTGAAGTCGCGCGGGTCGCGCTTGCCGCGGGTGGGCGTCTCGCCCTGCTGGACGTCCTCGAGGACCTGGCCGGACAGCTTGCCGTAGTCGTCGAACGACTTGACCGAGAAGTAGACGTCGCCATCCGCGACGTAGCCGTGGCCGCTCTCGATGAGGCGTTCCATCAGCTCGACCATCTGGGTGACATGCCCGGTCGCGCGCGGGCTGACCGACGGCGCGAGGCAGCCCAGCTGCTCGTACGCGGTCTCGAAGGCGCGCTCGTGCGTCGCGCCCCATTCCCACCAGGGCCGGCCGGCTTCGGTGGCCTTGGTCAGGATCTTGTCGTCGATGTCGGTGACGTTGCGGACCAGCAGCACGTCCAGTCCACTGTGGACGAGCCAGCGGCGCAGGACGTCGTAGTCCACGACGCCGCGGACGTGCCCGATGTGCGGCACGCCCTGCACGGTGGCACCACACACGTAGATCGACGCCGTTCCGCTACGGGCGGGCTGGAACTCCCGCACGCTCCGGGTCGCTGTGTCGAAAAGGTGTAGGGCCACCCTGAAAGGGTACGGGGTGGGCGTGAGCGAGGTCGCAGGCGGCTAGCTGGGGTCCGGCCCGACGCCGAACGCGCTCAGCGCCGTGAGCAGGGCATCCGGCCGCTGCGCCGTCGGCAGCGGGTCCACCAGCGCGAACTCGCAGCCGAGCGCGCGGGCCCCGCCGTCGGCCTCCTCGCTGTCGCCGACCATCAGGGTCTCGGTGGCCGGGACGCCGAGGGCCTGCACGGCCCGGCGGAAGATCTCCAGCTCCGGCTTGATGGCCCCGACCTCGAAGGACAGGACGAACTCGTCGACGTAGGCGTCCCAGCCGCGGGCGGTGAACGCGGGCCGGATGTCGAAGGCGATGTTGCTCAGGACGCCGACCTTGAGCCCCTGCTCGGACGCCGCCTTGAGCGCGGCCTCGGTGTCCGGGTAGGGCGTCCACTGGCTGGGATCGATCAGCCGGTCGTACAGCGCGACGGCCTGCTCGGGCCGGGGCACGCCGGACTTCTTGAGGACCTCCAGGTACACCTTCCGGTGCAGCACGGGGTCGCGGTCGCGGTGGTGCCAGGCGTGCTGGTGGTCGGCGTCCAGCTCGACGACCTGGCCCACCGGCGCCGTCATCCGGCGCATCAGCTCGGCCTGGGCCTCGATGTCGAGCGGCGTGCCCGCGTGGTCGGTCAGTTCGGTGAGCCAGGTCTCGTCCTGCTCGAGCCGGAAAAGCGTGCCGGAGTAGTCGAACAACACCGCCCTGATCGTCATGGGTTTCAGCCTAACGGGATCGTCAGGCCGAATGCCCTGTGATGTGTTCGGGAACAACGCGGACGAGCACGCGCACGACGTCGGCCGGCTCGGGCGGGAAGGCCTCGCCGGTGTACTTGTGGGCCAGCTCGTCGTTCAGCTCGCGGCCGCCGTCGACGGTGACCTCGGCCCGCCCGCGGATTTCGACGTAGTTCTCCGGATCGGCCAGGTCGAAGACGGAGAGCGACACGCGGGGGTCGCGGCGGATGTTGCGTTCCTTCCGGCGGCCCTGGACGGTCACGAAGACCACGGTGTCGCCGTCGCGGCGGGCCCAGACGACCGAGCTCTGCGGCGAGCCGTCGGCGTTGGTGGTGGCGACGACGGGGTAGTTCTTCCCGTCGAGGAGCGCCTTGGTCGCGTCGTTGAATGTCACACCCATGGTCCGGACCCTATTTGACGTTGCCAGCGATTTTCGCGACGCGCAGGCGGACGATCACCCGTTCGACGTCGCCGCCCTCCGCGGGCGGGTCCTCGCCGAGGTACTTGTGGCTCAGGGTCTTCGGCAGCGTCTTGCCCGGGTCGGGGATGAGTGTCACCGTGCCACGCAGCTGGGTGTGCCGGTACGGGTTGCCGGCGTCGGTGATCGACACGCCGACGCGGGGGTCGCGCCGCAGGTTGCGGACCTTCCGGCGGTCTTCGGTCGCGCTGAACACGAGGTCGCCGTCGTCGAGGCCGATCCAGACGACGGAGGTCTGCGGGCCGCCGTCGGGGTCGAGCGTGGCGACGGTGGCGAAGTTCTTGCCGTCGACGAGCGCGCGGACGGCGTCCGGGAGAGTGAGGGCCATGTCACGCCGAACGTGCTCGGGCGGCGGGGCTATTCCGCCGTGCGGGCCGGCTGCGAGGCCGCGGCCATTGCGGAACGACCCCGCCGGGCAAAGCCGCCGCCCGAAGGCACCCCCGCCCTCTCCGGGGGACCGGCCCCGCTTCCAGCGTATCGGGACCCTCCGACGAAAAGCGGGAAACGTCACAGGCGGGGCCTCGTTGTCCACATCTCGGCCCGGCTGTGGACAACCCGGTCGGCGTGGGCCCGTGGGGCTATTCCGCCGTCAGCAGCAGTGCCGTGGCGAAGGCCGCGATGCCTTCGCCGCGGCCGGTGAGGCCCAAGCCGTCGGATGTGGTGCCGGAGACGCTCACCGGGCCGCCGACGGCCTCCGAGAGCACCTTCTGCGCCTCGTCGCGCCGCTTGCCCACCCGGGGGGCGTTGCCGACGATCTGGACCGTCGCGTTCGCGACGCGCCAGCCCTCGGCCTCGATCAGGCCGCGGACCTCGGCGAGCATGTCGGCGCCGTGGGCGCCGTTCATCCGAGGGTCGCCGGTGCCGAACACCGCGCCGAGGTCGCCGAGGCCGGCCGCGGACAGCAGCGCGTCGCACAGGGCGTGCGCCGCGACGTCGCCGTCCGAGTGGCCCGCGCAGCCGTCGACGCCCGGCCAGCTCAGCCCGGCGATCCAGCACTCGCGGCCCGCCTCGATCGGGTGGACGTCCACCCCGTTGCCGATCCTCACAGCGTCTCCTCCGTGCTCGGTGCCGCCGCGATCGCCTCGGCCAGGGAAAGTTCGAAGTCGGTGGTGACGCGCATCGCGTCCGGGTGCCCCGGCACGGTCGCCGCGCCCTCGGGGACGGCCGCCTCGAGGTCCGCCACGCGGAAGGCGTCGAGGGTGTAGCCGACCGGGGTCTGGGCGGTGCGCAGCCGGGTGCGGTCCTCGGTGCCGACGATCAGCTCGGCCGCGTCGGTCACCTTCACCGTGTCGGCCATCGGGAGCACCGGGACGACGACGGGAGTCGCGTCACCGACCGCGGTGATCACGTCACGCACCGTTTGCGCAGGAATGAAGGCCCGCAAGGCGTCGTGGAGGAGTAGAACGGAGTTACGGGAAAGTTCGGGCTCGACGACGGCGAAGGCCTGCCGGAGCGAACCGGGGACGACCCGGCACGAGAGGTCCTCGAGGACCTGTGAATAGACTTGCGCACACCGCTGGGGGGCCGCCACGAGAACCAGATCGATCTCCGGTACTGCGAGCAGCCCCCGCACGGTGTGCGTGAGTAGCGCTTCACCACGGACCGGCGTGAGAGCGAGCTCTCCGTCGGAGGCGTGGTGTGCGACGGTCACGATCACGGCGACGTTCATCGGTTCGCGATCGTAGAGGCACCTGCTCGCCCGTCGAGCAGGACGCCCTGGGGTTGGAGAACCTTATTCAGCCGTCGGCCGACACGACGTCACCGTAGGCAGGCCACCTGCGGTCCGTAGCGTCGTCCTGACCAGAATGAGATTCTCAGACCGCCGCGGTTTCCAGAACTTCGTCGAGGAGGACTTCAGCCTTGTCCTCGTCGGTGCCCTCCGCGAGCGCGAGCTCGCTGACCAGAATTTGCCGCGCCTTCGCCAGCATGCGCTTCTCGCCGGCTGAAAGTCCGCGGTCCTTCTCTCGTCGCCAGAGGTCGCGCACCACTTCGGCTACCTTGTTCACATCGCCGGAGGCGAGCTTCTCGAGGTTGGCCTTGTACCGACGAGACCAGTTCGTGGGCTCTTCGGTGTGCGGAGCACGCAGTACGTCGAAAACCTTGTCCAGTCCTTCTTGCCCGACGACATCACGCACACCGACGATCTCGGCGTTGTCAGCGGGCACACGAACCGTAAGATCCCCTTGCGCGACTTTGAGGACGAGGTACTTCTTCTCCTCGCCCTTGATCACGCGGGTCTCGATGGCTTCGATGAGTGCGGCACCGTGGTGCGGGTAGACGACGGTCTCTCCGACCTTGAAAACCATGTGTCCTCTGCCCCTTTCGCTGACCCCATCCTACCACGGTCCGCCAGTGCCCACCTAGCGGGCCGGACTCGTCCTCGCAGGTCAGCGGCCTGGGCGGGGGTTGACAAACGTCGGATCCCCGTGCTCACGCAGGTTATGGCGAAGGGTCCGCGCGACCATTGGGAATTCCTTTGTGGACGGTTGATCTTGAGGACAACGCGGACCGGTTCCGCGCTGGAGATCGCTCCGGGCTAGTCTTCGCAGGAACGAGGCCGTGAAAAGGGAAGGGACTGCGACGTGAGGCTGCAGAATCGTCGCGTGCTCGGCGCGGGCGTGCTGGCGCTCGGTGCCGCGCTCGCGCTCGCCGGGTGCGGGGCAGGCCAGATCACCCAGACCGACACGCAGCAGCCCGCCGTCAACGGCACGCACGCCCAGGTCAAGACCATCGTGATGCGCGACGTGGCGGTCCAGTACCCGACGTCCGGCCCGGGCTACGCGGCCGGCGCGACTCCGGCGCTGACCCTGACGATCGTCAACCAGGGCGCCCAGGACGATTCGCTCGTCTCGGTGACGACCGAGGACGGCACGCAGGCGACCGTCGGCGGCTCGAAGGACATCGTCGCCGGGCACTCCCTGGTGATCGGCCCGGACGACGCGGTCGAGTCCACCAACCAGGTGGAGCCCACCTCCTCGGGTACGCCGAGCTCTTCTTCGGAAGCTCCGACGGCGACCGGGACCGGCTCCACGGGTACCGCTACCTCTTCTTCCTCTTCCGCGGCGGCTCCCGCCACCAGTGCGACGCCGACCGCGGCCCCCGCGACCGTCGGCAAGGGCACGGTGACGCTCCCCGCGCTGAAGCAGCCGCTCTGGCCCGGTCAGACCGTGAAGGTCACGTTCGTCTTCAAGAACGCCGGACCGGTCACCGTCGAGCTGCCCGTGGCGGCGCCGGCGCACGACAAGGGATAGGTCCCCGTTTTTGTCGGTGGGCGCCGATAGCCTCGCGGGGTGAAGAAAGGCGTCAACTACCGCTGCGCGAGCTGCGGCTACGAAGCGGCCAAGTGGCTGGGCCGGTGTCCGGAGTGCCAGGAATGGGGCTCGTTCGCGGAACGCGGGGCCGCCGGGAAACCGGCGATCCAGCGCGTCGCGGCCGGCGCGCCGAGCGCGCCCGCGCGGCCGATCGGCGAGGTCGACGTCGAAACCGCCCGCGCCCGCCGCACCGGGGTGTCCGAGCTGGACCGCGTCCTCGGCGGCGGCCTGGTGCCGGGCGCGGTGGTGCTGCTCGCGGGTGAGCCGGGTGTCGGCAAGTCGACCCTGCTGCTCGAAGTCGCCTACCAATGGGCGAAAACGGTCGACCGGTCCCTGTACGTCACGGGCGAGGAGTCCGCGGGCCAGGTCCGGTTGCGCGCGGAGCGGACCGGCAACGTCCACGACCGGATGTTCCTCGCCGCCGAAAGCGATCTCTCGGCCATCCTCGGGCACGTCGACGACGTGAAGCCGGGCGTGCTGATCGTCGACTCGGTGCAGACCATGGCGTCCCCGCTGGTGGACGGTTCACCCGGCGGGGTGACCCAGGTCAAGGCGGTGACGTCCGGGCTGGTCGCGCTGGCCAAGGAGCGCGGGCTGCCGGTGGTGCTGGTGGGGCACGTCACGAAGGACGGCACGGTGGCCGGCCCGCGTGTGCTGGAGCACCTGGTGGACGTCGTGCTGCAGTTCGAGGGCGACAAGCACTCGACGCTGCGCATGGTCCGCGGCATCAAGAACCGGTTCGGCGCGGCCGACGAGATCGGCTGCTTCGAGCTGGTGGAAGAAGGCATCGTCGGGGTGCCGGATCCGTCGGGGCTGTTCATCAGCCAGACGGCGGAGCCGGTGCCGGGCACGGCGATCACGGTCGCGATGGAAGGCAAGCGCCCGCTGCTGGGCGAGGTCCAGGCACTGGTGTCGTCGACGTCGGCGCCCCAGCCGCGGCGCGCGGTCAGCGGCCTCGACTCGGCGCGGGTGGCGATGGTGCTGGCGGTGCTGGAGAAGCGCGGCGGCCTGAAGCTCGCCGACAAGGACGTCTACGTGGCGACGGTCGGGGGCATGAAGATCACCGAACCGGGCACCGACCTGGCGCTGGTGCTGGCCCTGACGTCCTCGTTCGGCGACGTGGCGCTGTCGCCCCGGCTGGTGTCGGTGGGCGAGGTCGGGCTCGCGGGCGAGATCCGCCGCGTGCCGAGCGTCGGCCGCCGCCTGGCGGAGGCGGCGCGGCTGGGGTTCACGCACGCGCTGGTGCCCCCGGACTCGGGCAAGCCACCGGCCGGGATCCGGGTGCTGGAGGTGGCGAACGTAGCGGACGCACTGAACGCGGCGAGCCACGCTCGCTGACGCCGTCGCCTCGGCGGCGGCCGGCTTGGTGCTGCCGCCGGCCCGAGGACGGGCCGGGCCGGGCCGAGCCGGGTCGTTTCGGAGTTGGCGCGATGGCCGGGCGCCCCCAGGGCGCCCGGCCACCACGGGTCAGTGGTCGGTCTTCGTGATCGAGTACGTGTAGCTCTCCGCCATCGAGTTCCGCTCCTCCGGCGGGTGGGACGAGTGCGGCGGGAGATTCGTGGTCATGATCGCCGTCCTGTCCGGGGCCCTCGGCACGTTGGGCGTCGACGAGGCCGGCGGGACCACCTCCGAACTCTGGATGCCCGTCCCGCCGATCGGCTCCTTGAGCGGCAGCGTGTAGCCGATGAGCTGGGCCGTGGCCTGGTCGGCGATCAGCGAGCCGCCGTCCTTCGCCGTGAAGCCGACGCCTATCCGGCCGTCCGGGGCCGGCATGCCCGGGGTGGTCACGATGCCGTCGACACCGGCCAGCGCCCGCCAGAGCGCCACCCGCACGTCACCGCGGGCCAGGCCCAGCTCCAGCGTCTTGCGCACCATCTGGACGGCCGCCCCGGGGCTGTTCTCCTCGCCCCGGCGCACCGGGGTCCCCAAGCCACGCTGGGCGTCGATCAGCTGGGCGCGCAGCGCCTGGACGTCCGCGGGCAGGCTCGTGACGAACAGCGCCGTCGGTGCGTCCCAGGAACCCAGGAAGTCGGGGCCGCCGTACATCCCGGGGAAGATCCCGCCGGCGCCGGTCGTGTCGGTGATATGCACCGGTACCGGTTCCATCCGCGGTGTGGGGACCTGCAGGCCGGCCGGGGTGTTCGTGAGCGTGGAGCGCAGGTGCCAGTCCCCGGCCGGGTCGGCGGGGATCCAGAGCTCGGTCTGCGTCCCCACGTAGGTCTTCGGGATCGAGCCTTTGTCGGCCTCCATCCACGACGACGACGTCGTGAGCCGGAACTCGCCGGGGCCGATCGGGAGGTCCACGCCACGCAGGTCGTCGAGCCCGGGCAAGGTGGCGGCCGGCGCGATCGGGGCGGGGTCGCGGTCGGCGAGCTGCGTGGCGACGACCAGGCCGCCGGTGAGCGTGGCGACGGCGGCCGCCACCGCGATCCACCGCCACGCGCCGCGGGACTCCGCCGGCGCGGGGGGCGTTTCGGGCTCGGCGCCGGCCGCCGCCAGCAGCGACGCGCGCGCGAACGTCAGATCACCGTCGCCGACGTCGTCGTGGAGGTCGGCCAGCGCCGCGTCCAGCTCGGCGTCGGACCAGATCTGCCGGATGTTGTCGTCGGTCACGGGACTACGCCTCCTTCGCGGCGGGAGCGGCGGTGGTGGTCGTGAGGGCGGCGGTTCTCAGCCAGCGGCGGATCCGGTGCAGCCGGGAGCGCACCGTGCCCTGCGGGATGCCCAGGGTTTCGGCCACTTCGGCCGGGTCGAGCCCGGCCCACGAGACGAGCAGCAACGTGTCGCGGTCGGCCGGGTTGAGCTTCGCCAGCGCGCCGGCCAGCTGGGCCGCCCGGGCCTGGGCGTCGACCCGCTCGGCGACGCGGCCGTCGTGCCCGGCGTGGCTGAGCTCGCCGGTGCGCGCCAGCCGCGCGGTCGCCTGCAGGCCGCGCAGCTCGGACCGCACGTGGTGGCGCAGCAGGTTGGTCGCGATGCCGTAGAGCCACGAGCGGGCCGTGCCCAGTTCCGGCCGGTAGCTCTCCCGGCGCCGGAGCGCGACGAGGAACGTCTCGGCGACGAGGTCGTTGGCCGTTTCGGCGCCGGCCCGGCGGGCGAGGTAGTGCCGCAGCGGCCCGGCGTGGGCGTCGAAGAGCTTGGCGAACACCGGTGCCGGGTCGGCTCCGCCCAGGTCGGGACGGTCGTGCCCCCAGACGTCGGCACCTTCTTGGATCACCTGCATGCCCCCTGTTGCCCGCAGGCGCCGCCGGCGTTCACGGCGAACCTACCTTCGTCGTGATCCGTTCAGGGACGGTACGAGACAAACGGCGGCTCTTGTCGCGATCATCCCTTTGTTCGGCGCTGGCCAACCGGCGTCAAAACTGGGGAAGGATCGTCATGCGCAGATTCCGTCTGGGGTTCGTCACGCTCATGGCCGTTTCCGGGCTCCTCACCGCGCCCGCGGTGGCCGGGGCCCAGAAGTACGTCGTGCCGGCGCCCGGGTTCGTCGACGCCATGGCCGCGCCCGCGCACGTCGACGGCGTCGAGCGGGCCGAGGCCGTGCTGAACGTCCAGTACCAGGTCCAGAACACCGGCTACTGGTGCGGACCGGCCGCGACCCGGATCGCCATCTCGGCCCGGACGTCGAACGTGCCGAGCCAGGCCACGCTGGCCTCGCAGCTCGGCACGACCACCAACGGCACCGACTGGGTCGGGCAGGTCACCGGCGTCCTCAACCAGGACCTCGGCACCTCCTGGTACGAGACGAAGGAGATGCCGAACGACCCGCCGACGCAGGCCCAGCGCGACCTGCTGTGGCGCGACATCGTCCTGGACGTCAACAACGGCTACGCGATCGTCGCGAACATCGTCGCCCCGGCGAACAACCACCCGCCGGGCTACCCGAACTACACGATCTACCACTACTTCACGGTGATCGGCTACGACAGCTCCGACATGACGGTCAAGATCGCCGACCCGGCCAGCTTCGGCGGCAACCAGATCTACTGGCTGACGTTCAACCAGCTCGCGACGCTCATCCCGCCGAAGGGCTACGCGGCCTGAGCCGTCCACTGTGGACTGAATTGCTCACCAGATCGGGTGGTCGCTGAACCGCCGCAACGTCTGCATCGAGGGGCGTACGTAGAACATGCCCGCCAGGAAACCCATGGTGGCGAAGGCGAGCGTCGCGACCGTCGTGAGCAGGTCCGGGGCTCGCGCCGCGTGGGTTTCGTGCCAGACGTGGAACACGATCGGGACCGCGCACGCGCCGATGATGAGGATCAGCGTCAGCACGTAGGTGACCACGAACGCGTTGCGCGCCGACTGGGCGCTCGCGATCACGAGGTAGTCGCCGCGCAGGCACCGGCGGCACGTCAGCACCAGTACCGCCATCGCCAGCACCGCCAGCGGGGGCAGCACGGCCGCCGCTTTGCCCAGCAACGAGTCCGGGAAGGCGTGGCCGTGGATGATGCCCTGCAGGAACGTGGTGAGGCCGAACAGCAGGACCGTGCCGACGATCATCGAGCAGCCGATGACGACCGACCCCGAGCGCACGCGCTCGGCGAACCGGGGCGGCAGCGGCACGTACTCGACCTGCCCGAACGTTCCTTGCACCGCATCACCTCCGAACGCCGTCAAGGCCACCTTACGGGCGCGAGACGCCTGCAAGGTGGCCTTGACGGCAGTTCGGACCGAAAGGGCTAACTGGCCGCCAGCAAGTTGGCGCACCGGATGAGCCCGATGTGCGAATACGCCTGCGGGTGGTTGCCCAGGGACCGTTCGGCGATCGGGTCGTACTGCTCCGGCAGCAGGCCCGTCGGGCCGGCCGCCGCCACGATCTGGTCGAACAGCTCCTGGGCCTCGTTGCGCCGTCCGGTGAGCAGGTACGCCTCGATCAGCCACGCCGCGCAGATGTGGAAGCCGCCCTCCCCGCCGGGGAGGCCGTCGTCGCGGCGGTAACGGTACACAGTGGACCCACTGCGCAGCTCCGCCTCGATCGCGGTCACCGTCTGCTGGAAGCGCTCGTCGGCCGGGTCGATCAGGCCGGTGAGCCCGACGAACAGCGACGCCGCGTCCAGGTCCGTGCCGTCGTAGGCCGTGGTGAACGCCTGGACCTCGTCGTTCCAGCCGTGCTCCAGCACGTCGGCGGCGATCGCGTCGCGCAACGGCGGCCACGCGCCCGGCACGTCCCGGCCGTACTGCGCACCGAGCTTGACCGCGCGGTCGATGGTCACCCAGCACATGACGCGCGAGTAGACCCGGTGGCGCGGCACGTGCCGCTCCTCCCAGATCCCGTGGTCCGGCTCGTTCCAGCGCCGCGTGACGGCTTCGGCCATCGCGCGCACCATCTGCCAGTCCTCGTCACGCAGTTCGCCGCGCGCCGCGGCGAGCGTGCCGACCAGCTCGACGACCGGGCCGAAGACGTCCAGCTGCACCTGGTGGTTGGCCAGGTTGCCGACGCGCACCGGCCGCGAACCCGCGTACCCGGGCAGCGACTCGATGACGGCTTCGGCGCCGATGACGCTGCCCGAAAGCGTGTACAGCGGGTGGAGCCGCTCCGGGCCGGCCAGCGTCGCGAGCACGCCGTGCAGCCACTTGAGGTAGCCTTCGGCCTCCTCGATCGAGCCCAGGTGCACGAGCTCCCGCACGGTCATCGCGGCGTCGCGGATCCAGCAGTAGCGGTAGTCCCAGTTGCGGACGCCGCCGATCTCCTCCGGCAGCGACGACGTCGCCGCGGCCAGCACGCCACCGGTGTCGGTGTTGACCAGGCCGCGCAGGGTCAGCGCCGAGCGCAGCACCAGGTCGGTCTGCACCTTCGGCAGCTGCAGCTTCGACGTCCACTCGCTCCAGTACCGGCCCGCGCGGTCGCGTCGCTCCACTTCGGACAGTTCGTGCGGCCCGAGGTCCGGCGTGCCGCAGCGCAGCTCCAGCACGACCGGCTGGGTCGGCGTCGGCTGCACCAGCGCGGTGGCCGTGTCGTGCAGGCCGTCCGAGGTGATCGTCCACTCGACGCCCGGCGCGTAGAGCACGAACGGCTCCGACGTGCCGAGCACCTTGACGCCGCCCTCGGTGATCTCCAGGCTCACCGGCACGCCGCCGAACTCCGGCCGCGGCGCGAACGTCACGGCCGCGGCCGCCTCACCGGAGATGACGCGGACCAGGTCCGTCCGGTGCGGCGCGCACTCCGGCTCGAGGTAGTCGGTGACGAGCAGGCGCGACCAGCGCGTCTCGACCGTCATCGTGTTCGGCAGGTAGCGCTGGCCGAGCGGGAGGCCGTTGCGGTGCGGCTTGATGGAGAAGTGGCCCGCGCCCTCGCCGCCGAGCAGGTCGGCGAACACCGCGGGCGCGTCCGGGCCCGGGTGGCACAGCCAGGTCAGCTTGGCGTCCGGCGTCAGGAGCGCGACCGAGCGCTCGTTGGCCAGCATCGACAGCCGCTCGATCGGGGGCGCCGACTCGCCGTACAGCCAGTTGCGGCGCTCCTCCAGCAGGAAGCCGAGGACCAGCGCGACGTCGACGGTGTCCGGCACGTGGTAGCCCGCCAGCGTCTCGCCGTCGCCGACCTTGATGCCCAGGTCGGGGCCGGAGAGCCGGGCGAAGGCCTTCTCGTCGGTGACGTCGTCGCCGAGGAAGATCGCCGCGGTCGCGCCCACCTGGTGGCGCAGGATGTCGAGCGCGTGGCCCTTGTCCGTCTGGACGACCGCGAGCTCCACCACCTCCTTGCCGTCGGTGGTCGAGACGCCGTCCCACTTCGACGGTCCGTTGTGGACGGCCGCGAGCACGCGGCGGCCGGCCTCGTGCTCGGCGCGGCGCACGTGCACCGCGATGCTGGCCGGCTTGACCTCCAGCGACACCCCCGGCACGTCGAGCACGAGTTGTTCGAGCTCGGTTTCGAGACGTCGGTGCAGCTCACGCGCCTTGTCGTCCAGCGCGTGGATGAAACCGATGTCGAACTCCGACCCGTGGCTGCCGACGAGGTTCACCTCGGACGGCAGCCGCGACAGCGTGGCCAGGTCGCGCAGGGCCCGGCCCGAGATGACCGCGGTGGTCGTCTCGTGCAGACCGGCGAGCGATCTGAGGGCGCCCACGGACTCCGGCAGCGGCCGGGCCTCGTCCGGGTTGAGCGTGATGGGAGCCAGCGTGCCGTCGTAGTCGCAGGCGACCAGCAGTCGCGGAGTACGGGCGATCTGGACGATCGCGCGCCGCAGCTCGGCGGGCAGGGCCTCGGCAGTCAACACTCCTCCTCAGGAGCTCGTGCGTGGTCGTGTGGTCACTCGACCGCTTCGGCACCCAACGCTTGTAAGAACGAGCGCGCCCAACGGTCGACGTCGTGAGTGAGAACCTGGCGACGCATGGCGCGCATCCGGCGACGGCCCTCAGCCGGGTCGAGCGTAATGGCAGCCACCAGAGCATCCTTCACCCCGTCCAGGTCGTGGGGGTTCACGAGGAATGCGCTAGAGAGTTCCGAGGCCGCGCCGGCGAACTCGCTGAGCACCAGTGCGCCGCCCAGATCGTGCCTCGTGGCGACGTACTCCTTGCAGACGAGGTTCATCCCGTCACGCAGCGGCGTCACGACCATGACGTCCGCGGCGGAGAAGAAGGCGGCCAGCTCGGTGCGATCGACCGATTGGTGCAGGTAGTGCACGACCGGGTGACCGACGCGGGAGAACTCGCCGTTGATCCGCCCGACCATCTGCTCGATCTCGCCGCGCATCCGCTGGTAGTGCTCGACGCGCTCGCGGCTCGGCGTGGCCAGCTGCACGAACGTGACGTCGTCCGGCTGGAGCCTGCCCTCGTGCAGCAGCTCGTGCAGCGCCTGCAGCCGCAGGTCGATGCCCTTGGTGTAGTCGAGGCGGTCGACGCCGAGCAGCACGGTCTTCGGGTTGCCGAGGTCGCGCCGCAGCTGCGCGGCCCGCTCCTGGACGCCCTTCGTGCGGGACAGCTGGTCGAGGCCGGCGGCGTCGATGGAGATGGGGAACGCGCCGACCCGCACGGTCCGGTCGCCGACCTGCATGGTGCCCGGCCGCGACCGGACGCCGACCGCGCCGCGCGTCGACTCGAGGCCGATCAGCTGGCGGCACAGCCACAGGAAGTTCTGCGCCCCGCCGGGGCGGTGGAAGCCGACGAGGTCCGCGCCGGTGAGGCCGCGGATGATCGCGGCGCGCCACGGCATCTGCATGAACAGCTCGACCGGCGGGAACGGGATGTGCAGGAAGAAGCCGATGCGCAGGTCCGGTCTCAGCTCGCGCAGCATCGCCGGCACCAGCTGCAGCTGGTAGTCCTGGATCCAGACCGTCGCGCCTTGGGCGGCGACCTCGGCGCTGGCCTGCGCGAACCGCTGGTTCACCTTCACGTAGCTGTTCCACCACGCCCGGTCGAACACCGGGCGCTCGACGACGTCGTGGTAGAGCGGCCAGAGCGTCGCGTTGGAAAAGCCCTCGTAGTAGTCGCGGACCTCGTCGGCGCTCAGCGAGACGGGGTGCAGCACGAGGCCGTCGTCGTCGAACTCCTCGACGTCGACGTCGGGCACGCCCGGCCAGCCGACCCACGCGCCCTTGCGCGACCGGAGGAACGGCTCGAGCGCCGACACCAGCCCGCCCGGGCTGGCCGTCCAGCGGCGTTCACCGTCGGTCGTGCGTTCGAGGTCCACCGGTAGCCGGTTCGCCACCACGACGAAATCCGCCTGGTTCGAGTTCTCCTTCGTCGCTTCAGTCACGTGCTCGCTCCTCGCGTCCCGGGTCGCGGCCCCAGAGTGAAACCCTATCGCGTGAGCGATGAACAGCCGGTGACCGTCGGGTTACTCCAAGCGCCGATCGGCCGGTTCGAGCGGACCGGCCATGCGTGGTCCGGCGAACCGGCGTTCGAGCCTGCCCAAGCCGGTGCGGACCGGCTGAGCGAGCCATTCGCCGAGTACCACGCCCGCTGCCAGCGCAAGCCCGATTGCGACCGCCGTCATGAGCGTCGAGATAGTGCCGTTCGGCTCGACCCCGATTTGGTATAGACCACGATAGGTGGACAGGCCCGGGAGCAGGGGAGTGATCCCGGACACGGCGACGACGAGTGGCGTGACGCCCAGTCGTCGCGCGAGCACGCCGCCGCAGAACCCGACCAGCGTCGCGGCGATCGCGGACGAGCTGACGCCGTCGAGCTGGATCACCGTGAGCCCGCCGTAGACGGCCGCGCCGATCGCGCCGGCGGCCATCGCGACCAGCGTCGCGCGCATCTTGGAGTAGGACGCGAGCGCGAAGCAGGCCGAGGCGCCGGCCCCGCCGAGGATGACCAGCGGCAGGTGCTGCGGTGTGGAGGTGGGGACGTCGGGCAGCGGGGTGGGCGGCAGCCCGAGCATCACGGCGATCCGCAGGGCCAGCACGACCCCGGAGATCAGGCCGGCCGACATCAGCACCACTTCCGTGGTGCGGCCGGCGGCGGTGACGTTGTAGCCGGTGATGGCGTCCTGCACCGCCGAGACCGTCGACAGCCCGGACAGCAGCACGGTCAGCGCGGCCGCGACGACGAGCGTCGGTTTGTCGGTGGTCAGGACGTGGGTCCGCATGATCGTCATCGCGGACAGCGTCGCGACCAGGCCGCCGATCACCTGCTGGAAGAAGAACGGCAGCGAGTAGCGGTTGACGAACCGCCCGATCCGGTCGATCACGCCGCTGATGACGAACGCGACGACGGCGATGTCGGGCCCGCCGCCGAGCAGGATGGTGATGAACGCGGCGACCCCGCCCCAGGCCAGCGTCGCGACCCAGCGCGGGTACGGGTGCGGCGCCCGCGAGATCCGCTCCAGCTCGGTCTGCGCCTGCTCGGCGCCGAGGTGCCCGCGGACGATCCGGCGGATGAGCTTCTCGGTCTCGGTCAGCCGCGTGTAGTCGAGGCTGCGGCTGCGCACGACGCGCAGCGCGGTCACCGGCGCGAGGTCGGTGCCGCGGTGGCAGGTCACGGTGATCGACGTGAAGATGACGTCGACCTCGCAGTGCGGCAGCCCGAGCGCGGCGGTGATGGCGATGATCGTCGCGCTGACGTCCGAGGCGCCGGCGCCGCTGGCCATCTGCACCTCGCCGAGGCGGAGGGAGAGGTCGAGCACGAAGTTGACGGTGGCGTCGTCGGGCAGCTGCGGCCCCATCGCCTCCTCGGCGTCGACCGCCGGGAACTCCCCGGTGGGCGCTTCGAGAACGTGCCAGGGACGGCGTCGCAACAGGTTCGGCCGGTGAGTGCGCGGTCTCTGCGCGGGCGGTTCCAGCAGGGGCCATCTGGTCGCCTTGCCCCCGTTGGTGCGCTCGTTGATCGTCATGATCCATCCACCTCCTCGCTCGTTCCCGAGGACCATCGACGCCCGTCCCCCGACCGTTGCACGGATCATGGAGTGGCGTCCACCACGTTCTGATCATCTTGTCCTGACCAGGGGATTGGTGCAGTTCGAGGCGTGTCCGGCTCGCGGTGGGCGGCGCCGTCGTCCCGATCTTCGAGACGGGCCGGCCGGGGTGGCTGTACCGGGCGCGCGGCACGGGCCCGGTAGACTGCGAGCGGCGCCGCGGCGCCAGGCCGCTATAGCTCAGCTGGTAGAGCATCTGTCTTGTAAACAGAAGGTCAGGGGTTCGAGCCCCCTTGGCGGCTCCTCTTGTTTCGATCAGGTCCGGGCGACGGCGATCGCGAACGGGCTGATGACCTTCGTGAGTGCGTCCAGCTGGTCGCGGGAGTCCTCGCCTGCTCCGGAGACGGCGAGCTGCGTCAGCCGGTCGTGGCTCGCCAGCAGGGCGAAACAGTGTTCGGGCGGGGCTTTCGGGGCTCTGTCGGCGCAGAACACCTCGTGGGCCTCGGCCGCGTCGGCGGCGCTGGTTCCCATGGTGCTCGTCCGGTGGTACCGGGTGCCTTCGTAGGTGAAGCTGCCGCAGGACTCCAGGGCGGCCCGGATCGCGTCGAGCACCTCCCGGGCGGAGACACGACCGTAGGCGATGATGACCTGCCGGACTTCGTGGCCGTCGGCTTGCCAGGTGAGCGCCGCGCCGTAGCGCACCAGCGCGTCCCACGGCTGGGGGAGGTCGCAGACCCGCAGCAGCGCCGGCGGCGGCTCGGAAACCAGCGGGCCGGCGCGGGTCAGGCTGAAGCCGAACAACCGGCCGTCGGCTTCGGTCGGGAGGTAGTGCGTCAGGTCCCGGATCGACGGCCAGACGGTCGGCGCGGGCCGCGGTGTCCACGACGACGGGGTCGCCACGTCGATCGGATCGCATCCGCTGGTCGCCACGGCCAGTGCGGCCAGCAGGACCGGCAAGCCGAGCCGTCGTCTCATCCGGCGAATTCTGCCGGGGCCGCTCGGTCGCGCCAAGGACCGTCCTGCCCAGCGGCCGCGCGGCCCGGCCGCCGGTTCAGCGCTGGATCATCGTCGTCTCGGCGGCGAGGACGTCGCCGGTGTGGCTGCTCGTCAAGTACCCGACCGCGGCGAAGTTCCAGCGGCCGGCCCGGCCGTCGTACTTCGGGGTCCAGCAGCGGGTCTGACCCGGCATCACCTTTTGATTGCCGCCCGGGCTGTCGCAGTCGACGTCGCTGAAGTAGGCGACCTGGTCGTACCGGACGATGGCCGCCTGCCCGTACTGGCTCGCCGTCGCCGGCTTGTTGAAGAGCACGAAGCCCCAGTACTGGTAGCCGCTGTCGCGGCAGAGGTCGATCCGCCCGATGACGGTCGTGCCGATCGTCAGGTTCACCTTCTCCACGACGATCCCGTAGGAACTGCCGTGCTGGCAGTCCGGTGCCGCCGCGACCTCCGCTGACGCCGCGGGGGTCAAACCCGTCACGGCGATCGCCGCCGCGCCTGCCGCCGCCAGGATCTTCTTGATCATCGTGCTCCGTCCGCCGGGTTGGCCATCACGCTCACCACGTCCGGTGCGGCCGGGTGGTTTAGCCGGCACCGTCGGCTGACATAGGGTCCGGGCAGTTCGTCGACGCAGGAGGATTTCCCATGGCCACGACGCACACGCTGGAGACGGCCGACGCCGATCTTGTCTTCGACGTGCACGGGCCCGCTCCTGCCGACAGTGCGCAGCCGCCGCTCTTCATGGTCGGGCAGCCGATGGCCGCCGACGGGTTTGCGACCCTTGCTTCCTTCTTTCCCGAGCGGACCGTGGTCACCTATGACCCGCGGGGGATCGGGCGCAGTGTGCGGAAGGACGGCCGGGTCGAGCTTGAGCCCGAGGTTCAAGCCCGGGATGTGCACGCCGTCATCGGGGCGGTCGGGGGCGGACCTGTCGATCTCTTCGGGAGCAGCGGGGGTGCCGTGACCGCGCTCGCGCTCGTGACCGCTTATCCGGATGATGTGCGGACGCTCGTGGCGCACGAGCCGCCGTTGCTCTCCGTCGTTCCCGATGCCGCGGCCGCCGAGCGGGCTCGGAACGCCGTGACCGATGCCTATCTTGCCAAGGGGTCCGGGGCCGGGATGGCCGCCTTCATCGGGATGACGTCGTGGCCCGGCGAGTACACCGATGCGTACTTCGCGCAGCCGGCCGCCGATCCCGTGCAGTTCGGGATACCTGCCGATGACGACGGGCGGCGGGACGATCCGCTGTTGTCCGACCGGTCCTGGGCCGTCAGCGACTACCGGCCCGATGTCGACGCGCTCGCCGCGGCGTCGACGCGGGTGGTGATCGCCGTCGGTGAGGAATCGCTGAGCGTCTTCACCGGGCGGACGGCTGTGGCGACCGCGGAGTTGCTGGGGCAGCGGGCCACCGTGTTCCCGAGTCACCACGGCGGGTTCCTCGGCGGCGAATTCGGCTATGCCGGTCAGCCGGCGGCCTTCGCCGCGCGGCTGCGCGAGGTTCTCGGCTGAGTGGCGCTCGAGCGGAATCCGAGAAAGCGGTTCGGCTGATCGGAAGATGCTTATGGTGCTCTCGGGTGCCGGGGTGGTGATCATGAATTGCCGTGGGCTTGATCATCCGGCCGGCAGTGCTCCGAACGGCGCAAAGCCGCGCCTCGAACTTGTCGGAATGTGAGCACTCGCGCCAGGTGAACCAGGCATATCAGGCTTATTGCCGGCGCGTGAATCCGCCCTTGAAGACGGCCGTTCGAGGGTTTCGACGGTGTGTCTGTTCGCGTACGCTGCGCAGCGTACGCGGGTTGACCTCGGGCAACGACGGCGGGTAATCTGCTTTCGGCACAAGTCGATCTACGAATGTGTCGCCTGGGGTGGTGGTCTATGCGGAATTCGAGTGTCCGGACGCTGTTCCGGATGCGGAAAAACTACCTGCGATAAACAACGATGTGCGGTGCGGCGGCTTGGGGGAGGTGCCGATTCCGTACTCGCTTTCGTGGGTGATCGCAACACATTTCCGGACGTCGGGGAAACCGGGCTGACGGAATCGTCATCTGGGGGATGTTCGGCGTGTTGCTGCAATTCAAACTATTGGGTCCGTTGTGCGTGCTGTCCGATGACCGGGACATCACGCCGAGTGCGCCCAAGCTCCGGGAAATCCTCGCGCTGCTGATCGTGCGGGCGAACCAGTTCGTGTCGACGACCGATCTCGTCGACGAAGTGTGGGGCGCCGACCCGCCCCGCAGCGCCCACGTGACCGTGCAGACCTACATCCACCGGCTGCGGAAGTCGTTGTTCCCCAAGGAATCCGGGCACGAACCCGCCGGGCTGCACACGGGGTGGCACGGGTACCGGCTCGAGATCGCCGCCGAGGCCGTCGACAAGATCCAGTTCGAGCACCTGGCGCACCAGGGCAGCGCGGCGCTGGAGAGCGGCGAACCCGGGGAGGCCACCGAACTGCTGCGGCACGCGCTGCGGCTGTGGCGCGGCCCCGCGATGAGCGACGTCGAGACCGGCGAGCTGCTCAGCGCGTACGCCGTCCGGCTCGAGGAGAGCCGGCTGCGCGCGCTGGAGGGCCGGATCGAGGCGGACCTGCAGCTGGGCCGGCACCGCGGCCTGGTCAGCGAGCTCAAGGAACTGACCATGACCCAGCCCCTCCACGAGGGGTTCCACAGCCAGCTGATGCTCGCCCTGCAACGCTGCCAGCGCCGTGACGAGGCCCTCGACGTCTACCGGCGCTTCCGCGGCCGGCTCGTCGAAGAGCTCGCCCTCGAACCGTCGCCCGACCTGCAGCGGCTGCACCGCTCGCTGCTGACCGAGACCGCCGACGCCCGCCCGGCGCCCGAGGTCCCGGCGGAGCGGGTGCAGCTCGTCGCGCCCGCGCAGCTGCCCAACGACATCGCCGACTTCACCGGACGCGCCGAGCTGATCAGCTCGGCCGTGCAGTGGCTTTCCCCGGCCGAACGCTCGGACGACGGGCTGCGGATCGTGTCGGTGATGGGCATGCCCGGCGTCGGCAAGTCGACGTTCGCGGTCCGCGTCGCGCACCGGCTGCGGTCCGCGTTCGGCGACGGGCAGTTCTACGCGAACCTCGGCGGCCCGGCCGGCGCCGGCCCGAAGGAGGTGCTCGGCCAGTTCCTGCGGTCGATCGGGTTCCCCGGTGAGCGGCTGCCCGACAGCGTCGACGAGCGCGCGACGATGTTCCGGACCTGGAGCGTCGACCGCAACGTGCTGGTCGTGCTGGACGACGTCACCTCGGACGCGGACGTCCAGCCGCTGCTGCCCGCCGGGCCGCGGTGCGCCGCCGTGGCCACCGCGTGTTCCGGCCTGCAGGGCCTGGCCGGCACGCACACCATCGACCTCGAACCGCTGACCGGCGAGGAGAGCCTCGAGATGCTCGCCGTGATCGTCGGGCGTGACCGGGTCGCCGCCGAGCGCGACGAGGCGCGCAGCCTGGTCGCGCTGTGCGGGTACCTGCCGCTGGCGGTGCGGTGCATCGGCGCGCGGCTGCGGTCGGTGCCCGGGTGGCCGGTGCGGAACATGCGGCAGCACCTGGAGACCAGCAACCGGCCGCTGGACCTGTTGCAGTTCAACCAGCTCGACGTCCGGGCGCGGCTGGCCGGCAGCTACCGGTCGGTGCCGTCGCACGCCCAGACGGCGTTCCGGCTGCTGCCGACGCTCGGCGCGAGCTCGTTCACCGCGGTCGAGGTCGCGGTGCGGCTCGACTGCCCGCCGAAACGGGCCGAGGCGCTGCTGGCCCGGCTCGTCGGGCACGGGTTGCTGCGCATCCAGAAGGACGTGGTGGACGAGGGCCCGGTGCGGTTCGAGTTCCACCCGATCGCGCGGTGCTACGCCGAGGAACTGCTCGGCGGGGAGACCGACGCGACGCCGTACCTCTGGCCGATCTACATGCGCACAGTGCTCGGCTTCCGCAACCACGCCTGAGCGGGGCAAAGCCGTGAAGGACTCCTTACCTGCCTTAAGAGCCGTGAAGGAGTCCTTCACGGACATCCGGTCCACCTCGGAAGTCGTTCCGAGGTGCTGTCGAGGCGGGTTCGAGCCGTGGTCGACAGGCTCGGCCACAGCCGAACGACCAGATGGAGGCCAGCATGTGTGGTATCGCCGGTTGGGTGGACTTCGGGCGTGACCTGTCCGGGGAACGCGCCACGATCGAAGCGATGAACGAGGCCCAGAAGCACCGCGGCACCAACGCCCGCGGGGTCTGGTGCTCCCGGAACGTCGCGATCGGGCACACCAGGACGTCGGTGATCGACCTGGCCGGCGGCGTTCAGCCGATGTTCGCGGAGGAGGACGGGCGCACGATCGCCGTGCTGACGTACTCCGGGGAGGTCTTCAACTTCAAGGAGCTGCGCAGCGAGCTCGAACGGCGGGGGCACCACTTCCGCACCCGCAGCGACACCGAAGTCGTGCTGCGGTCCTACCTCGAGTGGGGCGCCGACTGCGGCAAGCACCTCGAAGGCATGTACGCCTTCGGGGTCTGGGACCTGCGCACCGAGACGATGCTGCTCGTGCGCGACCGGTTCGGCATCAAGCCGCTGTTCTACAGCCTGCAGCCCGAAGGCGTCATCTTCTCGTCCGAGCCGAAGGCGCTGCTGACGCACCCGCTGACCAAGGCGGTCGTCGGTATCGACGGCCTGCGCGAGGTCTTCTCGACGGCGAAGCTGCCAGGCGAGGCCGTGTTCCGCGACCAGGACCAGCTGCGGCCCGGGCACACGCTCGCGATCGGCCGCAACGGCGTCGTCGACCGGACGTACTGGGAGCTCGAAGCCAAGCCGCACACCGACGACCTGGACAACACCATCTCGCACACCCGGCAGCTGCTGGAGGACATCGTCCTCGGCCAGCTGACCGCCGACGTCCCGCTGTGCACGCTGCTCTCCGGCGGCCTCGACTCCAGCGCCGTCACCGGGATCGCGGCCGGCTGGCTGAAGAAGAACGGCGAACGCGTCCGCAGCGTCACGACCACCTACGTCGGGTACAGCGAGAACTTCCAGCCGGACGACACCCGCGACACCGCGGACGGCCCGTTCGCCGACGAGCTCGCCCAGCACGTCGGGGCCGAGCACATCCACCTCGTGCTCGACACCCGCGACCTGATGGACCCCGAGGTCCGGCTGGCCGCGCTCGTCGCGCAGGACATGCCGACCACGGCCGGCGACATGGACGCGTCGCACCTGCTGATGATGCGCGCGACCCGGGAGCACTCGGTCGTCGCGCTGACCGGCGAGGTCGGCGACGAGGTGTTCGGCGGCTTCCGCTGGATGCACGACGACGAGCTCGTGCGCTCGGGCACGTTCCCCTGGATCGCCAACGAGAAGCGGGTGCCGGGTTGCGTCAAGGGCCAGGGCCGCGGCTTGTTCGACGACGGCTTCCTGAAGAAGCTCGACATGGACGGCTACTACCGCGAGAACTACGCCCAGGCGTTGCGCGAAACCCCGCACCAGGAGGGCGAAAGCGAGTTCGAGAGCATCATGCGGAACGTCCGCTACGTCAAGCTGATGCGCTGGCTGCCGATGCTGCTGGAACGCGGGGACCGGCTGGCGGCGGCGTGCGGGCTCGAGGCGCGGCTGCCGTTCCTGGACCACCGGCTCGTCGAGTACATGTACAACGCGCCGTGGGCGTTCCAGTCGTTCGACGGCCGCGAGAAGAGCATCCTGCGCGCCGCCGTGAAGGACCTGCTGCCGGAGTCGGTGTTCGAGCGGCGCAAGGCGCCCTACCCCGTCACGCAGGACCCGGCCTACACCGAAGCGCTGCACGGGCTGCTCGCCGAGACGCTCGCCGACCCGAACGCGCCGATCCGGCCGCTGCTGGACCAGGCGTCCGTCGACGAGGTCTTCCGGCACCCCAAGGGGGTTTCGCAGGACTGGCCGAGCCGGATGAACGTCGAGATGGCGCTGCAGTTCAACACCTGGCTCACGCACTACGGCATCACCCTCGACATCTGAACCACGCCGTCCGACCCGCGATCCGCGGAAGGAGCAAGCCGATGACCCAGACCCAGCCCAAGCCCGTGCCGATGACCCGGCGGTGCCCGCTGGCCCCGCCCGACGAGTACGCGCAGCTGCGCGAGGAGACCCCGGTCAGCGAGGTGGCCCTGCCGGACGGGAACACCGGCTGGCTGGTCACCCGCTTCGAAGACGTCACGACGGTGCTGGTGCACCCCGACGTGAGCGCCCAGCGGAAGTTCCAGACCTCGGTCACGTCGGTCACCCTCAGCCCCGAGGAGTACCTGGCGTCCGGGTTCGGCGTGTCGTTCATCGGGATGGACCCGCCGGACCACACGCACTACCGCAAGCTGATGACCGGGATGTTCACCGTGAAGCGGCTGAAGTCGCTGGTGCCGCGGATCGAGAAGATCGTCGACGACCAGCTGGACGTCCTGGTCGCCGGCGGCTCGCCCGCCGACCTGATCACGGACTTCGCGACGCCGGTGCCGTCGCTGGTCATCTGCGAGCTGCTCGGGATGCCGTACGAGGACAGCAAGCTGTTCCAGGAACGCACGCACGTCATCATGAGCCTCGAGCGGACCAAGGAAGGCCTGCTCGACGCCATGACCGGGATGTCCGACGACATGCGCGCGCTGGTCCACGAGAAGCGCGCGCACCCGGACGGCCGGCTGATGAGCAACCTCATCGAAGCCGTGCCCGACGACGGCGTCCCGCTCACCGACGACGAGCTGGTGGCCATCGGGAACCTGATGATGATCGCGGGTTACGAGACCACCGCGAACATGATCGGGCTCGGCGCGCTGACCCTGCTGCACTACCGCGAGCAGTGGGAAACCCTGTGCCGGCAACCGGAACTGGCCGAACGCGCGGTCGAGGAGATCTTGCGTTACCTCACGGTCGGCCCGTTCTGCCTGCCGCGCACGGCGAAGACGGACCTCGAGCTCGGCGGCAAGCAGATTCGCGCCGGCGACCCGATCCTGCTCTCGACCGAGTCGGCGAACTGGGACCCGGCGCAGTTCGAGCACCCCGAGGCGTTCGACGTCACCCGCAAGCCCAAGCGGCACGTCGGGTTCGCCTTCGGTGCGCACCAGTGCCTCGGGCAGGAGCTGGCCCGGATGGAGATGCGGATCGCGTTCGCCAAGCTGGCGCAGCGGCTGCCGGGGCTGCGGCTGGCCGTGCCGCTGGAGGAGATCCCGATGCGCACCGACATGCAGATCTACGGTGCGCACGAGGTCCCCGTCGTCTGGTAGGTCCCGCTGGCAGTTCCCGCGACGAAGCAGTCGCCTCCGGCCCTTGTCGCTCGCACCGGCCGCCGGCCGGTGCGAGCGGCTTTTTTTGTGCCTTGACCAGGTCATCGGCTGTAGCCGCGGATGACCTGCCCAACCTCTTGATCGACTTAATCAAACAAGTAGTTGACACTGTGAGTCGTCTCGTTGATTATGAGTGCAGACGAGAGTTCACTGTGGGAAAAGGAGTACGTCGTGGAGAAGCACCCGCTCAGGTGGTGGGCACTGGCGGTCGCGGTTCTGGCCGTCCTGGTGGACATGATCGACAACCAGATCGTGGCGGTGGCGCTGCCCACCATCCAGCGGGAGCTGGGCACGGGGGATTCCGCGCTGCAGTGGATTTCGGCCGGGTACGCGCTGGGGTTCGCGCTCACCCTGATCACCGGTGGCCGGCTGGGTGACCGGTACGGCACCAAGAAGCTGTTCCTCGCCGGCATGGTCGTGTTCACGGGCGCGTCGCTGGCCGCCGGCCTGGCCGGGCACGTCGAGGTGCTGATCGCCGCGCGGGTGATCCAGGGCGTCGGGTCCGGGCTGATGGTGCCGCAGGTCCTGTCGTTCATCCACGCGGAGTTCGACGAGAAGGAACGCCCCAAGGCGATGACGTACTACGCCGGCGCGTTCCCGATCGGCGGCCTCGCCGGGCCGCTGCTGGGCGGCGTGCTGACCCAGGCCGATCTGTTCGGCATCGGCTGGCGCGCGATCTTCCTGATCAACCTGCCCATCGGCGTGCTCGCGCTGGTCGGCGCGCTGATCACGATGCCGAGCCGGCCCGGGTTCTTCCGGCACCGCATGGACTTCAGCGGCCTGCTGCTGCTGACCGCGGGGCTCTTCGCGATCTTCTACCCGCTGGTGCAGGGCCGTGAGCTGGGCTGGCCGAAGTGGTCGATCTACCTGATGCCGGCCGCGATCCCGCTGCTCGCGATCTTCGCGCTGCACCAGCGGATCAAGGCCAAGCGCGGCGGCGAGCCGCTGGTGCCGCCGGCGCTGCTGAAGTACCGCAGCCTCTCGGGCGGCCAGGCCGTCATGCTCTGCATCAACACCGCGGTCGGCGTCTTCTTCATCCTGACGCTGCACCTGCAGCTCGGGCTCGGGTTCTCGCCGCTGCAGGCCGCGCTGACGTTCGCGCCGTCGACGATCGGCATCGTCGTGGGCAACGTCCTGGGCATGCAGCTGGCCCCGAAGCTGGGGCGGGCGTTCACCGCCGGGGCGATCGTGGTGCTGCTGGCCAGCCTGGTCGCGATCGCGGTCCTGGTGCAGCAACTGGGCCACGACCTGAACGTGTGGGCGCTGCTGGCCCCGGTCATCGGCTTCGGGCTCGGCATGGGCGCGGTGCTGAACTCGCTGTTCGGCGTCTCGATGTCGGAGATCCAGATGCAGCAGGCGGGCGCCGCGTCCGGGCTGGTGAACACGACCGTCCAGCTCGGCACCGCGACCGGGATCGCGTTGTTCGGCACGGTGTTCTTCTCGCGGCTGGGCAGCGGGTTCGAGTCCGCCACGGTCAGCGCGATCGCGGTCAGCGTCGGCGTGCTGGTGCTGGCGTTGCTGTTCACGACCGCCCTGCCGGGCAAGAAGGCCGCGGGCCGGCCGGCCGCGGCCGCCGACGAGCACAAGGCCGGGGCCTCGGCGCGATGACCGGGCCGGGCAACCACGAGACAGCGGTGCTCATCGTGGGCGGGGGCATCACCGGCCTGTCCACGGCGCTCTTTCTCGCGAGGCTCGGGGTTCGCCCGATCCTGGTCGAACGGCACCCGTCCACGGCTCTGCTGCCCCAGGCGCGCGCGTTCAACCCGCGCTCCATGGAGATCTACCGCGCGCTGGGGCTCGCCGAGGCCATCCGGGACCGGACGTCGATCCTCACCGACATGCCGGACATGATCGGCGCGGACACCCTGGCCGGGCGGGAGTACTTCCGGTTCGACGTGCTCGCCCAGGCCCGGCCGCCGGCGTCCCTCAGCCCGGCGGACTGGGAGATGATCGACCAGGACGAACTGGAACGGATCGTGCGCGCCCGCGCCGAAGCCAGCGGCGCGGACGTGCGGTTCGGCACCGAACTGGTCGCGCTGACCGACGCCGGCGACGGCGTCACGGCGGTCGTGCGCGACCTGGAAACCGGGGTCCACCACCGGCTCCACGCCGACTACGTCGTCGCCGCCGACGGGCACCGCGCGGGGCTGCGCGACCGGCTCGGTGTCGGCGCCGACGGGCCGGGTGTGCTCCTGGAGGTGGCGAACTTCGTGTTCGACGCCGACCTCGGGGCCGCGCTGCAGGGCCGCCGGTTCCTGCTCGCCTACCTGGACCGGCCGACGAAGGGCTCGACCCTGATCCCGCTGCGGGAGTTCGGGCGGTGGGCGCTCGCCGTGCCCTACCGGCCCGAGCTGGGCGAGAGCGTCGCCGACTTCACGCGGGAGCACTGCGTGGAGCTGGCGCGGCAGGCGATCGGCCTGCCGGACGTCGACATCCGGCTGGTGCCGTCGATGCCGGGGTCCGACCGGATCGTCACGACCACCACCATCGGCGGCTGGGTCGCCCGGCGCTACCGGGCCGGGCGGGTGTTCTTCGCCGGCGACGCGGCGCACGTCGTGCCGCCGTCGGGCTCCTACGGCGCGAACACCGGCATCGCCGACGCGCACAACCTCGCGTGGAAGCTCGCCGCCGTGCTCGAAGACGGCGCCGGTGACGAGCTGCTCGACACCTACGAGGACGAACGGCGGCCGGTCGCCCGGTTGACGCTCGAAAGCGCGATGCAGCTGCTCCACGACCGCCACGAAGGCGCGGGCGACAAGACGAAGGCCGACGACCTGGCCATGATCTTCGGGTACCGGTACCGCTCGTCGGCGGTCCTCGCCGGGACGGCCGGCGCGGGCCGGCCCGTCGAGGACCCGCGCACGCCCAGCGGCGAACCCGGGCTGCGGGCGCCGCACGTGCGGCTGGAGCAGGGCGGCGCCGGACTGTCCACACTGGACCTGTTTACCGGGTCGTTCACGGTGCTGGCCGGGCCGGCCGGGGTCGGCTGGGTCGCGGCGGCGAAGGCGGCCGCGGCGGCGCTCGGGCTCGCGGTGGACGTCCACCGCGTGGGCTTCGAGTTCGACGACCCGGACGACCGGTGGGCCGCGGCCTACGGCGTCACCGCCGGCGGCGCGGTCCTCGTGCGGCCGGACGGGTTCGTCGCCTGGCGGGCCGGGCAGCTGCCCCGCCACCCCGAGCAGGAGCTGCGGGCCGCGCTGGCCCGGGTGCTCGCGTTGCGCGAGGAGGATCGCCGCTGCGCAGGCTGATCAGTTCGCCGGCACGCCGTCCGGGCCGTGGGGGACCATCCCCGCGGCCCGGACGGTTCGTCGGCTCAGGTCCGGTTCGGCAAGCACGTCTTGGGAGCACGAGTTGTGTGCAACGCGCGAAGGGGGACCCGCCCGGCCGTCGAATCCGGCCGGCCGGGACGAGGTGCGGTGGCTGCCGGTCACGGACGAGCGCTGCGGCGACGACGGGTTCGCGGGCCCCGCGATCGGGGCCCTGCACCGGGTCGGTGACCTGGTCCCGGTGCCGGAGACGATCGTGCTGACCGCGCCCGTCCGGCACTGGCGGGACCGGGTGCGGCAGCGGCCCGCCGACCCGTTCGCGGAGTACGCCGGGCTGGTCGAAGAGCCGGTTTCGGTGCGGGCGTGGCAGATCCGGCCGCGCCGCTCGGACCTGCCGATCGGGCCGGTGTTCAACAACCTCGGCCCCGGCACGGTCGCCGAGGCGATGCTGGAGCTGCTGGCGCTCGCCGAAGACGGCGCCCGTGAGTTCCCGCGGCTGGCGTTCGCGCTGCAGCGGTTCACCGCGGCGGAGGCGAGCGCGCACGTCCACGCGGCACCCGACGGCGAGCGCGTCCGGGTGCAGGCGTTCCTGGGGCTCGCCGAGCAGCTGTCCGAACCGCTGCACCCGGACCTGATCGTGCTGGCGGGCCCGGAGCTCGCCGTCCGCGAGTACCGGGTGGCGGACAAGCCGACGGCGACGGTCGCCGCGGCCGGTGGCAGCCGGACGTCGACGGTCGCCGAGCTGCGCCGGCGCGCGCCGGCGCTGCGCGTGAAGACGGTGCAGCACCTCGGTTCGCTCGCCATCGCGGCCGCACGCCGGCTGGCCGTCCCGGTGGCCGCGGAGTTCGCCGTCACCGACGGCGAGGTGGCGCTGCTGCGGTGCCGCCCGGTGCCGCCGTGACCGGGGAGCTCGACGCCGTGTTCCGGCCGGTGCGGGCGGGCCGGGCGGTCGAGGAGACGGTCGAGCGGCTGCGGCAGCTGGTGCGGCTCGGCGTCGTCGGCGCGGGCGCGCGGCTGCCGGCCGAACGGGAGCTGGCCGAGCGGCTCGCCGTCAGCCGCGTAACGCTGCGGGAAGCGTTGCGGGCGCTCGCTTCCGAGGGGTACGTCGAGTCCCGGCGGGGCCGGTACGGCGGCACGTTCGTCGTCGAGCGGCTGCCCGCGCCGGCCCGGACCGGGCGGCTCGACGCAGCCGGGCTGGACGACGTCCTGCGCCTGCGGCACGTCGTGGAGACGGGCGCGGCGGAGCTGGCGGCCGGGCGGCGGCTGAGCTCGGCGGACCGGCGGCACCTGGTCACGACGTTCGCCGCGGCCGACGTCATGGCCGGCCCGGCCGATCACCGGCGCCGGGACGCGCGGCTGCACCTGGCGATCGCGGAGGTCACCGCGTCCGGCTCGCTGACCGCGGCCGTCGCCGACGTCCGGATGCGGCTCGCCGGGTGGCTCGACGGGATCCCGCCGGACCCGGAGCGTTCGCAGGCCCAGCACATGCGGATCCTCGACGCGATCCTGGCGGGCGACCCACCCGCGGCCCGCGCGGCGATGGCGGCGCACGTCGAAGCGACGGCGGCCCGGCTGCGCTCGTCCCGCTCGTGAGTGGTTAGGGCGGTTAGAACCGCCCTAACCACTCACGACGGGTGGGTGAGACGGGTGCCGGGGCGGTGGTGGACACGCCCCGGCACCCGGGGTCCTAACCGGCGAGCGCCGCGGCCAGCAGCGGGAACTCGTCGTCCGTCGGGGCCGTGATGCGCAGGCCCGGGACGCGGCCCGCCTGGTCGTCGCCGAAGACGCGGACCACCACGCCCGCGCGGACCAGCTCGTCGTAGTCGCGTTGCGGGTCCTCGGAGGCGACGAACCGGTAGTGCACCGGCGCACCCTTGACCACGCCCGGATAACGGCGGACCAGCAGGGCCTCCATCGCCGCCGCGTTGACGAGCAGCCGCTCGCGGGTGCGTTCGGCCCAGGCCGTCTCCCGCAGCGCCGCGATCGCCACCACGGAGTCCACATAGGACAACGGCCAGTTGAGGCGCTGGGCGGCGACGGCCGTCCGCAGGTCTTCGTCGACCGTCCACATGGCACCGGTGCGGGCACCGGCGATGCCGAACAGCTTGTTCGGCGACGACAACACGACCACGTTGGCCAGTCCGGACCACGCCATCGACCGCCGGGTGCCGCCGCCGAGGAAGTCGACGTACGCCTCGTCGACGATCAGCGTCGACGCCGGGTTCTCGCGGCACACCTCGGCCAGGTCGCCGGGCGGGATGTGCAGGCCCAGCGGGTTGTTCGGGTTGGACAGCACGACGTAGCCGTAGCGGGCCATGCCCTCGGCGACCCGCGCGAGCCGCGTCGCGACGGTGTCGATCTCGCCGGTCGCGGGCGGCAGGTGGTTGGTGAACCAGCGGATGCTGTCGGTGTAGTCCGGCGTCACCACGGCGATCCGGTCCGCCGGCAGCAGCCGCGCCAGCACCCGGATGAACTCGGTGATCCCGCGGCCCGAGACCAGCAGCTCGGGGTCCACCGTCAGGTAGTTCGCGTAGGTGGCCCGGAACAGCGAGTCGGCTTCGTAGGGGTGGGCGCGCAGCCGCTGGACGTCCAGCTCCCGCAGCGCGACGCGGACCGCGGACGGCGGCCCGTACCGGTTCACGCAGGTGCCCAGGTCCAGGTACGTGTCGCCGGCGAGGCCCCGGAGATCTCCGCCCTGTCTGTGGATGGCGTCGTCGGAAAGACTCTTCATCACTTCCTGCCTTCTGGTGGCGGACGTCCGGTGCCGCCTCGTCAGGGTCCGCTGACCGTGCCAGGGGGCTGTCCAACCTGGCTCGAACCGGGCTGACGCGGCGGGAATCCAGGTCGTCGCGAGTTGCGCACGAGTGCGCGTGGTGACCATCCGGGGGTTCGCAGAACCCCCGCCGAAACCAGGAAGGACCCACGATGACCGCTGCGTGGATTCGCAGACTCGCCCTCGTCTCCGGGGTGCTGACCGTCGTCGGGCTCAGCACCCCGGCCGCACTCGCCGACACTTCGCACGCGCGGGGGACCCAGTACTACGTCGACTGCGCCGACGGCCACGACTCGGCGTCCGGGCTCGGCGCCGGCCAGGCGTGGAAGACGCTGGCCAAGGTGAACTCCGTCGTGTTCCAGCCGGGCAGCCGGATCACGTTCAAGCGCGGGACGACGTGCGACGGCACGTTCGCGCCGAAGGGCTCCGGCACCGCCGGCCGGCCGATCACCACCGGCACCTACGGCTGGGGCGCCAAGCCGAAGATCGACGCGCACGGCGCGCTCGCCGCGGTGCTGCTGCACAACGTCGAGGGCTGGGAGGTGCGCGACCTCGACGTCAGCAACCAGGGCCCGACGCCGGGCGACAACGACGTGCGCGTCGGCGTCTTCCTCCAGCTCGAGGACTTCGGCGTCGCGCACCACCTCGTCGTCTCGGGCGTCGACGTCCACGATGTCAACGGCTGCGACTGCCGCAACCCGCACACCCCGGACGTCAGCGGCGCCATCGTCGTCAAGGCGGGCGGCACGACCGAGCCGAGCGGCTTCGACGACGTCGTCATCGAGAACAACACGCTGCGGCACGTCGACCGGCAGGGCATCGCGACGTCGTCCGACTGGGAGAAGCGCGCGCAGTACCCCGACGGCCGCGGCACGACGTACGTCCCGATCACCCGGCTGCGCATCGCGCACAACTACGGCGAGGACATCGGCGGTGACGCGGTCGGCGTCTACAACGCGACGAACGCCGTGGTGGAGTACAACACCTTCCGCGGCTGGGCCGAGCGCGCGCCGTCCTACACCGCCGCGCTCAGCGCGTTCAACGCCGACGGCACGGTGTTCCGCTACAACGAGGTCTCCTACGGCCACGGCTCCGGCCCGCTGCCCTCGGCGGCGTACATGACCGAGCACGCGAACCTCGACACGGTGTTCGAGCACAACCTCAGCCGCGAGAACCAGGGCGGCATGCTGGTGGTCTGCGCCGACGCCGGCCGGCCGACGGACCGCACCACGGTCCGCTACAACATCAGCCAGAACGACTTCTCCAACGGCTACTACCCGGACTTCAACGGTGGCACCGACCCGGTCGGCGTCATCACGGTGATCTGCCTGGAGACCGGGCGCGTGCAGGTGTACGGCAACACGATCTACGCGCCGAACGCCGAGCGGCTGCTGATGAACTACACCACCGACCCGCTGGAGTTCTCCGACAACATCTTCGTCGGGCGCGCGGGCGGGTCGGCGTTCAGCGACGCGTACGGGATCTACGACCACAACCTGTACCAGAACGTCACGACCGTCCCGGCCGGGGACGCGCACGCCGTCGTCGCCGACCCGAAGTTCACCGCGCCGGGCCTGGCGGCCGACCGCCAGGACGCCACCGGTTACCGGCTGCGCGGCGGTTCACCGGCGCTGTCGGCGGGTGCGGCCAACCCGGGTGTGCGGGACTACTTCGGTTACCCGGTCCCGCCGGTGCGCCCGAACATCGGCGCGTACGCCGGTCCCGCGGTCCGATGAGCCGGCGGGTCCTCGTCGTCGGGGCCGGGATCGGCGGGCTCTGCCTGGCGCACGGGTTGCGGCAGGCCGGCGTCGACGTCGTGGTGCACGAGCGCGACGAGACGCCGGCCCCGCGGCACCGGCTGCGGATCACGCCGGACGGCGAGCGGGCGTTCCGCGCCTGCCTGCCGCCGGCGGTGCGGGACCGGTTCGTCGCGACGTCCATGCGTTACACGAAGGGCATGGCGGCCTACGACGAACACCTGGTACAGCAATGGGAACACCACGACGAGGACGACGGGAACCTCGACCGCGTCGACGCCGTCGACCACCGGACGCTGCGCGAGGTGCTGCTGGCCGGGCTCGGCGACGTCGTCCGGTCCGGCTCGTCGTTCGACCACCACGCGCTGACGGCGTCAGGCGGGGTGCGCGTGTACTTCCGCGACGGCACGTCCGACGTCGGTGACGTCCTGGTCGCCGCGGACGGGACGGACTCCGCGGTGCGCGCGGCGTGGCGGCCCGGGGACGAACCCCGCGACCTCGGCGTCCGCGCGATCGTCTCGCGGATCCCGATGGCGAAGGCGATCAAGGGCGGGCTGCCGGAGTTCATGCACGACCGGTTCACGTCGGTGGTCAGCTCCGGCGGCGTCAGCTTCGGGTTGCTGCCCATGGTGTTCCGGCCGGGCGCCGACGCCGAGGACTACTACACGGCGGTGTTCAACATGCACCGCGTGCACCTCGGGATCGCCGACGACGTCCTGTTCGGCTTGCCCGGGGCCGCCCTGCGGGAGGTGCTGCTGAACCGGACCGCGGACTGGCACCCCGACCTGCACGGGGTGTTCACGCACGCGGAGCCGGCGGAGACGCACGCGCTGGCCCTGCGGGCGACCGCGCCGGGTCCGGCGTGGGGCCAGGGCCCGGTGGTCCCGCTCGGCGACGCGGCGCACACGATGCCGCTGTCGGGCGGGGCCGGGGCGAACGTCGCGGCCCAGGACGCGGCGGCGTTGTGCCGCGTCCTGACGATGCCGGGCTCGCTGGCCGAAGGCCTGGCGGGCTACCAGGCGGACGTCACCCGCCGCGGCGCGGCCGCCGTCGCGGAGTCGGTCCGCATGGCCCAGGCCTCGATGCGCCTGGACTGGGAGTACTGAAAGGTCCGTGAAGGCCTCCTTACCGGCTCTTATGGCCGGTAAGGAGGCCTTCACGGCTTTGCGGCGCGCGTGGGGATGGCGGATTTCGTTGTGGGGTAACGGGTCGCGCACCGCACCGGGGGGTAGCGGTGCGGTGCGCGATCCTCTTTCACCGGGGAGGCTGGGGGTCAACCCCGGTTCGGCGCGACGGCCACCCGCCCGGCCTCGTGGCACAGGGGCTGGTAGGCGTCGCCGGTCGTGACGGCCAGTGCCGGCTGCGGCTCGGTGCGGGCCGCTCCCAGGAGCTCCGCCTCCAGGTGCAGCCGGCGGCCGATGTCGCGGAAGGTCGGCAGCATGCGGTAGTGGTGTTCCTCCGTGTGGTCGGCCGCGTGCTCGAACTCCAGCAGGTGCAGGTTCACCAGGTCGTCCAGCAGGGTCTCCGCCAGGCAGCCGTCGAGGTTCAGCACCGCCGACGCGGCCGCCAGCGACAGGCTCCCGGCGTCGGAGGTGCTCAGTGTCCGGAACGCCCAGCGCACCTCCGGCGTCGCGACGCGGTAGCTGAGCGAGACGCTCGAGCGCAGGTCGAACGGGTCGTCCGCGCCCGTGGCGGCCCAGTCCGCCGCCCGCCGCACCGGCCAGTGCGGGCGGTGCCGCAGCCGGGTCGCCGCCGCGTGCAGCGCCAGCGGCAGGCCGTCGCAGCGGGCGACCAGCGCGCGGGTGCCGTCCGGGTCCTGAGCGAGCCGCTCCGGGCCGACCAGCCCGCTCAGCATCCGGACGCCGTCCGCGCCGCTCAACGGGCTCAGGCTCACCACCGTCGTCACCGAAGGGTCCGACAGCTGCATCCGGCTCGCGACGACGACCGCGCACCCGCGGCCCGCGGGCAGCAGCGGCGCGAGCTGGTGGTCGTCCAGCACGTCGTCGAGCACCACCAGCACCCGCCGGTCGGCCGTCCAGGTGCGGAACTGGGTGCTGCGTTCCGCGACCGAGCCGGCGATCCGGTCGCCCGGGACGCCGATCGCGCGCAGGAACCCGGCCAGCACCGTGCCCGGGTCGACCGGCTGCCCGGCGGCGTCGGCCAGGCTCGCGTGGAACTGCCCGTCCGGGAACTTCTCCCGCACGTCGTGGCCCGCGTGCACGCACAGCGCCGTCTTGCCCGATCCCGGCGGGCCGTCGACGGTGACGACCGCCGGGCCGCGCCGGTCCGGCGCCGTGACGGCGGTGATCACCGTGTGCAGCTCGCTGTCCCGGCCGACCAGCCCCGGCCCGGCGGGTGGCAGCTGACGCGGCGGTTCCGGCCGCGCCGGCTGCCGCCGGACCTGGGCCGGGACGGCGTCGAGGCTGCCGTTGGCGGCCAGCACCGCGCGGTGGACGCGCTGCAGCTCCGCGCCCGGGTCGAGGCCCAGCTCGTCGGCCAGGGCCGAGCGGGTCCGTTGATAGACGCCCAGCGCTTCGGAGCGCCGGCCGGAGCGGTAGAGCGCCAGCATCAGCTTGGCCTGGAAACCCTCGTGCGTCGGCTGCTGCGCCGCCAGCCGGGTGAGCTCGCCCAGCACCTCCTGGTGCCGGCCGAGCTGCAACGCGGCGTCGATGCGGTGCTCCAGGGCGTTCTTGCGCATCTCGTCGAGCCGCAGCACCTCGGCCTGCAGCACCGGCCCGGGGTTGAGGTCGACGAGCGCGGAGCCGCGCCAGAGCCGCAGCGCCCCGTCCAGGGTGTGGAAGGCCGCCTCCGCGTCCCCGGCGTCGAGCTCGGTCCAGCCCTGCGTCGCCTGGCGCTCGAAGTGGCTCGAGTCCAGGGCGTCGCGGTCCACCGCGAGCATGTAGCCGCCGGAGAGGGTGAGCAGCACGGGCTGCCCGTCGTCGCGGCGGACGCGCGCCGACGGCCGCTGCGCCGGGTCCAGCTCCAGCAGCTTCCGCAGCTGGTAGACGTAGGTCTGCAGGGTCGTCTTGACGCTGGTCGGCGGGTTCTCCTCCCAGAGTTCCTCGATGAGCTGTTCGGTCCGGACGATGTGGTTAGCGGACACGGCGAGCAGGCTGAACACGCGCTGGAGCTTCGGCGCGGACGGCGTGATGGGCACCCCGTCGCGTACGACCTCCAGCGGGCCGAGAACCTTGACGCACAACATCTGCATCCTCCAAGTATCGATGCGGCGTGGTCCGCTCCCCGTCGGATAACACCGCTCCCCAGTCCCCAGGTTTGCCCACATCCCGAACCGGGTATGAACTAGTCGGGTGCGGGCTTCTGCCCACCATGGCCGGGTCCGCTGGACGAGCATTAGCAGAGCGCTGACGCCGCCTTGGGAATGTCAGCCTATCGTGCAAGGTTTTCGTAGCTCCAGGTGCATTCTAGTGACCGGCGGTCACTTTCTGCTCGAAGAGCGCACGATAGAAGGGGTGATCGGGATGCAATACTTCCGGTGAAATTCACCTGATCGGCCCGCATCGTTCTGACCTGCGGTGACGTAGATCGTGAGCAAGGCGTACGACTTCGGCCCGCGGCCGGCCGCGGAATTCCCGTCGGCCGCCGAGCGGATTTTCCCGCGACGGGAACGGCACGCGCGCGCGTATTACCGAGGGGTCGTGAATGAATTCGACGACGCGATTCATGCTCGACGCGAAATGGTCGCGGAGCGGTCGCTCGACTCGTTTCCCGGGGCTGCTTCCGCGCAATTCCGGGAGCGGCTCACGGGCGTCCCGGTACGGTTCACGGGGACGCGGGAAAGCGCTGTCTTCGGTTGTCCACGGCCGGCCGTGAGCGGTTGCTCCCGTACCGGGTGGGCGGTGTTGCCGGTGTGTCTCTCACCATAGTCAGGGACTTGCCTCACTGTGTCAACCGTCTGTTTCATTAAGTCGATCAGCCGGTTGAGGTGGTTGCGCGCATGTATAGTCGCCGGTGTGACCGCGTCGTCGAAGCCCCGCCGTTCGCCGAAGCCGCAGGAGCGGCAGCGGGATCCCGACCGCACGCGCCGGCTGATCCTGGAAGCGGCCGTCGCGGAGTTCGCGGCGCACGGGTACGCGGGCGCGCGCATCGCGGCGATCGCGTCGCGCGCGGGCGTGAACCAGCAGCTCATCTCGTACTACTTCGACGGCAAGGAAGGCCTGTACCAGGCCATGTCGGAGGGCTGGGGCCAGCGTGAGAGCGAGCTGGTGGCGCCCGGCACCCCACTGTCGGAACAGCTGCGCCGCTACGTCCTGGAGGTCCTGACGTCCCGGGACGGCATGCGCCTGCTGGCGTGGTCGGGCCTGGAGTACGGCGGCCCGGACACCGACCCGGACCACGCGCCGCGGTCGGCCCGGCTGGGCGGCACGGTGGACCAGGTGGCCGAGCTGCAGAAGTCCGGCCAGCTCCCCGAGTGGGTGGATCCCGCCTGCCTGACGGTGATGCTGATGGCCGCGGCGATGGCGCCGGTGACCCTGCCGCACGTCATCGAGGGCGTGGCGCAGCAGGACCCGGAGTCCCCGGAGTTCGTCAAGCAGTACGCCGACCAGCTCGCGCGCTTGATCGAATACCTGAACCCCGACAAATCGTGACAACCGGTCGTGAGTGGTAAAGCGGGTTAGAACCCTCTTTACCACTCACGACTTGTTCGTGGGCACGGGAAAGAGCGGTGGCGCCGCGAACCCGCACCACCGCTCCTTCTCCTCCCTCAGGCGCCGGCCGCTCCCGGCCGGGCCAGGACCATCGCGCTCTGGAAGCCGCCGAAACCGCTGCCGACTGTGAGAACCACGTCCATCTCGTGCTCGCGCGCGGTCAGCGGGACGTAGTCCAGGTCGCACTCCGGGTCCGCCTCGTGCAGGTTCGCCGTCGGCGGGACCACCTGGCGGTCGAGCGCCAGGGCGCACGCCGCCACCTCCAGCGAGCCGATCGCGCCGAGCGAGTGCCCGATCATCGACTTGATGGAGCTGACCGGGACCTCGTACGCCCGCTGCCCGAGGCTGCGCTTGAACGCCGCCGTCTCGTGGCGGTCGTTCTGCTTGGTCCCCGAACCGTGGGCGTTGATGTAGTCGACGTCCGCCGGCGCCAGCCGCGCGTGGTCGAGCGCGACCCGGATCGCCTCCGCCATCTCCCGGCCGTCCGGCTTGAGCCCGGTCATGTGGAAGGCGTTGCTGCGCCCCGCGAACCCGACGATCCGCGCGTACTCGCGAGCCCCGCGCCGCAGCGCGGCCGAGGTCTCCTCGAGCACCAGCACCGCGGACCCCTCGCCGAGCACGAACCCGTCGCGCCGCGCGTCGAACGGCCTCGACGCGTGCTCGGCGTCGTCGTTGTTCGCCGACGTCGCGCGGATCGCGTCGAAGCACGCCGAGGTGATCGGCGACAGCGGCGCGTCCGTGGCGCCGGCGAGCACGACGTCCGCTGAGCCCTCCTCGATCAGCGCTACGCCGTGGCCGACCGCGTCGAGGCCCGACGTGCAGCCCGTCGACACCAGCGCCGTCGGGCCCTCGGCCGCCACCTCCCACGCGACCTCGACGGCCAGCGTGCTCGGCACCATGTAGCCGTAGAGGTGCGGGACGCCGTAGGTGTGGTCGACCAGCCAGTGCTTGCCCTCGTCGGCGAGCACGGCGTACTCCTCCTCCAGGCCCATCGTGCAGCCGACGGCGCTGCCGATGCTGACCGCGATCCGCCCGGGGTCCAGGCCCGTGAGGTCGAGGCCGCTGTCGGCCACCGCTTCGCGGGTGCACACCGTGGCGAACTGCGCGGCCCGGTCCATCCGCCGCACCTGCTGCGCCGACAGGCCCGCGGCCCGCGGGTCGAAGTCCACCTCCGCCGCGATCTTCGAGCGGAAACCGGTGGCGTCGAACAGGCTGATCCGGCGGGTCGCGGTGCGCCCGGCGCTCAGCAGTGCCCAGAACGGTTCCCGGCCGACCCCGCCGGGCGCCACCACACCGATCCCGGTGATGGAGACGCTCCGGGTCACGAAGCACCCCCGACCGCCGGGTTCGGGGCGTCCGGGCGCTGCGGTTGTTCGGTGTCGACGTGGCCGAGTTCCGGCCGCGGCGCCAGCGGCGACAGGTGGAACACGCCCCGCGCCTCGACGTCGCCGACGTTGACCAGCCGGTGCCGCACGCCGATCGGGACCATCAGCGAGTCACCCGGTCCGAGCCGCACCGCGACGCCGTCGAGCGTCATCTCCAGCTCACCTTCGACGACGTGCAGGAACTCCTCGGAGTACGGGTGGTAGTGCTCGGTGACGTGCTCGCCCGCGCCGAGGATGAGGAAGCCGCCGAAGCCGGACGTCGAGCCGACCGTCTTCGGGCTGAGCGTCACCCGGATGTCGCCGCCGCGGCGCTGGTTCGGGGCCGCCTCGGCGACGTTGACCTTCACCCTGTCCACTGTGGTCATCGAACGCGGCCTTCCTCGGGAGTCCAGACGTAGAACGGGGACGCCATCGCGTCCTTCGGTTCCTTCCAGCCGGGGTCGTACGGCGAGACGAGCTCGGCGAGCTTCGTGTTGATGTCGCTGTACAGCTCCGTGCTGCGCGCCTTGTACAGGCTCGGGTTGATGTCCTGGTCCGCCTCGACGAGGTGGAAGTACAGGTCGTGGAAGTCGAAGAGGGTCCGCCGCGAGACACCGACCATGCGCGGCAGGTCGGTGGCGTCGGACTCGGCGAAGACGTCCGCGATCCGTTCGGGTGAGTCGGTCTTGAGCTTCGCGACGATCAGGGTGCGGTGCACGTTCTCGCCTCCTGGCAACGTGGTGGTACGGGACGCTTCATGGTCCGGGCTGCCGGTGTAGCCCGGCTCGAATTCACCACGGAATCCGCTTGCCCGAGCGCAGGAACGCGCCTGTCGGGCCGTCGTCGGGCAGGGTCGCGACGTCGGCGATGTCGACGGCGGCGTCTTCGGGACTGCGTTGCGCGTTCGGCACCATGCGCGTGCGGACCTGGCCGGGGTTGACGGCGTTGACCAGCACGCCGGTGCCCTCGACCTCCCGCGCCAGCATGGTGGTCAGGCCGTTCACCGCGGTCTTCGACAGCGAGTACGCCGGCGCGCCCAGCCACAGCCCCAGCTCGAACGACCCGGTGGCGCTGGAGAGGAACACGACGCGGCCCCAGCCGCGGCGCACCATCGCGGGCAGGAACGCCTGCGCGGTGCGCCAGCCGCCGAGCAGGTTCACCGAAAGCGTTTGCTCGACGAGCTCGAGCGGCACGGTCAGCGGGTCGTGGCCGCCGTCGAGCAGGACGCCGGCGTTGCACACCAGCACGTCCACCTCGGTCAGCTCGGCGGCGGCCCGTGCCACGCTCGCGGGATCGGTGACGTCGAGGGCGTACGGCCGCGCGCCGATCTCGGCGGCGGCTTTCGCGGCGGCGTCGAAGTCCCGCGCGGTCATGATGACGTCGAGCCCCCGGCCGGCCAGCTCGGCGGCGACGGCCTGGCCGAGCCCCCGGTTGGCCCCGGTGATCAGGGCGGTGCGTTGTGCGGCCACGGTGTTCCTCCGCTGTCGGTGGTCGTTCCGCCGCGATGGTCGCGGCCCCGGCTCGATCCGCGCTGGGGTGCCGATCAGCCAACACCCGCCCGGAGCGGCCAACACGGTGACCGGAGCGGCCAACACGGTGACCGGAACGGCCAACACGGTGACCGGAGCGGCCAACACGCGGGAACCGGCGGCGTGTTGGCCGTTCCGGTCAGTGAGTTGGCCGTTCCGGGCGGTGTGTTGGCCACTCCGGTCGGCGCAAGGGGGACCGGTCGTGGGGTGGTGTTCGAGTCAGGCTTCAGAACGCGGTGCCACCGTCGTCGCCGAGACGGCCGTCGGCGAGAAGCACAGGAGGAACGGACATGCGGGTGGTGTTCACGACGTGGGCCTGGCCGACGCACCTGTACGCGCTGGCGCCGCTGGCCTGGGCGTGCCGGGCGGCCGGCCACGAGGTGCTGTTCGCCAGCCAGCCCGGGCTGGCCGGCGAGATCCGGCGGGCCGGGCTGACCGCGGCGCGGGTCGGCGCCGACGTCGACACCGCGGGGATCGTGCGGGAGTACCTGCTGCCGACCGTGCCCGGGGCCGCGTCGCCGGCGAAGAGCGGCAAACCCCGTGCGGTGCGGTTGTTGCTGGAGCACGCCGAGTCCATGGTGGACGATCTGGCCGAGCTGGTCCGGGACTGGCGCGCCGACCTCGTCGTGTACGACCCGACGGCGCTGGCCGGTCCGCTCGCCGCAGCGGCCGCCGGGGTCCCCGCCGTGCGCCACTTGTACGGCGCCGACCTGCTTTCGCGGGTGAGCGGCGTGCTCGCCGAGGCGTTCGCGCCGCTGGCCGCCCGGTTCGGCGGCCTGCCCTTCGACGCCGCCGGCGCCGCGACGATCGACCCGGTGCCGGCGAGCATGCAGGTGCCGGGCGAGCACCGGCGGCTGCCGGTGCGGTACGTCCCGGTCAACGGCCCGGCCAAGCCGCCGCGCGGGTTCCGCGTCGGCCGCGACCGGCCGCGGGTCTGCGTCAGCTGGGGCCACACGATCGCGAAGGTCGACCCGCGGCGGTTCCTCGTCGACCGGGTCGTCGCCGCGACGGCGGACCTCGACGTCGACGTCGTGCTCGCGGTGTCCGCGGCCCAGCGCCCGCTGCTCGGGCCGCTGCCGGGCCACGTCCACGTGCTCGTCGACGAACCCCTGCAGCCGATCCTGGCCGGCTGCGACCTGCTGGTCGGGCACGGCGGCGCGAGCAGCCTGCTGACGTCGTTGCACGAAGGCGTCCCGGTGCTGCTGGTGCCGCAGCTGCCCGACCACGCCGGGCACTCGGCGCGGGCCGGGGCGCGTGGGGCGGGCGTGGTCGTGGGGATCGCCGACGCGACGGCCGACGTGCTGCACGACCACATCGTGCGGCTGATCGCCCCCGGCACGCCGCAGCGGACGGCGGCCCGGGAGGTCGCGGCGGAGATGCGCGAGCAGCCGTCGCCGTCGAAGGTCGCCGCCGCGCTGGAAACCCTGACCGGCCCGGTCCTCAACCATCCGTAATGGACTGTCCATAGGAGACGCAGATGACCCAAGAAGCCGTCGACACACTGCGGTTTCCGTTCACCAGCAAGCATCCGCTGCTGCCGCCCGAGGAGTACGCGCGGCTGCGCGCCGAGGAGCCGGTCGCGAAGGCGACGCTGCCCAACGGCCACGCCGTCTGGCTGGTCACCAAGCACGCCGACGTCCGCAAGGTGCTGGCCGACGCGCGGTTCAGCCGCGAGGCCATCACCCGCCCGGACGCGCCCCGGCTGCTGCCGGTCGCGGCCGGGTCGAAGTCGATCTTCGTGATGGACCCGCCCGAGCACACCCGGCTGCGCAAGCTCGTCGGGCGCGTGTTCACGACGCGGCAGGTGGAGAACCTGCGCCCGCGCGTCGAGGAGCTGGCCGAGGAGATGGTGGCCGGGATGGTCAAGGCCGGCCCGGGCGCCGACCTGATCGAGCACCTCGCGCAGCCGCTGCCGATCACCGTGATCTGCGAGATGCTCGGCGTCCCGCAGGACGACCACGACCTGTTCCGCGGCTGGACCGACGTGATGCTGAGCGTCGGGCACCGGTCGTCCGGGCAGGTCGGCGAGGCCGCCGGGAAGCTGCGGCAGTACCTCGACGACCTCATCGAGGCCAAGCAGAAGAACCCGGCCGACGACCTGCTCGCCGTGCTGATCACCGCGCGGGACGAGGACGACTCGCTCAGCACCGAGGAGCTGCTCGCGTTCGCCGAGACGATGCTGATGGCCGGCTACCACGCGACGACGTCCGAGATCGCGCACGGCGTGCTGACGCTGACCGAGCAGCCAGGCGCGGTCCGGCGGCTCGTCGAGCACCGCGACGAGCTGCCCGCCGCCGTCGACGAGCTGCTGCGGTACTCGCAGGCCGGCGGCGGGGTCGGGCCGATCCGGATCGCCTTGGAGGACTTGGAGATCGGCGGCGTCACGGTCAAGGCGGGCGACGCGGTGCTGCCGTGCATCAACTCCGCGAACCGCGACGAAAGCGTTTTCACCGGTGCCGAAGAGGTCGACCTGACGCGCGCGCACAACCCGCACCTCGCCTTCGGGCACGGCATCCACCACTGCCTCGGCGCGCACCTGGGCCGGGTCGAGCTGACGGTCGCGTTGGACCGGATGCTCGAGCACTTCGGCGAGTTCCGCATCGCCGTCCCGCCCGCCGAACTCGAGTGGAGCGCGAACCGCGCGTTCACCCGACCGGACACCCTGCCGCTGCAGTGGTGACCCCTGTTGATCACACCACGCAAGGAAGGACCGTTCATGACCACCACTGCTGACCAGGGCACGGTTTCCGCGATCAACGCCCGGCCGCTGATCGAGCTGGGGACGTCGTTCTGGGCCGCCAAGACGCTGCTGACCGCCGTCGAGATCGGCCTGTTCACCGAACTGGGCGCCGGGTCGGCGAGCGAGGAGCAGCTGCGGGCGAAGCTGGACCTGCACCCGCGCTCGTCGCGGGACTTCCTCGACGCGCTCGTCTCGCTCGACCTGCTGGAGCGCGAGGACGGGCTCTACCGCAACACCGCGACCACGGGGTACTTCCTCGACGAGCACAAGGAGACCTTCCTCGGCGGCTGGATGCGGCAGGCCAGCAAGCACCTGTTCCGCGCCTGGGGCGGGCTGACCGAGAGCCTCCGTTCGGGCAAGCCGTTCATCGGCTGGGACACCGCGGACTACTTCGAGCGGCTGTACGAGGACATGGAGGAGCGGCGCTCGTTCATCGCCGCGATGGACGCGTGGACCACGCACATCGCGACCGAGCTGGCCGATGGCGTCAACTGGGCCGAGCACAAGACGTTCGTCGACGTCGGCGGCGCGCGCGGCAACCTCTCGGCGTCGCTGGTGAAGGCCCAGCCGCACCTGGACGGCGTCGTCTTCGACCGGCCGGAGATCGCCGAGCTGTTCCACGAGCACATGGCGGCCAAGGGCACCACGGGGCGCGTCGGGTTCGTCGTCGGCGACTTCTTCACCGAGCCGATCCCGCCGGCGGACGTGCTGATCTTCGGGCACATCCTGCACGACTGGAACGACGAGGAGCGCGCGACGCTGGTGCGGCGCGCGTACGAGTCCGTCAACCCCGGCGGCATCGTGGTGATCTACGACCGGATGATCGACGACGACCGCCGCGTCAACAAGGTCGGCCTGCTCGGCTGCCTGAACCTGCTGGTCGTCACCCCGGGCGGCTCGGAGTACACCGTCGCCGACTGCCGCGAGTACGCGTCGGCCGCGGGTTTCGAGTCGACCACGACGGTGGCGCTGTTCGACGGCCTCGAGACGGCCGTCGTCTGCCGGAAGGCCCGCTGATGCCGTACGTGGCGATCACCTACGACATCAAGAGCGGCTGCGAAGACGACGTCGCCGAGGTGTTCGGGGACTTCCAGCGGCCGAAGTCGAACGTCGTCCCGGACGGCGGCCGCATCCTGGCGACGGCGGTCTTCATCCGCGACGCGACGCTGGTCCGGTTCATCGAGTACGAGGGTGACCTGGACGCGGTGGCCCGCTTCATGGCGAACCAGCCGGGGGTGCGGGAGGTGGAGCGCAAGCTGGCGCCGTACCTGAACAACCCGCGTGACACCGGGACGGTGGAGGGTTTCGTGCGGACGTTCCGGGACAGCATGCTGCGGTGCGTCACGCAGTTCGCGGTGCCCCGGAGCCCGGTACCCGCCTGACCTGCCGCACCAGCCGCACCCGCCGACACGAGAACGGGCCGGGATCTTCGGATCCCGGCCCGTTCTCCGTGTCGACCCTCTGATCACGCGTGTCGGCTTCCTGATCACGCGAGTCGACCCTTCGATCACGGACCCCGCCCGGCCCCGGAGGGTCGGCTCACGCGCTTGGAGGGTCGGTTCGCGTAGCTGGGGAGTCGGTTCGGGTGTCTGGAGGGTCGGCTCGCGTGATCCCAGGGTCGACACGCGTGATTGAAGGGTCGACACGCGTGATTCCGAGGTCGACACGCGTCGCGTCTCGGGCCCGCGCCGACACCCGGATCCCGGCCCGTTCTTCGTTCCCGGAGGGTCGGTTCGCGTACCTGGGGAGTCGGCTCGCGTACCTGGAGGGTCGGCTCACCCCGCGGCCGGCCTCCCAGGGGTAGCGAAAGCCGTGAAGGCCTCCTTACCGGCCGTAAGAGCCGGTAAGGAGGCCTTCACGGCCCTTGGGGTGAGCGGGACTCAGGCGGGGCGGCGAAGGACGACCAGGGTGTCGTAGTCGCCCAGGGGCTTCGACGTGAAGTCGGTGAAGCCGACCTCCGCGGCGTGCTCGCGGACCTCCGAAGCCGGGTACTCCGAGCCGCCGTCGCTGACCAGGAGCATGTCGATGCTGATCACCAGGTTCTCGACGTGGCGGGGGTCCTCGTCCAGCATGCGGTCGTACACCAGCAGCGTGCCGCCGGGGTTGACCGACGCCGCGGCCTTCTGCAGGATGCGCTTGCGGTGGTCGCGGTCGAAGTCGTGCAGGATGTGGCCCAGCACCACCAGGTCGGCCGACGGCAGGTCGTCGTGGAAGACGTTGCCGCCGTGGAACTCCAGGCGATCGGTCAGGCCGAGCGTCGCCATGTGCTCGGTGAAGAACGGCTTCATCGGCGGCAGGTCGAAGACGTGCCCGTAGAGGTCCGGGTTCGCCTTGACGATCTGGCTCGCCATGTTGCCGCGGCAGCCGCCGATGTCGAGCATGGTCTTGAACTCCGACCACTCGAACGCCTCGATCAGCTGCGGCCCGAGCACCTGCGTGAGCGCGTCCATCATCCGGATGAACTGGCCCAGCACCTTCGGGTTCGCGATGACCTGCTCGAAGTCGCCCTCGGCCTGCGGCTTCCCGGTCTTGAGCGCCTCGGTGAGCAAGCCCCACGCCGGGTACAGGTTGTTGTTGGCGCGGTGCATGAAGCCGCCGACGTACGTCGGGAGGTTCGTCACCAGGTAGCGGTCGGCGCCGGCGGCGTTGCGGTAGCGGTCACCCTCCTTCTCCAGCAGGCCCAGCGCCACCAGCAGGTTCAGGAAGTCGCCGAGGCCGCGGCCGTGCAGCGCCAGGCTCTTCCGGAGCTGCTCCTCGGTCGCCGAGCCCGAGTGCAGCTTGGTGAACAGGTCGAGTTCCACCGCGGTGAGCAACGCCTTGGCGTCACAGAAAGCGTTGCAGAGCCTGATGATTCCCGCCGGGGTGCTGACATCCGGTGCGGTACTCGTCATGTGCCGACTTCCCTTCTCGACAGTTCGCGCGGCCACTGACCGGGCCGGATCTGTCGTCACCGTTCCACCGCGGGGTGGAGCGCAACTCGAACCGGCGTGGAACCGGCGGGCTCCACCCGGGTTCGAGTTCCGGTTCAGCGGTGCTTGTCAGGCTCACGGCCAAGTCGAACGGGAAAGGTGGCGTCCGGTGGAGCAAGGACTGCGGGGCAAACGAGTACTGGTGACCGGTGGCACCAAGGGGATCGGCCGGGCCACGGCGCTCGCCTTCGCCCGGGCCGGAGCCTGGGTGCTCGCCGGCCACCGAACCGGTGACGAGGCGGCGGAAAGCCTGGCGCGGGAACTGAAGGCGCTCGGCGAGAACCACCGCCTGGTGCAGGCGGACGTGACGCGCCGCGCGGACGTCGCGGCGCTGGCGGAGACGGTGCGAGCCGACTGGGGTGGGCTCGACGTCGTCGTCAACAACGTCGGCGTCGACGGCGGGGTTCCCTTCGGGGAGATCGACGACACCGAGTGGGGTCGGCTCATCGACCACAACGTGACGTCGGCCTACCTGGTCACGCAGGCCGTGCTGGACCTGCTGACCGACGGCGCGTCGGTGGTGAACGTCGGCTCGTCGGTCGCGCTGCGCGGCCGCGTCAACGGCGTGCACTACACCGCGTCGAAGGCCGCGCTGATCGGCTTCACCCGCGGCCTGTGCAAGGAGCTCGGCCCGCGCGGCATCCGGGTCAACACCGTCGCCCCCGGTCTCACCGAGACCGAGCCGGGCGCGGGCCTGCCGCCGCACGCCGTCGAGCGGATCGTCGGGATGACGGCGCTGGGCCGGATCTGCCAGCCCGAAGACGTCGCCGGCGCCGTGCTGTTCCTGGCCGGTGACACGGCGAAGTACATCAGCGGGGTCACCCTCAACGTCGACGGCGGGGTCTGATGGCCACCGCGCGGCGCGGCCTGCGGGTCGTCGTCATCGGCGGTGGCGTCGGCGGGTTGTGCCTGGCCCAGGGGCTGCGCAAGGCCGGCGTCGACGTCGCCGTGCACGAACGCGACGACTCGATCCGCGGCCGCAACCAGGGCTACCGGCTGCACATCAGCCAGGACGGCGAACGCGCGCTGCGGGAGTGCCTGCCCGAGCGCGTCCAGACATTACTGACCGCGACGGCGAACAGCCGCTACGGCTTCGGCATGGCGAACTACGACGAGCACCTCACTCCACAGTGGACTCCGGAGATGAGCGACCCGCGGGCCGGGCAGGCGGACAAGGTCGACGCCGTCGACCGCGTCACGCTGCGGAAGGTCCTGCTGGCCGGGCTCACCGACGCCGTCCACTTCGGCAAGCGCTACACCCATCACGAGGTCCTCACCGACGGCACGGTCGCCGTGCAGTTCGCGGACGGCAGCGTCGACACCGGGGACGTCCTCGTCGCCGCGGACGGCGCGAACTCCGGCATCCGGCGGGCGCGGGGCGGAGCCGAGCCGCGCGACCTCGGCGTCCGGACGATCTTCGGCCGGATCCCGATGACCGCGCGGCTGCGCGCGGAGCTGCCGGAGATCCTGCAGGACCGCTTCACCTGGGTGATCGGCTCGGACGAGCACAAGCTCGGCCTGATGCCGATGGTCTTCCGGACCGAGCCGGCCACGGCCTCGGCCAGACTGTGGCCGGAGCTGGCCTTCGAGCCGTGCGACGACTACTTCATGTCGGTGTTCTCCATGCACCGCACGGCGACCGGGATGCCGGACGAGCAGTTCCTCGCGATGAGCGGCGCCGAGCTGTGGGAGTTCGCGAAGGCCCGCACCACCGGCTGGCACCCGCACCTGCGGGCGATCATGGAGTTCGCCGACGTCGAGGAGACGTTCCCGGTGGCCGTCCGGGCGACCGCGCCGATCGAGCCGTGGGAACCCGGCCCGGTCATCCCGCTCGGCGACGCCGTCCACGCGATGCCGCCGTCCGGTGGTGTCGGCGCGAACACCGCGCTGCGCGACGCCGCGACGCTCACCCGCGAACTGCTCGCCGCCGACCGCGGCGAGCAGCCGGTGGTGCTGGCTTCCGAGCGGTACCAGACGGAAATGCTCGGGTACGCCACGGACGCCGTCGCGATGTCGCTGCAGGTCGCGAAGTGGTCGCTCAAGCGGATCGACTTCGACGAGTCGGTGCTCCCGGCGCGCGTGGCCGGCTGAAGAGACAGGAGGAGTTATGGACATCGGAGTGGGCCTGCCCAACACCGTGCCCGGCACGGACGGCCGGCAGCTGATCGAGTTCGCCGCCCGCGCGGACGAGCTCGGGTTCAGCACGCTGGCCGTGCTCGACCGGCTGGTGTACGACAGCTACGACGCCACGGTGGCGCTGGCCGCGGCGGCCGCCGCCACCAGCCGGATCACCCTGGCCCCGACCATCCTGCTGGCCGGCTACTGGCCGAGCGCGGCGCTGCTGGCCAAGCAGCTGGCCAGCATCGACCGGCTCTCCGGCGGGCGGCTGGTGGTCGGCGTCGCGGCCGGCGGGCGCGAGGACGACTTCCTCGCCACTGGCGTCGACTTCCACACCCGCGGCAAGTGGCTCGACCAGTTGCTCGACGAGCTGAAGGAGGTCTGGGCGGGGCGGGGCCCGGTGCCCGGCATCGGCCCGAAGCCGTCGAACGGCGAGGCCGTCCCGATCTGGGCCGGCGGCAACGGGCCCGCGTTCGTGCGCCGCGCCGCCCAGCACGGCATCGGCTGGGTGTCCGGCGGCGGCCCGGTTTCGCGCTACCCGCAGCAGGCGGACCTCGTCCGCGACGCGTTCGCCGCGGCGGGCCGCACGGACGTCCCGAAGATGGGCGCGCTCACCTACGTCGCCCTCGGCGAGGAACGCAAGGCGGCCGGTGGCCGCTACCTGCTCGACTACTACTCCTACATGGGTGAGAAGGCGCAGTTCCTGGCGAACGGCGTCATCTCCGACGAGACCCGGCTGCGCGAGGCGATCGACGCCTACGCCGCCGCCGGGTGCGACGAACTCCTGCTCTTCCCCTGCACGTCCGACGTCGACCAGCTCGACGAGCTGGCCAAGGTCTGCCTCTAACCCGGCCGCGAGCAAAGGAAAACGCATGACTGACATCCGAGTGCCGGTGCTCGTCGTGGGCGCCGGCCCGGTCGGCATCTCGACCGCGCTGTTCCTGGCCCGCCACGGCGTCGGGCCCCTGCTCGTGGAGCAGCGGGACGGCACGTCCACGCTGCCGCGGGCGCCCGGGCTGCAGGCCCGGACCATGGAGCTGTTCCGCGCCGCCGGGGTGAACCAGGAGATCCGCGCCCTCGAGGTCGGCGACTCCCACCCGTACTTCGAAGGCGGCATCATCCAGGTCCGCACCTTCGCCGAGATCGACGACGCCGAGGTGCTGGAGTCGCCGTCGCTGGACGGCCCGACCGTCAGCCCCGAGCGCGTGATGGGCTGCGGGCAGGACCGCTACGAGCGCGTGCTGGCCGACCTGGCCCGCGGCGCGGGCGCCGACATCCGGTTCGGGACGCGGCTGACGTCGTTCACCCAGGACGAGAACGGCGTCACCGCGCAGATCAAGGACCTCACCACCGGCGAGGAGAGCACGGTCCGGGCCGACTACCTGGTCGGCGCGGACGGCGCGAACAGCCGGATCCGCAAGGCGCTCGGTGTCGAGCGCAGCGGCATCGGGACCGTGTTCAACGCGCTGAGCGTGTACTTCCGCGCGCCGCAGCTGACGTCGGTGCTCAAGGACCGCAAGTTCATCCTGTGCTACGCCACCGCGGCGCCCGGCACGCTGATGGGTCTGTCGCGGCTGCACGGCGCCGACCCGTGGCTGGCCGCGCCGCTGTACTACCCGGAGAAGGGCGAGACGCCCGCCGACTACCCGGACGAACGCTGTGTCGAGATCGTGCGCACGGCCGCCGGCGTGCCGGACATGGACGTCGAGATCGTCGCGAAGGTGCCCTGGCAGGGTGCGCAGCTGGTGGCCGACACGTTCCGCCGCGAGCGCGTCTTCCTCGCCGGTGACGCGGCGCACGTGCACCCGCCGGCCGGCGGGTTCGGGGCCAACACCGGCATCCACGACGCGCACAACCTCGCGTGGAAGATCGCCGCCGTGCTGGCCGGCACGGGCGGTGACGCGCTGCTCGACAGCTACGACGCCGAGCGGCGCGGGGTCGGCGGCGCGATGGCCCGCCAGGCCATGGTGCGCAACCGGATCCGGCACGGTTACGCCGATGAAGAGACCCGGGCGTCCCTTGTGGACGACGTCATCATCACCCTCGGGTACCGCTACCACTCCGAGGCGATCACCGGCGGTCAGGCGGACGCCCCGACGCTCAGCCCGGGCCTGGAGCTGGCCGGCGAGCCCGGCACGCGGGCCCCGCACGTCTGGCTGGAGCGCAACGAGCAGCGATTGTCCACAATAGACCTGTTCTGGGACAAGTTCGTGCTGCTCACCGGCTCGCGTGCCAACGGGTGGGTCGAGGCCGCCGAGCGCGTCGCCAAGCAGACCGGCCTGCCGCTGGAGGTCCAGGTGATCGACGGCGGCGAGATCACCGCCGTCGACCGCGACTGGGCCAAGGCCTACGGCGTCTCGGCGGACGGCGCGGTGCTCGTGCGGCCGGACGCCTTCGTCGCGTGGCGCTCGGCCGGCAAGGTCGCCGACCAGGACACCGTGCTCGCCGACGTGCTCACCCGCGCCAGCGGCCTGCCCCCCGAGGGCGTGGCATGAGCGCGCCGGAGATCGACCGGGTCGCGCTCGACGGCACCGTCTCGTTGAGACGGATGCCGCGCTGGTACACGACGCTGTTCGTCACGGACACGTTGGAGCGCTTCGGGTTCTACGGCATGCAGGCGATCCTCGTGCTGTACGCCGCCGCGCCGGTGGAGCGGGGCGGCCTCGGCCTGCGCACGGCCGACGCGGCCGCGTTGTTCGGCGCCTGGATCAGCGTGATGTTCCTGCTCTCGCTGCCCGGCGGCTGGATCGGCGACCGGCTGCTGGGGCAGTGGCGCGGGCTGCTGTGCGGCTGCGTGCTCAGCGGCGCCGGCTACCTGGCGCTGGCCGCGCCGACCGGCTGGGCCACCACGGCCGGCCTGATCCTGCTCGCCGCGGGTGGCGGGTTGTTCAAGCCGAACCACCAGGCGCTGATCAACCTGATGTTCGACGGCCGCCGCGGCCGCGAGTCGGGCATCTCGCTGATGTACGTCGGCGTCCAGATCTCCGCGCTGGCCGCGCCGCTGATCACCGGCTACCTCGGCGAGAAGGTCAGCTGGCACCTCGGGTTCTCGGTCGCTTCGGCGGCCGTCCTGGTGACGGCGGTGCTGCTGGCCTTCTCGGCCGGGCAGTTCGGCGGCACCGGGATGCGCCCGCGCCGGCCGGCCACGCCGGTCGAGCGGCGCCGGGCCCTGCGCGGGGCGGGCCTGGTGCTCGGGCTCGCCGTGGTGCTCGTCGCGCTGCTGGCCGTGACCGGCCGGCTGTCCGCGACCACCGCGATCATGATCGCGAGTGTGCTCAGCATCCTGCTCCCGGTCGTGGGGTACGTGACGCTGTACCGGAACCCGGCGCTCACCGCGGGGCGACGGCGCCGGCTGCGCGGCTACCTCGCGGTGTGCCTCGGGGCCACGTTGTTCTGGATCATCATCGCGCACTCGGCGTCGCTGCTGACGCTGTTCGCGCGGGACCACACCGACCTGACGGTGTTCGGCCTGGGCATCCCGGCCAGCTGGCTGCAGGCGGCGACGCCGGCGTTCATCCTGGTGCTCGCCCCGGTGGTCGCCAAGGTGCTGCCCGCGGTCGACGGCGTCGGCGTGAAGCTCGGCGTCGGCCTGGTGATGGTGGGTACCGGGTTCCTCGTGATGTGCGTCGGGTCGTCGCTCGCCGAAGACGGCCAGCAAGTGTCACTGTTGTGGCTCGCGCTGGTCTACCTGCTGCACGCGGCCGGTGAGGTGATCATCGCGGCGGTCGCGATCTCGTCGGCCGCCGACGTGCTCGGGCCGGAGTTCATCGGCCGCGTCATCGGGATGCTGTGGCTGTTCGCCGCCCTCGGCGGCGGGCTCGGCAGCATGCTCGTGCGGCTCAGCACGGCCATGAGCGAGCCCGTCTACTACGCCTCCCTCGGCGGGGTGGCCGCCCTCATCGGCGTCGTCTTCCTGCTGTCCCGCCGCACGCTCGGCAACGCGCTCGTCGCCGACGTCACCGAAGTCGCCGATGTCCAGAAAGGACACGTGTAATGCCCTACGCGGCCATCACCTACCGGGTCAAGCCCGGGTTCGAGGACGAGATCGCCGACGTCTTCGCGCGGTTCAAGCGGGTCGACACGCCGGACTTCCGCGGCGACGACGGCGACGCGGCGGGCCGGCTGCTCGGCACGGCGGTGTTCGTCAAGGACGACATCGTTGTGCGGTTCATCCACTTCGAAGGCGACTTCGCGGCCGTCGGCAAGCACATGGCGGCCCAGAGCGGGGTGCACACGGTCGAGCACGAGCTCGCGCCGTACCTCGCCGAGCGGCGCGAGACCGACAGCGCGGCCGGGTTCGCCGAGTACTTCCGGAACGCCACCATGCGCTGCGTCTCCCAGCTGTCCGTGGCGACCCACCCGGCGGGGAGCTGAGCCATGACTCTGGCACGCATCGGCGTGATCGGCCTCGGGATGATGGGCGGGGGCATGGCCCGGGCCCTGCTCACCGCCGGGTTCGAGGTCACCGCCCACAACCGGACCGCGGCGAAGGCCGCCCCGCTCGCGGAGGCGGGGGCGCGGATCGCCGCGTCCCCGGCGGAAGCCGCGGCGGACGCGGACGTCGTGCTGCTCAGCCTGGCCGACGAAGCCGCCGTCACGCAGGTCGTGTTCGACGGCCTCGCGCCGCAGCTGCGGCCCGGACTGACCATTGTGGACACTTCGACGGTGTCGCCCGCCTTCGCCCAGGAGATCACCGAGCGGCTCGACGCGCTCGGCGTGCGGCGGGTCGAGGCGTGCGTCATCGGGAACCCGAAGATGGCCGCGACCGGTGAGCTGCGGGTGTTCGTGGCCGGCGAACGCGCGTGGGCGGACGACGTGTCCGGCGTGCTGTCCGCGCTCGGCCGGGACGTCCGCTACCTCGGTGGGCCCGGCAGCGCGGGTGTGCTGAAGCTGGCGTTCAACCTGCTGCTCGGCGTGCAGACGGCCGGGCTGGCCGAGGCGGTCGCGCTCGCCGAGTCGATGGGCATGGAACGCGACCTGCTGCTGGACGCGTTCGACAACAGCGGCTGGCGCTCGCCGGTGCTGGCGTTCCGCGCGGACTTCATGCGGCGCCGCTCCTACCGCCCGGCCGCGTTCCGGACGACGTTGATGCACAAGGACCTCCGGCTCGCGACGACCGAGGCGGAGCGGCACGGCGCTGCATTGCCGCTGACGTCCCGGGCGGCCGAGCGGTTCGAGGAACTGCTCGACGCGGGCCGCGGCGACGACGACGCGGCCGCGGTCGTCGAGCTGTCCCGGGCGGCCGTCCGGCCATGATCACGTGGCTGCTGTCCGTCGCGGTGCTGGCCGGCAGCGGTGTCGTGGCCGGGGTGTTGTTCGCGGTGGCGCTGAGCGTGCTGCCCGCCCTGATCACGATGCCGGCCGACCGGTACGTCTACGCCCACCAGCTGATCGGCCAGCGCTGGGACCCGACGATGCCGATCATCGTGCTTTCCTCGACGGTGATCGACGTCGTCCTGGTGTTCACGGCGGATTCCGGGAACGGGTTGTTCGCGATCGCCGCGGTGCTTTTGCTGGCGGTTTCGATCGTCTCGCACTTCTGCAACGTGCCGATCAACCGCGTCGTGAAATCCCTCGACCCGGAACGCATTCCGCCGGACTGGCGCGACCCGCGTCCGCTGTGGCGCCGCTTCCACCTGCTGCGGACGGCGTTGGCGCTGGTCGCGGTGGTCGTCAACGCGGTCGCATTGGTCCCGGCCTGAGCGCCCCAATGTGGCGTTGGGTGCGTAGGACGCACCCAATGTGGCGTTCGGTGCGTCACATGCACCGAACGCCACATTGGGGCGCATGGGGCGCTGGGTGGGGACAAAACTTCGAGTCCCGTCCTAGGTGGGTTGTAGGGGTGGTCCGCATTCTGGATCGCGTGAGCAGGAAAGCGTTTGCCGTTATCCGTCTCGGATTCTTTTCGCGTGGAGGGCATCGATGAGCACGGTCGTCACCGGGATCGGCGTGGTCGCGCCGACCGGGATCGGCGCCACGGCGCACTGGGAGGCGGTCCTGGCGGGCAAGTCGGGCATCGCCCGCATCGACCGCTTCGACGCCTCCGGCTACCCGGTCCGGCACGCCGGCCAGGTGCCCGGGTTCTCGGCGAGAGAGCGGATTCCTGGCCGGCTGATCCCGCAGACCGACCACTGGACGCACCTCGGCCTCGCCGCCGCGGCCGACGCGCTGGCCGACGCCGCGCTCGACCCGGCGGACGTGCCCGAGTTCGAGATGGCCGTCGTCACCTCGAGCTCCTCCGGCGGCACCGAGTTCGGGCAGCACGAGATGGAGCGGCTGTACCAGAACGGGCCGTCGTGGGTCGGCGCGTACCAGTCCATCGCCTGGTTCTACGCCGCTACCACCGGCCAGATCTCGATCCGGCACGGCATGCGCGGCCCGTGCGGCGTGCTCGCCTGCGAACAGGCGGGCGGGCTCGACGTCCTCGGCCAGGCGCGCCGGCTGATCCGCGGCGGCTCGCGGGTCGTCGTCAGCGGCGGCACCGACGCGTCGCTGTGCCCCTACGGTCTCGTGGCCCAGCTGTCCGCCGGTGGCTTGTCCACAGTGGACGATCCGGCCCGCGCGTACCTCCCCTTCGACGTCGAGGCGTCCGGGCACCTGCCCGGCGAGGGCGGCGCGATCCTGATCGCGGAGAGCGCCGAAAGCGCCCGCGAGCGGGGCGTCGAGGCATACGGCGTCGTCGCCGGGTACGCGGCCGGGTTCGACCCGCCGCCCGGTTCCGACCGGCCGCCGGTGCTCCAGCGCACCATCGCGCGGGCCCTCGCCGACGCCGGCGTCACACCGTCCGAAGTGGACGTCGTGTTCGCCGACGCGTCCGGCGTGCCGGCCGCCGACCTGATCGAGGCTCGAGCCCTCGTCGAGACGTTCGGGCCAGGGTCGGTACCGGTCACCGCGCCGAAGACGCTGACCGGCCGGCTCTACGGCGGCGGCGCCGCGCTCGACGTCGCGACCGCGCTGCTCGCGATGCGGGCCGGGATCGTCCCGCACACCGTCGGCCCGGAGCGGCTCGCCCCGGGCTGCGACCTCGACCTGGTGACCCGGCCGCGTGACGCCGACCTGCGCACCGCGCTCGTACTGGCCCGCGGTCACGGCGGCTTCACCGCCGCACTCGTCTTGCGCCGCCCGTAGCACCGAAGAACGGAGAAACCCATGAGCGAGTTCACCCTGCTGGAGCTCAAGGAGATCATGACGACCAGCGCCGGCGTCGACGAGGGCGTCGAACTGGACGGCGACATCGCCGGCGTCGAGTTCGCGGACCTCGGTTACGACTCCCTGGCCATGCTGGAGCTGCGCAGCCAGGTCGAGCGCCGCTACGGCGTGAGCCTGCCGGACGACGCCGTCTCGGAGACGACCACGCCCGGCGACGCCGTCGCGTTCGTCAACGACCTGCTCTCGAAGGCGGCCGTCTGAGATGGCCGGGCACACCGACAACGAGATCGTCATCGACGCGCCGCTCGAGCTCGTCTGGGCGATGACCAACGACATCCCGACGTGGACGACGTTGTTCAGCGAGTACTCCGAGGCGACCGTACTGTCCGAAAAGGACGGCACGATCCGGTTCCGCCTCGCGCTGCACCCGGACGAGAACGGCAAGGTCTGGAGCTGGGTGTCCGCGCGGACGCCGGACGAGGCCACGCACACCGTGCGCTCGCAGCGCGTCGAGACCGGCCCGTTCAAGTACATGTGGATCTACTGGGAGTACTTCGCGGTCCCCGAAGGCACCCGGATGCGCTGGGTGCAGGACTTCGAGATGAAGCCGCAGGCGCCGGTCGGCGACCAGGCGATGCAGGACCGGCTCAACACCAACACCCCGGTCCAGATGCGGCTGATCAAGGACAAGGTCGAGGCGGCGGCGCGGGCCGTCGTCTGAAGCGAGCAGTGAAGGAGGTGTGCGGTGCTGCAGGTGCTCGTCCCGCTCGTGATCCTGGCCAACGGCCTCGCCGCGGGAGTCCTGATGGGAACCCAGCTCGGGGGCTGGCCGCTGCTGCGGAGCCTGCCGGCGGAGGAGTACGTGCACGCGCACGCCTTCTTCGCCACGCGCTACGACCCGTTCATGCCGGTCTGCCTGATCGTGACCGTGCTCGGCGATGTCACGCTCGCGCTGGTCGCGGACGCGGCGGGCACCCGGCCGCTGTTCCTGGCCGCGACCCTGCTCGCGCTGGCCACGATCACCATCTCCCTGCTCAAGAACGTCCCGGTCAACAAGTGGGTGCGGGCCCTCGACCCGGACGACCTGCCCGCCGACTTCGCCGGTCGCGACCCGCGGCCGGCGTGGGGCCGGTGGAACCGGACGCGCACCGCGCTGTCGGTGCTCGCCCTGCTCGCCAACTGCCTCGCGCTCGGCCTGTCGCTGTGAGCCGCGACGCCCACGTCACCAGAACACGGAGGACCTGATGAATCTCGGTTTGGCAGGCAAGAAGGCACTCGTGACCGGCGGGACGCGCGGGGTCGGCCGCGGCGTCGTGCTCGCGCTGGCACGCCAGGGCGTCGACGTCGTCACGTGCTACCGGCAGGAGGGCGAAGCCGCCCTTTCGCTGGAGCGAGAACTGAAGGAGATCGGCGGCAGCCACCACGTCGTGCGCGCCGACCTGGCCGACCCGGCGCAGATCACCGAGCTGCTCGGTGAATGCCGGACGCGCTTCGGGCAGCTCGACGTCATCGTCAACAACGCCGCGATCATCAACCACGTGCCGTACGAAAAGCTGTCGCTCGAGGACTGGCAGCGGACGCTCGACACCAACGTCACGGCCGTGCACCTGGTCATCCAGGGCGCGATTCCCCTGCTGCACGAGGGAAGTTCGGTCATGAGCATGAGTTCGAAGTCGATCGAGGTCGGCATCCCGCTGCGGGCGCACTACACCACCACCAAAGCGGCGTTGCACGGACTCCACAGGTCGGTTGCCCGTGAACTGGGTTCACGAGGTATCCGCTTCAACATCCTGTCCCTCGGCATGATCCACACCGAGGCCATCGACGCGATGCCGGAAGAGCAGCGCGCGCTGATGATCCAGCGCTACAGCGACAAGACGGCGCTCGGCCGCCTCGGCACGCCCGACGAGGTCGCCGGCGCGGTGTCCTGGCTCAGCAGTGACTACGCGCGGTACGTCACCGGCTCGGTCGTCTCGGTCGATGGCGGGATCGCCTGATGGCCGCCGCGTTCCGCGTCATGCTGCGGATGGAGATCAAGCCCGGCCTCGGCGGCGAGTTCGAGCGCGTCTGGGCGGAGATCGGCGACTCGGTGACGTCGCACCCGGCGAACCTCGGGCAGTGGCTGTCGCGGTCGGACGAGGACGGCGTCTACTACATCGTCAGCGACTGGGTCGACGAGCCGCGCTTCCGCGAGTTCGAGACCAGCGACCGGCACCTGGAGCACCGCCAGAAGCTGCACCCGTTCCGTTCGGGCGGCTCGATGACGACCATGCACGTCGTCGCCCACCTGGCCGGCAGTGCCAGCTTTGGAGATGCCGAAACCGGTCGCGCGCACGCGGACTGGGCGGTGGCCCGGTGACCGACGGCGGCGTGCGCGTCCTGCTCTACCACGTGACCGACGACGCCGCCGGCATCGAAGCGGCCTACCACGAGGCCGGCGACCGGCTGGCGGGCACGCCCGGCCTGCTCGGCAACAAGCTGCTGCGCTCGGTCCACGCCGAGAACGGCTTCGTGGTGGTCAGCTCCTGGGCCGACCTGGCCGCGTTCGACGCCTGGGAGCAGGGCGCCAGGCACAAGGACCAGACGGCGCCGCTGCGGCCCTACCGCGATCTGTCGCTGGCGCGGCCGTTCGCCGTCTACCGGGTCGCCGCGACCCGCTCGGGACCGGACGCGCCGTGAGCCCCGAGTTCACGGCGGAACCGCGGTGGCGGACGGCCGGCCGGGCCGTGCTCGGCGTGCTGATCGAATGCGGCGGCGCACTGGCCGGGCAGCCGCCGTTCAGCCCGGCCCCTGACTCCGGCTTTCAAACCGACGAAAGCAATTCCGAGACGCAAGAGGGAGACGGTGCGTCATGACGACTTCGGTGACGAACCGCCCGCCGGACACGGCCGGGCCGGTGGAGGAGGAGTGGCTGTCCTGTCCGGACTGCCGCTCGCTGCTCTACCGCAAGCGCCTCGAGCGCGGCGCCAAGGTCTGCTACGAGTGCGGCCGGTACTTCCGGCTGACCGCGGCCGAACGGCTCGACCTGCTGCTCGACCCCGGGTCGGCCGAGCTGGTCGAGCCCGCCGCGACCGTGCACGACCCGCTGGAGTTCACCGACCTGCAGCCTTACGAACGCCGGCTGGCCAAGGCACGGGAGAACAGCGGCACGTCGGACGCGGTGCTCGTCGCCCGCGGGGCCATCCGGGGCGCGCCCGTGGTGGTCGCGGTGATGGACTTCGGGTTCCTGGGCGGCAGCCTCGGCACGGCCGCGGGCGAGGCGATCACGACGGCCGCCGAGACGGCGCTCGCCGACCGCGTCCCGCTGCTGGTCGTCACCGCCTCCGGCGGCGCCCGGATGCAGGAAGGCGTGCTGTCGCTGGTGCAGATGGCCAAGACGAGCAACGCGATGGCCGCGCTGGACGAGGCCGGGCTGCTGACCGTCACGCTCGTCACCGACCCGACGTTCGGCGGGGTCGCCGCGTCGTTCGCGACGCTCGCCGACGTGATCGTCGCGGAACCGGGCGCCCGCATGGGTTTCGCCGGTCCGCGCGTCATCGAGCAGACCATCCGGCAGCGGCTGCCGGAAGGCTTCCAGTCCTCGGAGTTCCTGCTGGAGCACGGACTCGTCGACGACGTCCGCGCCCGCGCCGAGCTGCCGTTCGTGCTGGCGTCGCTGTTCACCGCGACCCGGCCGGTCGACCCGGACTGGGGTGAGAGCGACACCGACCCGGTGATCCGGGACGTCGTCGCGCTGGAGCGCCGCGACATCCGCCAGACCGTCGAGCTCGCCCGGCACCCCGACCGGCCGACCACCCTCGACCACGCCGTCGGCTGGCTCGACGGGTTCGTCGAGCTGCACGGCGACCGCGCGGGCGAGGACTGCCCGGCCATCGTCGGCGGCCTCGCCGCCATCGACGGGCTGCCCGTGATGCTGATCGGCCATCAGAAAGGCCACGCGACCGACGAACTGGTGCGCCGCAACTTCGGCATGCCCTCGCCCGCGGGCTACCGCAAGGCCGCCCGGCTGATGCGGCTGGCGGGCAAGCTCGGCGTGCCGGTGGTGACCCTGATCGACACCCCGGGCGCGCACCCCGGTCTCGACGCCGAACGCGCCGGGCAGGCCGGCGCGATCGCGGAGTGCCTGCGGGTGCTCGGCGGGCTGCGGGTGCCGGTGGTCAGCGTCGTCACCGGTGAGGGCGGCAGCGGCGGCGCGCTCGCGCTGGCCGTCGGCGATCAGGTGCTGTTGTGCGAGAACGCGACCTACTCGGTGATCAGTCCCGAAGGCTGCGCCGCGATCCTGTGGCGCGACCCGGCGGCGGCGGGCGTCGCCGCGGAGGCGCTGCGGGTGGACGCGAGGTCGTTGCTGGAACTGGGCGTCATCGACGGGGTGGTGCCCGAGCCACCCGGTGGGGCGCACCGCGACCCGGTGCGCGCGGGACTGCTCGTGCGTGACGCCGTCGTGTGCGCGTTGCGGGAGCTGCGCGGCCGGGACGGCGCCGGCCTGGCCGCGGCCCGGCGGGCCAAGTTCCGCCGGTTCGGGACCCTTGAAGCGGCGCGGGAACGGAGCTGAGTCATGACCAGGACTTATCCCGAGATGACGACCGACGAGGACTCGGTGCTGCCGGCCTCGACGTTCGGCGGGCTCGACGCGGAGGACGCCATGGCGATCCTCGGCCGCAGCCTCGCCGACGCCGTCCGCGCGGCGCCGGAGCCGCCGAGCCGGGCCGTGGTGCGGTTCGGCTGCGCCAGCATCGAGGTCGAATGGCCGGTGGGGGTGCGGGTCACCGAGGGCGTCGCCGTCGTGGCCCGGCCCGAGGTGACCGATCCGGCCGAGGACCTGGTGGCGGTGGCGGCGCCGGTGGTCGGCACCTTCTACCGGTGCCCCGAGCCGGGGGCGCGGCCGTTCGTCGAGGTCGGCGATGAGATCGAGGTCGGCACGCAGGTGGGCATCGTCGAGGCGATGAAGCTGATGAACCCGATCCTCGCCGAGGAGGCCGGCGTCGTCGCCGAGATCGTCGCGGGTGACGCCGAGTCCGTCGAGTACGGCCAGCCGCTGCTGCTGCTCCGGCCGCGAACCGAAGGGTGACGCGCGTGACTTCCCAGTCTGACCCGCCGTTCCGCAAGATCCTCGTCGCCAACCGCGGCGAGATCGCGCTGCGCGTCGTGCGGACCTGCCGCGAGATGGGGATCCGCACGGTCGTCGTGCACTCGACGGCCGACCGCGACTCGGCCGCCGTCCGGCTGGCCGACGAGGCGGTGCAGATCGGGCCCGGGGCGCCGCGCAAGAGTTACCTGTACCCGGCGATGATCATCGAGGCCGCGCTGCGCACCGGCGCGGAGGCGATCCATCCCGGGTACGGGTTCCTGTCGGAGGACCCGGACTTCGCCGAGATCTGCGACAAGAACGGCATCGTGTTCATCGGCCCGCACCCGGACGTCATGGCGCGCCTCGGCGACAAGGCGACCGCGCGTGAGCTGATGGCCGCGGCCGGCCTGCCGGTGGTGCCCGGGTCGGCCGAGGCCATCGGCTCACCGGCCGAGCTGGTCGAGACCACCAAGCGCGTCGGCCTGCCGGTGATCATCAAGGCGTCCGCGGGCGGCGGTGGCCGCGGCATGGCGGTGGTCCGCGAGTGGGACGAGCTGCTCCCGACGTTCCGCACGACGCGGGCGACCGCGCGCGGCGTGTTCGGCGACGACCGCGTCTACCTCGAGCGGTACTGGGAGAACGCGCGGCACATCGAGGTCCAGGTGCTGGCCGACAACCACGGCACGGTGCTGCACCTGGGCGAACGCGACTGCTCGGTGCAGCGGCGGCACCAGAAGCTGATCGAGGAGAGCCCGGCGCCGCTGCTCCCGCCGGCCTTGCGCGAGCGGCTGACGGAAGCGGCCGTCCGCGGCGCGGCGGCGGTCGGTTACACCGGCGCGGGGACGTTCGAGTTCCTGGTGGACGGCGACGAAGCGGCGTTCATCGAGGTGAACTGCCGGATCCAGGTGGAGCACCCGGTGACGGAGGCGGTCACCGGGATCGACCTGGTCCGCGAGCAGATCCGCGTCGCGGCGGGCCTGCCGCTGTCGGTGACGCAGGACGAGGTGCGGCCCAACGGCGTCGCGATCGAGTGCCGGGTGAACGCCGAGGACCCGCGGCGCGACTTCGCGCCGTGCCCGGGCCTGCTGAGCGAGTTCGTCCCGCCGGGCGGCCAGTTCGTCCGGGTGGACACGCACGCGTACGCGGGCTGGCACGTCCCGCCGTACTACGACTCGTTGCTGGCCAAGGTGATCGTCTGGGCCCCGGACCGCGACCAGGCGATCGCCCGCATGCGGCGCGCGCTCGCCGAGTTCCGGATCGCGGGGCCCGGCATCAGCACGACGAGCGAGCTGCTGCAGGAAGTCCTGGCCGACCCGGTGTTCCGGGCGGGCCAGCACAGCACCTCGTTGCTGCGGAAGTGAGGCGGCGATGCGCACGGCCCCGGACCCGGGCCGCATCGCCGACCTGGGCGGCCGCCTCGGAACAGCGTTGCGCGAGCGCCTCGACGCGGTGACCCGCAGCCTGGGCCTGACGTTCCGCGAGTACCAGTGCCTGGAGACGCTCCGCGGCGCCGACGGCCCGGTGACCGCGGGGCGCATCGCCCTGGAGACGCACCTCTCGACGGGCGCGGTGACGGGAATGCTGGACCGCCTGGAGCGAGCGGGCCACCTCCACCGCCGAAAAGATCGCCTGGACCGCCGCCGCATCCTGGTGGAGTGCACCCCAGCGGGCGCGGCCAGGGTGGCGACGGCGAGGGCGGCGTTGTCCCGCCTGCCGGAGGCGGTGGTGTCGAACTGCACGGTGACGGAACTGCTGGCGGTGGAGCGCTGCCTGACCCTCTGGCTGGCGGCCCTGCCGGACGAGCCGGCGTGAAACGCGACAATATCCGGACATCGCGGCCGGTCGGCTTTTCCTACGGGCGCAACGAGGTTCAATCGACGTGAACCACCCGCGGCGGCCGAGGGACACGTCATGACGCTGGAACAGCACGAGGAAGTGGAGCCGGGCGCGAGGAAGACCCCCAGGGTGTTCATCACGTACTCTCATGACAGCGAACGCCACAAGGCACAGGTCCGGGAGTTCGCCACTTTCCTCCGCGACGAGTCGGGCATCGACGTCCGGCTCGACCAGTGGGCCGACGACGGCCGCCGCGACTGGTCGCTCTGGGCGATCGAGCAGCTCGACAAGGCCGACTTCGTGCTTGTGATCGCGTCACCGGACTACAAACGGCGCGCGGAAGGCGCCGAGGTGCCGGGCCAAGGGCGCGGCGCGCAGTTCGAAGCCGCGATGATCCGGGACAACATCACCAAGGACCTGCCGAGCGCCACCCGGCGCTTCCTGCCCGTCGTGCTGCCCGGCCGGTCCGTCGACGAGATCCCGGTGTTCCTCAACGCGCATTCCACCACCCGCTACGAAATCTCCGCGTTCACCTTGGAGGGTGTCGCGGACCTGCTGGTCGCGTTCACCGGCGTGCCCCGCTTCGAGCTGCCCGCCTTGGCCCGCCTCCCCGCCGAGCGCCGGGAAGGAAACCGGCCTGCGCGGACTCCGCTGACCTCGCTGCCCCCAGTCCGCCGCGGCCGCGACATCGTTGCGGCCGTTGCGGAAATCGACGGCATGCACCACGCGGACAGTCTCGTCTACCGGTCATCGGTGTTCGCACTCCAGCTCAAGGGCACTGTCGAGTACAACCTGGGTCGGCGGTTCACCAAGTTCGAGGCGATCGCCGGGGTGCTCGACGACGCCTTGGACGCCGATCAGGTCGGGTGTTTCCAAGTGTTCCTCGACGGAGAGCCGTGCGAACAGGTCGAGGTCAGGATGGGGCACCCGGTGTTGGTTCGGCACGATCTCACCGGGGTGCTCAGGCTGAAACTCGTGGCGTACCGGCCGGGGACCACCGTCGGCCCGTTGGCCAGGGCGGCCTTGGTGGTCACGGCCCAGCCGCCCAAGCTTCCGGCCCTGGCCTGGGGCAGCCCGACACTTTACGAATGACCGCCGGCGGTCAGTGCTCGACCGGTTCGGGCGTGGCCACGGTTCTCGTCGAAGTGGACGCCGGACCGGGGTGCGGCGCGGTGGCCGGCGACGCGGTCCCCGCGAGCGCCAGCCCGGCGACCATGGCGAGGGCGACGAGCCACAGGGCGACCCGCACCAGCGACGAAAACGAACAGAAAACCATCATGGCGGACTCCTCGAATTGCCCGGACCAGCCGGATTTCGATGATTTCGACGTGGATGCGAAATCGGGACTGCCTTGATGGTGCGCGCTCTGATCCGGTGCCGACAAGGCGTTTCCTGTTGCCGGTAAAGGGTTTTCTGGTGGTCGGTCGAGAGGTGTGCGGCGGGCCGGCCGCCGGACCGACGTCGGCGGCCGCCTCGGTGCGCGGTACTCAGTGCGTGGTCATGACGGCTTCCTCGCTACGGATTGCGGCTACCTGCACCTGTTGATCGGCGGTCACCCCGGCTTCGCTACCTCGTGGCGCGACGGGGCGGGAAGTGTCGTGTTTTTGACCCCTTTTGGCGGTGAGAACCCCACTGTCGAGTGCTGGAGTGGTTACTGAACGCGACATAATCGGGACAATGTCCGCGATGTGGCAACGCATTCGGCCGAGCAGGCGACAGGGCACCAGGAATGCGGCATTCGTTTCCCGGTCAGCACCGGACGCATTCGGAGGACAAAGTGCCGGATCCCCACCTCGCCTCGGCGTGAGAGGGCGATCCCCGGAAAGGAGAAAACATGAGTACGGAACCGCAGACACCCGCCGGCCCGGTGCCGGGCCCGACCACCGCAGTCCGTCCCTACAGCGAGGCGAAGCGGGTGGGCTACGGCCTGCTGTGGACGGCCTGGACCCTCGTGCTGACGATCGGTGGCTTCGTCCTGCTGTCGAACGCGTCGGTCTTCCCCGGCCTCGTCGGGCTCGCCCTGGGCGCGCTGAGCGCCTCCTACGCGTGGCGGATCTGGACCTGGCAGGCGAAACGGCTCATCTTCTTCATCGTCTTCTGATCAGCGGGTGTCGACGGCGGCCAGCCGCCGGCGGCTCTCGGCCTCACCGAGCACCGAGGGATCGAGGGTCACCCGGTACGCGGCGGCCTCCGCCCACCAGCGAGCCGCCGCTCGCCGGTTGCCGCGGGCGGCCGCCGCGTTGCCCAGTCCGGTGAGTGCCCGCGCCCGCTCGTATTCGCTGCCCGCGTCGTCGGCCAGCTCGGCCGCGTCGGTGTAGCAACGCTCGGCGTCCTCCCAGCGGCTGTCGCGGAACCGGACCCACGCCTCGCAGTTGGCCGACATCGCGCGGTCGATCGGCAGCTGGGCGAGCTCACGCGCTTCCCGCGCCGCGGTGAGCGCCTCCGGGATCCGGTCCAACGCGGCCGCCGCCAAGGCGATCCCGCGAAGCGCGATGACGACGTTGCGGGTGCGCCCGGTGCGGCGGTAGACGGCCAGCACCGTCGTCAGGTCGGTCAGCGTCGTCTCGGCTTCACCGTGGTAGAGCCGGGCCCACGCCAGGCTGGAGAGCGCGTCGATCGCTCCCCGGTCGTCGCCGGCCAGCGCGAACTGCTCCTGCGCCTGCCGGTGGCATCGGATGGCTTCGTCGACGCGGCCCGATTCGACGTGGGCCATGCCCAGGTTGTTGAGGATCATCCCGGTCGCGCTCGGGTCACCGGCTGTCCGCGCGGCTTCGAGCGCGCGGCGGTGGGTCCGGATCCACGGCTCGAACAGCTTCTCGCGGAAGAAGTACGCGCGGAGCACGAACGCCAGCTGCCAGCAGCGGTCGTACAACCGGTGCCGAGCGGCGGAATCGACGATCTCGACCAGCGTCGGCCACTGCGCGCCCAGCCACGCGAACGCCGAGTCCGCGTCGGTGAACGGCACCGAGGACGGCGGCGCCAACCCGGTGGGCGGCCGGAACCGATGGGGCTCCACCAGTTCGTCGGCGGCGAGCGTGGTCGCCACGGCGTGTTCGGTCAACCGGGCGGCCGCGACCGCTTGGTCCGCTGCACCGATCTCGGGGAGCGCGTGCTCCGAAGCGAACATCCGCATCAGGTCGTGGACTTCGACGCACCCCCGCTCGTCGCGGACGACCAGGTGGGCGTCGTGCAGCCGGTCGACCAGCCGGTCCGTTTCGGCGGGGCCGCGGCCGGCCAGCGCTTCCACCGACGCCGCTTCCGCCGCGGTCGGCGGGTGAAGGGTGAGCAGGCCGAGCAGCCGCCGCTGGTCGGGCGGCAAGGACGCGTAGGACACGGCGAAGACCGTGGCGACGCTCCGCTCGCCGTCGTCCAGCGCGCCGAGCCGGGTGTTCTCGTCGGCGAGCCGGTCCCGCAGCCGCGCCGCCGTCCAGCCGCCGGCGACGAACCGGGCGGCCGCGATCCGGATCGCCAGCGGGAGCCGCCCGCAGTGCCGGACGATCTCGGTGGCCAGGTCCTCGCCGGCCGGCGCGCGACCGCCGGCGATGGACCGGAACAGGCGGACCGCGTCGCCGAGCGGCAGGACGTCCACCGGGAAGTGCCACGCGTCGTCGAGCGCGGGGAGCCGGCCCCGGCTGGTGACGAGGATGCGGGACGCCGTGTCGCCCGAGACGATCGGCCGGATCTGCTCCGCCGAGCGCACGTTGTCGAGCACGAGGATCATCCGGCGCCCGCGCAGCTGGTCGCGGACCAGATTGGCCAGGCCGTCGTCGTCGGCGGGCGCCTGCTCGGCCGAGACGTCCAGCAGTCGCAGCAGCCGGCGCAGGGCCTCGGCGGGGGAAAGCTCGGTCGCACCGGGGGTGAACCCCCGGAGGTCGAAGAAGAGGCAGCCGTCCGGGAACGCGGGCGCGGCCCGCCGCGCGGCGGTGACGGCCAGCGCCGTCTTCCCGGCCCCGGCCATCCCGTGCACGACGCCGACCCGGGCGCCGTCCGCGGTCCCGAGCAGCGCGGAAAGCGCGTCGAGCTCACTTTCCCGGCCGACGAAGTAACGGCCGCCGTCCGGCAGGCCGACAATCCCGCCGGCGTTCCGGCGGGCGGGCAGCGCCGGTTCGGTGACCAGCGCGAGCAGTTCCCCGTCGGCGCCGAGGGCGCGATCGCAGGCCTTGGCCAGCTCCCGGTTCACCCGGGACTTGCCGTTCTCCACCTTGCTGAGGTAGCCCTTGGTGAAATGTACCGCGGCCGCCAGGCCGGTCAGTGACATACCGACCGATATCCGCCGTCGTCGCAATTCCTCTCCAAAGTCCTTCATTCGGCAATCATCCTGTGCTCGGCCGTATCTGGGAAGGTCGGCCGGCGGCCCGGGCCCGCCGGCTTCCGACCTGGTCAGCCCAGCAGTGAAACGAGCTGGCTGAGCACGATGATGAGGTGCGTGTGCATCGCATTCACCCTTTCCGGAGTCCGCTCGCCGCCGTTGCCGGGCCGCGAGTTCCCTTGTTCGCCGAAGGATTTCGACGCCACAAGCCTCACTCGCGGATTTCGCTTTCGGCAGGCGTTTCGCGTTGCCTCCGGGCCGGGAAACGCCACGCGCCGGGCCGGCCTGCATCGTTTCCCGAGATTGGGAAACATCGAGGAAACGGGTGACGACGTCGTGGTCGTCAAGGAAGATGAGTAGACTCCCCGCCAACGACCAAGACGGAGGTGCGGCTTGGCTCAGGAGGCGGCCGACGCGAAGATCAACGCGCTCTCAGCGGAGCTGCGGTCCCTTCGCAAAGGGCTGGGCGTCCAGGCGAAGACCCTGCCCGACGCAGTCGGCGAACGGCTGCGCGAGGTGTGCGGCGTCCGCGAGGACGACACCCCGGGAACGATCCGCGGCAAGGTCGTCACCACGCTTCGCACGCTGATCGAGAAGCTGTCGGAGTCGCAGCGGGAAACCGCCCGGATCGTGCTGGGCTTCGGCACCGGCGCGAACGAGCGCTACACCGCGCGGCTCGAACTGCTGGGCAGCGGGGCCGACCGCAACGTGCGCACGATGCAACGCCGCGCCGACGACGTCATCTACCTCATCGCCGAAGCCGCGTACGAGTCGCCGCCCGCCTACGGGCGATCGCCGGTCCTCGGCCAGAAGGGGCCGTGGCACACCTCCACGCTGGCGGTGCAGCTGACCCTTTCGCCTTCCGGCGCCGAAGTCTTCGAAACCCGCCGGATCATCAGTCACGTCGCCGGCCTCGCCGAAATCGACCACGGTGTTTCCCTCGCCCGGCCCACCAGCACAACCGCTCGCCCCGACCTCTCCAGGCTCGGCATCGACGTCGTCGCGGGGGGTGAGGTGCATTCCGTGCGGATGGTCTCCGCCACCCGGGTGGCGTTCCGGCTGCGGCCCCCGCGGGTGCTCGACGCCGGCGACCAGCACGAGTTCTTCTTCCGCATCCGGCTGGAGGAACTGCCGGCGCCCTTCTACTGCTGCACCCCGGAATTCCCGTGCGAGCGGTTCGACCTCAATGTCCGGTTCGATCGGGAAGCTTTGCCGTCCCGGCTTTGGCGCATCGACGGTGACTTCTCGAAGGACGCGGAGGACCCGCTGCCGGCACGGAAGCCGCTCTTTCTCGACAGCTCGGGCGAGGTGCGCACGGGGTTCCACGGTCTCGAGCCCGCGAGGTCGTACGGCGTCGGCTGGCAGCCGGCGTCCTGACCCGGTGGTCCGGCGTCCGGCTGCTCCGGCGTCCGGGAAGGCCGAAGTGAGCCGGTTCCGCGGTGTACGCGTCATGCTCCTCCTTGCCCTGAACGCCTCCGCATAACAATGCCGCATCGGCGTCCGGATCGGACCGTCGAAGACACGACAAAACCACGACAGTTCCGCATGGCGTGTCCAAGGGCGTCCGATATCGCGTTGTGACAATGCGATGGCCGGTAACACGACGGCCGTTTCCGGCGACTGGGTGGTATCTGTCGCCGCTGACATTTCCGGCGGCTCGCACGCATTGTCGATTGTTCGTCGTGTTCCGAGGAGGAAAAATGGGCGTGAGCCTGAGCAAGGGTGGCAATGTTTCACTGACCAAGGAGGCGCCGGGCCTCAGTGCCGTCACGGTCGGCCTCGGCTGGGACGAGCGGACGACCAGCGGCCAGGAGTTCGACCTGGACGCCAGCGCGATCGCGCTCGGGACGGACGGCAACGCGTTGTCCGACAAGCACTTCGTCTTCTTCAACAACCTGACCACACCGGACGGTGCCGTGCGGCACACCGGCGACAACCTGACCGGCGGTGGTGACGGGGACGACGAGCAGATCACCGTCGACCTCGCGGGCCTGCCGGCCGGGATCGACAAGATCGTGTTCCCGGTTTCCATCTACGAGGCCGATGCCCGCGGACAGGCCTTCGGCCAGGTCCGGAACGCGTTCATCCGGGTCGTGAACCAGGCGGACGGCGTCGAGCTCGCGCGTTACGACCTTTCGGAAGACGCGTCCACCGAGACCGCGATGGTTTTCGGCGAGCTCTACCGCAACGGCGGCGACTGGAAGTTCCGCGCCGTCGGCCAGGGCTACACCTCGGGCCTGTCCGGAATCGCCAAGGACTACGGGATCAACGCCGTCTGAGGCGTCGGGGACCGCCGGGAGAAACGCACACGGATGTGGGTGTGAAATGGTACTGAAGACATTCGGCGGCTCGTTCGCGATCACGGTGGGCGGCCTGGCGCTGGCGTTCCTCTACGGCGGAACGCTCGGTCTCGCCGTCGCCGCTGTGCTCGCCGTTCTCGAGATCTCGCTTTCGTTCGACAACGCGGTCGTGAACGCGAGCGTGCTCGGGCGGATGAACCAGAAGTGGCAGCGGCTGTTCCTGACGGCCGGCATCCTCGTGGCCGTCGTCGGGATGCGGCTGCTGTTCCCGGTCGTCGTGGTCTGCCTGACCGCGAAGCTGTCGCCGGCCGGTGCGTACCACCTCGCCATGGCCGGCGGCGACGTCCACACCCCCGGCACCTACGCCTTCGTCCTGCACGAGGCGCACCCGGCGATCGCCGCGTTCGGCGGCGTGTTCCTCCTGATGCTGTTCCTGAACTACATCTTCGAGGAGCGGGAGCTCACCTGGCTGTCGTGGCTGGAACGCCCGCTCGCCCGGATCGGCCGGCTGAAGCAGCTCTCGGTGGTCGTCGCGGCCGGCGCGCTCCTGCTGACCGCGGACTTCCTGGCGCCGTCGGGAAAGCCGGTGAGCGTGCTCGTCTCCGGCGCCCTCGGGCTGATCACCTACCTGCTGGTGAGCGGGCTGGGTGAGCTGTTCGAGCCGGCCGAGGCCGAGGCGCGGCCGCGGGGTGGCCCGGTGGCGCTGGCCGGCAAGGCCGCGTTCGCCCTGTTCCTCTACCTCGAGGTGATGGACGCGAGCTTCAGCTTCGACGGCGTAATCGGGGCGTTCGCCATCACGTCGGACCCGGTCGTCATCGCGATCGGCCTGGGTATCGGCGCCGCCTACATCCGCGCGCTGACGGTCTTCCTCGTCCGCAACGGCACGCTCAGCGAATACGCCTACCTCGAGCACGGCGCGCAGTGGGCGATCGGAGCGCTGGCCGTGCTGCTGCTGTGCACCATCCGGTACGAAGTGCCCGAGATCGTCACCGGCCTGATCGGCATCGGGTTCATCGGCACGGCGCTGTTGTCGTCGGTCGTCCGGAACCGCCGGCTGTCCCGCGGCACGCCGCCGGTGACCGACGTCGGCGCCGGCCCGGCCCGCCTGACCTCCGCCCACTGAGCGGACGCAATCCACCCACGAAAGGACCGGAAGATGACTGTGACACTGAGCAAAGGCGAGCGCGTCTCGTTGACCAAAGCGGACGGCGGCACGCTGACGCAGGTCCGGATGGGCCTCGGCTGGGACGCGATGAAGAAGCGCGGCCTGTTCGGCAGCCGGTCGCAGACGATCGACCTCGACGCCTCCGCGCTGCTCTTCGACGCCGGCGGCCGGCTCGTCGATCAGGTCTGGTTCAAGCAGCTGACCAGCACCGACGGTGCGGTCCGGCACACCGGCGACAACGTCACCGGGGACGGCGACGGCGACGACGAATCGATCCGCGTCGACCTCACCAAGGTCCCCGGCCAGGTCACCGCGATCGTCTTCACCGTCAACTCCTTCACCGGCCAGGACTTCTCGCAGATCGAGAACGCCTACTGCCGGCTCGTGGACGAGTCGGACGAAGGCGAGATCGCCCGTTACGACCTTTCCGGGTCCGGCCGGCACACCGCGCAGATCATGGCGAAGCTCACGCGCGACCGCAGCGGCTGGTCGATGACCGCCATCGGCGCGGCGGCCCTGGGCAAGACGTTCCGGGACCTGCTGCCCGCGGTGTCCCGGTACCTCTGACCCGATCGGCGACCCAGACCCAGGAGGTGTTCCGATGTCCGATCTCGAACTCGGCGGCCCGCCGTCGTCGTCCCCGGCCGCGGCCGGGCCGTCCGGGAACGAGCTCTTCCTCGTACCACCGGCCCCGGTCCAGGTCGTCGCCCAGCAGGAGGCCGCCGGTGCGGTGCCGCTGGCTCCGGGCAAGCGGGAGGAGCTGCAGCGGAAGGCCCGGCAGTTCGTCGCGGAGCTGACGGAACTGGACGTCCATTCCCCGGCGTACACCCAGAAGATCACCGGCATCACCAGCATGGGCGACCGGGACATGCGGGCGGCGGCGGGCATGTCCAACCGGATGCTCGAACGCCCCGCCGCCGCCCTTCCCGGCCGGGGCCGGCACCACGACGACGCCCAGACCCGCGTGTCCACGACGCTCATCGACCTCCGCGCGACGATCACGGACCTCGACCCGAACCGCGCGGACCTCAAGGGTGTGCGCAAGCTGCTGAAGTTCCTGCCGGGCGGTGACCGGATCGAGCGCTACTTCGCCAAGTACCAGACCGCGCAGTCACACCTGAACGCCATCATCCGGTCGCTGGACTCCGGGCAGGACGAGCTGCGCAAGGACAACGCGAGCATCGAGACCGAGAAAGCCAACCTCTGGGCCACGATGGGCAAGCTCACCGAGTACAACGAGCTCGCCGGCGCGCTCGACGCCGAGGTCGCGCGGAAGATCGGCGACCTCGAAGCCGTCGGGCGGGTGCAGGAGGCGGACACGCTGAAGACCGACGCGTTGTTCGGGATCCGGCAGCGGCGGCAGGACATCCTGACCCAGATGGCGGTCTCGGTGCAGGGGTACATGGCCCTCGACCTGGTCCGCCGCAACAACATCGAACTGATCAAGGGCGTGGACCGCGCGCAGACGACGACCATCTCCGCGTTGCGGACCGCGGTCGTCGTCTCGCAGGCGCTGGCCCGGCAGAAGCTCGTGCTCCAGCAGGTCACGGCGCTCAACACGACGACGTCGGACCTGATCGAAGCGACGTCGCGGCAGCTCCGGCAGCAGGGCGCGGAGATCAACCAGCAGGCGGCTTCGTCGACGATCGACATCTCGAAGCTGCAGTCCGCGTTCGACAACATCTTCGCGACCATGGACGCCCTGGACACGTTCCGGGCCCAGGCCGCGGATTCGATGCTGGAGACGGTCACGGCGCTCGAGGGGCAGATCGACCGCGCGAAGCCCTACCTCGAACGCACCCGCCGGCACGAAGGCGCGGGCTGAGCCGATGGCCTGGCGACGCAGAGAGCTGCTGCCCTTGACCGAGGGCCGGCCGGACCTCGGCCCGGAGGCGTTGCGGGCCGAGCTGGCGGCGCTGGTCCGGTACGTGAACGCCCGGTCGGGGCAGCTGCCGCCGGCGGCCGTGGTGACCGCGCGGGAGATCACCGACGTGCTGGCCGAGCTGGCCGGGCCGCTCGACAGCTACACCTCCGTCGCGGTCACCGGCTTGCTGACCGACCACGTGCCGACGACCCTGAAGACGTTCCTCACCGTGGGGAACACCGGGCCCGGCCCCGCCGCGTCGCTGCTCGACCAGCTCGAGTCGCTGCTCGACGAGGTGGTTTCGCTCCGGGAAGCCGAACGCGCCAAAGCGGCGGACGCCGTGCGCACGCAGGAGAAGTTCCTCCGCACCAAGTTCTCGAACTCCGATCTGGACCTGTGATGGCCTCTCTCAGACGCGGCTCGAACGTCGAGCTCACCCGGGAAATCCCGGACCTGCCGGGCGTCGTCCTCGGCGTCCGGTGCGACGCGGGCCCGGAACGGGCGCTCGCCGACAGTGTTGTGCTGGCGGCGATCCTGTGCGACCGCGGGAGCCGGGCGCTGTCCGGCGAGCACTTCGTCTTCTTCAACCAGCTCACCGAGCCCAGCGGCTCGGTCGGCATGGCGGCGGAGGTCACCGGGGACGACCTCGAGCAGGTCGAAGTCGTGTTCGCCGAAGTGCCCGAGGAGGTCTCGCGGATCGTCGTCGTGCTGTACGTCAACGAGGGCAACGGCTTGCGCCGTGCGCTGGGCCGGCTCCGGGAGCTGACCGTGCGGGCCCTGGACCCGCGCGGCGAGCGGGAGCTGGTCCGCTCGGAGAACCTCGCGACCACACTCGACGGCGAGACGGCGCTGGCCCTCGGCGAGGTCTACCGGCACAACGGCGGCTGGAAGTTCAAGGTGCTGGGCGAGGGCTACCGGGCCGGCATCGCCGGCTTGGCCCAGGACTACGGGGTCACGCGATGACCCTCGACTTCGGGGCGCCTGCCCGCTCGGTGCCCCGCGTCGACGTCGGGTTCCTCCGGCGCCGGCGCCGGACCACACCCGCGGTCGAGCCGCCTCCGGTGCCCTCCGGCGGGTTGCTGGACCTGTCCGGCGAGCTCGCTCCGACGCCGCCGGTGCGCCGCCGGGTCGCGGCGCCGGTTTCGTCCGGGCTGTCGCTGGACCTGCCGGCCGGGCCGGCGGTTTCTCCCGGCGCCTCGCTGGATCTGTCCGCGGAGCCCTCGGCCCCTTCCGGCGCGTCGCCGGAGCTTTCCGGCCGGCCCGCTGCGGCCCTGTCCGCCCGGCGCCCAGCGCCCTCGCGACGGACCGGCCCGCTGGTCGTCCGGGCCCGCCCCGGCGCCCGGATGCTGCTCGGGCCGAAGACGCCGGCCGTGACCCTGGACCGCCTGCAGAGCGGGATCGGCCTGCTGACCGTCGAAGCGATTCCCGCGGGCGGTGTCGAACTCGTCTGCGCCTACGACCTGGCCGACGGCCGATCCGCGCTCATCGGGCCCGGGACCGCGGCTCCACCGGCGTCCCGGACGCCGTTCCTCGCGGTCCGGCGCCGGTCGGTGGCCGCGGACCTGCGACAGGTGCGGCTGCTCACCCGGCTGGTCGTGCTCGCGGTCTTCCCCGCGGCCACACCGGCCGATCCGGGCGCGCTCGTGGTGACGACCTGGGACGGCTGCCGGTTCGAAGTGCCGCTCGAACGACCGGGACGCGTGAGCGTGCCCCTGTCGATCTGCAACGTCGGCGGGGAGCTGGTCCTGCGCGCGGAGGCCGCCGAGGCGTTCTCGTTGCCGCGGGCCGCCTGCGAGGCGTTCGGCTTCCCGCGGATCAGCAGGCTGGACGACCTCGGCGGGTGCCCGTGACGCAGCCCTACGACGTCTTCCTCAGCTTCACCTGGTCGGACATCACCGAGGTGCTCCGGCTCGAGCGCGCGCTGAAGGCCGCCGGACTGCGGGTCTTCCGGGACAGTGAGGAGATCCGGCCGTTCGACGGCATCACCGAGGGACTCGACGCGGCCTTGGCGACGTCGAAGGTGCTGCTCGCCTTCTACTCACGCCGGTTCCCGACCAGGTACGCGTGCCAGTGGGAGCTGACGTCCGCGTTCATCGCGGCCCAGGCCCTGGGGGATCCCCGGCAGCGCGTGCTCGTGGTCAACCCGGAGCACGACGGCGACCACATCGCCCCGGTGGAGCTGCAGGACGCCGCGTACGTCAGTGCACCCCACGACGACCGTGGACGGGCCCGGATCGCCGAGCGGGTGGCCGAGGTGGTCCGCGCGGCCGGCACCCCGCTGGGTGCCGCGCGCAGCACGGCGCCGCTGTTGCCGCGGCTGCTCCGGCCACGCCGGTTCGTCGGCCGGTACCGGCAGCTCTGGGCGATCCACACCGCCCTGTACACCCGCGAGCTGCCGCCGGCCATGCCCCGGACGTCGACGGCGCTCGCCGTCGTCCGCGGGTTCGCCGGGCTCGGGAAGACCAGCTTGGCCGAGCAGTACGCGTTCCTCTTCCGCGACGCCTTCCCCGGTGGCGTGCGGTGGCTCAGCCTGTTCGGCCACGACGACCCGGCCGGCGCGCTCGGGCGGTTCGACGCGCAGGTCCGCGGGATCGCCACCGAACTGGGCGCCGACGTCACCGACCTGCCGCCGGACCAGGTCCGCGCCCTGGTCGCCCGGCGCGTCGAAGCCGAGCAGCTGTGGATCCTCGACGACGTCCCGTCCGGGCTCTCGCGCGAGGAGCTCGACGACCTCGTCATGCCGACGTCGCTCATCCGGACCGTCGTCACCACGAGGACCGGCAATCCCGCGTGGCCGGCGCCCACCGTCGACCTCGGTGGCCTGTCCGAGGACGAAGGTTCGGTGCTGTACACGGAGATCGTCGGCTCGGCGGACCCCGGTGAGCTCGCGGCCGTGCGCCGGCTCGTCGAGCGGTCCGGCGGTCATCCGACGGTGCTGGTGAGCGTCCTCAACTCCCTGCGCGCCCGCCGGGGTGCGGCCGACGCGCCCGCGATCGACCTGCTCGCCCGCGCCAAGGGCGACGTCGTCGACGTGCTGCGGGACGAGGTCGGCCGGTGCACCGAAACCGCGCAACGGGTCCTGCGGGTCGCGGCGGCCCTGTCGGCGGCGCCGGTTTCGTCCGCACTGGTGCAGCGGGTGCTGGACGGCGAGAACGTCGCCGCCGCGGTCGAGCAGCTGACCGACCGCGGGTTGCTGACCCACCTCGGGACCGACTGGGACGTGCACGCGCTGGTCCGCGAAACCGTCCGGCTCGACGACGACCTCACCCGCCGCGCCGCGTCCGCCGTGCTCGAACTGTCCCCGGAGACCCGTTACGTCCACCAGCACGCGGCGGCCCTCGCGGAGCACGGGTGCGTGCCGCCCGGCGACCGGTCCCGGCTGCTGCGGGCCGGGCTCGACTGGTTCCGGCACCAGGGTGACGTCGTCGCGGCGCGGGCCGCGGCGGACCGGATCCTGACTCTGGCGGGGACGTTGGCGGCCGACCGGATTGCCGCGGCCGCCGTACTCGTCGAGGCGGGCGACTTCGCCAGGGCCGCCGAAGTCTGCCAGCCGCTTGTCAACGCCGCAGGCCACGACGGTTTCCGTGCGCGGCTGACGGCAGCTCGCGCCCTGGACCAGCTGGGCCAGTACGCGGACGCGGATGAGCTGTGGCCGCACGGCGTTCCGGATGACCTGCCGGCGAAGGAAAGCAGCGAAGCCCGGGTGTTCCTCGCCGTCGCCGAGCGCCTGCGCGGGCGGTTCCGCGAGGCACTCGAACTACTCGAGCCGGCTGATCCCGATGCGCGGGCCCGGCTCGAACTGGCCAGGCTGCGGATCATCACCGGCGACATCAAGGAAGCGCGGGTGATCGCCGAGGCGATCATCCGCGAGCACGACACACCGGACCACGAACGGCACCCGCTGCGGCTCGAAGCGATCGGCGTCCACGCCGAAGCCGAAATGACGCTGGAGCTCACCGAGCTCAAGGTGCACGACGAAGATTGGGACGCCCTCGAAGCGCACCTGCGGGCCGCCCGCGAGAGCCTCGCCGGGTTGCTGGGCGCCGACAGCCCGCTGACCCTGGCCGCCGGCGTCCGGTGCGCCCGGACGTCCGTTACCCGCGGCCGTCCGAAACGGGCGTTGCGGGAGTTCGCGGACCTCGATCCCGCCGTCCGGAAAGTGTTCGGCGAACACCACCCGCTGTACCACTGGTCGCGTTATTCGACCGGGCAGGCGCACGCGCAGCTCAAGCAGTACGCCGAGGTCATCGGAATCCTGCGACCGCTGCTGGAAAGTCAGCGGAAATCGATCGGGCCGCACCACCCCGACACCATGATGACGCAGCTCGACCTCGGGATCGCGCTCGTGCTGACCGGGCACAAGGCCGAGGCGGTCCCGCTCGTCGTCGAAGCGGAGCAACGGATCAGCGAATCGCTCGGCCTGCGGTCCGACCTCCGGACGCGCGCGTGGGTCACCCGGGCGCTGATGAACCTGCCGCAGTTCCTCTGGCAGGTCTTTCCCTACCTCGACGACCTCTTCGGGAAGAAGAAACCCGAGCAGGACTGATCCTGTCGTGCTTTTGTCGTCTTTCTCCGGGGGAATATCACGGTTCACATCGGTGGTGCCCTAATGCGTAACAAAAGGGGTCATCGGGTTGATTTCCCTGGGCGTCGGTAATCGAAATGCAGCGCGGAGGTCTTCGCATGGAAAAGCCGTTGGGGAGCCGGTACCGGCTGGGGGACCAGCTGGGCGCGGGTGCGATGGGGCGGGTCTTCGCCGGTTCCGACGAGCAGGGAAAGACCTACGCCTTCAAGGTTCTCCGGGACGAGCTCGTCGAGGACCCCGAACTGGTCGCGCGGTTCCTGCAGGAACGGTCCATCCTGACCGGCCTGCGGCACCCGAACCTGGTGGGGGTGCACGACCTCGTCGTCGAAGGCGAGACCGTGGCGATCGTCATGGACCTGATCGGCGGCGGAGACCTGCGGGCCCGCCTGACCGCCGAAAAGACGTTGCTGCCGGCCGAAGTCGCCCGCATCGGCGCCGGCGTGGCGGCCGCGCTCGCGGCCGTGCACCAGGCCGGGGTGGTGCACCGCGACGTCAAGCCGGAGAACGTCCTGATGGACGGGACCGTGCCGCGCCTGACGGACTTCGGCATCTCCCGGCTGGCGACCGCCACCGACCTCGGCCGCCGCTCGCTGCTGGTCGGGACGCCGCAGTACCTCGCCCCGGAACTGGGCAAGGGCCTCGAAGCCACTCCGGCGTCGGACCTGTACTCACTCGGCATCCTGCTGTACGAACTGTGCTGCGGCGTCACGCCGTTCGCCGGGCAGTCGACGTTCGCCGTGATCCGGCTGCACGAGAGCGCGATGCCCGGCCGCCCGGCCGGGATCCCCGACCAGCTGTGGGACGTGCTCTGCTGGCTGATGGCCAAGCGGCCGGCAGACCGGCCCGAATCGGCTCAGCAGGTCGCCACCATCCTCGACGCGCTGGTCCTGGAACTGATGAGCCAGCCGCTCGTGCTCCCGCTGACCACGCCGCCGAAACCCGTGCCGCTGAACGAAACGGGCCTCGGCACGGAGACCGTGTTCGGCACCCCCGCGCCGCCGCCGCGCCGGCCGGTGGCGACCACCACCGCACCACCGATACCCACCGGAGGGAACGTGCGCCCCCGCAAGTCCCGGCGCGGCCGGATCGTGCTGACCCTGCTCGTCGTCTTCGCTGTCCTGCTCGGCGGCGGCTGGTTCGCCCTGCGGTCACCGCAGAGCACCCCCGCGGCGACCGGGAACTCCGTCGCGCCGACGACATCCGCGCCGGACAGCGGTCCGGCGCCGACCACCGACCCGCCGTCGGCGACGACCACGGCGAAGCCCACGATCGTGCCCAACGTGGTGGGCAAGAAGCTCGCCGCGGCCCAGGACGCACTGCCTGGCGTGCAGGTGACCACAGTGGACAAGATCGACGCCACGGCCGACGACGGCACGGTGATCGCGCAGGACCCGCAGCCCGGCGGCGCGATGGGCGACACGGTGACCCTCACGGTGGCCCGCCAGGCCGAACTCGTCTACCTCGACTCCGTGCACCCGGCGAGCGGTTCGTGGTCGGGCAATGTCACCAACACCGATATCGCGGGCAAGAACTACCTGCACGCGCTCGGCAGCGACGTGAGATCGGGCACGCGGACGGAAACCGTGGAGTACAACATCTCCAAAGGATTCCGGCGATTCACCGCGACGGCGGGCATCGATGACAACGCTGGTGACTCCTCGCTGAAAATGCAGCTGGAGGTCTTCGCGGACGGCCGGGAGATCTTCAACAAGCCCGTCACCTTCGGTGCGCCGGTACCGATCGACCTGGACATCAGCGGAGTCCTCCGGCTGCGGATCCAGTACGAAGCGGTGTCCGGTGCTGAGTGCTGCACGACCAACTACCTCGTGCTCGGCACCGCGGAGCTGCTCGGGTTGCCCGGTGAGGTGCCGACCTCCACGCCGACCACGACCGGCTGACCGGCGTGTGGATCGGCAACCGGGTCCGGATCACCATCGGCCGGGCGTCCGACAATGACATCGTGCTGGGTGATCTGCAGGTCTCCCGCCGGCACGCCCGGCTGGAGCGCGTCGGCGGGGCGTGGCGGCTGACCGACCTCGGTAGCCGCAACCCGACACTGGTCAACGGCCTCCCGGTCGCCGGCCGCGCGCCGCTGGCCGACGGCGACCGGATCACCATCGGGGCCACGGATCTGCGCGTCGACGGGGACAACCTGGTCACGACGGGCGGGGAGCGGACCCGGCTGGTCGCCGACGACGCCGGGTTCGCGGTCGGCGGCCGGTCCCTGCTGTCGGGGATCTCCCTCGACCTGCGCCCCGGGCAGCTGGTCGCCGTGGTCGGCCCGTCGGGCGCGGGCAAGTCGACGTTGCTGAACGTCCTGTCCGGGGAGGTCGCGCCGACCAGCGGCCGGATCACCTACGACGGCTACGACATGCACCGCCAGCGCTCGGCGGTCGCCCGGCGCGTCGGGGTCGTGCCGCAGGACGACGTCGTCCACACGCGACTGACCGCACGCAGTGCGCTGACCTACGCGGCGCGGCTGCGCCTGCCCGAGGACACCGGCGCGGCCGCGCTCCGGCAGCGGGTGGCGGAGACCCTGTCGGAGGTCGGGCTCACCGAGCACGCGCGGACGCCCATCCACCGGCTGTCGGGCGGGCAGCGCAAGCGCGTCTCGATCGCGCTGGAACTGCTGACCGCGCCGTCGCTGCTGATGCTCGACGAGCCGACCTCCGGCCTGGATCCCGCGCTGGACAAGCAGATCATGGGACGGCTGCGCGAACTCGCCGACGCGGGCCGGACGGTCATCGTCGTCACGCACAACGTCACCAACCTCGAGGACTGCGACCTCGTGCTGCTGCTGGCGCCCGGCGGCGTCCCGGTGTTCAGCGGCCGGCCCGCGGAGCTGCGGGCCCGGTTCGGCACGGCGGACTGGGCGGAGATCTTCGACCGGGTGGTCTCGGGTGCGGCCCCGCCGCACCAGCCGTCGCCGATCGCTCCGGCGGCCGCGCCGGAGCCGGCCGCGGACCCGCCGCCGGTCAACGCCGGGCTGTGGCACCAGGTCCGCACGCTGGTCTCCCGGCACCTGCGCCTCATCCTCGCGGACCGCGGCTACGCCTTGTTCCTGCTGCTCGTCCCGGTCGTCCTCGCGGTGCTCGCGCTGGCCGTGCCCGGGCACGAGGGGCTGCGGCGGTCCGTGCCGGACCACCCGACGGAAGCGGCGCAGATGCTCGTGCTGGTGTTCGTCGGCGCGGCGTTCATGGGCGCGGCCGCGTCGGCGCGGGAAGCCGTCGCCGAACGCGCGATCTTCCTGCGGGAACGCGCGGTCGGGCTGCGGCCGGGGTCCTACGCGCTCGCGAAGGCGGGCGTTTTCGCACTCGTGTCCGCCGTCCAGTCGGTGCTGCTCGTCGGGGTCGTGACCACGGTCAAGCCGGGGCCGGTCGCCGCGGTGCTGCTGCCCCGGCCGGTGGTCGAGCTCGTGGCCGCCGTCTGGCTGACCACGCTGGCGTCGTGCCTGTTCAGCCTGCTGGGATCGGCGCTGGTGCGCTCGATCGAGCAGACGACACCGGTGCTCGTCGTGACGGTGATGGCCCAGCTGGTGCTGTGCGGCGGGATGATCCCGGTGACCGGCCGGCCGGTGCTGGCCGAGCTGTCGTGGCTGGCGCCGGCGCGGTGGGGATACGCGGCCGGAGCGTCCACCGTGGACCTCAAGCTGACCGGACCGGCCGTGCCGCAGGACAGCCTGTGGACCCACGACTGGCCGTGGTGGCTGGCTTCGGCGGGTGCGCTCCTGCTGACGGCGGCGGCGTGCACAGCGCTGGTCGCGTTCCGGACGGGCCGGCAGCGCCGGACCTGAGCGCTCCCTCGCGGGTCCCGGCCGGTTCAACCCTGGGAGGGAGTTCTCGCGCCGGTCGCGCGTCGAAGATCGGACGCATGACAACAACGCCTCCTCGCTGGGCCGTGGTCGCCGCGCACCTGGTGCCTGTGGTGACGCTGCCGTCCGGGCTGTGGCGGATCGCCTTGGTCGCCGGGCTGCCGCTCGGGCTTCGGGTCGGGGACGCCGATGTCGGCGGGGACGCGGCCTACATCGTCGGGCTCAGTGTGGTTTCCGAGGCGCTCGCGCTGCTGACCCTCGGGCTCGTGCGGCCGTGGGGTGAGCGGGTGCCGCGGTGGGTGCCGCTGCTGGGTGGGCGTCGCGTGGTGCCGTGGGCCGCGATCGGGCCGGCGGCGGCCGGGGCCGTCGCGCTCGCGGTGATCTGGGGCTTCGCTTTCCGGGACTTTCCGGACTTCGGGCTCGTCGCGTTCTCCCACCCGGCCGGGCACGTCCTGCTCGTGGCGTGTTACCTGCCGGTACTGCTGTGGGCGCCGCTGCTGGCCGCGGTGACGTGGAGCTACTACCGGCGGCGCTGCTGACCGGCTCGGGAGCGCCGTCCGTGCCATCATCGGGCATGGCCACCCTTCGCGAAGCCCGCGAGCCGGAGCTCAACAGCGGGATTCTGCCCGGGAACGTGCGCGCCGACGACTGGATCATGCTCATCCTGGCCGCCGGTTCGGTCGGGTTGCTGGGGTTCACGCTCCTCAGTCCGCCCGCGCGGGACGTCGGCCTGGTGCTCTTCTACATCGACTGCGGGATCTGCGCGATCTTCCTCGGCGAGTTCCTGTGGCGGTGGCGCAAACGCAAGTGGGCCAAGAAGTTCCTGGTGCGCAACTGGTACGAGCTGTTCGCCATGATCCCCGTCGCGCACCCCTTCATCGCCGGGCACAGGTTCATCGGCGTCGTGCTGCTGCTGATCCGGATCGGGCGGGCCGCGGACCGGGCCGTCGGGGAGCAGTTCACTTATCGGCTTGTCGACAAACTGTCCGAGCCGATCGTCAAGGCCATCAAGAAGCCGGTGACCATCGCCGTGCTCGACGAGGTCGTCAAGGTCCTCGAGACGGGCAACTACCCCGAGAACCTCGCGAAGTCGCTCGGCGCCAACAAGGACGAGCTGCGCACGATCATCGCCGAGAAGATCGCCGCTGATCCGCAGCTGGGCAAGCTCAAGCGGCTGCCGTTCCACGACGAGATCGTGCGCACGGTCGTCGACACGTCCTTCCGCGTGCTGCTGGAGGTCCTGCTCGACCCGCGGATCGACGACTTCTTCTCCACGGTCGTCCGCGACAACCGCGAGCAGATCCGCCAGGCCGTCCAGCTCGGCCTCAACGATCTCGACGCCGAAGACGACGAGCACTCACTTCCCACGCGCACCCAGCGCGAAGCGGCCCACGAATACGACACGCTGCACCCCAAGCGCTGACGACGAAGGCCGCCGTCGCCGGACCTGCTCCCGGGGTCTGGCAAAGCCGACCGGAGCCGACTCCGAGGCCTGTTTGCCGCCCGGAGTGGCCAACACTCTGCCCGGAGTGGCCAACATGGCGCCCGGAACAGCCAACATGGCGCCCGGAGCGGCCAACACGCCCGGTGGAGGCTCGGTCATCGGCGTGTTGGCCATTGCGGACGTTGTGTTGGCCGGTCCGGTCAGCGTGGTGGCCGGTGCGCTGACGACGAAGGCCGCCCCACCGGGGTCGGGTCCGGTGAGGCGGCCTTCATTGCGTTACCCGGTTTACGGGTAGCTCACCACGTTGACCGGCACCGTGCCCGTAGGCGTGACACCGCCCGTGTCGTTGATGACGTGCGTGATCGTGCCGCGGTAGTTGAGCGACACCGTCAGCAGGCTGTGGAACTTCACGCCGCTGTTGTTCGGCACCTCGAACGCGTGGTAGCTGGACACCGCCGGGTTCGTGTCGAAGAAGCAGTAACTCCCGAGACCCCAGGCCTCATGGGACGTCACCCCCGCCGCGACCTTGTACGCGGCGTACCCCGCCACACCCGATGGCGCGTTCCACGACGCCTGGTTCGGCACGTCGTAGGGCATCTCGTTCTGGAAGAAGATCGTCTTCCCGCCCTGGCCGTTCCAGATCACCTGGTACTTCTGGTAGTGCTCGACGAACAGGCCGGTCGCCAGCACGTTCGCGCCGTTCACCACCAAGCCCGTCTCGGCCGTGTTCGTGTTCCAGCCGACCGTGCCCGCGTTGCCGTGGTCGGCGCGCCAGGCCCAGATGTGGTCGATGATCGTGTTGGCGCTGTTGACGATCAGGCTGTTGGTCGCCTTGCCGGCGATCGCGCCGCCGATCCGGAAGAACACGTCCTGGACCGTCGTCGGGTTCGCCGCGTGGGACGCCGTCGAGCCGGACTGGCCGACCGTGAGCAGCGCCTGCGAGTTCGTCGTGCCGGCGTCGAACAGCAGGCCCTTGAGCCGCACGCCGTCCACATCGGACACCTGCATCGCGTTGACGCCGTTGTCCGGCACCAGCGTCGGGTAGCCGATGCCGAGGATCGTCGTGCCGGCCTTGGTCACGTTGAGCGTCTGGTTGAGGTGGTAGACGCCCGGCGTGAAGAACAGGTTGCAGCCCGCCGCGAGCGCGTTGTTGATCGACGAGGCCGTGTCGCCGGCCTTGACGACGTAGAACTGGCTCATCGGCGCCGACGTGCCCGGGGTGCTGCCGTTCGCCCAGCTCGGGCCGGACGCGTTGGTGCGCAGCGAAGGCAGGAACACGCGGTACTTGCCGGTGCCGTCGACGTAGAGGTACGGCACGTCGCGGGAGACCGGGGTGGTCGCCAGCGTCGTCTCCGGCGGGTTCGGGAACGTGGTCGCCGGCGCGCCGCTGGTGCCGGAGAAGACCATGTTCCAGACGCCGCCGTTCCAGCTGCCGAGCTGCGAGTCGCGGGTGTACCACTGCTGCTGCGAGATCGACGCGGCCTGGCCGGCCACCTTCGTGTCGGCGATGTAGCCGCCGCTCGCGTAGCCGTAGCTCGCCGGGTACAGCTGCAGCCCGCCGCGGACGTCCATCCGGCGGAACGGCGCGGCCTGCGCGACCGCCCAGCGCTCCTGGCCACCGGAGGGGTTGACCGCCATGTTCTCGGCCGAGCGCCAGAAGTTCTGCAGCGCGACGCCGTTGTCGGAGGCGTTGAACGCGTCCACCGTGACGTCGCCGTTGATCAGGACGTCGCCGGGGTTCTGGCCGAGGCCGGCCACCGAGGTGTAGAAGCCGACGTTGTCGTGCACGTTGTTGTAGGTGCCCGGCTTGAACAGGTGGGCGACGCGCCGGTCCGCGAACTGCGCGGTGAGCGTGTCCTTCTGGTTGTTGAAGTCGGTGTCCAGCTGCGCCTGGATCGTCGCCGCGGACATGCTCGGGTCGAAGATCCGCACGTTCGACCCGAAGTTCGGGGTGTCCGACTGCGTCGGGCAGCCCGCCTGGGTGCCGATCGTGTAGGTCGCGCTCGACACCGCCGACGTCGTCGAACCGGACTTGAGCGCGATCGCGTTGACCGTCCGCGAGCCCGGGACGCTGATCGGCGCCGTGTACTGCGGCGACGACGCGGTGGGCGTCGAACCGTCCACTGTGTACCGGATGGTCGCACCGGAGGTGGCGCTGCTGATCGTCACGGTCTGGGCCGCCGAGTACGTCCCGCCGGGCGGGCTGAACGTCGGCGCCGCGACGGTCGTCGTGCCGCCGCCACCCACGGTGAAGGTGAAGTGCGGGGTGTCGTACTGCGGCCCGCTCTTCTCGTAGGTGAACCAGTAGTCGAGCGTGTTTCCGCTGCTCAGACCGTTGACGGTCGAGTGCCACGTGCCGGAGGCGTTGGTCATCCGGACGTTCTGCTGCCCGACGCCCGGCACGCCGGTGTAGTGGACGTCCACGTACACCGCGGGGGTCGTCGGGGTGAAGTTGAGCTGCAGCTGCGTCGAGCTGAGCTGCGTGACGCTCTGCGTGTAGTCGTCCGCGGCCAGTGCGGCCGGGGCGTTCACCCCGGCGCCGAGCAACAGGGTCGACGCCGTGAGGGCGAGCGTCGCGACGGCGCCACGCCGGCGTCGTCGAATCTTTTCAAAGGTCCGGGCCACGCCGTGACACCTCCGCCGTTGGGGATCCACGAGCATTTGTTGCGAGTCACAACAAAGTAGCTCCCGCTCAGCGGTGCTTCGATTACGAATCGGTAACACTTGTCTGGACCAATCATCCAGGTGGGTGAGGCGTTCTGTGATCGATGACCCGATTTGCGCGGTAGTGGGCGAATGACTGAACCGAGAAACCTCCATCGGTCGAGTGACCCTGAACGTGTGACATGCGACGATCCGGTGCCACACCGTGGTCCCCTACCGAGGAGTAGGTATGGCTGAATCATCGCGTGGCAGAACCCTCGTCCGAGCCCTCGTGGCCTTCGCTCTCGTCGCGGCGCCCGTGGTCGCCGCCGTCCCCGCCGTCCCCGCCGACGCCGCGCCGTTGCCGAGCGGCGGCGTGATCAGCTTCGGTTGTGCCACGTCCGGGAAGATGCCCGGAAAGATGCACTGCCTCGGTAAGGCCATCCGGTCGCCGAAGGGCGCCGGCCCGCTGCTGACGTCGACGCCGGTCGGCTACGGCCCGGCCGAGATCCAGGCCGCGTACAACCTCGGCGGCCTGCACGCGAACGGCCGCACAGTGGCCATTGTGGACGCCATGGACGCGCCGACCGCGGAGGCCGACCTGGCGAAGTTCCGTGCGGCGCGCGGACTTTCGCCGTGCACGACGGCCAACGGCTGCTTCAAGAAGGTCAACCAGAACGGTGCCGCGAGCCCGTTGCCGGCGGGCGACTACGGCTGGGCCGAGGAGATCAGCCTCGACCTCGACGCCGTGTCCGCGACCTGCCCGGACTGCCACATCCTGTTGGTGGAAGCCAGCTCCGCGGACACCGACCCGCTGATGACGGCGGTCGACACGGCCGCGGCGACGCCGGGCGTGGTGGCCATCTCCAACAGCTACGGCGGCACCGAGGACTCGACGATCCTCGCCGCCGACGCGCACCTGAACCACCCGGGCATCGCGGTGACGGCGTCGTCGGGCGACTCCGGTTACGGCGTGAGCTGGCCGGCGTCCTCGCCGTACGTCACGGCGGTCGGCGGCACGACGCTGAAGAAGGCCGCGGGCACCACGCGCGGCTGGTCGGAGACGACGTGGTCGGGCAGCGGCAGCGGGTGTTCGGCGCTGGAGGCCAAGCCGGCGTGGCAGCACGACACGGCGTGTGCGAAGCGGACCGTCGCCGACGTCTCGGCGGTCGCGGACCCGGCCACCGGGCTCGGCGTCTACGACACGTACAACAGTTGCGGCAGCTCGTCGTTCTGCGACCTGCTGCTGGCGTTGGGCCTCGCCCAGGGGGCCGACGGCTGGGTCCAGGTCGGCGGCACGAGCCTGTCGTCGCCGGTGATCGCGAGCGTGTACGCGCTGGCGGGCACCGCGGTGACGTCGGGGTCGTACCCGTACGCCCACACCGGCAGCCTGAACGACGTGACGTCGGGTAACAACGGAAGCTGCGGCGGCACGTACCTCTGCACGGCGGGCGCCGGCTACGACGGCCCGACCGGCCTGGGCACGCCGAACGGCACCGGCGGCTTCTGACGCATCTCCCACCGACGAGTCCGCTGTGGACGATTTGGCCGGTTCGTCCACAGCGGACTCTTCGCGGCCGATCTTGCACGGACGGGTGACGTTCGTGCCGCGCGTTTTCGCGGATCCCGGGGTGGGGTGAGGATGACTGCATGCTGGACACCGACGTGCTGTCGACGGCACGGCCGCGGACGCTGGGCATCGAAACGCCGCTGGGTGCCGTGCGGTTCGCCGTGCGCGTCGACGGGTGGGACGTGCCGGCGCGGCCGGAGCTGACCTGGGGTCTGGACTCCGGCGCGTGGCTGTGCCGGTGGCGGCACCGGTCCGTGCGGCTCGACGTGCTGTCCGGGCCGAGCGCGCCGCACCTGCCCGACGGCTACCCAGCCGTCACCCGGCAGACCACCATCTTCCGCGTGCTGGCGCGGGAATCGCTGAGCGAGTTCGCTGTCCAGGCCGAGCTGGTCGGCGCCGAAGACGTGAGTCCGGCCGATGCCGGTTTCACGGCCGAGAACGCCGACGCCGTGGTCACCGTGGGCGGCCCCGGCGTCGAGGTGCTGCGCGAGTGCGCGCGGGCCGGGCAGCACGTGCCGCCGTACTGGGCCGGGTCGCTCACCGAGGACACCGTCGAGCGGGAAGGCGCGCGGCTCACCTGGCAGCTCCCGGCCGTCGACCGCGGCGACTACGCCGACCTGTGGGTGTCGGCCGCGTGGAGCGCGCCGAGCGAGCACCCGGGCACGTGCCGCGCGGTGGACGTCGATCCGGCGCGGGTGCTGCGGGAACTCACGCACTGAGCGGTCACATCTCGCGCACGGGATCCGTCAAGGTGGTGAGGGCACCTGAGCGAAGGACGAGAACCGTGAACGACGCCGACTGGCTGGCGCACCGCTTCGAGACGCACCGCGAGCACCTGCGGGCCGTCGCCTACCGGATGCTGGGCTCGTTGAGCGAGGCCGACGACGCCGTGCAGGAGTCGTGGCTGCGGCTCAGCCGGAGTGACACCTCCGACGTCGAGAACCTGGCCGGCTGGCTCACCACCGTCGTCGGGCGCGTCTGCCTCGACATGCTGCGCTCGCGCAAGGCCCGGCGCGAGGAGTTCGTGCCGGACCCGATCATCACCCGCGAGGACGACGGCCCCGAGGAGTCGGCGCTGCTGGCCGATTCCGTCGGCCTCGCGCTGCTGGTCGTGCTCGACACGCTCACCCCGGGCGAGCGGCTGGCGTTCGTGCTGCGCGACATGTTCGCCATGCCGTTCGAGGAGATCGCGCCGATCGTCGGGCGCTCCGAGACCGCGACCCGCCAGCTCGCGAGCCGCGCGCGCCGGCGGGTGCAGGGCGCGCCGGTGGCGCCGGACCCGGACGTCGCCCGGCAGCGCGCGGTCGTCGACGCGTTCCTCGCCGCCGCCCGCGGTGGCGACTTCGAGGCGCTCGTCTCGGTGCTCGACCCGGCCGTCGTCCTGCGCGCGGACCGCGGCGCGGAGCGGGGTGGCCCGATCGAGGTCACCGGCGCGGCGGCGGTCGCCGACCAGGCCCTGACGTTCTCCCGCCTCGGCGCGGGCGGCGGCACGGTCCGGCGCGCCCTGGTCAACGGCGCGGCCGGCGTGGTGGCGACCCGTGAGGGCCGGCCGTTCTCGGTGCTCGGCTTCACGGTCGCGGGCGGCCGTATCGTGGCGATCGACATCCTCGCCGACCCGGCCCGGCTCGACCGGCTGGACCTGGCGGTGCTCGACTGAGCGCGCACGCTGTGGAGTTGGTCCGCTACCTGGTGCTACCATAAGGCGTATCGGCGCAAGGGGAGGGGTCGACGTGGGGAAGCACGAGAAAAAAGACAGCGGTGACGCCAACACCACTTCGGGCACCGAGAACTCCGGCGGTGACCGGCAGGGGGGCAAGCACCGCAAGTGACCGCGGCGGTCACCACGCGAGGTCCACCACCGCGCCCTTCTCGTCCGTGACCAGCGCGATCCGGTCCCGGTCGTCGAAGTGCAGGTACCGCCGGGCCCCGTCGGCGTGCCGCCGGACCGCCCCGGCGACCACGACCACCAGCTCGCCGTCCTCGATCGCGTACAGCTCGTCCGGGGTCAGCGTCTCGTGGATGTCGGTGCCGTGGGTGACCAGCGTGCGGACCTGCCGGCCGGCGTGGTCGTAGCCGTACAGCTCGTTGACGCCGTCGTCGCCGTGCACCCCGCGCAGCCGGCCGAACGCGTCGCGGATCTCGATGCCGGCGGGCTGGTCCAGGCCTTCGACCGGCGTCGGCGGCGGGATCTCGCGCAGCAGGCCGCCCGGGCCGCGGACCACGTGCAGGCCGTTGCCGAAGTGCTCGCTGACGCCGTTCGCGTAGTGGACCGCGGTGCGCCGGCCGCGCACGTCGTACTGGACGGTGTCGACGAAGCCCGGCACGCTCACCAGCCTGCTCACGTCGTCGTACTGGTACCGCACGGTCAGCCGGCCGTCCCCGGCGTCGGGGTAGGTCACCTGCGACAGCCGCCCGTCGGCGCGGCGGACGATGTCGAGCCGGTACTCGACGGCCACGTGCGCCGGGCGCCACCGCTTCGTGACGGCGTGCCCGAGCGCGTCGTAACCGAGCAGCGTGACGCCCGATTCGTCGGTGACGCGCACCAGCCGCCCGCAGCTGTGCGGGCCCGCTTCGAGCGGCACCGGGAGCCCGCCGTCGTGGTAGGTGAACGTGGTGACCGGCGGCCCGGCCGGGTCGTCGACCCGCACCGCGGCCACCCGGCCCGCCACGTCGTGGACGCGGTACACCGTGCGCCCGCCGGTGGTCCGCGCCTGGACCGAGTTCCCGGCCGCGTCCCGCACGTGGACGACGCCGCCGGTGTCGCGCAGCACCCGGCCGAGCAGGTCGCGGACCGGCTCGACGGCTTCGGGAGCCGACGACGCGGGCTCGAACGTCCGGACCGAGCCGTCCGGGGCCGTCACCCGCACCGGCCGGGCCAGCGCGTCGTAGCGGTACTCGGTCGCCGGCGCGCGCCGGCCGCCGATCCGGAACGCCCGCGACGTCCGGCACACCAGGCCCCGCGCGCAGTACTCGTGGTGCTCGTCGACGACGTCGCCGAGGAGCTCGGCGTGCCGCCGCTGCAGCAGCCGCCCGGCGCCGTCGCGCACCTCCGTCGTCACGAGCACCTCCGCCTCGCCGGACACCGCGCGCTGCTCGGTGGTGACCCGCGCCGGCCCGTGGTGGTGGTCGTAGCGGTGGCGCAGCGTCGGCAGGTCCGCCGAGTCGCCCGGCCGCACGACGGTTTCCGGGCGCCCCAAGGGATCGTGCGTCACGGTGGTCACCGCGCCCGCCGGGTCGATCACCTCGCAGACCCGTGCCGTCCGGACGTCGTAGCGCGTCGCCGTGACGTTCCCGACCGGATCCGTGGCCACCTCGGGGAAGCAGCGGTCCGCCGAATACCGCACCTCGTGGCTGTCGCCGCGCGGTCCGGTGGTCGTCGTGCGCAGCCCGGTGACGCTGCCGACCCGCCGGTGGAACGTCGTGGTCCACCAGCCCGGCTCGCCGTCGCGGCGGTGGTAGCCGTGGCGGCCGAGGTCCGGCGGGATCGGGCCGTAGACGTCGGCGACGAGCGCGTCGGGGAGCACCAGCTCCTCCCGCGCGGTGAGCAGCCCCTGCGAACCCGCACTCCCGTCGGGACACTCGTCGTAGCGGAACAGCCTGTCCGACAACACCTTCCCGGCGCCATCCAGCTCGCGGACCCGGGCGGGCAGCGCGGCGAAGCGGTGGTCGGGATCGGTCGCGTACGTCGTGCGCGTCTCGCGCACCGCGGGCTCGTGGCCGGGCCGTTCGGTCGTCTCCACCACCCGGACCGGGTTCCCGGCGGCGTCCAGGTCCGACTCCGTCGTGGTGACCGAGACCGGTTTTTCCTGGCGCTCGAACACCGTCGTCACCGATTTCGTCCACTGTGGACGTCCACTGTGCTCGATCCGGCGGTACGGCCGGACGGCGTCCGGCGAGTCGTCGAGGCCGAAGGTCTCCTCCTGCCGCAGGAGCCCGTCGTCGCCGAACCAGCGCACGGTCCGCAGGGTAGGCGCGTGCTCGTCGCCGAGGTCGTCCTGGACGACCCGGCCGAAGCCCGTGAAGGCGTCGCCGGACCGCCGTTCGTGGTACTCGAACTCGGTTGCGCCCGCGTGCCCGGTCGCCGACTCGCGGTGCGTGACGCGCCAGACCACCGGGACCGCCTCGACCGTCGTGTACTCGATCGCGGTGCGCAGGCCGATGCCGTTGTCGATCTCGCTCAGCCGTCCGGCACCCGCGAGGTCGCCGGGTTCGAGGGCGTACCACGGCAGCGGTTCGTCCTCGGCGTCGAGGAGCAGCACCCCGGAGCCGCTGCTCGCGCGGGCGCGGGCCGGGACCTGGACCCGTGGTGCGGCCGGCGGTTCCGCACGGGCGTAGGCGAGCCGCAGCAGCGGCGCGGCCGCTTCGGCGCCGCGCGCGTCGAAGCCGGTCAGCGCGACGGACGTCAGCACGGAAGCGCCGTCGTCGACGTCGTAACCGAGGGTCCAGCGGCGGACGAGCGGGCGTGCGGCGGCCGGCACCCGCAGCTCGATCCGGGAGCAGCGCAACGCCGTCGTCGCGTGGTCGGCGTGCAGGACGTCCGGCCGCGGCTCGTACGCGAAGTCCACTTCGTACGGTCCGTAGGAGATGCGCGCGAGGTACGCCTGCCCGCTGTGGTGCGCCCAGCCGAAGGCCGTGGTGTTGCCCAAGGCGTCCTCGGTCCGCTCGAGGTGCCAGGCGTGGGTGCCGGACCGGCCGCCGTCGGAGGTGCCGAGGAAGTGCCGGGTGCCCGACCGCGCGGTGAGCACGAAACCCTCGCCGCGGCGGGCCAGCCGGCCGTTCGTCCGGCTCCGCGCGCGGCCGTCGTCCAGCCGGACGTTCGGCAGCGGCACTGCGAACCCCGCGCCGAACGGGCCGTTCGGCGCGCCGGTGACGTAGCGCAGGGCCAGTGCCGGCGCGATGCCGCCCGGGCCGGCCGGCAGGTCGAGCGGGACAGCGAAACTCCCGCCCCCGGTCGCGGGTTCCGGTGTGAAGGCGCCGCCCAGCCCGCGGACCCGTGCGGGCTGGGCCGCGTCCTGGACGCTCGACCGGAGCAGAGCCATGGCGATCTCCCCGAATGCCGGGCGGCGCGGGTGCGCCACCGGTGACTTCCGAGGTCCAAGTGGGTGAGTCGGCGACGCCAGATACGTCGTCACCCGTTTGCCGTCGTAGTTACGCATTCGTGATGTCCGTGCCGTATCCCGGGTGCGGCTGCCCGGTCTTTCCCGAGTAACCACACGTGATCAATGGCGGGGGCGAACGAGAGGGTGGACCCGATGGTGGTCAGGTTCGTGAGGGACGAGGGCTCCGGAGCGCCGAAGGAGGATCCCGGCACGCTCAACGAGCTCCCGGCACCGCCGAGGCAGCTGCTCGACCGGCACGGGGCGCGGGTGCTCGACCCGGCGACGTCGACGGCGGTGCCGGGCCGGCCGGTGCCGCGCACGACCGTGTACCGGCCGGGGGTGTTCCTCATGCCGAACCGCTACCTGCACGACCAGGGGACCCTCGACGCGGTCAACGGCGTGCTCGCCCGCATCGGCATCTACGCCGAGCCGGCCGACCGCGGCGGCGACACCAAGGCGAGCGCCCGGGCCCGGGCGCTCGAAGACCTGCCCGTGCGGGCGCTGCTCCACGTGCGCGAGGACTCCGACCCGGTCGTCGTCGACTGCTGGAAGGCCGTGCAGCTGCTGCGGGGCGCGTCGGCGGGCGAGAACCCGGAGATCGACCCCGAGATCGTTTCGAAGATTTCCGTGGAGCACCTGGTGTTCTCGACGCCGGTGTTCGGCGGCGTGCCCTGGGAGACCAGCGGCCTCGGCGGAACCCCGTGGGAGACCAGCGGGTTCGGCGCCGGCAGCTCGTACGGCCGGACGCGCGGCGCCAACCGGATCCCGGTGACGCTGTCGGCGGCCCCGCCCCACCGCAGCGCCAAGCCCGTGCACCGGCGTCCGGTCGTCGCGGTGCTCGACACCGGCATCGGCCCGCACCCGTGGTTCGGGCTGGCCGACCGCAGCGGCCCGCCGCCCGCCGACAGCGGGCTGCGCGTCGCGCCGGACATCCAGGCGGCGATCCTGCAGGCGGAGACCGACTCCGGCGTCACGGTGCCGACCCAGCTGCTCAGCGACTACTGGGACGCGCCGACGACCGGTCAGCCGCTGATCGGCGACGTCGACACAGACACCGGCCACGGCCTGTTCATCGCCGGCATCATCCGGCAGACCTGCCCCGAAGCCGACACCCTCGCGATCCGCGTCGTGCACAGCGACGGCGTCGCGTACGAAGGTGACGTCCTGCTCGCGCTGCACCTGCTGGCCGACCGGGTGCGGAGCGCGCAGGCGGACAACCGGCCCGAGGACATGGTCGACATCGTCTCGCTGTCGCTGGGCTACTACGAGGAGAACCCGGTCGACGTCGCCTACACCGGCCAGTTCGCCGCGGCGATCGCCGAGCTGACCGACCTCGGCGTGCTCGTCGTCGCCGCGGCGGGCAACGACGCCACCACCCGCCGCTTCTACCCGGCGGCCTTCGCCGACCAGCCGCCGGGCCCGAACGGCGGCCCGCCGGTGATCAGCGTCGGCGCGCTCAACCCCGACCGCACCGCCAGCAAGGCGCTGTTCTCCAACGAGGGCCCGTGGGTCCGTTGCTGGGCGACCGGCGCGGGTGTCGTCAGCACCTACCCGGACGACGTCCGGGGCACCGCGTCGGCCGACCACGAAGTGCCGGACCAGGGCCGCAACTCGTTCGACCCGGACGACTACAGCGCCGGCTTCGCGGTGTGGGACGGCACGTCGTTCGCCGCGCCGCTCGCCGCCGCGGAGATCGGCAAGGCACTGCTCAAGACCGCGGGCGCCGACCTCGCGACGGTCGAGCGCGACACCGTCGTCAAGCGGGCTTGGACCGCGCTGGGCGCACTGTGACCGTGGCCAAGACGGACCACGAACGGGTCGCCACGCTGTTCGGCGCCGCGCGGGACGGGGACCGCGCGGCGCTGGACGAACTCGTCGTCCTGCTCACGCCGCTGCTCTGGCAGGTGGCGCGGGATCAGGGCCTGGACGTCGATCAGGCGTCGGACGTCGTGCAGACGGCGTGGCTGCGCCTGCTCGGCTCGTTCGCGGAGATCCGCTCGCCGGTGGCGCTCACCGGCTGGCTGATCACCGTCACGAAGCGGGAAGCCTGGCGCAACGGGGAAAAACGCCGGCTCGAACGGCCGCTGCCGGAACTGCCGGAGCGGCTCGCCGAAGCATCACCGGCACCCGAGGAGGGGGTGCTGCGCGACGACCAGCGCGCGCGGTTGTGGCGCGCGGTCGACCAGCTGCCCGAACGCTGCCGCAGCCTGCTGCGGATCGTCGCGTTCGTGCACCGGCCGGACTACGCCGAAGTCGGCGTCCGGCTGGGCATGCCGAGGGGGAGTATCGGCCCGACCAGGGGACGTTGTCTCGCGCGCCTGCGCGAGCAGCTACTCGCCAACGGCGAAGGAGATTGGCTGTGACCACCGTCGAACCAGCAGGCGCGAACGAGCCCTTGGACGAGCTCGACCTCCGGCTGCTGGCCGGGGTGCGCGAGCTGTGGGAAGACGCCGACCCGATGCCCGCCACGCTGGTGGACCAGATCCGGTTCGCGATCCAGCTGGAGGACATCGACCTGGAAGTGATGCGGATCCGGGAACAGGAGGGGCTCGTCGCCGCCCGCAGCGCCGCCGAGCAGGGCAGGCTGATCACGTTCGACAGTGAAAGCCTGACCATCATGGTGAACGTCAGCCCCGAGCCGGCGGGCACGATCCGCCTGGACGGCTGGCTCACCCCACCGGCCGAGCACCCGATCGAGGTCCGCACCAGCGGCGGCCCGCTGACCACGACGTCCGACCCCGAAGGCCGGTTCGCCGTCTGCGGTGTGCCGCACGGAATGGTGCAGGTCCTGGTCCGCACGCTCGGCCGGTCGAAGACGGTGAGCACGCCGGCCATCGAGTTGTGACCCGCTCCTGTCGGCCATAAGTTCGTCGGTGGGCTGCTCGTGGAGCAGCCATGACGTGCACGGGAGCAACCATGGCCGGAGCCGGCGACTTGTCGTCGGCCGTCCGGAAGGCTTTGCGCGAGCTGCCTCCCGGCGGCCTGGAACGAGCTGCTGATCTTGCCGACGAAGCCCGGCAGGCACTCACGCGGCTGGGTTCCGAGCAGTCCGAGGTCCGGCAAGCGGTGGCGGGCTTCGAGCGGGTGGCAGCAGGCGCGAGCGCTCTTCGGCAGGTTGTCGACTGCGCGGCGGGGCTGTTGACCGGCTACTTGGACAGGCTGGGTGTCAGTGAGCCGCCACCGGCGGGCGCGGGCACCGCGGTCGGTCCCGTGCCTTCGACGGCCGCCGGCAAACCCGCAGTGAGTCCCTACCGGCAACACGGGGCCAAGACGCACGGCCGCTGGGTGGACGAGCACGGTCGGACGCACGAGATCGTCAGCGGCTTGGACGACTCCGCCGAGGCCGTCCGCCTGCTTCGCGAACACGGCATACCTCCGCGTGGTCACCTCGCCGCGACGGCCGATGTCGAACAGAAACCGGCCGCGCGAATGGTGCACGCCCCGAACTACCGCAAGACGTTCACCGGAGGAGCGAAACCGTGGTCACGCTAGAGGTCTGGTACAACCAGGAGCCGGACAACGACTATGCCGACGGTGACCCGGCAATCCTCGTGAGTTCGGCGGCCGAACTGGATGCCCTCATCGCGCAGGTTCAGGCGGACACCAAAGACGTTCCGGTGCCGTCGATGGTGGAATGCAGTGTTGCCGGAGATCCGAAGCAGGGCGTATTCGACATGGGCATCGGGCAGGACAGAGGTTTTGTCGTGTTCATGACGCCGGAGGCGGTGCAGACGCAAGGCGACGGAGATCCAGCCGAATACGTCACGTACGACTACATGGCGCATGTGCGGGAAATCCCGGCCGGGTGCGAAGTGGCGATGGACGAGGTGCGGCGGGTCGCGCGGCACTTCTTGGAGACCGGGAGCGTCCCCGCGGGGCTGGCTTCCGCCCCGTCCGTTTGAGACCTCGGGGTGGCGCGCGGCCGGGGCAGGATCCGCGCGGGCCGGGGCGCCGCTCGAGGACGGTGAGCACGCCGGCCATCGAGTTGTGACCCGGTCTTCGCGCGCGCTCAAGAACGGGAGCGCCGCGAGGTAGGATCCGGCCGGGGGAACGGTTCCCGGCCGGAAGGGCTGCCTGTGCGCACCGAGGTCGCCTCGCCGAAGGTCGAAGACCGGGTGCGCGACCTGCACAAGCGCGCGATCGCGGCGACCAACGACGGCCAGCCGGTGGTCGGCGGGCGGCTGATCCGCGCCGCCGCTCGGTTGCTCGGCCTGCCCGCGACGTCCGCGCCGCCCGGCTGGCCCGGGTGGACAGACCTCGCCACCCGCGTCCTCGGCACCTACGCGGCCGTCGAAACGGCGCTCGGCAACAGCACCCGCGGACTCGCGCTGCTCGACGAGGCCGACGTCCTCGTGTCGGACGCCGGGCGCGGGATCCTGCGTCAGCAACGGGGTCTGGTGCTCATCCTGATCGGCCGGATGGACGAGGCCCTCGACTGTTTCGACGAGGCGATCCCGTTGCTGCGGCAGGCGGGCGAGTTCGTCGTGCTGGCCCGGACCCTGCTCAACCGCGCGATGCTGCACCAGTACGCCGGGCGCGTCCGGCTCGCTCTGGCCGACCTCGACCAGTGCGAGCAGATCGGCGCCGGCCAGTCCGAAGAAGAGGGCCTGGCCAGGATCTTCGCGAAGGCGGCGCACGGCCGCGGCCAGGCGCGCGTGCTGACCGGCGACATCCCCGGCGCCCTGCGCGACTTCGACGCGGCCAGCGGCTTCTACGCCGAGCAGAGCGTCGGGATGCTGCCGGTGCTGGCCGTCGACAAGGCGCGCGCGCTGCTCGCGGCCGGGCTGCCCAACGAAGCCGCGGCCGAACTCGGTGCGGCGCTGGAACAGTTCCCGCGGCTGCGGATGAACCAGGAACACGCCGAGGCCGAGCTGACCCGCGCGCTGGCCGCGCTGGCGAGCGGGGAGACGTCGGCCGCGCGCAGCTGGGCCGGGCGCGCCGAGCGTCGATTTCGTCGAAGGGGCAACGAAACCTGGGCGGCGGTCGCCCAGCTGACGGTGCTGCGCGCGGACTTCGCCGCCGGGCGCCGGATCGCCCGCGTCGCCGCCGACGCGACGTCGCTGGCCGATCGGCTCACCGCGCTGGGCCTGCGCAACGACGCGGAGATCGCCGCGCTGCTCGGCGCCCGGGCCCGGATCGTGCTGGGCGACCTCGACGGCGCCCGCGCCGGCATCGCCGCGCGCGACCGCCGCACCGCGCCGCTGGAGAACCGCCTCTTCCGGCGGCTGGCGCTGGCCGAGCTCGGGGCGGCGACCGGCAACCGGCGCGTGACGTTCGCGAACGCGCGGGCCGGGCTGACGCAGCTGCAGCGCCACCGCAGCCGGTTCGGCAGCGTCGACCTGAAGACCGGGACGACGTCGCTGGGCAAGGAGCTCGCCGACGCCGGCCTCGCCGCGGCGCTCGCCCAGCGGTCGCCGGGGGTGGTGTTCCGGTGGCTCGACCGGTCGCGCGCCCAGGCGTTCCGGTTCCGGCCGGTGCGCCCGCCCGCGCACCCGCAGACCGTCGACGCCGTCGCCGAACTGCGGTACCTCTCGATGCAGATCCGCGCCGGCGAGCTGTCCGGGAAGCCGGACGCGCAGGCCGTGAAGCGTTGTGCCGCACTGGAACACGAGATCCGCGCCAAGGGCTGGCAGGCCGAGGGCACCGACGAGGACCACCCGGAAGCGAAGCTGCGCGAGGTCGGGGACGAGCTCGCGGCGAGCGGCAGCGCGATGGTGTGCTTCCTCGCCGACCACGGCGCGTTGTGCGCGCAGGTGATCGCCGACCACCGGGTCGCGCTGATCGAGCTGGGCCCGGCGGCGGCGGTCGCGGAGCCGGTCGCGCGGCTGCACAGCGACCTCGACGCCCTGTGCGGCCGCCAGCTGCCGCCGCAGCTGGACCACGTCATCCGCCGCTCGGTGCGCACCCAGGTCACGGCGCTCGACGCGATCCTCCTGAAGCCGCTGGCCGCGCGGCTCGGCGACCTCGACGTCGTCGTCGTGCCGACCGGCGCGCTGTCCGCGATCCCGTGGGGGCTGCTGCCGACGTTGCGCGGCCGCCCGGTGACCGTGACGCCGTCGTCGTCGGCCTGGCTCGACGCCGGCCGCCGGCCGCGGCGCGCGACGGGGGCGCCGCTGCTGGTCGCGGGCTCCGACCTGACCCACGCCGACGCCGAGGTGTCCCGGCTGGCCGCCCTCTACCCGGAGGCCGCGGTGCTGACCGGCCCGGACGCGACGGTCGCGGCGACGCTCAAGGCGTTCGACAGCTGCCGCCTGGCGCACTTCGCCGCGCACGGCCACCACGAGCAGGAGAACGTGCTGTTCTCCCGGCTCAACCTGGCCGACGGGCCGCTGATGGCCTACGACGTCCAGCAGCTTTCGACGGCGCCGGAGCAGGTGGTGCTGTCCTCGTGCGACGTCGGCCAGACGGTCGTCCGCGCGGGTGACGAGGTCCTGGGCTTCACGGCGGCGCTGCTCTACGGCGGCAGCCGGACGGTGGTGTCGAGCGTGGCGCGCGTCGACGACCGGACGGCGGGTGGCGTGATGCTGGCCTACCACCGGGCCCTGGCATCGGGAACACCCCCGGCCCGCGCACTGGCGGACGCCGCCCAGGCCGAGCCGCTGATGCCGTTCGTGTGCTTCGGCCGCAGCTGAAGCTCTTTCTTTTCGATGTCTCACCCGGGCCGGGGTTGCTTTCGGGTGATCGACCCCATCGGGACGCATCCTCGGTGATCACTTGGGCATCTTCCTCATGAGTCCGAAAGTTGTTGACGGAACGAGGGAGAGCACCATGAAGCGCACTGTTACCGCGATCGCCGTCGGTGGCCTGGTGGCCGGGGGCCTGTTCCTGGCGGCCGGCGCCGCGAACGCCATGCCGAGCGACACCCCGTGCGGCGCGTCCGACGTGCACGTGACGGTCGCGAAGGACCCGTCGAACGCGGCGGGCCACGAGGCCTACGTCCTGACCTACACCGCGACCTCGCCGACCACGAACTGCAAGCTCCAGGGCGCGCCGACGGCGTTGACCTTCGTCGCCGACGGGCAGCGGCTGCCGATCGCCACCACGGTCGACGGGGCCGAGGCGCTGCCGGTGAACCTGCGTGCCGGCCACCCGGCCGTGTCGCGGATCGTGCAGCGCTCGGCCGCGACGCCGTCGCCGGTCGTGCCGACGACCGTCACGTTCGACCTGCCGACCGGCCCGTACGGCCAGCCGGTGAGCGTCGACTGGCCGGCGGGTGCGCCGGTCAAGGGTGACTCCGTGCAGGTGACACCCGTCAGCAGCTGAGTCTCGCCGGCTTTCCGGACACAGGGAGGAATGTCATGAAGCGCATCTTGATGGGGATCGGGGCCGCGGCGGGGATGGCCGCGTTGACCGCTTGTGGCGCGGCGGGGGCCGCGACGCAGCCGTCGTCCGGCGCGGCGGGGGCCGCGGGGACGGCCGGGGGCGCCGTGGCGCCGGCAGCGGCCGCGTCCACCGCGACGCCGCGCTGCACCACCGCCGACCTGGCGGTCTCGCTGGGCAAGCCGGCCGGGAAGACCGACGCGCCGGGCCAGTTCGACGTGCCGCTGACCTACCGCAACACCTCGGACCGCACGTGCGGCCTGTACGGCGTCCCGGGCGTCGACCTGGTCGGCCCGGACGACGCGACGTTCGGGCCGGTCTACCACCTGCCGCGCGAGGACAACGGCGTGAAGTACAACGAGGTCCCGGCGGGCACCACGGCGTCGGCGACGATCACGGTCCTGACGCCGTCGGAGGGCGGCGCGTCCTGGACGCCGACGTCGCTCAAGACGATCCCGCCGGGCCAGACCCAGCCGCTGACCGCGGACTGGCCGGCCGACCTCCCGGTCCTGCGCCAGGACGCGGCGACCCACCCGGGCACCTACGTGAACGGCATCCTCGCCGACCCGGCCTGACCGGTCCCGAGCGCCCCGAGGCCACCTCGGGGCGCTGGGCCGAATGCCACGGCCTCACTCGATCGGGTGAAGCACGAGAGCGCGCGTCATACCTGACGCGAGGTGCCCTCTTCCTCCATGCGGCGGTAACCGGCCGGCACGCCCCCCGACTGGCCGGTTACCGCTGCGGTCTTTCCTACTCACGGTGGACCGGCTCGGCGGAGCCCATTCCCGTCGACGCGCGGCGCCGATCGAACAGCCACCGCCCGAGCATGAACGAGCCCGGGCCACGGCCCGGGTCAGGTCGCCGACCAGCCGTCGCCCCACTCGACGTCGCGGGCGGCGCGGTAGCGGGGGCCCTGCTTCTTCGACACCGCGACGCCGCCCTCGAGGCCGTCGCCGGCGGTGCAGAGGTCGAGCGCGACCCAGCCCTTGTGCTTCTTCGGGTGCCGGATGATCCGCGCGTCCGGCCGCGACGGCGTGAACCGCCCGGCGACGACGTAGGCGAACTTCTCGTCCTCGAACCCGAGCGTGGCGGTCTTCATCCGGCGGTGCAGGTTGGACCGCGGCAGCCGCGCGGCGAAGTGGCACCAGTCCTTGCCGGGCGTGATCGGGCAGTCGCCGTCGTGCGGACAAGGCGCGACGACCTGCAGGCCGAGCCCGATGAGCTGGGCTCGCGCGGCCCGGATCCGCTCGTAACCGGCGGGCGTGCCGGGCTCGACCACCGCGACGGCCCCGGCTTTCGCGGCGAGCCACAGGACGACGTCTTCGCGGTCCGCTTCCGGCAGTTCGCCGAGGACGTAGGACAGCGTCACGAGGTCCGCTTCCGGCGCGGGCGCGGCCGGGTCGACGAGCCCGCGTCGCCACTCGACGCCCCGGACGGCGGGCTTCCGCGCCGCGGCGGCCAGCCGTTTCCCCAGCCCGATGGCCCCGGCGACCTGCTCCACGACGGCGCACTTCTCGAGCGAAGGCCAGACGTCCGCGGCGGCCCAGACAGCGGCGCCGGTCCCCCCGCCGACGTCGACCTGCGTACGCGGCTCGAAACCGGGAGCACGCGAAGCGGCTTCGGCGAGCACAGCGTGCACGGCGGCGTAGGTCGCGGGCATGCGGTAACCGGCGTAGGCCGCGACGTCGACGTCGGAGGCGAGGATCGGCGACGCGGCCGCGTCACCTTGCCGGTAGCGCGTGCTGAGCCGGTCGAAGGCCTGCGTGAGCCGGTGGAGATGATGCTTGGCCAGCTCGTCGTCGAGCGCGGCGGAGAGATCGTCGGGGAGTACGGCCACGGCCGTTGATTCTCCCCTGTCCGGATCGTCCCGGCTCCACGCACCCTGAGCTGCTACTTTCCGGGCGCGAAAAAGTTTTCCGGCGCACCCGTCGATCCGGCGCCCCGCTGTTCGACGCGTGGGCAGAAGCGAGAGGAGACCGCGATGCGGTTCATGGTCATCGTCAAGGCGTCGGAGGAGTTCGAGGGCGGGCAGGGTCCCAGCGCCGAGCTGCTGGAAGAGATGGCGAAGTTCAACGAAGAGATGGTGAAGGCCGGCATCCTGCTCGCCGGCGAGGGGCTCACGCCGAGCTCGCAGGGCGCGCGCATCGTGTTCTCCGGCAAGGAAGAGCCCAAGGTCGTCGACGGGCCGTTCGCCGAGACCAAGGAGCTCGTCGGCGGCTTCTGGATCCTGCAGGTCCGCAACCGCGAAGAGGCGGTCGAGTGGATCAAGCGGATGCCGAACACCGACGGCTCGACCCACGAGGTCGAGATCCGGCGCGTCGCCGAGGCGTCCGACTTCGACAACCTGAGCCCGGAGGTCGCCGAGATCGAGGCGCAGCTGCGCGCGAAGACGTCCGGGGAGGCCTGATGCGCTTCCTGGTGATGGTCAAGTCGAGCCCGGAGTCGGAAACGGGCGCGCCGCCGAGCGCCGTCCTGCTCGAAGAGATGGCGAAGTTCAACGAGGAACTGCTCGCCGACGACCGGATCGTGCTGGCCGAGGGGCTCACGGCCAGCGCGGAAGGCGTGCGCATCCTGTTCGAAGGCGACGCGGAACCGAAGCTCATCGACGGGCCGTTCGCGGAGTCGAAGGAGCTGGTCGCCGGGGTGTGGGTGCTCAACGGCGCATCGCTCGACGACGTCGTCGAGCTGATGAAGCGGGCGCCGAACCCGGAGGAGCAGGGCGGCGTGATCGAGATCCGCCCCATCGCCGAGTAGCGGGTTGCACCGGGCGGGCGCAGCCTGTCTGATGGCCGGGTGACGGTAGCGGACACCCGGAGCACGGTCGAGGCGGTTTGGCGGATCGAGTCGCCGCGGCTCATCGCGGGCTTGGCCCGGATGGCCCGCGGCGACGTGGGGCTCGCCGAGGAGCTGGCGCAGGACGCGCTCGTCGCGGCGCTGGAGCAGTGGCCGGAGTCCGGCGTGCCGCGCAACCCCGGCGCCTGGCTGATGACCACCGCGAAGCGCCGCGCCGTCGACCAGTTCCGCCGCAACGAGCGGTACGCCGAGAAACTCGTGGAGGTCGGCCGCGACCAGCAGGTCGGCGCGGGCGTGCTGCCGGACTTCGACGCGGCGCTCGACGACCACATCGAGGACGACCTGCTGCGGCTGCTGTTCGTCGCGTGCCACCCGGTGCTCAACACCCAGGCGCGCGTCGCGCTGACGCTGCGGATGCTCGGCGGCCTGACGACCGACGAGATCGCGCGCGCCTTCCTCGTCCGCGAGTCGACGATCGCGCAGCGGATCGTCCGCGCGAAGAAGGCCCTCGCGGCGGCGAAAGTCCCGTTCGAGGTGCCCGAAGGCGACGAGCGGGTCGCCCGGGTGTCGTCCGTGCTCGAGGTCCTCTACCTGGTGTTCAACGAGGGCTATTCGGCCACCCGCGGCGACGACTGGATGCGCCCGGCGCTGTGCGAGGAGGCCATGCGGCTCGGCCGCGTGCTGGCCGGGCTGATGCCGGGCGAGTCCGAGGTGCACGGCCTCGTCGCGCTGATGGAACTGCAGTCGTCCCGGTCGAAGGCCCGCACCGGCCCGGCCGGCGAGCCGGTGCTGCTGCTGGACCAGGACCGCGCCCGCTGGGACCGGCTGCTGATCCAGCACGGCCTCGCCGCGCTGACGCTGTCGGAGCAGATCGCCGAAGGCGCGTACGGCCCGTACTCGGCCCAGGCGGCGATCGCGGCCTGCCACGCGCGCGCCCGCCGGGCCGACGAGACGGACTGGGCGCGCGTCGCGGCGCTCTACGAAGGACTCGGCAAGCTCCAGCCGTCCCCGGTGGTCGAGCTGAACCGCGGCGTCGCGGTGGCGATGGCGTACGGCCCCGAGGAGGGCCTGGCGGTCGTCGACGCGGTGGCCGGCGAGCCGGCGCTGAAGGACTACCACCTCCTGCCGAGCGTCCGCGGCGACCTGCTGCGCAAACTTGGTCGGCTGGAGGAGGCCGAGCAGGAGTTCCGCCGCGCGGCGGAGATGACGGAGAACGCCCGCGAGCGAGCGTTGCTCCTGGCCCGCGCGACGGCGGTCGGTCGCTAGCGCCGTGCCGGCTTCGCTGCTGCCTGGCTTCCGGGACGTCCGAAGCGCATGCGCCTCGCCTACCTGCGCCGGCTCACGCCGCAGCAGCTCGATCAGCGACCCCACGGTCCTATGGCAGTCTTGCGGCCGGTGAGCGGCCGGACGATCGCGCGTGTGCTCGAAGTCCGCGAAGCCCACAGCATGGTCGCGCACAGCATTGCGGACGGGACGATCAGCTCGGCCGCCATGGTTGACCGGGCCTGACCACCTCACGCCTCGATGAACACGATCTGTTCCGGTGGCACCGTCAGCTTCACGCTCTGCCGTTTCACCTCCACGAGCGTCGAGAGCTCCGTCGCGTGGCCGCCGGGGACCGTGAACAGGCGGTCGTTCCTCGTGTCCAGGAAATGCGCGAAACCCGACAGGGACGCGCCGCCCGTTTCGTCCAGGACCAGGTAGTCGGCCAGCCTGCGGAACAGTTTCGGCAGCAAGACCAGGTCGTCGCTGAGCTGGGCGCGTTTGCTCAGCTTGAAGCCCGACGTCGTGACGTCCGAAGCCCACACGCCGCTTCCTGCCTTGCGGGCCGCGACCGCCGCGTCCGACAGCGCCTGGCGGAGATCCGGGTACAGCAGCGAATAGAACGTCGGGTACGCCAGGCCTTTGGTGATCATCCGGAAGTTGACGGAGTTCTTGAGCTGCTTGACGTCCAGGTGCACGAGGCTGCCGTCGACCGAACGCCCCGGCCGTTGCCCGGGGAACGCGAACGCGACCGCGCGGCCGTACTTGTCGGCGAAGCGGGTGAGAATATGCCCGGTCACCTTGTCCGGCGTCGCCGACGTCACGATGCCGTCGTCCTTGCGGGTCACGTCGGTGAATCCCAGCACCGCGACCAGCCGGTCGGCGGCCGCCGTGCCCAGGGCGACCGGCTGGTGCAGCATCGGGCCGCCGTGCGGGCGGTAGTGCGTCTCCAGCGCGTCGATCGCGTCGAGCCGCAGCTGCATGCCGCCGCGGGAATTGAGCCGGACCTTCAGCCCGGCCTTCTTCGTGGCCTCGGGATCGTCCGGGTAGAACCGCACGGAATCGCCGTCCGGGGAGGCTCCGACGAGCTGGAACGTACCTTTGATCAGCGTCATGGGCATACGGCAACGGTAGGACGCCCGGCCATTGATCCGTTCGCTTTTCCACCCGGACAGACCAGTGACCACAGTGGAAACAACCGCGATACCGCCGGACGCGGTTAACGGATTTCCCGCCACGAAAGCGGGGAAAGCGCCACCGCCGCCGCGGCGATCTTGCGGGCGGTCTCCGTGGTGAGACCCGTTCGGCCGGATTCGATCCACTCGCCGACCGGCCGGATGCCGGCGTGCTGGTACTCGAGCGCCTGCAGCAGCATCTCCAGCTTGTCCGCGTCCTTGGCGCAAAGCGCTTCGGGCGATTCCCGTGACTCGTATTCGTCGACGGCCGCGCGCACGACGTCTCGCGAAGACACCGGCAGCCCCGCCGTCTGGTCCGCGGTGATCTCCCGCGGTTCCGGTTTACGCAGGTACGCCACGGCCGTGTGCGGCAGGTCGCCGGTGCGGGTTTCCTGCGTGTCGTGCCACAGCGCCAAGAACGCCGCCCGTTCCGGGGACGCGCCTTCCTCCGCCGCGAGCAACGCGGCCAGCTGCGCCGCCCGCAGGCTGTGCTCGCCGACCGACTCCGGGTCGCGGACGCCCGCCTGCCACCACCCCGACCGCCGGATGCGTTTCAGCACCCCGAGTTCGTAACCGAAAGCGGCCAAGGCGTCAGCACTCATCCCATCAGCCTAGGCGGTGTCCTGCAAGTCAAGCTCGCGGTCTTCGCGCCCAGGCGGCCCCTGACGGCACGGGCGGGATCACCCGAGTACGGCCCAGTACGAGGGTGACCCGCCCGCACCGTCAGGAACCACCTGGATCACGAAGCCCATCGAGCAGACTTGCGGGACACCGCCTAGGGCGACGGGATCATCGCCGTCAGGATCGTCGCCTGCAAGAGGGAAATCACGCCCACCACCGCGGTCAGCGCGAACGACCACAGGAACGTCTGCCGCAGCAGCGAGCCCTCCTTGCCGGTCTGCCCGATCGCCGTCGCGCCGATCGACAGGTTCTGCGGCGAGATCATCTTGCCCATCACGCCGCCCGACGTGTTCGTCGCGCCGGCCAGGATCGGGTCGATGTGCAGCTGCTGGGCCGAAATCACCTGCATCGGGCCGAACAGGCTGTTCGTCGACGCGTCAGAGCCGGTCAGGAACACGCCCAGCCAGCCGATGTACGCCGAGAACAGCGGAAACACCGCACCGGTCGTCGCCAGGGCGAGGCCGAGGGTCTGCGTCGCACCCGAGTAGTTCATCACGAACGCGATCGCCAGGATCATGAAGATCGTCGCGAGCGCCCAGCGCATCTGGTGCAGCGTCTTGCGGTACGTCGAAAGCAGCAGCCCCGGCTTCGCGCCCATCGCGAACCCGGCGATCACCGCCGCGATCAGCGCGACCGTGCCCGGCGAGAACAGGAAGTCCACCGTGAACGTCGCCGCGTACGGCGCGTTCTTCGCGGTGATCGGCGGGTGCTGGATCACGTGGTTGTGCAGCCCCGGCCAGGCGAAGATCCAGTCGGCTTTGTGCAGCAGCTTCGTCAGGTCCAGCCACACCGGCAGGTTCTTGAAGATCGTGCCGATCCGGGTCAGGAAGATCGCCGCGATCAGGATGATGTACGGCATCCACGCGTAGAGCGCACCCCGCGAAGCCTTGGCCGCGCCGAGGCTCGAGGACGCAGGAACCGGCGTCTCACCTTCGAAGCGCCACACCGACGCGGGCTGCCAGAAGCGGGTCAGGATCCACAGCGCGGCCATCGCGGTGAGCGCGGCGAGGACGTCGACCAGGCTGGCGCTGATGTAGTTCGACGCCACGAACTGCATGGCCGCGAACGCGAGACCCGCCGTCAGCACCGCCGGCCACACCTCGACCATGCGCTTGAAGCCCGCCAGCACGACGACCAGGAACGCCGGGATGATCAGCGCCAGCACCGGGACCTGACGCCCGACCATCGCCGAGAACGCGTCCGTCGCTTGGTCCGGTTTCAAGTGCATGATCGGCGCGGTCAGCCGGCCCAGCACGATCAGCGGGTTGCCGAGGCCGCCGAAGGCCACCGGCGCGGTGTTCGCCAGCAACGCCAGCACGACGGCCTTCACCGGCGGGAAGCCGAGCGCGGCCATCATCGCCGCGGTGATCGCGATCGGCGACCCACCGCCCGCGACGCCTTCCAGGAGCGCGCCGAAGCCGAACGCGATCAGCAGCGCCTGCAGCCGCCGGTCCTCGCTGAACCCGGCCAGCACCCGCTTGATCGAGTCGAACCGGCCGGTCGCGACCGTGACGTTGTGGAAGTACACCGCGTGGAACGCGATCCAGGCCACCGACCAGACGCCGAACACCACGCCCATCGCCGCCGAGTCGAACGCCAGGCCGGCCGGCATCCCGTACAGCAGCAGGGCGACGCCCAGCGCGGTGACCAGGGCGAGCGCCGCCGACAGGTGCGCCGACAAGCGGACCACCCCGAGCGCCACCAGCAGCACGATGATCGGGAGCGCGGCCAGCAGGGCCGACACCCACAGTCCGCCCGCCGGCTGGTAGTCCTGGATCCAGGTCACGTCAGCTCCTCTGCCCTCGCACGTACCCGAGCCTCAGCGACAGGGCGGCGGCGGTCCCGGCCACGGAGGCACCCAGTTCGTCCAGCCGGCGCAGCACCCGCGGTGCCGGCCCGGCGACGCTGATGGCGGCGATCGGCCGGCCCGAGTGGTCGCGGACGGCGGCAGCGACACAGCCGACGTCCGGCTCGTTCTCGACCTCGTCGATGGCCCAGCCACGACGGCACGTCCGCGCGAGCTCGTCGAGCAGCCGGTGCGGGTCGATGATCGTCTTGAGCGTGAGGGAGTCCAGCTTCATCCGCCGGACGCGCTCGGCGCGGTCGGGCTCCGGCAGCGCGGCGAGCCAGGCCTTGCCCAGCGACGTCGCGTGCTGCGGGCGCCGCGTGCCGAGGCGGCAGGCCAGGGTGACGGCGCTGGCGCTGCGTTCGGTGGCGACGTAGACCATGGTGTCGTTGTCCGGCACGGCCAGGTAGGTCGTCTCGCCGGAGCGTTCGGCGAGCGACGCGAGGTACCGCGGCGCGCACCGGTGGAGATCGGTCGCGGCCATCGCCCGGGCACCCAGTTCGACGAGCCGGGTCCCCAGCCGGACGCGGCCGGTGACCTGGTCGGCTTCGAGGTATTCGAGGTTCTTCAGGGTGCCGACGATGCGGTAGGCGGCACTGCGGGAAAGCCCCAGTTGCCGCGCGATCGCGTTGGTGGAAATCTCCTGGTGACGACCCACGTGCTCCAGCACCGCGAGCCCGCGCTCGAGAGTTCCGCTCTGTTCCAGCCCGCGCTCCGGTCCCACGTTGCCCTCCGTTGGACGTTCCGTTCCCGCTCAGCGGTACGTATTTCCGCTGGGCGGGTTTGGACGGTAACACCTCCGATGTATGCACGGAAGATCTTGGAATAACTCGCAATAGCGCGGAATGTTAGCTCGGCTAATTGGTACAACCTCCGATGGTTAGGTTTCCTACCTAAGGCGGTTGTGGCGGCGGTCACATCACGCTAGGCGGTGGCCCACGTTCATATCCGTGAACATTCGGCCGAACGAGTGGGCAATTCGGAGTGACCATTGGTCACCCGTGCGGAGACCGCCGTCACGCGCTCAGGAAACTCACAGCGCCTTCCGGGCACCGTCTGCGGCATGACCGTCCTGCGTACCCGCGCGTCCGTGGCCGCCGGCCGGCTGACCGCGTGGCTGTCCCGCAGCGCCGGGCTCGGCTCGGGCGGGATGATCGGCGGGCGCGTCACCCTCGCGCTCGACCCGCGGGCGCTGCGCCGCCTCGGCCGGGAACGCACCGTCGTGCTCGTCACCGGCACCAACGGCAAGACGACGACGTCGCTGATGCTCACCCGCGCGCTGGAGGCGCTGGCCGAAGTCGCCTCCAACGGCGACGGCGCCAACATGCCCGACGGCGTCCTCGCCGCGCTCACCGCCCGCCCGGACGCGCCGTACGCGGTCCTCGAAGTCGACGAGACCTACGTCCCGCAGGTCGCCGACCAGGTCCAGCCCGCGGTCCTGGTGCTGCTCAACCTGAGCCGCGACCAGCTCGACCGGGTCGGCGAGGTCCGCGCGACCGAACGCGACCTCCGCGCCGCGATCGCCGGGCTGCCCGGCACGGTGGTCGTCGCCAACTGCGACGACGTCCTCGTGACGTCCGCCGCGAGCGCGGCCGCGAAGCCGGTGTGGGTGAGCACCGGCCGCCGCTGGACCGGTGACGCGACCGCGTGCCCGCGTTGCGAAGGCCTGATCGCCGAGACCGACCGGCACTGGAGCTGCGGCTGCGGCCTGAGCCGCCCGGAACCCAGCTGGACGCTCGAAGGCGACCTCGTCCGCACGCCCGGAGGCCGCCAGGTCGACCTCGACCTGCGGCTGCCCGGCGACGCGAACCGCGGGAACGCCGCGCTCGCGCTGGCCGCGGCGCACCGGCTCGGCGTGCCGCCGCACACCGCCGCGGCCCGGCTGCGGACCATCACCGACATCGGCGGGCGGTACCGCACGGTCCGCCGCACCCGCCATTCCGTGCGGCTGATGCTGGCGAAGAACCCGGCCGGCTGGGTGGAAACCCTGCGCGTGCTGGACGAGGACACCCCGGTGGTGGTCGCGGTCAACGCCCAGGAAGCCGACGGGCGCGACCTGTCGTGGCTCTGGGACGTCCACTTCGAACGGCTGCGCGGACGCCAGGTCGTCGTCACCGGCGAGCGGTGCGCCGATCTCGCCGTCCGGCTCTGCTACGCCGAGGTGGCGCACTGGGCCGAGCCGGACCCGGTTGCCGCGATCGACACGCTGCCGCCCGGCGCGGTCGAGCTGGTCGCCAACTACACCGCGTTCCGCGACCTGGTGGGCAGGCTGCCCGGTGGCTGAGTCAATCGTCCACATCGGACTGCTGTTGCCCGAGGTGCTCGGCACCTACGGCGATTCCGGCAACGCGCAGGTGCTGTGCAAACGGCTGCAGTGGCGCGGGTTCGACGCCGAGGTCGTGCCGGTCGGGCTCGGCGTGCCGGTGCCGTCCACTTTGGACCTCTACCTGCTCGGCGGCGGCGAGGACGGCGCGCAGGTGCTGGCCGCCGCGCACCTGCGGAAGTACCCCGGACTGCGGCGCGCGGTGGCCCAGGGCGCCGTGGTGTTCGGCGTCTGCGCCGGTCTCCAGGTGCTCGGCACCCGCTTCCGCGGCCTCGACGGCGTCGACCACGACGGCCTCGGCCTGCTCGACGTCACCACCGAACCCGGCGAGCGCCGGTCGGTCGCCGAGCTGGTCGCGACGTCGTCCGCGCTCCTGGGGAACACGCCGCTGACCGGCTTCGAGAACCACTTGGGCGTCAGCAAGCTCGGCGCCGACAGCGTCCCGTTGGGCCAGGTCGTGCGGGGCACCGGCAACGGCGACGGCACCGAGGGCGCGGTGACCGACCGGGTCATCGGCACCTACCTGCACGGCCCGGCGCTCGCCCGCAACCCGGCGCTCGCGGACCTGCTGCTCGCCTGGACGGCCGGGCACCCGCTGCCGGCGTTGCCCGTGCCCGAGGTCGATCGGCTGCGCGTCGAGCGGCTCACCACTTCGCGCCGCCGCAGGTCTCCATGACCCGCTCACCTGCCGCTGTTGACCACCCGCCAGCGCCCCAATGTGGCGTTGGGTGCGTTGGACGCACCGAACGCCACATTGGGTGCGTCAGATGCACCCAACGCCACATTGGGGCGCTTGGGGCCAGAGCGGGTGGTTACGCTGAGTTGGTGAAACTGGGCAAGGTGATCGCCGCGACCGGCGTCCGGATGCGCACCACCGCGGTGGCGGTGTTCGCGCTCGCGCTGGCCATCGCGGCGGCGCTCGCGATCGTCGTGGTGCTGCTGGAGGAGTCGCTCGACCGCAGCGTCACCGAGAGTGCCCGCGGCACCGGCCGCCAGGTCGCGATCCAGCTCGTCCGCGAAGGCGCGCGCGACCTGAGCGCGAGCGACGTCGCGAGCACCGGTGACACCGAGGCCGTCACGCAGGTGCTGAACGCGCAGGGCCGGCCGATCGCGAGCGACCCGGCGATCGTCGGGCACCCGCCGCTGACGTCCGCGCGGCCGACGATCGGCCACGAGACCGTCGAGACGCTCCCGCTCGGTCTCAACGGCGACGGCGACGACTACCGCGTCGTCTCCCAGGAGGTGAACGGGCCGGGCGGGCCGTTCACGGTGATCTCCGCGCGCTCGCTGGAACCGGTGACCGAGGCCTCGACGCGGCTGACGCTGCTGCTCGGCCTGATCGCCGTGCCGCTGCTGGCCATCGCCGGCCTCGCGGTCTACCGCGCGGTCGGCTCCGCGCTGCGGCCGGTCGAGCGGATGCGCCGGACCGTCGCCGAGATCTCGACGCGCGACCTCGAAGCCCGCGTCCCGCTGCCGCCGGGCGGCGACGAGGTGCACCGCCTCGCCGTGACGCTCAACGAAATGCTCGGCCGGCTCGCGTCCGCGCAGGCGGCGCAACGCCGGTTCGTCGCGGACGCCAGCCACGAGCTCCGGTCGCCGCTCTCGACGATCAGCACCGCGCTCGACGTCTCCGGGCGGCACCCGGAGAGCACCGAGGAGCTGGTGCCGGTGATCGCCCGCGAGACCGCGCGGCTGCGCGAACTGGTCGACGACCTGCTGATGCTGGCCCGCACCGACGACGCCACCGACCGGCCGTCGCGCACCGAGGTCGACCTCGACGACATCGTCCGCGCCGAGGCCGAACGCGTGCGCGGCGAATGCGCGCTGGACGTCGAGGTCCGGGCCGGCCCGGCGAAGGTCTACGGCAGCGAGGCCCAGCTGCGCCGCGCCGTGCGCAACCTCGTCGACAACGCGCGCGGCCACGCGCGGGACCGGATCCGCGTCGCCAGCTCGGTGCACGGCGACCTCGCGGTCGTCGAGGTGAGCGACGACGGTCCCGGCGTCGGCGAGGCCGACCGCGACCGGATCTTCGAGCGGTTCGTCCGGCTCGACGCGTCCCGCCAGCGCGGCCACGGCGGCACCGGGCTGGGCCTGCCGATCGTCGCCGGCATCGCGGCGCGCCACGGCGGCCGGGCGCGCTACGCCGCGGCCGAGGAACCGGGGGCGCCGGGCGCGCGGTTCGTGATCGAGCTGCCGGTCATCGCCGTGCCGGAAGAGGAGGAGGACTGACGTGCGCCTGCTGATCGTGGAGGACGGGCGCGAGTTCGCGGAGACGCTCCGGCGCGGCCTGGTCGCCGAGGGCTTCACCGTGGACGTCGCGCACACCGGCAAGGACGGCCTGTGGTCGGCGACCGAGCAGGAGTACGACGTCATCGTGCTCGACATCATGCTGCCCGAGCTGTCCGGCTACGAGGTGCTCAAACGCCTGCGGGCGGCCGAGAACTGGACGCCGGTGCTGATGCTGACCGCGAAGGACGGCGAGTACGACGAGGCCGACGCGTTCGACCTCGGCGCCGACGACTACCTGTCGAAACCGTTCTCGTTCGTCGTGCTCATCGCCCGGCTGCGGGCCCTGCTCCGGCGCGGTGCCCCGGCCCGTCCGGCCGTGCTGGAGGCCGGTGACCTGCGGCTCGACCCGTCGGCACGGACCGTCCACAGAGGACAAAAGCGGATCGAGCTGACCGCGCGCGAGTTCGGGCTGCTGGAGTTCCTGCTGCGCCGGGCGGGCACCGCGCTGACGAAGAACGAGATCCTCGGCCACGTCTGGGACGCGCACTACGACGGCGACGAGAACGTCGTCGAGGTCTACATCGGCTACCTCCGCCGCAAGATCGACGTGCCGTTCGGCACCCACACCATCGAAACCGTCCGCGGGGTCGGTTATCGGCTGGTCGGTGGAAATTAACCGGAATCACCTCTTCGGCGCAGTTGCCGCCAACCGGGTGGTGAATCCGTCGAGCCGGTGAAAACCACTGGGTGAACGGCATTAGTGCTGCGCCGCCGACGTTGCTACGGTGACGGTCCGGCCGGCGAAGGAGCCGATTTCCCGCAGTTTCGCCGCGGTGTCGAGAGCAATTGTCGAACGAGAACGGAGAACCGTGGCGCTGCAGTTGTTCGGGGTGGTCCGGGCCGGTCATCCGAGGGTGCCGCGGGCGGTGCGGTGGGAGGACATCGCGATGGTCGTCGGCGAGGCGCCCGCCGACCCGGACCCGGCCGCGCACCTGGCCGTGGTGTCGTCGCTCGTCGAAGGCGGGCCGGTGCTGCCCGCCCGGTTCGGCGCGGTCGCGGAAGACGAAGAGGCCGTCCGCCGCGAGGTGCTCGCCCCGGCCGCCGACGAGTACCGCGCCGACCTCGCCCGCCTCGACGGCCTGGCCGAGGTGCACGTCTGCCTGCGGTTCGGCGACTCCGTGTCGGGGGTGGGCCTGCTCGCGGAGGTGGCGGAACGGGCCCGCGACTCGGTGTCGCTGCCGGCGGGGGAGCACGCCGACGAGCGCTGGGCGTTCCTGGTGGGCCTGGGCGACCTGCTCGTCGTCCGGGAGGCGGTCGCCGGGCACGGCGCCGACTGGCTCGGGCCGCTGCCCGCGTACAGCTTCGTCGACCGGCGGTGAGCGACGGCGGAACAGTTGCTGAACACTGCTTTCGGCGCTGGTCACCGTGGCCCCGCGTCGGTGATCCTGACGCCGTGGCCATGATCGCGACCCGCACCGACCAGCAGGCTCCGCCGCCGGAGTACCGCGGCGCGTTCGGCCGCGTCGGCCCCGGACCGGGGCAGTTCGCCGGCCCGGCCGGGATCACCGTCGATGCGCGCGGGCAGCTGTGGGTGGCCGACCCCGGCAACGACCGCGTCCAGGCGTTCACCCGCGACGGCAAGCTCGTGCGCGTGCTGGCCGGGCGGCTCAAGGCGCCGGAAGCCGTCGCGGTCGACGCGGCGGGCAACGTCTACGTCGCCGACACCGGCAACCACCGCGTCGCGCAGTACGCGTGGTGGGGCGGGTTCGTCCGGGAGTTCGGCACCGGCGAGCTCGCCAACCCGCGCGGCATCGCGCTCGACGCGGCCGGCCGGCTGCTCGTCGCCGACCCCGGGCACCAGCGCGTCGCGCGCTTCGACACCCGCACCGGCGCGGCGCTGACCGACATCGCCGGGCACGTCGGCTCAGCGCGGGGCATCACCAGTGACGGCGCGGGCGGTGCCTGGATCGTCCACAACGGACACCCGGCGGACGGCGACGTCGCGGTCGTGCGGTACAACGCCGACGGTCAGGCGATCGGGTCCATCGCGTGCGGCCGGTCCCGCGCGGCGGACGTCGCCGTGACCGCGTCGGGCGACGTGTACGTGACGTCGCCGGACCACGGCCGGATCACGCGGTTCCACACCACCGGCCCGCACCTCGTGGAGTTCGGCTCGGACGCACTCGGCTCCCCTGTCGGCGTGGCCGTCGACGCGGCCGGCGGGATCTGGGTCACGGACGCCGGTCATCACCGCGTCGTCAGCTACAGCGCCTAGTCCTTCGAGATCGACGCCGTCGCGCGGACCACCGCGGTGCAGCGGTTCTGCACGAACTCCAGCCCGCCCTCCTCGGCGATGCGGCGCGCCTCGGCGGAGGTGATGCCCTGCTGCAGCCACAGCGCCTTGGCGCCGATCTCGACGGCGTCGCGCGCGATCCCCGGCGCCTCGGCGGACGGGCGGAAGACGTCGACCAGGTCGACCGGCTCCGGGATGTCCTTCAAGGACCGGTAGACCTTCTCGCCGAGCAGCTCGGTCGCGGTCGGGTGGACCGGGATGATGCGGAAGCCGTGGGCCTGCAGCACCGCCGGCACGCCGTGCGCGGCCTTGGCCGGGTCGCGGCTCAGGCCGACGACCGCGATCGTCTTCGCGTTCGCCAGGATCTCTTCAGCGTTCATGCTGGTGGAACGTCCGGCGTGCGTCAAAGCTTCCAGAGCCGCAGGCCGCGAACGCGGTAGACGGGCCAGAGCACGTGCCACGGCTTCCGGTGGGCAAAGGTCGCGCAGCAGGTCAGGATGTTGCGCGCGGACGTCGTCGACACCTCGTGCCGGTCCGGCCATGCCTCGCCCTTGGCGCCGACGGCGATGCGGAACACCGTCAGCAGGCCGCGGCCCTGCAGGTCGTACTTGGCGCCGGTGTCTCCGGAGTCGGGGGCGAGCTCGAGGATCTCGGCCCCGAAGGCGCGCGCGATCCCGGACGCCCCGCTGGGGACCGCGCCGACACTGCGCGTGATCGCCTTGCCGTGCAGCCGCCGGGCGTACCGGGCGAGCAGCAGCCGTTCCCACAGCGGGAGGACGCGGCGGTGCGCGAGCAACGCGGCGCACTCGCCGTGACCGATCGCGAAGATGCTTTCCACGTCGTCGTAGCTGCCGTACTCCGCGGGCTCGTTCAGGTGCAGCCGCACCTCGAACCGGGTGCGGGCGGTGAGCTCGTCGAGGTGCTCACGGCGGTCGAGCCGGGCCTTCGCGCGGGAAAGCGACCAATCGGCCATCGAACCTCCAGACGTCGCGGACAGGGTAGATCGCCCGCGACGTCCAGACCACGCTTTCAGCCGATCTTCTCGCCGTACATCTCGCCCAGCGGGTCGGAGATCAGCTCGACGCGGGCGCCGTCCGGGTCGGCCAGGTAGATCGACGTCTCGCTCTCGAGCAGGTACTGCACGCCGGCCTCGTCGAGCTTGTCCTTGATGACGCTCCACCGCTCCGGCGTGACGGACAGCGCGAGGTGGTGCAGTCCACCGAGAACCTCCGCGTACGGGCCGAGGTCCAGGCCGGGCAGGTCGAAGAAGGCGACCGCGTTGCCGTTGCCGACGTCGAAGAAGAAGTGGCTGGAGCCGGGGTAGTCGCGGTTCTCGATCAGCTCGGTGAGCGGAAAGCCGAGGATGTCCTGGTAGAACCCGATGGTCCGCTCGACGTCGCTGGAGATCAGCGCGGTGTGGTGGATGCCGCGGCCGTTCGTCTCGGGCCGCTCGGCGGCCGGGCGCAGGTGGCGCTCGCGCAGTGCGTCGCGGACCTCGGCGAGCTTGGTGACCTCGGCCTGGGTCGGTGCCATGTCCCTCACGTCCCTTCCTGGTGGTGCTGTTCAAAGTACGCCCAATTTATCTCGCGCGCAAGAGGTTGTCTGGCGAGATTTCCGCTGGGTGGAACACCTGGGCTTGTGTGCGGCTGCCGCCGCGGGCAGAGTCCTCGAGCGTGGACGCCAGCAGAGTGCAGGAGGCCGCCGCCGTTCTGGCCGGGGCCTACGCGACGCGCGAGCCGATCGAGCCGCTGATCAAGACCTTCCCGGAGGCGACCGTCGAGGACGCCTACCGGATCCAGCAGGAGCAGGTGCGGCACTGGACGGCCGCGGGTGACGCCGTCCGCGGGCACAAGGTCGGCCTGGCGTCGGCGGCGATGCAGCGGCAGATGGGCGTCGACCAGCCCGACTACGGGCACCTGACCGGCAGCATGTTCCACCTCGAGCACCAGCCGATCCCGACGTCGGCGTTCCTGCAGCCGCGGATCGAGCCGGAGATCGCGTTCGTGCTCGGGTCGGCGTTGCGCGGCCCCGGCGTCACCGTCGCCGACGCGGTGGGGGCTGTGTCATTTGTGCTGCCGTCGCTGGAGATCGTCGACTCGCGGATCCAGGACTGGAAGATCACGCTCTTCGACACGATCGCGGACAACGCGTCGTCCGGCGGCGTGGTGCTGGGCAGCAGCCCGACGGCGTTGGGTTCGGTGGATCTGCGGCTGGCCGGTTGTGTGCTCTACCAAAACGGTTCGGTGGCGGCGACCGGCGCGGGGGGTGCGGTGCTCGGGTCGCCGTTGAACTCGCTGGTGTGGCTGGCGAACACGGTGGGGCCGCTGGGCGTCACGCTCGAACCCGGGCACGTTGTGCTGCCGGGCTCGATGACCCGCGCGATCCCGGTGTCGCCGGGCGACACGGTCGTCGCCACCATCGCCGGCATCGGCAGCGTCACCGCGGTCTTTTCTTCGGAGGGGTCATGAACGTGCGCGAGGCGGCGGCCGCCCTGCTGGCCACGGAGTCGGAGCGCCCGCCGCTCTCGGCGGACTGGCCCGACCTCGACGTCGACACGGCGTACGCGATCCAGGACGAGGCCCTGCGCCAGCGCCGGGCCCGCGGCGAGACGCTGATCGGCGTCAAGCTGGGCCTGACGTCCCGGGCGAAGCAGCAGCGGATGGGCATCGACTCGCCGTTGCTGGCCTGGCTGACCGACGCGATGGTGCTGCCCGCGGGCGTCCCGGTGCCGTCGTCTTCTCTGCTCCACCCGCGAGCGGAGCCGGAGCTGGTTTTCGTGCTGGACCGTCGGCTGTCCGGCCCCGGCGTCACCGCGGCGACGGCGCTGGCCGCCGTCGACCGGGTCTACGGCGGGATGGAGATCATCGATAGCCGCTACGCGGACTACCGCTTCACCCTCCCGGACGCGGTCGCGGACAACGGCTCGTCGTCCCACTTCACCCTGGGCCCGATCGGCCTGCCCCCGGCTTCCCTGGACCTCTCCCTGGAAGCGGCCCTGCTGGAGGTCAACGGCCAGATCGTCGACACGGCGACGGGCGCGGCGGTCCAAGGCCACCCGGCGGAGGCGCTGGCCCTGGCAGCGAACACCCTGGCGACCCGCGGCCTGGCCTTGGAACCAGGCTGGCTGGTCCTGACAGGCGGCATGACCGACGCGGTCCCGCTCAACCCGGGTTCCCGAGTAGCCGCCCACTTCTCCCACCTGGGCTCGGTAACCCTCGCCGCCTGACCCCGAGTCGCCCCCCACGAACCGGCCCGGCGAACTCGCGTACCCGAAGGGTCGGCTCGCGTACCTGGCTGGGTACGGGGTCAGGTGGTGACTTTGGCTCGGTTGGCGACGCGGGTGATGCCCGCGATCACCCGGGGCCAGACCGCGCGGGGCAGGTCGTGGCCCATGCCGGGGACGATGTCGAGGTCGGCGCCCGGGATCGCGCGGGCCGTCGCGCGGCCGCCGGAGACGTGGACCAGCGGGTCCCGCGAACCGTGCACCACCAGGGCCGGCACGCGCACCTTGCGCAGCTTCGGCGTCCGGTCGCGGTCGGCCACGATCGCCGCGAGTTGGCGGACCGTGCCCCCCGGGTGGACGCCGCGGTCGAACGTCCGCTCGGCCCGCTCGCGCATCCGGGCCTCGTCGAAGGGGTAGCCCGGCGAGCCGATCACGCGAAACGTGCGGACCGCCAGCTCGACGTACTCGGTGCGGTCGCGCGGCCGGGCACCGAGCAGCATCGACATCGCCTTCGGGCTCGGGCGGCCGGCCAGCCGGCTCCCGGTGGTCGACATGATCGACGTCAGCGAAAGCACCCGCGACGGGTACCGGATCGCCAGCGTCTGCGCGATCATCCCGCCCATCGACGCCCCGACGACGTGTGCGGCCGGGACACCGAGGTAGTCCAGCAGCCCGGCGGCGTCGGCGGCCATGTCGGCGAGCGAGTATGGCGCGCTGCGCAGCAGGTACGCCTGCGCGAGGTTGGCCTGGCCGCGCATCCGGCTCGACCGTCCGGAGTCGCGGTTGTCGAACCGGATCACGTGGAAGCCTTGTGCGGCAAGGGATTCGCAGAACTCCTCGTCCCACCAGATCATCGGCGCGCCGAGCCCCATCACGAGCAGCAGCGGCCGCCCGCCCGCGTCGCCGAACGTCTCGTGGCACAGCTCGACGCCGTTGACCGCCGCGACGCGCTCCGCCATCAGGCCTCCCGGGTGTGCTCGGCGGCCAGCTTGGTGAGCTCGGCCAGCGCGTCGTGCAGGTGGTCGATCAGGTCCCAGACGTCCGGGATCAGCTCGCGGCACGCGACGAGCCCGAAGTCCAGCTTGCCGTCATAGGACATCACGGTGATGTTCAGCCCGCCACTCGCGTCGGTGATCGCGGACACCGGGTAGTTGGCGAGCAGCCGGGCGCCGGCCAGGTAGAGCGGCACTTGTGCGCCCGGGACGTTCGACACGACGAGGTTGACGACCGGCGTGGTCGCGCCGAGGTACTTCATGGTGGCGCGGGCGGCGAGCCCGCCGAGCGCGGCCGGGAGCATCCCGCTGAAGTCGACCAGCCACGACGCCGGCAGCGGCTGGTACCGCTGCTTCGCCGCGACCATCGCGCTGGTGACCTCGGCCAGCCGCGCGGCGGGGTCGGCGAGGTGCGTCGGCAGCGGCGCCAGCATCACCGACACCTGGTTCCCGGCGTCCTTGGCCTGCTCGGGTGTGCGCACCGACAGCGGAACCAGCGTCACGAGCGGCTGGTCCGGCAGCGCGTCGTGGTCGACGAGCCACCGGCGCATGACGGTCGCGCACAGCGCCATCACGACGTCGTTCACCGTGACGCCGAAGGTGTTCTTGACCCGCTTGACCTCGTCGAGCGGCAGCGAGCCGTACGCGAACCGGCGGTGCGGGCCGATCGGGCCGTTGAACGGCGTGTCCGGCGCGACCAGCCGCGGCCGGTCGGCTTCGTGGCGTCCGGCGCCCTGACGGGTGACGCGGTTGAGCACGCTGCCGGCCTTCGCGAGCAGCCCGATGCCGGGATAGCGGGCGAGGCCGGGCACCTCGTCGATGTGCTGGAGCAGCTTCGGCACCTGGAGCGCGGCCTTGACGGGGTGCAGCGCGAGCCGTTTCACGCCGTTGAGCGCGAGTTCGACGGGTGTCGGGATGTCGTCTGTTCGTGGCTCCTCGGGCGGGTCTACCCGGCGCGGCTCGGGGGTGACGTCCATGAGCACGCCGATCAGCTCGGCCCCGGAGACGCCGTCGATCGCACTGTGGTGCACCTTCGTGTAGACGGCGACGTTGCCGTCGCGCAGGCCCTGCACCAGGTAGGCCTCCCAGAGCGGCCGCCGCCGGTCGAGCGGCCGCGCGGTGAGCCGCGCGATCTGCTCGGCGAGCTGCCGTTCGTCACCCGGCGCGGGCAGCGCGATCTCGCGGACGTGGTACTCGAGGTCGAACTCGGGATCGTCGATCCAGTAGGGGTGGTCGAGCCCGAGCGGCACCGGCAGCAGCCGCCACCGCAGGGGTTTGGCGAGGTGCAGCCGCGAGCCGATGAGCGCCCGCAGATCGTCGACGGTCACGGTGCTGCCCGGCGCGGTGGCCGGATCGAGGATCGACAGCCCGCCGACGTGCCCGGTGGTGGTGGTCGACTCGGCGTTGAGGAACTGCACGTCCAGGGCGGTGAGCTGGCGCATCGGGCCTCCTCGGGGACTCGGCAGGCCAGTCTGCCCGGCGGGGTGACGGGCGTAAATCCGCTAGGAGGGTGCGGGGGAGGCCGCCGCGCCCGAGCCGGTGCGGTACGCGCGGGCCTGGATCTCGTACAGCTCGTGGTAGACCCCGCCGACGCGGATCAGGTCGTCGTGCGTTCCCTCCTCGATCAACCTGCCCTTCTCCAGGACCAGGATGCGGTCCGCGGACTTGATGTTGGCCAGCCGGTGGGTCACCAGGACCGTGGTGCGGCGGCCGTGGCTCGACGTGCTCGCGTGTTGCAGGCCCGCGAACACCTTCGCTTCGGCGCGGGCGTCGAGGGCCGCCGTCGGCTCGTCGGCCACCAGGACCGACGCGTCGCGGTAGATGCCGCGGGCGATGCCCATGCGTTGCCACTGGCCGCCGGACAGGTCGTGGCCTTCGTCGAACTTCTTCGACAGCACCGTGTTTTCCTGGCGTGGCAACGATTCGATCACCTCGCCGGCGCCGGAGTGGTCCACCGCTTCGCGCCACGCCCGGCGGTCCGGGTCGGGGCGCCCCAGGCGGCCGACCGTGATGTTGTTTGCCGCGGTCATCGGCCACTCCGCGGGTTCCTGCGCGATCACCGCGATGTTCGTGTGCACCGATTCCGGGTCTGCCCGCGCGAGGTCGACGTCGTCCCAGTGCACGGTGCCTTCGTCCGGTGGGTAGAGCCCGGTCAGCAGTTTGCCGAGGGTGGTCTTGCCCGAGCCGTTCTCGCCGACGAGCGCGATCACCTCGCCGCGCCGGATCGTCAGGGAGATGTCTTGCAGCGCCGGCTTCTGCTGCCCCGGGTAGGTGAACGTGACGCCCTCGAGCCGGATCTCGGCCGGGTCGGCGGGCGCGGTCAGCGCGGTCGGCGGCGGGCGCAGCTTCGCCGATTCCAGCAGCAGCTGGTTGTAGAACCCGATGTAGAACGAGTCCTCGTACAGCGAGTTGACCGCGCGCATGGTGTTGGACAGCGCCGTCGACGCCGTGCGCATCGCCAGCACCGCGGTGCCGGCCAGGGCCAGCTCCATCCCGCCGGTGTAGAGCAGCCAGCCGAGCACCAGGTAGGCGACGGCGGTGCCGAGGCCGGCCGCGGCGCGCCCGCTCGTGCGGACCAGGTTGCTGCGGTGCGCGAGCCGGATCTCCTCGCGCGTCAGGCTGCGCGAGATGCGCCGGTACTCGCCGAGCAGCGGCTCCTGGAGCGTGAGCGCGTGGCGTTCGAGGGCCATCGAACGCCAGGTGGCGACCTCCTCGACGATCGACTTGCGGATGTTGCGCCCGACCGTGTCGAGGAAGTGCCGGTAGTTCAGCTTGGCCACGCGCGCCGCGGACCAGCCGTCGGCCGCCGCCGCGAGCAGCAGGACCGGCGCCAGCCACGGGTTGAGCAGCCCGGCGGTGAGCATCGCCGCCGCGAGCGAGATCGCCGACGACGTCAGGTCCGCCACCCGGCGCAGGCTGGTCTCGATCGCGCGGACGCCGTAGCGCGCGCCCTGCCGGGCCAGTTCCCGGAAGTCCGCGTCTTCGAACGCGATCAGCCCGACGCGCACGACCGCCGCCGTCACCGCGTCGTCCGCCGCCGCGGTGACCTGCGGCCGCAGCGCACCCTCGACGGCGGCGACGGCGGCGTCGAGCACCGCGCGCGCCGCGTACGAACCGGTGACGACGGCGATCGCGGGCAGCGACTGCATGACCCGCTCCGGGGTCGGGCCTTGTTGGAGGAGCGCGGTGAAGACGTTCGCGGTGGCGAGCAGCCCGAACGCGGTGACGCAGCCGGAGACGACGTGCACCACCCCGGCCAGCAGGGTCAGCCGCGGCGAGGTCCGCCACGCCAGGCGCAGCACGACGGCGATCGCGGCGGGCAACGCGCGCACGGCCCGCCCGAACCCGGCGCCGGCCACGCGTTCGTCGACCCGCGCCCATTCGGGCATCTTCATGTTCTCGACCCCGATCAGCGGGGGCGAGTCCGGGCTGTCCTGGGGTGGTCCGGCGGATCTGCGCACGTGTTCAGGTGTACTCCGGGGGTACGACAATTCCGGGCGCCCGGCGTCCGCCCTCGGGGACACGGTTCGGAGTCGGCGTTCCGCCATCCGGGTGAAAGTAATCGTTTTCTCTGGGCTGATCACGGCTTCCAGGACACACTCCCTGCATAGCCTGAAAGCGCACGACTGAATAACTGACAATCGTTGTGTAATTGCCCCGCCGCCGGACCGCTCGTCTCGAGCGAGTCCGCGGATGTGGTGGTGGAGACCGGAAACAGGTGACGTCCTCGTGTACGGGGGGAGGGACGTCGCCTGTTTCCACTACCCGTTTTCGCGGGTGTACCGGGCGCGCAGGAATGGGCCGAATTCGCGGTCTTCGCCCATCTTCACGTCGATTTCGTGCGTGAGGGTGTCGCCGTCCGGGGTGAGCCGGTGCCGGGCCACGCCGCGGGCGGTCTTCTTGTCCAGGACGAGCGTCGCGCCGTCCCAGCCGCCGCGGGCCGGGGACTCGGGCGGGAAGCCGTAGCTGTCGAAGCCGTACCAGAGTGTCTCGCCGGTCTGGGGGTCCGCGGTGAAGACGTTGTGGCCCAGGAACTCCGTACCGTCTTCGCGGCGCTGGCGGTATTGCTGGATCAGCACGAAACCGTTGAGCTGCAAGCGGTATTCGCAGTCGGCGCGTGCTGTCGAGGCCGGCGCCCACGGGGACGCGGCGAGGTCTTCGGTGCCGGTCCAGTCGCCGACGAAGGCCTTCAGGGCGTCGTGCGCGGGGCCGAGGGTGGGCAGGTCCATGGTTCGCCTCCGTTCGACAGGTGCCTGTCGATGTGCGAGGCTAGCACGCATGCGTTCCCCGCGAGCCGAGACGTTCACCCGGGTGATCGACGCGGTCTTCGCGTGCAACGGCGGCTTCCTGGCCGCGGGCGACGCGCTGACGTCGCCGGTCGGCCTGACGGCGGCGCAGTGGCAGGTGCTGGGGTTCCTGGAGGACGGCGCGGCGACCGCCGCGGAGGTCGCGCGGCGGCGAGGACTGCGACGGCAGAGTGTGCAGGAGACGGTGAACCGCTTGTTGCGCAACGGAATGCTGAAGCGCTCGCCGAATCCCGGGGACGCGCGGGCGCCGTTGCTGTCGTTGACGCGTCGAGCGAGGGCGGCGATGGCCGAGCTGGGCGCGGCGCAGGTCGCGTGGGCGGAGGAGCTGGCGGCGGAGGTGTCGCCGGAGGACCTGGAGGTGACGTTGCGGACGTTGCAGCGGTTGCGGGAGCTGGCGGTGCGGCCGCGGTTGTGAGGGGTTCGGCCGGGCGAGCTGCGCTGGGGGTGTGGCTCGCTTGGCCGGGCGGAATTGTGCCGCGACGTGTGGGAGCAGGTTGCGGCGGGCGGAATGTGCCGCGACGGGCGAGGTGGCGACGGGTGGCGGACGGTTGCCCCGGTGGAGTGCCGCTGGCCGGGCGGCGCCGCGGCGACCGGCTCGGGGATACGCCCCAATGTGGCGTTGGGTGCGTTGGACGCACCGAACGCCACATTGGGTGCGTCGGACGCACCCAACGCCACATTGGGGCGTTTGGTCCCCGGGTGTGGGTCAGTCCGGCTTGATGCCCAGCAGGGTCAGGAACGTGCGGAAGCCCGCCGACATGTCGACTTCCTCCGGGGCCAGCAGCCACTGCAGCTGCAGGCCGTCCAGGACCGCGATCGCCAAGGGGGCCAGCTGTTCCGGCGTTGATCCCGGGGGTAGCTCGTCGCGGTGGCGCTCGAGCATCTCCGTCATCCCGGCGCGGACCCGGGTGTAGCGATCCTGGAAGTACGACCTCGCCGGGTGGCCGTCCGTGACGCTGTCCGCGGCCAGGACCGTGTACGTCTGGACTATTCCCTTGCGGGTCGAGTTGTAGTCGACCAAGTCGGCCAGCTGGTTGACCGTCATGGCCGACGAGTCGCGGCCGAAGTGCAGGAGGTCCCACTCGTCGCGGGTCTCCAGCACCGCCGTGAGCAGGTCTTCCTTCGTCGGGAAGTAGTGCATCAGCCCCTGCTGGGTCAGCCCGACCCGATCGGCCACCGCGGCCAGGGAAGTGGCCCGGTAACCGCGCTCGGCGATCACGTCGAACGCGGCACGGACGATGCTCGTGCGGCGGTCGGCGCCCCTGGCCCGGGTCATGATCCCGAGCCTACGGGACAACCTGTCACGGAAGCGTAACTTTCACTGCTCGGTGCCAGGTAGGCTGACAGCAGGACCTCCGGAAGGGGCGGCATGAGCTTCGACGTCGACGCGCTGCTGGACGAACTCGACCTGGACGCCAAGGCGAGCCTGCTCGCCGGCCAGGACGTCTGGAGCCTGCCCGCCCGGCCGGAGATCGGCCTGGCGTCCCTGGTCCTCTCCGACGGCCCGGTCGGCGTCCGCGGGGTGCGGTGGAGCCCGGACGACCCGTCCGTCACCCTGCCCAGCCCGACGGCGCTCGCCGCCGCCTGGGATCCGCGCTTGGCCGTGCGCGCCGGGCGGCTGCTCGCGCAGGAAGCCCGCCGCAAGGGCGTGCACGTGCTCCTCGCGCCCACGGTCAACCTCCAGCGCTCACCGCTGGGCGGCCGGCACTTCGAGTGCTACTCCGAAGATCCCCTCCTCACCGGGCTGGTCGGCGCCGGTTACGTCACCGGCGTGCAGGACGGAGGGGTGGCCGTCACGGTCAAGCACTTCGTCGCCAACGACTTCGAGACCGAACGCTTCACCGCCGACGTCCGCGTCGGCGAACGCGCGCTGCGCGAGCTCTACCTCGCGCCGTTCGAACTCATCGTCCGGCGGGCGAAGCCGTGGGGGATCATGGCCGCCTACAACAGCGTCAACGGCATCACGATGACCCAGCACGCCGGACTGCTCAACGGCGTGCTGCGCGACGAGTGGGGCTTCGACGGCTTCGTCGTCTCCGACTGGCTGGCCGCGCGCGACACCGTCGCGTCCGCCAACGGCGGGCTCGACGTCGCGATGCCGGGCCCGCGCACCGTGTTCGGCGACCGGCTCGCCGAAGCCGTGCGCGGCGGCGAGGTCGATCCGGACGTCGTCGACGACATGGTCCGCCGCGTGCTCCTGCTGGCCCACCGGACCGGCGCGCTCGGCGAGAGCCCGGCAAGACAAGACTCCACTATGGACGGTGAAGCGGTCGCGCGCGAGATCGCGCACCGATCGTTCGTGTTGCTCAGCAACGAAACCGGCGTTCTCCCCCTCAAGCAAACGCCGAGCATCGCCCTGATCGGCGCGCTGGCCGCAGATCCGAAGATCCTCGGCGGCGGCAGTGCCACCGTGTTTCCCGACCACGTCGTCTCCCCTCTCGACGGCCTCCGGAAGGCCGTTCCCGTTGGCACCGAACTGACTTACGCCATCGGTGCCGATCCGCGAACGACGCTACCGCCGGCCACCGACAATTTCCGGCTCCGCGCGACCGCCAAAGCCGCCGATGGCACCCGATTGGCTGAATTTCCGTTGCGAGAGGCGAGAATCGACTGGATCGGCGAGCTGCCGGCCGGCCTCGACGTGGCGACGCTCGCGAGCGTCGAGATCGAAGGCACGTTCTTCCCGGAGACCACCGGCACGCACACCTTCGGCCTCACCGGCCCCGGCGACCTCCGCCTGGTCGTCGGCGGGCAGACCCTCTTCGACGGCGTCAACCTGCCCGAAGGCGGTGACGTCTTCACGTCGATCATGCAGGTCATCGAGCAGCGGCGGGACGTCGAGCTCACCGCGGGCGAGCCGGTCGACGTCAGCCTGACCTACTGGATCCCGTCGGAGATGGCGGAGTTCGCGCGCGGCACGTTCGCCTGGGTCGTCTTCGCGCTCGGGCACCGCGGCCCGGTGCTCGACCCGGACGCCGCGCTCGACGAAGCCGTTGCGCTGGCCGGGAAATCCGACGTCGCGATCGTCGTGGTCGGCACCACCGCCGAGGTCGAGAGCGAGGGGTTCGACCGGACGTCCCTGGCGTTGCCGGGCAGGCAGGACGAACTCGTCACGCGGGTCGCGCGGGCCAACCCGAACACCGTGGTCGTCGTCAACGCGGGTTCGCCGGTCGAGCTGCCGTGGCGCGACGACGTCGCCGCGGTGCTGCTCACCTGGTTCCCCGGGCAGGCCGGCGGCGACGCGCTCGCCGACGTCCTCTTCGGCCGCGAAGAGCCCGGCGGAAGGCTGCCGACGACCTGGCCGGCCAAGCTCGAAGACGCCCCCGTCACCCGCGTGACGCCCGAGGAAAGCGTGCTGCCGTACGAAGAAGGCGTCTACATCGGCTACAGCGCGTGGGCCCGTTCCGGGAAGCAGCCCGCCTACTGGTTCGGCCACGGCCGCGGTTACACGACCTGGTCCTACGACGAGCTCGACGTCTTCCCGGACGACGAAGGCGGCGCGAAGGTGCGCGTCCGCCTCCGCAACACCGGGACGCGCAAGGGCCGCGAAGTCGTCCAGCTCTACCTGGTCCCGACCGAGCGCGGCGACCGCCCGCACCGCTGGCTCGCCGGCTTCGCGAGCGTCGAGGCGGGCCCGGGCGAGGCCGTGGACGCCGAGATCGCGATCGCGCCGCGCTCGGTCTCGACCTGGCGTGACGGCTGGCAGCACATCGCCGGCGAGTACGTCCTCGAGGCGTCGCACTCCTACGCCGAGCCCCGGCTGAGCACGCGGACCGTGCTGCAGAAAATCCGTTGACGCCCGAAGCGGGCGGCCCGTAGGTTCTGCCTCGCACCCTTGACCAGCGAAAGGAGGTGGGTCCGATGATCACGCAACCGATCACGCGCTCCCACCTCGCCGCGAGGGTGCCCAGTCCGTAGACCGGGAGCGCGCGTACTCCCGGAAGGATTTCCATGACCGATCTGGTCGTGCGCCCGCTCGAAGCGGGCGAAGAAACACTGTTCACCTCCCTGCCCGACCGCGGTCTCGTCGGCCGCAAGCTGCTCGGCAAGGACTACGCCGAGATGGCGCTCCGAGGCGAGTACCGGCCCGGCTGGTCGTGGGTCGCGCTGCGCGACGGCGTCGTCGTGGCGCGGGCCGCCTGGTGGGCCGGGCCGGACGACGAAGAGCCGATCGCGCTCGACTGGTTCGACTTCACCGACCTCGACGCCGCCGTGCGGCTGCTGACGACGGCGCCGTTCCGGGCGGAGTACTCGCTGACCACGCCGCCCGCGTGGCAGGACGACCCGGACGTCGCCCACGAGGTGACCATCCGCGTCGAAGCGGCGGAGAAGGCGGGCTACCGCAAGCTCGTCGAGCGCTACCGGTACTGCTGGACGCCGGAAAACGGCCTGCCGGAGCGGCCCGGACGGCTCGAGTTCCGGCCCGAACCGGACGACGACGTCATCCTCGACGTCTTCCGCAAGGTCAACGCGGACAGCCTCGACGCGCACGTCCGCCGCGTGGTGGCCGAGCAGGGCGTCGAGGCCGCCGCGCAAGAGGACCTCGACATCATGCGGTGGATGCCGGCGCCGCGGGAGTGGTGGCGGCTCGCGTACACGCGCGAAGGCGACTTGGTCGGCTTCGCGTTGCCGAGCCGCAACCACTACGACCCGGTGGTCGGCTACATCGCCGTGGTGCCCGAGCAGCGGGGGCACGGTTACGCGTACGACCTGCTGGTCGAGGCCACGCACGACCTGGTCGCGCAGGGCGCCGACCGGATCGTCGCGGCCACCGACGTACCCAACATCCCGATGGCGAAGGCCTTCGCGAAGGCGGGCTACCCGATCACCCAGCACCGCATCGACCTGGTCTGACCAAGGGTCGTGAGTGGTAATGCGGGTTAGAACCCTCATTGCCACTCACGACCGGTCGCGGTATCTTCGCTAGAGCGATCTATCTAGTCGACTCTGGGGGCCCGTGATGGACGTTCTTCAGGAGAAGGGGCTGACGCCGCTTCGCGTGATCCTCGGCTTCTCCCTGCTCAGCACCACGCTGCACTACACGCACAACACGATCCGCGTCGCGGACTACCCGCAGCTGCCCGGCATCCCGGCTGTGGTGGCGGGCGTCGTCGTCGCGTTCGGCTGGGTGCTCTTCACGACGTTCGGCTACCTCGGCTACCGCGCCTACACGCGGGGGCGCTACCCGCGGGCGCTGGCGTTCCTGCTCGTCTACTCGCTGGCCGGGATGATCACCCTGGGCCATTTCCTGACGGGCGTGCCGCAGATCCCGGCGTTCTGGTTCGCCACGATCTTCACCGACTCCGCGGCCGGCCTGGCGCTCTGGGTCTTCCTCATCTGGGCCTGGGCCACGCTCAACCGGGTGACCTTGCGAGATCAAGTTTCTACACAACATTGACGTTCGCAGAATTCGTGTAGACAATTGGAGGGGTGACCACCACCACACCGGTTGACTTCGGCCGCCGTCCGGACGAGTACCGCCACTGGCGGCTCAGCCTCGACGGGGAGGTGGCCTGGCTCGAGCTGGACGTCGACGAGCAGGGCGGGCTGGTCCCGGGTTACGAGCTCAAGCTCAACTCCTACGACCTGGGCGTCGACATCGAGCTGTACGACGCCACCCAGCGGCTGCGGTTCGAGCACCCCGAGGTCCGCGTGGTCATCGTGACCAGCGCGAAGGACAAGGTGTTCTGCGCCGGCGCGAACATCCGGATGCTCGCCGCGTCCGAGCACCACTGGAAGGTGAACTTCTGCAAGTTCACCAACGAGACCCGCAACGGCATGGAGGACGCGACCGCGCACTCCGGCCAGACCTACGTCGCCGCGGTGAACGGGACGTGCGCCGGCGGTGGTTACGAGATCGCGCTGGCCTGCGAAAAGATCCTGCTGATCGACGACAACTCCTCGACGGTCGCGCTGCCGGAGGTGCCGCTGCTGGGCGTGCTGCCCGGCACCGGCGGGCTGACCCGCGTGGTGGACAAGCGGCGCGTCCGGCGCGACCTCGCCGACGTCTTCGCGACGCGCTCGGACGGCGTCAAGGGGAAGACGGCCGTCGACTGGCGGCTGGTCGACGAGCTGGTGCCGCGTCAGGGGTTCCGCGAGACCGTGTTGCAGCGGGCCCGGGAGATCGCGCGCGAGTCCGACCGGACCGGCGAGGGCGGCATCGAGCTGACGCCGCTCGAACACCGCTACGTCGACGTCACGGTCGGAAAAGACCAGGCCACCATCACCATCAAGGGGCCCGAGAGCGACCCCGGTGACCTGCACGAAGAGGGTGCGAACGGCTGGTTCCTCGCCATGACGCGCGAGCTGGACGACGCCATCCTGCGGCTGCGCACCAACGAGGTCGAAGCCGGTACCTGGGTCCTGCGGACGCAGGGCGACCCGGCGAAGGTGGTCGCGCACGAGCAGGCCGTCCTCGGCGGGAAGGACTGGCTGGCCAACGAGATCACGCACTACTTCAAGCGCACGCTCAAACGCCTCGACGTCACCAGCCGCAGCCTGATCGCGCTCATCGAGCCGGGCAGCTGCTTCGCCGGCGCGCTGCTGGAGGTCGCCCTGGCCGCGGACCGGCAGTACATCCTCGACGGGCCGCCGATCGACGACGAAGACAGCGACGCCCGCGCGTCGATCAGGCTGACCGAGGCCAACTTCGGCGCGTTCCCCATGGGCAACGGCCTGACCCGGCTGCAGACGCGCTTCTACGGCGACGACGACCACCTCGCCTGGCTCGCGCGGGAGAAGAACCACGACCTCAGCGCCGCGGAAGCCGTCGAACTCGGTCTGGTCACCGACGCGCCGGACGACCTCGACTGGGAGGACGAGATCCGGATCGCGCTGGAGGGCCGGGCGTCGCTCAGCCCGGACGCGCTGACCGGCATGGAGGCCAACCACCGGTTCGTCGGCCCGGAGACCATCGAGACCAAGATCTTCGGCCGCTTGGCGGCTTGGCAGAACTGGATTTTCACCCGGCCGAACGCATCCGGACCGGAAGGCGCGCTGCGCCGATACGGTACTGGTCAGAAGGCCGTCTTCGACAGGAAGCGGGTCTAGCGCCCATGCCCGAGAAAATCGACTACGACGCCAAGATCCCCAACAACGTCAGCCTCGCCGACGACCGCCGGCTGCAGCGCGCGCTGGAGGGCTGGCAGCCGAAGTTCATGCACTGGTGGGGCGAGATGGGCCCGACGCTCGAGACCCAGGGCGTCTACCTGCGCACCGCGATCAGCGTGGGCCGCGAGGGCTGGGCGCACTTCGACCACGTGAACGTGCCGGACTACCGCTGGGGCATCTTCCTCGCCGAGCGCGACCCCGACCGGCGGATCTCCTTCGGCGAGCACAAGGGCGAGCCCGTGTGGCAGCAGGTGCCCGGCGAGTACCGCGCCGACCTGCAACGGCTGATCGTCATCCAGGGCGACACCGAACCGGCGTCCGTCGAGCAGCAGAAGCTCCTCGGCCTCACCGCGCCGAGCCTCTACGACCTGCGGAACCTGTTCCAGGTCAACGTCGAAGAGGGCCGCCACCTGTGGGCGATGGTTTACCTGTTGCACGCCTACTTCGGCCGCGAAGGCCGGGACGAGGCCGAAGGGCTGCTACTGCGCAACTCCGGCAGCCCGGACGCGCCCCGCATCCTCGGCGCGTTCAACGAGGAGACCGCCGACTGGCTGGCCTTCTACATGTTCACCTACTTCACCGACCGCGACGGGAAGTACCAGCTCGGCACGCTCAAGGAGTCCTCCTTCGACCCGCTCTCGCGCACCTGCGAGTTCATGCTGAAGGAGGAGGCGCACCACATGTTCGTCGGCACCACCGGCGTCGACCGCGTGGTCATGCGCAGCGCCGAGCTGATCCGCGAGCACGACACGCGCGACATCGGCCCGCACGGCGGGATCCCGCTGGAACTGATCCAGCGCTACATCAACTTCCACTACACCGTCTCGCTCGACCTGTTCGGCAGCGAGACGTCGACGAACGCGGCGAACTACTACACCGCCGGGCTCAAGGGCCGCTGGCAGGAGACCCGCCGCAAGGACGACCACAAGCTCACCGAGGACGCCCGCACGCTGGACAAACCGGCCGGTGACGGCACCTGGACGTCCGAGGAGCTGCAGGCGATCCTGCTGCTGAACCTCGACCTGCGCGGCGAGTACACCGCCGACTGCCAGACCGGCGTGAAGCGCTGGAACAAGATCCTCAGCGAGGCCGGGATCGACTTCACGTTCCGGTTGCCACACCCTGGTTTCAACCGGGATGTGGGCATAAACTCCGGCCACCACGTCACTCCCGACGGGACGATCGTCGACGAGGCGACGTGGCTGGCCGGCAAGGACAAGTGGCTGCCCACGACCGAGGACCTCGCGTTCGTCCGCTCGCTCATGCACCCGGTGTACGAGCGGGGGAAGATCGCGAGCTGGGTGGCGCCGCCCCGGCAGGGCATCAACGGCAAGCCGTTCGACTACGAGTACGTGTACCTCACGTAGGAGGCCTGGGTGGCGACAGGGTTCAACGCGGCCGAGTACCTGCTCTCGGCCGGGCAGCCGGACGCGATCGCGGTCGTCTCGCCCCGCCGTTCGCTGACCTACGCCGAGCTGGCGGCGGAGTCCCGCCGGGTCGCCGCCGGGCTCACCGGGCTGGGGGTGCGTCCCGAAGAGCGGGTCATGTTCTGCATGGTCGACGACGTCGAGCTGCTCACCGGCATCCTCGGCGCGATGCTCGCGGGCGCCGTCGCGGTGCCGGTGTCGACCATGGTCACCGGCCTGGAGCTGGGCAAGGTGCTCGCCGACTCGCGGGCACGGCTGCTGTGCGTCTCGGGTGAGTTCGCCGAGCAGGCCGTGACCGCGCTCGGCCTCGCCCCCGAGGTCACCGACGTCCTGCTCGACCGCGCCGAGTCGACCGGGTTCGGCGTCCGGACGCACAAGTGGTCCGAGCTGGGCGGCGAGTTCCGAAGTGGACGGACGTGGGCGGACTCGCCCGCGTTGTGGCTGTACACGTCGGGGACGACGGGGCAGCCGAAGGGCGCGATGCACCGGCACGCGAGCATCCGGGCGGTCTGCGAGACCTACGGCCGCGAAGTGCTGGGCACCGTCGCGACCGACCGGGTCCTGTCCGTGCCGAAGCTCTTTTTCGCCTACGGGCTGGGAAATTCGGCGTTCTTCCCGCTCGCGGCGGGCGGGACGACGCTGCTGGAGCCTTCACGCCCGACACCCGCGTTGTTCGCGCGACGCTTGCGGGAGGAGCGGCCGACGTTGTTCTTCGCCGTCCCGACATTCTACGCGGCGTTGCTCGCCAGCGACGTCCCGGACGACTCGTTCGCTTCGGTGCGGTACGCCGTTTCGGCGGGCGAGCCGCTGCCCGCGTCGCTGTTCGAACGCTTCCGCGCGCGCTTCGGCCTGGAGATCCTCGACGGCATCGGATCGACCGAGGCGCTGCACATCTTCCTGTCGAACCTGCCGGGCTCGGTGCGCCCCGGCAGCACCGGCGTCCCGGTTCCCGGCTACGCCGTGCAGATCCGCGACGAGGCGGGCGCGGTGATCGACGCCGTCGGCAAGCCCGGCGAGCTGTTCGTGTCGGGGCCGTCGACGGCGACCGGGTACTGGGCGCGGTACGACGCGACGAAGCTCGTGTTCCAGGGCGACTGGCTGCGCACCGGCGACAGCTACGTGCGCAACGAAGACGGCACGTACAGCTGTCTCGGCCGCTTCGGGGACATGCTGAAGGCGGGCGGGATCTGGGTGTCACCGTCCGAAGTGGAGGAACGGCTGCGGCAGCACCCGGCGGTGGCCGAGGTCGCGGTCGTCGCCGCGCCGGACGCCGACGGCCTCGACAAGCCCGTGGCGTGCGTGGTGGCGGCTCCCGGGGTTACGGTGGACGCGGAAGAGCTGATCGAGTTCTGCCGCGAAGGGCTCGCGGCGTTCAAGCGTCCCCGAGGGGTGGTCGAACTGGCCGAGCTGCCGAAGACAGCGACCGGGAAGATCCGCCGCAACGTGATCCGCGAGCAGGTCCGCGACGCGCTGCTGGTGGTGCCCAGCCCGTGATCGACGGGCACTTCGTGGTCGACGCGCACGTGCACACCCCGCGCCTGCCGACGCTCAAACCCGCGTGGCTGCAGTGGGCGCACGACTTCGCCGGGGCGTACCCGTGGCGTTCGGTGTACGCCGACGACGGCTCGGTCGTCCCGGCGGCGATGGACGACCTGATGGAGTCGGAAGGTGTCGACCGGGTCCTGCTGTTCTGCGAGTACAGCCCGCGGGCCACCGGGATCCAGGCGATCGAGGACAACCTGCCGCTGGTGGAGTACAACCCGGAGCGGTTCCGGCTGGTCGCGAACGTCAACCCGTACCTGCACCACCCGGCCGCGGCCGAGGTCGAGCGGCAGCTGGACCTGGGTGCGGTGGCGCTGAAGCTCCACCCGGTGCACGGCGCGTTCTCGCCGGCGGACAAGGAGCTGTACCCGGTCTACCAGTTGTGCCTCGAGCGCGGTGTGCCGGTGATCCTCCACTCGGGAACGTCGAGCTTTCCCGGTTCCCGCACCAGTTTCGGCAATCCCGAGCTGCTGTCCGATGTGGTCGAGGACTTTCCGGCCCTGCAGTTCGTGTTCGCCCACGGCGGCCGCGGCTGGTGGTACGACGTGGCGGCGTTCCTCGCGCTGGCCCGCGACAACGTCTGGCTCGACCTGGCGGGCCTGCCGCCGAAGAAGCTGCCGGAGTACTACCAGCGCTTCGACCTGGCGCGGCTGGCGGGGAAGTTCGTGTTCGGGACGGACTGGCCGGGCGTGCCGTCGGTGGCGAAGAACGTCCGGTCGCTGGCCGGGCTGGGGTGGCCCGAGGACGTGCTGACCGGGGTGTTGTCGGGCAACGCGATCAAGCTGATGCCGTCGCTCGCTTGACCACGGGGAGCGCCGGTGCGGCCACTTCGGCCCTGGCGTGGGCCGCACCGGCGTCCCCATGGCCCCCAGACGTCGCTCACCCCATCGTGCGCCTGATCGAGGGCCCTGACCAGCGCCGGTTTTTCAACGGTACTTCCCGATGAACGCGAGCATCCGGCTCCAGGCGTCGTCGCACGCGTCCTGCCACTCCTCGTGGGTCGCGTCGAAGAACGAGTGCGGGGCGCCCTCGTACACCCGCCTCTCGTACGGCTTCCCCGCCTGGTCGAGCCGGGCCGTGAACGCGTCGAACTCCGCCGGTGACGTCGCGACGTCGGCGCCGGCGAGCAGCAGCAGGAGCGGCGCCGAGATGTCGTCGACGACTTCGGTGGCCGGCTGCGGCAGGCCGTAGAAGCCGATCACGCCGCTGACGCCGAGGTCGCTCGCGGCCAGGCGCCAGGACTGGCCGCCGCCGAAGCAGAAGCCCACCGTGAACAGCGGTCCTTCGCCCAGGTGCGCGGCCGCCGCTTCGACGTCGGCGGCGACGTCGTCCGGCCGGACCGACGGCAGGTGCCGTCGCCACTCGAACTCGTCGTCGCGCACGCCGACACCCGCGGTGCGGCCGTAGTAGTCGACGGCCGCGGTCGGGAAACCCGCCTGCGCGAAGCGGTCGGCGAGCGCTTGGTAGTACGGGTGCGTGCCGCGGATGTCCGGCAGGAGCACGATCCGGACGCCGTTGGGCTCGGCCGGGATCGCCTCCATGGCCGAGAACACCGTGCCGTCAGCGGAGGTGAGTTCGAGCGCGCCGCTCCGGGCGATCACGCCGGGGTTCGGCAAGGCGGGCGGGCGGCTGTCCGTGCTGTGACACATGTTCGTCCTTTCGCAGAGCACCAGTTTCGGGGCGCTGCACCCGGCCAGCCAGCTCCCGGCGTGACCCCGGACGGCCGTTACTGGTACTGGCAGGACCACGCTCGAACCGCGCGGGTGTCGCACACTGGCCTGATGAGCGAGCACAACGAGCTGGGCCGGTTCCTCAAGTCGCGCCGGGCCCGGATCGCTCCCGGCCGGGCCGACACCCGCCGTCGTGTCGCCGGGCTGCGGCGGGAGGAGGTCGCCGCGCTCGCCGGGATCAGCGTCGAGTACTACGTCCGGCTCGAGCAGGGGCGCGCGTCCCGGCCGTCGGAAGCCGTGCTCGGCGCGATCGGCCGCGCGCTGCACCTCGACGTCGACGAGCGCCGTTACCTCGACGGCCTTGCTCGCCCGCGGCCTTCGGGCCGGCCGCGGCCCGAGCGCGTCCGCGCCGAGCTGACGCAGCTGCTCGCCATGATGGATCGCGTGCCGGCGCTGGTCGTCAACCACCGGATGGACGTCCTGGCCTGGAACCCGCTGGCCGCTCAGCTGTTCTTCGACTTCGCCGCGGTGACGCCGCGCGAGCGCAACCTCGCCCGCTTCGCTTTCCTCGACGCGGCCGGCGAAGAGCGGTTCGCCGACTGGCCGGAGGTCGCGCGGGCGACCGTCGGGGCGCTGCGCCTGGCGACCAGCCGGCACTACGACGACGACGCGCTCGCGACGTTGCTCGGCGAGCTGATGATGAAGAGCGAGCCGTTCCGGACGTGGTGGGCCGGGCGGGACGTCCAGCAGCGGACGCACGGGAGCAAGCGCTTCCGGCACCCGGTCGTCGGCGAGCTGACCCTGCGGTTCGAGCACTTCGACCTGCCCGGGGAGACCGGGCAGCGGCTGGTGGCGTTCAGCCCGGAACCGGCCAGTCCGTCGGCGTCGGCGCTGGAGCTGCTGGCGATGTGGACGGCGCCGGCCGCCTCCTGAACCGGCTCACTCGCCGTTGAACGTCCGCAGGGTCCGCATCGCCTCGGCGAGGCCGGCCGCGTCGTCGCCCAGTGGGGTCAGGACGATGCGGCGCAGGATGTTCGCGGCCGCCGCCCGGGCCTTGTTCGCCACCTCCAGGCCGTGGTCGGTCAGCGACGCGAACGTGACGCGGCGGTCGTCCGGGCTCGGGACGCGGCAGATCAGGTCGGCCGCCACCAGGCGGTCCGCGACCTTCGTGAAGCCGCCGCTGGACAGCGCGGCCTCGGTCGCCAGGCGGGTCATCGGCATCCGGTGCTCGGGCGAGCGGACCAGCCGCATCAGGATGTCGAACGACGCGGGCGCGAGGCCGAAGTGCTCCGCGATCTCGCCCATCAGCTTGTCCTGGGTGGCCAGGTAACCCTCGATGACCAGGCCCCACCAGGTGACGATCTCGTCGTCGTCGGTCTTCGGATCCGGTGTCACGGGACGCAGCCTACCGGAGAAGGCTCACCGGAATATATCTTGCGCGCGAGAGGTTCTCCGGTTACCTTGGCCTGAGGAGGCACTCCATGTCGATCAAGACGTCCGGCCTGCACCACGTCACCGCCATCGGCGGCGACCCGCAGCGCAACGCCGACTTCTACCTCCGGACCCTCGGACTGCGGCTGGTGAAGACCACCGTGAACTTCGACGATCCGGGCACCTACCACCTCTACTACGGCGACAGCTCGGGCAAGCCGGGCTCGCTGATGACGTTCTTCCCGTGGCCCGACGCGCCGAGCGGCCGGCACGGCACCGGCCAGGCGACGACCACGTCGTTCTCCGTGCCCGAGGCGTCCATCGGCTGGTGGAAGCAGCACCTGAACGCGCAGAAGATCGAGACGGGTGAGGTCCGCAACGCCGACGACGAGGACACGCTGACCTTCCGCGACCCGGACGGCCTGCAGCTCGCACTCGTCGCGCACCCGCAGGGCGATCCGCGCGACCCGTGGGACACCGAGCTGGTGCCCGCCGAGCACGCCGTCCGCGGCCTGCACTCGGTCACGCTGTCGGTCACCAAGGAGGACGCCACCGCGGGCATGCTCACCGACGGCCTCGGCCTCGGCTTCACCGGCCAGGACGGCAACCGCCTGCGGTTCGCCGCCGGTGCCGGCGGGCCGGGCGCGCTGGTCGACGTCCTCGTGACGCCGGACGCGCCGCGCGGGCTGGTCGCCGCGGGCACCGTGCACCACGTGGCCTGGCGCGCGCCCGACGAGGCGACGCAGAAGACGTGGCGTGAGGAGCTCGTGGACAAGGGCGTCACCGTGACGTCCATTTTGGACCGGCAGTACTTCCGCTCGATCTACTTCCGCGAGCCGGGCGGCACGCTGCTGGAGGTCGCGACCGACGAGCCCGGGTTCGCCATCGACGAGCCGCTGCTGGAGCTGGGCCGCGCGCTCAAGCTGCCGCCGTGGCTGGAGCCGCGCCGCGACGAGATCCGGCACATGCTCCCGAAGCTGAACCTCCCCACCGAGAACAACCCGGAGCTGTCATGACGCTGGCGCACAAGTACGTCGAGGGCGCACTGGACGCGCCGGTGCTGCTCCTGCTGCACGGCACCGGCGGCGGCCCGGACGACCTGCTCGGCCTGGCGCGCGAGCTGGCCCCGGGCGCCACGACCCTGGCGCCCGCCGGGCCGGTGTCGGAGCACGGCGCCGCGCGCTGGTTCCGGCGGCTCGAGGAAGGCGTGTTCGACTACGAGGACGTCGTCAAGAGGGCCCATGAGCTGGCCGACTTCGTCGTCGAGGCGCGGGCGAAGTACGGCTTCGGTGACCGCCGGCTGATCGCCGTGGGCTTCTCGAACGGCGCCAACATCGCGGCCGCCGTCGCGCTGCTGCGGCCCGAGGTCGTGCGCGAAGCCGCGCTGTTCGCGGCGATGTCGCCGGTGCCGGACCCGCCGTCACACGACTTGAGCGCGTCGCGGATCTTCCTGGCCAACGGCGAACACGACCCGATGGCGCCGCTGGCGTCCACGGAAGAACTGATCCGGCTGCTGCGCGAGCGGGGTGCCGACGTCGTCACGGATCGTCACCCCGGCGGCCATCAGGTCACTGTGGACGGTGTCCGCGCGGCGGCGAAGTGGCTTGCGCCGTAGCGATTGTACGGAGCGTATACGGCGTCACCCTAGGATCGGGTGATGACTAACGAGGCACTACAGCGTGCTACCGAACTGCTGGACGGGGTCATCCTCGCCGACGGGCACAACGACCTGCCGTGGGAGCTGCGGCAACACGGTGGCGCGAACCCGGTCGAGGCGGTCGCCTCGCTCGACCTGACCGTCCGGCAGCCCGCCCTCCACACCGACTTCCCGAAGCTCGCCGACGGGAAGCTGGGCATGCAGTTCTGGTCGGTGTACGTGCCGTGTGAGTTCGAAGGCCACAGCGCGGTGACCGCCGTGCTGGAGCAGATCGAGGTCGTCCACCAGCTCGCCGAGCGCTACCCCGACCGGCTCCGGCTGGTCGACACCGCCGACGAGGCCGAGGCCGCGTTCGCCGACGGCCGGATCGCGTCGCTGCTCGGCGCCGAAGGCGGCCACAGCATCGCCGAGTCGCTCGGGGTGCTGCGGATCCTGCGCCGCCTCGGCGTCCGGTACATGACGCTGACGCACAACTTCAACACCACATGGGCCGACTCGGGCACCGACGAGCCGGCCCACGGCGGGCTCACCGAGTTCGGCCGCGACGTCGTGCGCGAGATGAACAAGATCGGCATGATGGTCGACCTCTCGCACGTCGCGCCGTCGACGATGCGGGCGGCGATGGAGATCAGCTCGGTGCCGGTGATCTTCAGCCACTCCTCCTGCGTCGCGGTCAACGACCACCCGCGCAACATCCCCGACGACGTCCTCGCGAAGCTGCCCGGCAACGGCGGCGTCGCGATGGTCACCTTCGTGCCCGCGTTCATCTCGCCGAAGGTCGCCGCCTGGGACGAGCAGCTCAAGGCGGCCATGGCCGAGGCCGGACAGGACTACCGCAACCTCACCCAGCGCGGGAAGTTCGTCGCGGAGTGGGACGCGCCGGTCAAGCCGAAGGCGACCGTCGACGACGTCGTCGCGCACGTCGAGCACGCCCGCGAGGTGGCCGGGATCGACCACATCGGCCTCGGCGGCGACTACGACGGCGTCGGCACGCTGCCGGAGGGGCTGGAGGACACGTCCAAGTACCCGGTGTTGTTCGCCGCGCTGCTCGACCGGGGGTGGAGTGACGACGACTGCGCGAAACTGGCCGGGAAGAACACGCTCCGCGTGCTCCGGGACGTCGACGCGTACACCCGTTAGGGGGTTTGACGCAGCGGTCCCCGCGTGCTGGACGGACACTGGAGACATGACGCACGCGCGCGGGGACGCGGCCGGCCACCCCACCGGCTCCGCAGACCACGACCTGCCCGGGAACCTGCCCGGAACCGAGGTGCCGGAAGGCGCGCTGGAGCCCGCCGAGCTGCGCGTCGGCGACGTCCGGCCGGGCCCGGAGGAATCGACGCCGGTGCGCCCGGCACCCACCCGGGCCGGCACGTCGACGACGAGCCGGGTCAAGGGCAAGGCCCGGCCGACGCGGATCAGCGGCACCTGGGTCGCGGTGATCGCCGGCCTGCTCGTGCTGACCGTGCTGCTGGTGTTCATCCTGCAGAACCTCGACCCGGCGACGGTCCACTTCTTCGGCGCCGAAGGCAGCCTGCCGCTGGCCATCGCGATGCTGTTCTCGGCCCTGGGCGGCGCGGCGCTGGTCGCGCTGATCGGCGGCGCCCGCATCCTGCAGCTGCGCAAGCAAGCCCGCCGCCGCTGAGGGCGTCACTTTCGTAGGGAAAGATACGTCCAGGGGCCCTTCAAACGCATCTTTCCCTATGAAAGTGACGTCTCAGACGATGATCGACGTCATTCCGAGGACCACCGCGCAAACGCTTTCGTCCCCTGAGGTCTTCACGCGGCTGACGTCCGGGGTGTTGCGGGTGCAGAGGCGCCAGAACGTGTCCGCGTCCGTCGTCACCGTGGCCAGCGGCGTGCGGGACGGCGGGGCGCCGCGGTCGAGGACCCAGCCGTCACGCTCCGAGCGGGCGTGCCACTTGCCGCCGCCCGCGCCGGTCACCGTGTAGCCGACCTGCTTGCCGACGCGGGCCTCGACGTCGCGCAGGGTGTGCGGCAGCGCCCGGACGAACGTGTCGGCGATCGGCTCGGCGTGCTCGGCCTCCAGCGGCGTGTGCTCCAGGGCCTCGCGCAGCTGCACGTGGTGCACCCAGAACTCCGAATAGTCGCGCGCCGCGTCCAGCCAGCGCGGCGCCGGCGCGTCACCCGCCCAGCTCACCGGCTCACCCAGGACGTCGAGGTCGAGCTTCGCCCAGTAGTCGGTCATCTGGCCCATGAACTCGTACAGCATCGTGAGCAGGACGTCCGTCGAGAGCCGGCGGCAGGCGACGACCCACTCCTCGTTGATCCGGTCGATGAACCGCGGGAACGCCTCGCCGGGACGCGGGCCATCGGCCGAGTGGCCGTCGCGGCCGCGCGAGAGCCGGCCGACCTTGTCGCCCAGCAGGTGGGCCGCGATGTCCTTGACCGACCAGCCGGTGCACATCGTCGGCCGCTCCCAGTCCTCGGGAGTCAGCGCGCCGAGCAGCGTCATCAACGACTGCTCCTCCTTCGCGAAGTACGGGAGGACGTCGATCGGCGGACCCCAAGGATTCATGTCGCACATCATGCGCTGCTGTCCGGGGCTTCGCCCCGAGCCGGGGGCTCCGCCACCCGGGCCCCCGAAGGATGCTGGTCGTCACACCACCATTCGGCCTACTCGCAGGTAGCATCACCGCGTAAGCAGAGGGGAGTCCGCCCGTGAACGCAGAGCGACCGAACGGCCGGGGCACCGGCGACGAGGTGGCCGACCTGGCCCGCCGCGCCGGCCAGCTGGCCGGCTGGGCCGCGCGCACCGGCTTCGCGTTCACCCGCCGGCTGCCCGGCGTGGAGACCGCCGAACGCGGGGTGCGGCAGGTGGAACGCCAGCTGCTGGGCGAGCTGCGGCGCCGGCTCGACGAGGTCGACGACCCGTACCACGCGGCGCTCACCGCGGCGTCCGCGATGAACCGCCCGGCGGCGTCCGGCTCCCGGCCGATCGAAGCCACCGTCACGCTCGTGCCCGCACGCGACAACCACGCCGAGCCGCTGCGTGCCGCGATGGCCGAGCTGCTCAATCACTCCATCGGCTTCGGCCGCGCACGGGCCCGCGAGTACTTCTACGCGATCATCCTGCGCCAGCTGACGCCGGACGAGGCCCGCATCCTGTCGGCGCTGTCGGACGGCTCGCCGTTCCCCGCGATCGACGTCGCCGAGCGCACCAGCCTCGGTGGAGCCGGCCGGCTGGTGCTGCGAAACGCGTCGACCGTCGGCAAGGTCGCCGGGGTCTCGCTGCCCGACCAGGTGCCCGGCTACGTCACGCGGCTGATCGGGCTCGGCCTGGTCGACCTCGACGAAGAGGTGCCGTCGCTGGAGACGCAGTACGAGATCCTGATGACGGACGAGACCGTGCGCGACGCCGAGAAGCACGTCAAGCGCGCGAAGTTCGTCAAACGGACGATCCACGTCTCGCGCCTCGGCGCGGAGTTCTGGCAGGCCTGCGACCCTTCTTTCGACCCACGCAGCCTCGGCTGACCCGTGGGGTCGTTCCTCGCCGGCATCGTCGCCGACTTCGCGCAGCACTGGCCCCTGTACGTCTCGATCCCGATCGTCGCCGCCCTGATCGGCTATGGCACCAAGCTCGTCGCGATCCGGATGATGTTCCAGCCGGTCGAGTTCATCGGCATCAAGCCGTTCTTCGGCTGGCAGGGCATCGTGCCCAAGCGCGCCGCGCGGATGGCGAGCATCGCCTGCGACACGATGACCGAGCAGCTGATCAAGCCGGCCGAGGTCGTCGCGCGCCTCGACGCCGGTCGCATCGCGAAGGAGATCGAGAAACCGCTGCTCGCGGGCGTCGAGGACATCGTGCGCGAGGTCGCCGGGCACTACCAGCCGGGCCTGTGGGAGTCGCTCCCGGTGCGGGTGCAGCAGCTGGTGATCGAGCGCGTCCAGCACGAGTCGCCGCGAATGGTGGCCGCCGTGCTCGACCTGATCAAGTCCGATGTGGACAGTGTGTTCGACCTCAAGGGCATGGTGGTCACCAGCCTGGTCAAGGACAAGCGGCTGCTGAACCGGATCTTCCAGGAGGCCGGCGCGCAGGAGTTCAAGTTCATCGCGCGCTCGGGCCTGGTGTTCGGCGGCGCGATCGGCGTGATCCAGATGATCGCCTGGGTGCTGTTCAAGTTCCCGCTGATCATGCCGGTGTTCGGCCTGTTCACCGGCTGGTTCACCGACTGGCTCGCGCTGCGGATGATCTTCTTCCCGATCGAGCCCAAGAAGTACTTCGGCGTCGAGTGGCAGGGCCTGTTCCTCAAGCGGCGCAAGGAGGTCGCGGAGGCGTACGGCGAGCTGATCGCCAAGGAGATCATCACGCCGCACAACGTCATCGAGGCGATCCTGCACGGCCCGCTGTCCGACCGCGTCCTCGCGCTGATCCAGCGCCAGCTGGACGCGGAGCTCGGCCGGGTCGCGCGGCCGCTGGTGGTGTTCGCCGTGGGCAGCCGCAAGTACCAGGACATGAAGCTCTCGATCGCCGAGCAGATCATGAACCGCCTGCCGGAGACGATGCGCTACATCGAGGACTACGCGACGGACGCGATGGACATCCGCAACGTCCTGGTGACGAAGATGAAGGAGCTGTCCCCGCACGAGTTCGAGCGCCTGCTGCGCCCGGCCTTCGAGCAGGACGAATGGATCCTCATCGCGACGGGCGCGGTACTGGGTTTCGCGGTCGGTGAGGCGCAGGTCCTGCTGCTGGAACACCTGGCGGCTTAGGCGAAGTCGTACGCCTTCCGCGCCTCGGCCACCTTCGAGCGGTGCTTGGCCGCCCACGCCGAAAGTGCGTGCAGTGGCTCGTCCAGCTCCGCCGCGTGGGCCGTCATCGTGTACTCCACCCGGGGCGGGACCTCGGGGTAGACCTTCCGCGTCACCAGGCCGTTGCGCTCCAAGCCGCGCAGCGTCAGGGACAGCATCCGCCGGGAGACGCCGTCGAGCGCACGCTCCAGTTCGCTGAACCGCCGCGGGCCGTCGCCGAGCCGGACGAGGACGCGGACCGCCCACTTGTCGCCCACCAGATCCAGCACCTCGCGCAGGGAGCACGCGTCGGCCGGGGGAGTTTCGCCGTTGTCCATCGCTGTGACCTCGTTCGTAACAGGCGTGTGCCGTCGTACCAGGAAAGTGCCGTCTTCCAGCGCAAACGCATCCGGTCCACGATCGATTCCGAGGCAAGCGAAAGGAATCGGAATGACGAAGACGGTGCGGTTCGCCGCCGAGGGCGGACCGGAAGTTCTGGAACTGACCGACGTCGACCCCGGCGCGCCGGGCCCCGGCGAACTGCGGCTGCGCGTCGAGGCGATCGGGCTCAACCGGGCCGAGGCGATGTTCCGCGCGGGCACGTACTTCGAGCGCCCGGACGAGTTCCCGGCGAAGCTCGGCTACTCGGCGGCCGGGATCGTCGAGGCGCTCGGCGACGGCGTCACGGAGTTCGCCGTCGGGGAGCCGGTCAGCACGGTCGCGGGCTTCTCGATGCGGAACTACGGCGTCTACGGCGAAGCGGCGGTCGTGCCCGCGTCGGCGGTGCTGCGCCGCCCGGAGGGGCTCGACGCGATCGAGACGGTCGCGCTGTGGGGGCCGTTCCTCACCGCGTACGGCGCGATCGTCGACGAAGGACACGTGCGGCCGGGCGACTTCGTGCTGATCACGGCGGCGTCGAGCAGCGTCGGCCTGGCGACGATCGACGTCGTCAACCACCTCGGCGCGATCCCGCTCGCCGCCACGCGCACCGCGGCGAAGAAGCAGCGGCTGCTGGACGCGGGCGCGGCGCACGTGATCGTGACCGACGACGAGGACGTCGTCACCCGCACCCGCGAGGTCACCGCGGGCCACGGCGCGGACTTCGTCTTCGACGCGGTCGCCGGGCCGGGCGTGCGCGCGCTGTCCGACGCGACGGCGAAGGGCGGCACGCTGGTCGTCTACGGCGCGCTCGACGTTCCCGAGACGCCGTTCCCGCTGTGGACCCCGCCGACCATGCGGATGTTCAACGCGTTCGACCTGACCATGAACCCGCAGCGGCTGGTCCGGGCGGGCCACTTCATCCGGGCCGGCGTCCGCGCGGGCACCTTCCGGCCCCGGGTGGACCGGACGTTCGACCTCTTCGACGTCGCCGAGTCGCACCGGTACCTTGAAGCGAACGGCCAGTTCGGCAAGGTGGTGGTCACCGTCGGCGGCTGAGAAGCCGATCAACTCCACCCGAACGGCCGTACACCCACGCGTATCCCGCGCCTAACCTTCCGCCTCTAGTCTGCGTCGGGCAGGGACGAGAACCGGCTTGGGGAGCTCATGGCGGAGCAAGCGGAACCGTGGCAGCAGGAGATCCGCCTGGCCATGACGATGGTCGGTGGCGCCAGCCTCGCCATCTGGATGGGCGGCGTCGCCACCGAGACCTCCCAGCTGCTGCGGGAGTCCCGGGGCGACGCCGAGGCGGGGCTCTACCGTGGGCTGCTGGACCTGCTGCGCGCCACGGTGTCGATCGACGTGCTGACCGGCACCAGCGCCGGCGGGATCAACGCGGCCTGCCTCGGGCTGGCGGAGGCGTTCGGCTCGACGCCGCAGGTGCTGCGCGACACCTGGATCCGGATCGGCTCGCTGGAGAACCTCATCCGCGATCCGGCGGAGGCGCAGCCGCGGTCGGTGCTGGACGGCGACCGCGTGCTGCTCGGTGACCTGGCGCAGGCCCTGCACGAGATCACCGGCCCCGGCACGCCGCCCGCCGAGCCGCCGGACATCACCGTGCTGCTCACCGGCACGATGATCGACGGCGAGACGACCCGGTTCGACGACGCGCTGGGGAACCTGGTGCGCGACACCGAACACCGGATGCTCTTCCGCTTCGAAGGTCCACTGTGGACGGAAGGGGTGCAGGGGCCGCTGGCGCTCGCCGCGCGCGCCACCGCGTCGTTCCCCGGCGCGTTCGAGCTGGCCCGGCTGCCGATCGGCACCGAGGGCACCGACGAGCTGCACCCCGACATGACGGCCTACACCGACCTGACCCGGTCGCACTGGCTGACCGACGGCGGGGTGCTGCTCAACAAGCCGCTGCGGCCGGCGCTGCGGGAGATCTTCGAGCGCCCGTCCCACGCGGACGTCCGGCGGCTGCTGCTCTACGTCGTGCCCACCGGCGAGAAGGACACGACGGCGATCGCCTGCGACCCGGCGGCCCCGCCGTTGCTGGCGAACGCGATGAGCAAGGTCGTCTCCACGGTGATGAGCCAGTCGATCAGCGCCGAGCTGGAGGAGCTGACCCGGCACAACGACGCCGTCGTCCGGACCCGCGACACCCGCGTTTCGCTGGCCGCGCTCGGGCTGCGCGGCGGGCCGGAGGCGCTGATCGACAAGCGGCTGGCCACGGCGTACCTGGACCGGCGGACGGCCGAGGACGCTGCCGAGCTGGTGCAGGTGGCCAGCCGCCGGTACGCACTGTCCGATGTGGACACCGAGGATCGCGAGTGGGCGTCCGGGATGTCGCAGCAGCTGCGCGCGGTCGCCGTCGGCGGGCTCAGCGCCGGCATCCCGCTGGCGCCGCCGTCGACGAGCATGTCCGTGCCCGAGCTGATCGGCTACCGCACGAGCGCGCTCGACGACGCCGTGGCCACCGGGCTGCAGCTGATCAACGCCGGGTTCCGGCTCGGGCCGGACCCCAAGGAGGCCAAGGAGCTCAACGACGCGCGGGCGGGGCTGCACGCGGCGCGCAAGACGTCGGCCCGCGGCGTGCGGCTGGCGCAGTGGATCGCCGCGCACGACGGGCCGGGCGCGAGCAGCACCCTCGAGGTGTGGATCGGCGAGCTCGCCCAGGAGTGGGCCGGGCTCGGCCGGTCGGACGCCGTCGTCGAGGCCTGGCCGCTGGTCGTGGCGGCGTTGCGGGCGGCGACACCGACGTTGCGCACGCTCGCCAACGCGGCCCTGCGGAACGCGACGGCACCGACGTCGCAGGCGCTCGCCAACGGCGCTCTCGAGTCCGCCAACGCGGCCATCGAGACGGCCGACACCGTCTCGGTCCTGCTGGACTGGCTGGCCCTCGAGAACGGCGCCGACAACGTCGTCCAAGCGAGGCTGCTGGGGCTGCACGTCGCGACGCGCGGGCTGCTCGCGCAGGCGCCGTCGGTCGACCAGCGCGTCGAGCTCGTGCAGGTCAGCGCCGATTCCCGGACTTTGCTGGACCTCAAGCGGCGCCGGTCGGGGGACAAGCTGACCGGGATGCAGGCCGACGACTTCGGCGCGTTCTACAAGGCGTCCTGGCGGGCCAGCGACTGGATGTGGGGGCGCGTCGACGGCGCCGGCTGGCTGGTCCAGTGCCTGCTCGACCCGGCCCGGCTGGCGACGCTGCGCGACCTGATCGGGCCCGAGGCGTTCCGCGCCGAGTTCGTCGCGGCGCTGGGCCCGCTCTGGCGCGAGCCGGACCCCGCCGACAACGCCGAGCCGGCCGAGCTGCGGCAGCTCAAGGACCAGCTGAGCGCCGAACTGGCGTTCCTCGGGCTGGACTGCGCGCTGAAGCCGGTCGCGAAGTTCTCGGACGACCCGCCGATCAGCATGCCGGTGACGGCCATGGTGCTCGCGCGGACGCGGCAGGCGCAGATCGCCGCGGAGGAGCTGCCGGTGGTCGCCGAGCAGGCCCAAGCCGACGTCGAGGTCGGCGGCTGCAGCGGCGCGGCGTCGGCGGCGTTCCGGGCGCGGAGCGCACGGCCGATCGGCGACGCGGACACCGCCCAGCGCGTCTTCCAGGCCTGCCAGGTCTCGGCGGAGAAGCTCGCCGGCGAGCAGGGCACGCCGCAGCTGACGCGGACCCTGGTCAAGCTCGGCGCGGCCGTGGTCAACGCCGGCACCGTCGCGTTCCGGCTCCCCGGCGGCTGGCCGAAGACGGTGGCGGGCATCCTGCGGACGGTGGCCCGCAGCTCGGCGAAGGTCTCGCAGAGCGCGTCCAAGCTGGGCACGCTCGGCTCGCTCGCGGCGGGCGTGCTGGCGCTGCTGGCCGGCCTGGTCATCGGCGACAGCAGCGGCGCGATCCTGCAGTGGATCGGCCTCCCGGTGCTGGCCGGCGCGGTCGTCTACCTGGCGACGGCCCTGCTCACGATGGGCCGCACGCCACGCCGGCTGGTCGGGGTACTCGGCGCTCTGGTGGTGGCGGCGCTGCTGCTGGCGGCGTTCCTGCCTCCGATCGCGAGGCCGTTCTTCGGCTGGCTCGGCAACGTGGTGGCCGGCTGGCGCCGCGGCGACGGCGCGGTGTGGTGGCTGGTGGTCTCCGGCCTGCTGATCCTCCCGGCGGCGGTGATGCCGGTCAGCGGCGCCTGGCGACGTCTCCGCCACCGCCGTCGCCCCTGAGAAGACCCGGGCGGATTCGGCCCGGCGCCTTGCGATCTTCGGCCCGAGGGTTCATGGTGCGGGTAGGTCACGGACAACGAGGACGCGACCTGAGCTGCCGTGTGCCCCGGAACTTCTTCGGCCAAACACGTTTGTGGGCCTCCTCACCGGGTACTCCACGTCGCCGCAGGTCATCGCGGGGTCGTGAGCTGCGTCGCTGGCGGGCGGAAAATTCTCTGTTACGTTTCCTGAGTATGTCCGTAACGCACTTGATCGAATCGCCGACCAAGGCGGACGGCGCGGAGCTGTGGCGAATCGCGCGTGATTCCGCCAAGCTCGATCTCAACTCGCCGTACGCATACATGCTGTGGTGCCGCGATTTCGCCGAGACATCGGTGGTCGCGCGCGAGGACGGCAAGGCGGTCGGATTCGTCATCGCCTACCGCCGGCCCGACGAGCCCGAGGCCGCGCTCGTCTGGCAGGTCGCGGTCGACGCGTCGCAACGAGGGAAGGGCCTGGCCGGGGCCCTGCTCGACGCGTTGTACACGCGCCTGGTCGGCGCGGGGGTGCGCTACCTCGAGACCACCATCACCCCGGACAACGAAGCGTCCATCGGGCTGTTCACGTCGTTCGCGAAGCGCTGGAACACCGCGATGGAAACCAGCGTGCTGTTCGGCGGGGACGAATTCCCCGAAGCCGGGCACCTGGCCGAAGAGCTTTACCGCATCGGTCCGCTATCGGTACGCACAGATCCGGGCGAGTAGGAGAAAAGAAACGTCATGAGCATCTTCGAAGAGCTCGAATCCGAAGTACGCAGCTACAGCCGCGGCTGGCCCGTCGTGTTCGACCGCGCGCAGGGGAGCTGGCTCCACGACGAAAGCGGCAAGCCGTACCTGGACTTCTTCGCCGGGGCCGGGGCGCTCAACTACGGGCACAACAACCCGGTGCTGAAGCAGGCCCTGATCGACTACATCCAGCGTGACGGCGTTACGCACGCGCTGGACATGTACACCGTGGCCAAGCGCGACTTCCTGCAGACCTTCCGCGACCGGATCCTCGACCCGCGCAACCTGAACCACAAGGTCGTGTTCCCGGGTCCGGGTGGCGCGAACGCCGTCGAAGCCGCGCTGAAGCTCGCGCGGAAGGTGACCGGCAAGGAGTCGGTCATCAACTTCACCAACGCCTTCCACGGCATGACGCTCGGCGCGCTGTCGGTCACCGGCAACTCGATGAAGCGCGGCGCCGCGGGCATCCCGCTGGTGCACGCCACGCCGATGCCGTACGACCGGTACTTCGACGGCGCCATGCCGGACTTCCTGTACTTCGAGAAGCTGCTCGAAGACTCCGGCAGCGGGCTCAACGAGCCGGCCGCGGTGATCGTCGAAGGCGTCCAGGGCGAGGGCGGCATCAACGCCGCGCGCCTGGAGTGGCTGAAGGGTCTCGACGACCTCTGCAAGCGCCACAACATCCTGCTGATCCTCGACGACGTCCAGATGGGCTGCGGCCGCACCGGCCCGTTCTTCAGCTTCGAGGACGCCGGGATCTCGCCGGACATCGTCTGCCTGTCGAAGTCCATCAGCGGCTACGGCCTGCCGATGGCGCTGACGCTGATCAAGCCGGAGCTCGACGTCTGGGAGCCCGGCGAGCACAACGGCACCTTCCGCGGCATCAGCCCGGCGTTCGTCACCGCCACCGAGGCGATCAACACCTACTGGCGCGACGACGAGCTGGAGAAGTCGACCAAGGCCAACGGGGAGCGCATCGCCACCGCGTTCTCCGGGCTCGTCGAGGCCTACCCGGACGCGAAGCTGTTCGCCAAGGGCCGGGGCCTCGCGCGCGGGCTCGAGTTCGAGAACGGCGACCTGGCCGGGCGCGTCTGCGCCGAAGCCTTCGCCCGCGGCCTGCTCATGGAGACGTCCGGTCCGGACGGCGAAGTCATGAAGCTGCTGCCGCCCCTGACCCTGACCGACGACGAGCTGACGCAGGGTCTGTCCATCATCGACGAGTCCGTCAAGGCCGTCCTGACCAAGTAGAGGAGTACGACGTGCTCGTTCGCACGCTCGACGAGGTGACCGACACCGACGCCGACATCAAGACCCCCAACTGGCGCAGCAAGCGCATCATCCTGGCGAAGGAGGGTGTCGGCTTCTCGGTGCACGAGACCACGCTCTACGCCGGGACCGTCAACGACTTCTGGTACGCGAACCACATCGAGGCCGTGTTCATCACCTCGGGCGAGGGTGAGGTCGAGGACCTCGCCACCGGCAAGGTGCACGAGCTCAAGCCCGGCACGCTGTACCTGCTCAACGACCACGACAAGCACCAGGTCCGGCCGCGGACCGAGATCAAGTGCGTGTGCGTGTTCAACCCCCCGGTGACCGGCCGCGAGGTGCACGACGAAAACGGCGTGTACCCGCTGATCACCGAGGAAGCGTAAGAGAACCGGAGCGGCAACACCGGAGGCGAAGCCCGTGACGCTGATGGACACCCGGGTCGACGACGGCTACCCGACCCGGATCACCGGTACGCCGGAGCACCTGCCGCGCGTGCACCCCACCGTGTGGGGTACCGAAGCCGATGGTCCGATCGACGCCGCGACCCTGGCGAACCACGAGGCCCGCGGCTACACGGTGGACGACGACCTGCTCTCGGTCGGCGAGGTCCAGACGTACTGGCATGAGCTGGTGCGGCTGTCCTCGAACCGGGAGCCGGCGCGGGACGAGCGCGTGATCACCGAGGCGCGGACCGGCGAGGTCCGGTCGATCTTCGCCGTCCACGACATCTCGGACCTGATTTCGGAGCTGGTGCGCGACCCGCGCGTGCTGGACCGGGCCCGTCAGCTGCTCGGCTCCGACGTCTACCTCCACCAGAGCCGGGTGAACTACATGCCCGGGTTCAAGGGCACCGGGTTCTACTGGCACTCGGACTTCGAAACCTGGCACGCGGAGGACGGCATGCCGGCCCCGCGCGCGGTCAGCTGCTCCATCGCGCTGACCGACAACTACCCGTTCAACGGCGGCCTGATGATCATGCCGGGCTCGCACCGGACGTTCGTCCAGTGCGCCGGCGAGACGCCGGCCGAGAACTACAAGGCCTCGCTCGAGGACCAGCGGGTGGGCGTGCCGACCGAGGACGACATCACCAGGATGGCGGCCGAGCACGGCATCGACCAGTTCACCGGCCAGGCCGGGTCGGCCCTGTGGTTCGACGCGAACGTCATGCACGGCTCGGGGAACAACATCACGCCGTACCCGCGCTCGAACATCTTCCTGGTGTTCAACAGCGTGGAGAACGCCTTGACCGAGCCGTACGCCGCGAGCCGGCCGCGCCCGGCGTTCATCGCCGGCCGCGACACGACGTCGATCTCGCGCTGACGCGCACCCGGAGCGGCCAACATGACGACCGGAGCGGCCAACACGCGAAGCGGTGGGACACCCGCCGGCGTGTTGGCCGCTCCGGCTCGTGTGTTGGCCGCTCCGGTCGGTGTGTTGGCCATTCCGGTTGGCGTGTTGGCCGCTTTCGGCGTGTGTGTCGGCTTTTCGGGGCCGGTGCGGAGAATTCACGTCGGCCCGGCGGTGACTGATCCGGTGCGCTTTGTTACCGTGTCGCCACCGCGCGGGCGTGTGGCTCGCGCGAGAAACGTCTTCGCGGACGACCGGCGGGTGCTTCGCTCGGGGTGAGCAGACCCCACCCGGTCGCTCACGGCGACGACGGGCGGACCGCGCCCCCTGGCGGCCCGGCCGGACGCAGTGCGCACGACCCCGCACCAGCGGATCGGGACCGATGGTGCGGGGTCGTGTTGCGTCCGGAGGAAGTCGTAGCCGCTCGCGCCGCGGCAGCGGAATCCGCAGAGTGACGAAGTTCCTGGTGACCGGCCTGTGGCCGTCCCGACTGGGTGGTACAGGTCCGCCTGCCGTCACGGTAAGTTGGATTTTCCGACGAGGGAGACGTCGGACAACCGTGATCCCCGGGGAGGTGGGCGCGAGCGTGGCCGAAACCCGCTTCCAGCTGCTCGGGCCCGTCCAGCTCTTCGCCGGCGACGTCCCGGTGCCCATCGGCGGTCCCGGCGTCCGCGGGCTGCTCGCGCTGCTGGCCCTCCAGCCCGGCAAGGTCGTCGCGCTCGACGACATCATCGACGCGCTCTGGGGTCACGACCCGCCCGCGACGGCCCGGACCATCATCCACGGCAACGTCTCCCACCTGCGGCGCGTCCTGCGGGACATCGAGAGCGACGCCGCCATCCTCACCAGCCCGCCCGGCTACCGGCTGGTGGCCGAGCCCGGGCAGATCGACGCCCACCGGGCGCGCACGCTGCTGGACCGCGCGTCCGTGGCGAACCCCGAAACGGCGGCCGCGCTACTGGCCGAGGCGCTCGCGTTGTGGCAGGGCCCGGTGCTCGGCGGGGTGCCCGAGTCCGTGCGGGCGCCCGAGCTGGCGGAGCTGCGCCGGGCCGTGCACGGCGCCCGCGTCGACGCGGACCTGAACCTGGGCCGGCACGCCGAGCTGATCGTCGAACTGAGCCCGCTCGCCGATCCCCTGGAGGAGCGGACCGCGGGCCGGCTGATGCGGGCGCTCTACCACGCCGGGCGCCGCGGGGACGCGCTCGAGCTGTACCGGACCGTCTCCCGCGCCACCGTCGGCACCCTGGGCGTCGAACCCGGTGCCGAGCTGCGCTGGCTCCACGAGCGCGTGCTCAACGACGACCTCCCGGCGCCGGCGGAAGGGCCCGCGAAGGCGATTTCCCAGCTGCCCGCCGCGGTGCCGAGCCTGGCCGGGCGCGCCGGCGAACTCGACTGGCTCGACGCGCTGGTCACCCGCGTCGAGGCCGGGGAGACCACGATCGCCGTGGTCACCGGGACCGCCGGCGTCGGCAAGAGCACGCTGGTCGTCTGGTGGGCCCACCGCGTCGCGCCGCGGTTCCCGGACGGCGTCCTGTTCGCCTCGCTGCGCGGCTTCGACCCGCACCACCCGCCGCTGGAGCCCGCCGAGCTGCTGACGCAGTTCCTGCTCGGCCTCGGCGTCGAAACCGCGCAGGTCCCGGAGCTGCTGCACGAGCGCGTCGCGCTGTACCGGTCGCTGATCGCCGGGCGCCGGATGCTCGTGCTGCTCGACGACGCCCGCACGGCCGAGCAGGTGCGCCCGCTCCTGCCGCCGAGCGCGCGCACGATGACCGTGGTGACGAGCCGGTCGCGCCTCGACGGGCTCGCCGTGTCGAACGCGGCCAAGCAGCGCGTGCTCGGCACGCTGGCCCCCGGCGACGCCGTCCGGCTGATCGAGGAGCTGGCCGGCCCGGCCGAGCACAACCACACGCTGGCGCGGCTCTGCGGTTACCTCCCGCTCGCGCTGCGGATCGCCGGCGCCCGGCTGTCGGCGAGCCCGCAGCGCACCGCGGCGGAGCTCGTCGACGAGCTCGGCAACGAGCGCACGCGGCTGGCCGGGCTGCAGGTCGACGGCGCCGAGGACGGGGTGCGCGCGGCCTTCGACGTCTCCTTCCGCGGCCTGCCCGGCGAGATCGCCGAGACGTTCCTGCAGCTGGGCGGGGTGCCCGGGGTGATGGTCGGGCCGCACCTGATGGCCGCCGTCGCGCAGATCCCGGTGGCCGAGGCCCGCCGCCGGTTGCGGGCGCTGGCCGCGCACAACCTCATCGAAGAGACCGCCCGCGACGTCTTCGCCCCGCACGACCTCGTCTGGCTCTACCTGCGCGAGCTGGCGGAGCAGGAGCTCGACGAGAAGGAGCGCGACGAGACGCTCGGCTGGACGGTCCGCTACTACCAGGCGGTGGCCGACCGGGCGCGGCGCCGGCTCGCCCGTGTCGTCGATCCGCTCGACTACGCCGGCGTGCTGGCCGAAGACGTGATGCCGCCGCTGCCGGGCTTCGCCGAGGCGCAGGACTGGTTCGCGGCCGAGTGGCCGAACCTGCTGGCGGTACTCGACGCCGCGTACGCCGCGGGCCGCTACGACGACGTCTGGCGGCTGGCCCTGCTCGGGCACACCTACCGCGTCGCGTGCCCGCTGCTCGACGAGTGGACGCGGATGGCCGAGCTCGGCGTCGCCGCCGCCGTGGCCGCGGGGGACGTCGCCGGGCAGTGCTGGCTGCGGCTCACCCGGTGCGAGATCGCGCTGACCTTCGAGCTGCCGGGGGCCGGGCTCGCCGACGCCGAGCGGGCGCGGGAGCTGGCCGCCGGGCTCGCCGACGACCGGCTCGCCACCGCGGCCGACCTGCAGCTCGGCCGCGCCCTGAGCCGGCTCGGCGAGCACGACCGGGCCGTCGAGCGGCTGCGCACGGTCGTCGCGGCGGCCGACGGCGATCCCGTGCTGCTCGGGCAGGCGCTCAGCAGCTGCGCGGCCGCGGAGCAGCGGGCGGGCCGCTTCCCCGACGCGATCGCCCACCAGCTCGCCGCGCTGCGGATCGACCGAGAACTGGGCGACGACGACCGGGTCGTCGCCTCGCTGGACGACCTGGCCGCGCTGAGCCTGCGGGCCGGGGACCAGCCGGCCGCCGAGCGCTACGTCCGCGAGGCGATCGACCTCGCGATCAGCCGGGAGTTCGTCGCGCGCGAAGGCGCGTTGCGGCTGACCCTGGGCCGGGTCCTGCGGGCGAAAGGCGATCCGGCCGGCGCCCGTGAGCAGCTCGCGATGTCCGTGCGCATTCACGAACGCGTCCACCCGAAGCTCGTCGGCGAAGTCCGCGCCGAACTCGCTGAACTGCAGTGACGATTCGGCCGGCTGTTGCGAACGGGTCACGGCCGCCCGGCGACCGGAGAATCCTTAGTGGATTCTTAGTGCCCGCGTCCGCCGTCCGCGTAGGTTCGGCGGTGCCGGTGGAGCCCTGGGGAGGGGCAGGCTGGGAAGCCGGTGCCAGGCCCCATCAGGAGCACGGGGGAAACCCCGGCGGGGCCGGGAGCCGCCAGGAGCGGCTCGTGGCGGCCCGGCCGGCCGAGATGGGGGTAGGCCGGCCGGTCGCCAGGCGGGTGCCGCCGATCAGCCCACGTTGGCCGTGCAGAGCGCGATGCTCGTCCCGCTGTTCTCCGCGACCTTCTTGCCGTCGACGAGAATGGCGCACGCGATATCGTTGTAGGAATTCGAATTGCGCGTGTCCGCGGTGAGGGTCAAAAGATAAGAACCATTGTTGTACGAAGCCTGGCCCTGCCACGCGTCGGTGCTCGCGGGCGCGGTTTCGGTGCGCTGGTCGCTGAGGCTGCCGTAGCGCACGGTCGCGCCGCCGGCGGAGGTCACCTGGAAGACCACGGCGTGCTTGTCGCCGGCCGCCGCGGGCATGTGCAGCCCGGAGGTGCCGCCGCCGAGGAAGGTCGAGTAGACCAGCATCCCGCCGGTCGAGAGCAGCGCCACGACGGAGACGATGACGGCGGTGATCGCCAGCCCGCGGCCGCCCACGGTGCCCTTCTTGACCTGGACCAGCCCGAGGACGCCCAGGACCAGCCCGATCGCGCCCAGGGGCCACGCGACGAACCCGATGTCCGGGACGAAAGCGACGGCCAGGGCCGCGATCCCGAGGAGCAGGCCGACGATCGCCAGGATGTTCCGGGCGGGTTTCGCATTCGCTTGACGACGCTCAGTGGCCGTCACCGGCGGCGCCGGCCTGCTGCCGTGGCGCGCGGTGGTCGGCGGGTACTGCGGGTCGGTCATCATGCCTGCCCCTTCGGATGGGAGTGCGACGACGTTAACCCATAAGTGTGGCCCAGAACGAAATTGTTACATTCTGGAAAAAGTCATTGTCCCACCATTTTGCGCCGGGTATCGGTATTTCCTGACCTCGCGCTCAGGGTGTGGCCCGGTGATCAATGGGAAGAATATCGGAGTTCCCACTGTTCGATGCGGTCTTTCGCGACCTCACGGCCGGTATCGTAAACACGGTACGAACATCCCGGCACCGCCGTGAGGCCTACGACGAGTGGCGGGTCGGTCGCGGAGTGACAGACCGGATATCGGACTTCTCAGTCGAAAAGACTCACTTCGGGAGTGATCTCGAGGAGTTCGAACACCGGCCGGCCGCGGCGGCCGTCGATCGTGGTCGTCCGCACGACCCGCAGCCGGGCCGTCACCGGGTGGTCGAGGTTCTCCTTGATCTCGTCGAGCAGGTCCTCGGCCACCGCGCCCTGGATGGTCCCGCCCGACTCGCGGTCGAGGTAGAAGATCCGCCGCCGGGTGCGGACGCCGTCGAGCCGCCCGCGCACCGTCTCGTAGCCGACCGCCTCGCGGGACTCCCGGAGGCTGCCCTGCAGGATCCGCGCCTGCTCGGTCGTCATGCTGCGGGTGACCTGCTCGCCGGCGGTCGGCGTCAGCGCCATCCCGATGCCGGCGTTCTTCGCGACGGCGTTGACGATGTCGCTCACGGCGTTGCGGACGGTGTCGCGCTGCAGCAGCACGGCGTCGAGCGCGCCGTCGTCCGAGCCGTTGGCCGGCAGGAAGTCGCACAGCTCCTTCACGGCCCGCTCGGACAGCGTCTCGATGCCGTCCACGATCAGCGCGTCGTCGGCGACGTCGAGCTCCGGGAAGCCGAAGAAGATCGCGTTGCCGGCCTGGCCGCGCTGGATCAGCGGCGCCTTGTCCCGGTCGGCCTGCTGGACGATGGTGACCTCGCCCGAAGGGTTCCGGATGATGTGCCCGATCTTGGCCGTCGCGTCCTGCAGCGCCCGGCTGATGTCGGAGAAGGTGTAGGCGTCGATGTGCTGCTCGCCGATCACGGACACGTGCAGCAGCGGCGAGCGGGACGTCCGCTCGAACTTGGCGTTCGCGGCCATCGCCGACGCGCGCGCCAGGTCGTCCAGCCAGGTGCCGCCCGGGATCTCGTCGGCGATGCGCCGGAACTCGTTCCTCACCAGATCATCTCCGGGTAGCCCTTGCCGCCTGCGGCCCAGACCTCGGCCCAGGTGTCCTCGTCGCCGGGGCGGCACAGGAAGCCGTCCAGCATGCCCCCGACCGGCTGCACCTGGTCCAGGTACATCGCGGGCTGCCCGACGATCACGCCGCGCAGGGTCAGCAGGCCGTACAGCGCCGACCGGCCTTCGTCGTCGAGCCGCTTCAGCGCGCCCCACTCGTCCGGGATGAGGACGACGTCGAGGCCGCGCGGCGGGTGCGCGGTGCGCATGACGAGCTCGCCGCCGATCCACGCGCGCCCCGACGGCATGATCCGGCGGGCCACGCCGAGGTAGCTGTTGAGCGCGCTGAAGAGGATCTCGCGCTCGTTCTGGTGCGGGGCGTCGAAGACCAGGCGCTCGTAGACGTCGGCGAGGTCGCCGGCGTGGCGGCCCGGCGGCAGAACCTGCTGGGGCGTCCAATGGGGGAGCGCCACGCCACCCCCTTCTCAGCCTCGCTCACAGTGCGTAGCCGAATTTACCAGGATGGGTGTCAGGCACCGCGCCCAGGCTGGTGCGGGGCCTGCGGCCACTGGTGGGTGGCGTCGGGCAGGTCGTCCGCTTCGGGCCAGACCGGTTCCTCTTCGGCGGGCCAGTACTCATCCTGCGCCCCGCGTTGCGGTGGTAGCGGGAGGTGTCCTTCGCGGTGCCCGGCGGGCTCGGGGGTGTCCTCGTCGTAGCGGGACTCCTCCGTCGGCTGGAAGTTCGCGGCGGGGATGAACTGCGTCCGCTCGGCCGGCGTGGGCTCGTAGTAGGGCTCGGGTTCCCGGGTGGGCTCCGGCGCGGTGTGCTGGGTGCGCAGGACGAGCCACGCGGAGAGCGCGCCGAGGGCGAAGGCGACGATCAGCCACAGCCAGATCTGCCCGAACAGCCACACCATCCTGCTCACACCCTTCAGACGACGGTGATCTCGACGCGCCGGTCCTCTTCGCCGCCGGCGGCGGGCCGGGTGTCGCCCAGCCCCCGCGACGTCACGCGGCCGGCCGTCAGCCCGTTCGACGTGAGGATCCGCGCGACGGCCCGGGCGCGGTCCCGGGAGAGTTTCAGAGCGGCGCTCTCGCCGCCGGGACCACGGGCGACGTGCCCGGTGACGCGGTACCGGAAGGTCGCGGGCGACTTGGCGAGCGCGACGGCGACGCCCCGGGCGGCCTGCTCCCCTTCGGGCGTGAGCCGGGCGGTGTTCGGCACGAAGGCGATGGGCGCCTCGGCGAGCATCCGATCGATCTCGGCCTGCACGCCGGCTTTGTCCGTGGGCGGCGGCGCTGGGCTGGTGGTGGTCGGCGTCGTGCTTGGTTGTGAGCTTGGCTGTGTTGTCTTTGTCGTTGTCGGGCTGGGACTGGGGCTGGGGGCCACGGGGATGACGTCGCCGGAGATCTGCGCGGCCCGGACGCCATCGACGTTCTGGACGACTTCGAGGGCGCGCAAGGCCTTGTCGGGCGGGAAGCCGCTGAGGGTGGCATCCCGGCCGTCGAAGCTGACGGTGCCCGCGGGAAGCCCCGCGGCGGCGAGCGCGTCCTGGGACTTCGTGATGAGGTCGCGCTGGATGCTCCCGGCCTGCGCCCAGGTCACGACCCCCGCCAGCAGTGCCGTGACCAGCACCGCGATCGGGATCAACCGGATCCAGCCACGCCCACCGGACATGAAGCGACTGTAAGCCGGGCGAGGCGGCTTGGCGACCTGGGAGAGCCGTCCGTCCACAGTTTGTCCCCAGCCGGGTCGACATGTGGACAACTCGAGTTGCGGTGATCGTCCGGACACGTTCTGTCGGATACCCCCGTTACGCTGGAGACGGGCGGCCCCCCTTGGGAGTGGTGGGGTATGTCTGTTGGGTCACCAGGGGGCGGTTTTCGCAGGTCGGCGGGGTTGGTGGTCGCGGAGCGGAGCGAGAGCGGAGCCCGGCGTCGCGCAACGGAGCGGAGCGAGTGGGGAGCAGAGCGCAGCGCAACGCGCGGAGCTGCGCAGCGGAGCGAGTGCGGGAACTGGGCGGAGCTGAGCGCAGCGCAACGGGCGGAGCTGCGCAGTGCAGCGGAGCGAGGAGGTGAGCTGGGCGGAGCAGCGCACTACAGCGGAGCGAGTGGGGGAGCAGAGCCTGGCGCAGCGGGCGGAGCTGCGCAGCGGAGCTGTGGGCGGAGTGGGCGGAGCCCGGTGCAGCGGAGCGAGCCTGGTGCAGCGGGCGGGCGGATCGCAGCGGCGGAGCTAAGCCTGGTGGAGTACAGCGGAGCTGGCGGGCGGAGCGAGTGAGCGGAACTGCGCGGGGCGGGGCGGAGCAAGTGAGCTGAGCGGAGCGGGCGGGTAGATCCAGTGGGCCGGGTCGAGCTGCCGATCCCCACGGACCTCGGCCAGCCGACCTCGCAGGGCGCCGAGCTGGACCGGCGGGCGGGCAAGCGCTGGTCGGTTGCGCTCGCAGTTCGGTCGAGAACTGATGTTCCAGCGCAGCTCGCTTGAGTCTTGGTGGCTCTTGAGCCCGAAAGTCGGGTTCGGCAGGGGCTCGGAGCCAGGCGATCCTTCGGCCGTCAGGCGGCTCGGCGGACTTGATGTGCGTGGGCGGCCTGAGTTCCGGCCGAGCCGGGCGCCTGCAGAGCTGCGTCGCCAGGACCGGCGCGAGACCGGCAGCGAGATCAGCCGCAGGCCAACAGGACTGGCCGCAGAGCCGCAGGCAGCAGAACAAGCCACAGGCCCGCAGCACCCAGCCGCCGGGCGACAAGAAGGCCACGGGTGTTCCGAGGGCGGCCCCCGGAAACCCAACCCTCAGCTGGCCTGCTGCTGTTGCTGAGCGTTCTCCGCCGCCTCCAGAACCTCGATCGGCACCAGCGGTGCCAGCTGCGGCCGCTTCGGGGACAAGCCGTCACCCATCGACTCGCCGCGCAGCTGGCGGCGGATCCACGGCAGCAGGTGCACCTTCGTCCACGCCAGGTCCGACCTGCGCGAGTCGATCCAGCGGCTCGGGGTGTCCTCCGATGGCCACGGCTCGCGCCAGTCGCTGGCCACCGGGATGCCCAGGACCTCCGCCGACTTCAGGGCGATGCGGCGGTGAGCCTCCGGAGAGAAGTGGAGACGGTCGTCGCTCCAGGCTCGGCGGTCGTGCAGCGGGCCCATGGTCCACAGGTCGACCATGCGCGCGCCGTGGCGCTCCGCGATCGCCCACAGGTGCGTGTTGTAGATCGCCACCTTGCCGCGCAGCACCGACATCACCGACAGCACCTTGGTGTCCGGGCCGTTGAAGATCAGTACCGGGATGCCGGCCTCGCGCAGCTTCGCGACGCCCTCCTCGAACCGCTCGACGACCGCTTCGACGTCGGCGCCCGGGACGATGATGTCGTTGCCGCCGGCGCAGAGCGTGACCAGGTCGGGCTTCAGTTCGAGCGCGATCGGCAGCTGCTCGTCCATGATCTCGTCGAGCATCTTGCCCCGCAGGGACAGGTTCGCGTACCGGAAGTCGGACCGCCCGGCCGCCAGGATCTCGGCGAGCCGGTCGGCCCAGCCCCGGAACGAACCGTCCGGCAACGCGTCGTTGAGCCCCTCGGTGAAGCTGTCACCGAGCGCCACATAGCTGTCGAATCCGTACACGTTGGGTCCCCTTCCCGTCCTGCGACCGACCACCCCGACATATAGTTGTACACCCCAACTAACGAATCGGGCCGCACCCCCACGATGCGCCCACCGCCACCGCGGGTTCAGCCGGCGGTAACAGTGTCTTATCTTGTCGGCCTTCCGCGCTCCTGTATTACGCAGTCTTCACCTTCGGTATGTCGTGAAACAGCACACTCGAAGTTAAAACCGGCACCCGATGTGGCGAAGATCTCCCCGGCCGGGGCGTTCCGAGGCTGATCCGGCAGGCTGGACACGTGTCCGAACAACCCCGCGAGTCGCTCGCGCAGATCCTCGGCGGCCGCCGGGGGGCGCTCGACGCCAGCATCCCGCCGGTCGGTTTCGTCGTGGGCTGGCTCGCGGCCGGCCAGTCCATCGCCTGGGGGGCCGGCGCCGCCATCGCGGTCGCCCTCGCGCTCGGGATCTTCCGGTACGTCCGCGGCGGCAAGATCCGCGCGATCGTGGTCAGCCTCGCCGCCGTCGTCGCGGCCGCGCTGATCGCCCTGCACACCGGCCGCGCCCAGGACTTCTTCCTGCTGCAGCTGATGTCCAATGTGGCCAGCGCGCTGCTCTGGGCGGCCAGCATCGTGGTCCGCTGGCCGCTGCTCGGCGTCGTCGTGGGCCTGGTGCTTGGCCAGAAGACGCGCTGGCGCCGCGACCCCGTCCTGCTCAAGGCCTACTCGAGGGCGAGCTGGGTGTGGGTGTTCGGCCAGTACGTGCTGCGCGTCGTCGTCTACGGCCTGCTGTGGTGGTCCGGCCAGGTGATCGCGCTCGGTGTGGCCCGCACGGTGCTGTCCTGGCCGCTGGTCGCGCTGACCGTCGCGGTCAGTGGCTGGGTGCTCTACCGCGCGTTGCCGCCGGAGCATCCCGGCCTGCGCTTGACCCCCGAAACCCGGCCGGAGGACGTACCCGGGGCATAAGGCGGCCCCCGGCGAGGGGGGAGGGTCCGGGGGCCACTGTCTACGGTACCCGGACTACCCGGGTTCAGTCGACGTTTTCACGTCTTCGCGCCGCGTTTTGCTCATTTTCCCAGGAGCGCCGGTCTCGGTGTCCCCTCGCCGAAGGCGTCGACGGCGGCCAGCCAGGCCGCCCCGAGCACCCCATCGGAGCTGGTCAGCACCTCGAGACCGGTCAATCCGCGCCGCACGAGCGCCCCGACCGGGCTGGTCCCGGTGAGCACCGAGCCGACGAGGACGACCGGAGTCGACTCGCCGGGCTCGCGCGCGGCGAGGGCGTTCGCGACCAGCAGCCCGGCCCCGCGGCCCACGATGTCGCCCGCCGCGGGCTCACCGGCGTCGTGCGCCGCGCTCACCAAGGGGGCGAACCGGGCCAGCCGCACCGGCGCCTCCGCGTTGGCGTTCGTGATCAACGCCCGGGACGCGGCGAGCCGCTCGGCGTCGGTCCGGACGTCCACACCGGACGGTCCGAGCGCCGCGGCGAGCACCGCCGAGGGAAGGCCGTCGAGTGACAGTCCACGCCCGAGTGCCTCCAAAGTGGACCGGACGGCCTCGCGGCCGAGCCAGAACGCCGACCCCTCGTCACCGAGCAGCCAGCCGTAGCCGCCCGCGGTGCCGGCCAGCCGCCGCTTCCGGATCCGGCCCGCGATCGAGCCGGTGCCGGCGACGAGCACGGTCCCGTCCGGCGCGGCGGTCGCGGACGCGTACGCCACTTCGGCGTCGGCGACCGCACGGACGACGCCGGTGAGCCCGATCCGGGCCCACGCGGCCTCGAAGACCGCGGCGATCGCCGGATCGCTCAGCTTGCTGACCCCGGCCATGCCGACGACGCACGCGCGCACGCCGCCGGGGTCGCGCCCGCCGAGGGCCGCGGTGATCGCGTCGGCGATCCGGCCCGCGGCCACCTCGGGCGCGTGGGCGTTGGGGTTGGCGCCGTCGCCGCGCCCGGTACCCAGCACGACGCCGGCGGCGTCGACCAGCGCGGCCCTGGTCGACGTGCCGCCGGCGTCCACACCGACCGCGAAGGTCACCGGGTCTTGGTCACCTTCAGCAGGCCGCGCGGGCTGTCCGGGTCGCCGCCGCGGGCCAGCGACAGGCCGAGCGCGAGCCGCTGGAGCGGCAGGATCTCCAGGATCGGCGCCAGGTCCTCGACGGTCGGCGCGACGTCGATGCGCAGCGCCGCGGGCACCTCGGAGGCGGCCGAGCCGACGGCGAGGACGTCCGCGCCGCGCTTGCCGACGGCCTCGAGGACCTCGTGCATCGCCTGGCCGCCGTGCCCGGCGCTGGTCACCGCGAGCACGGCGGTCTCGCCGTTCACCGCCGCGACCGGGCCGTGCAGCAGGTCCGCGCCGCTGTACGCGCGGGCGGCGAGGTAGCTGGTCTCGGCGAGCTTGAGCGCGCCTTCGAGCGCGGACGCGTAGGAGTAACCGCGACCGGTCGTGAGGACGCGGTCCACGAAGCGGTACCGGTCGACCGCGCGCTGGACGTCCTCGACGGAGCCGTCGAGGGTCTGCTGGGCCAGCTCGCCGATCTTCTCGGCGTCGGCCGCCTTGCCGCCGCGCACCGCGTCGATCAGCAGGTACAGCGCCATCAGGGTGGCGGAGTACGTCTTGGTCGCGGCGACGGCCTTCTCGACACCGGCGCCGATGTCGATGCCGAGCTCCGACGCCGCGCGCAGCGGCGACTCGGGCGTGTTGGTGACGGACACGGTCAGCGCGCCCTGGCGCCGGGCCGTCTCGGTCACCTCGATCAGGTCAGGTGAGCCACCGCTCTGGCTGACCGTGACGAACAGCACGTCCCGCAAATCGGGCCGCGCGCCGTACAGCGTCGCCGTGGACGGGGAGACAAGACCAGCCGGAAGGCCGAGCATTACCTCGATCAGGTACTTCGCATACAACGCTGCGTGGTCACTCGATCCACGCGCGGCGAGCAAAGCGAAGCGCGGGGGGCGTTGTGAGATCTTTTCCGCCACCCCGGCGATTTCCGCCTGACGCTCGACCAGTCCGGCCAAGACGTCCGGCTGCTGGGCGATCTCCGCGGCCATGTGCTCGCCGGGCCGTTGTTCGGTCATCATTTTCCTCTCCACCTCCGGCATTATGTACCGGACTCAGGCGGCGTCGGTCAGGTCTAGACCAATCTTAGTGGGGCGGCGCGTTTGGGGAAAAGGGTACGTTTCTTACGGGGACGTGGCGTGTTATGAGGGAAGACATAGGGAGTCGGGCATGTTGGACACCACCACCGCGGGCGAGGCGGGTGCCGTCGCCGGGATGCGCGGTCAGCGAGAGCCCAAGTACTGGGCGCTGAAACAGCACCTGCTGGACCTGCTCGACGTGCTGCCGCCCGGGTCGCCGATCCCGACGGAACGCGCGCTCGCCGGGGAGTTCACGGTCTCCCGCACCACCGTGCGCCAGGCGCTGGCCGACCTCACCGCCGAGGGCCGGCTGCACCGTGTGCAGGGAAAAGGCACCTTCGCGGCCGAGCCGAAGCTCGCCCAGCGGCTGCAGCTGTCCTCCTACACCGAGGACATGCGCAAGCAGGGCCTGAAGCCGTCGTCCAAGCTCCTGGAAGTCGAGGAGCTCCCGGTCGAGGGCGATCTGGCGAAACTGCTCGGAATCCGGACCGGCGCGAAAATTCTTCGCCTTCGACGGCTTCGACTGGCGGATTCCCAGCCGATGGCGCTCGAGACGACGCACCTGCCGCTCGGCCGCTTCCGCGGCTTGCGCAAGCACGTCTCGGCGGGCGCGTCGTTGTACGCCGTTCTGCGCGAGCACTACGGCGTCGAACTGGAACGCGCGGAGGAGACGATCGAGACGTCGCTCGCCGGGCCGCAGGAAGCGGAGATGCTCGGGGCGGACGTCGGAATGCCGGTGCTGATGCTGACGCGGCACTCGTTCGCCACCGACGGCAAGCCGGTGGAGTTCGCCCGCGCGATCTACCGGGGGGACCGCTACAAGTTCGTCACGACGCTGATGCCGTAGGGCCAGGTTGACGGGGGGTCTTCGGGCGCGGTGGAGTGTGCTGGTGACAGCCACCGAAGACACCGGGATCCGGTGGGGGACGCACGCCGCGCGCGGCGTGCTCGCCACGACCATCCTCGGCTCCGGCATGGCGATGCTCGACGGCACGATCGTCAACGTCGCCCTGCCCCGCATCGGCACCGAGCTGGGGGCGTCCGTCGCCGGGCTCCAGTGGATCCTCGACGGCTACATGCTGGCGCTCGCCGCGCTCATCCTGGTCGCCGGCTCGCTCGGCGACCGGTACGGCCGGCGCCGCATGTACCTCATCGGCGTCGTCTGGTTCGGCGTCGCGTCCGGGCTGTGCGCCGCCGCGACGTCGACCGAGATGCTCGTCGCGACGCGCATCCTGCAGGGCATCGGCGGCGCGCTCCTGACGCCCGGGTCGCTGGCGATCCTCCAGTCGTCCTTCGCGCACGACGCGCGCGCCCGCGCGATCGGCGCGTGGTCCGGCCTCGGCGGCATCGCGGCCGCCGCCGGGCCGCTGCTCGGCGGACTGCTGGTCCAGCTGTGGTCGTGGCGGCTGGCGTTCCTGATCAACGTGCCGATCGCGGTCGCCGTCGTCTTCATGGCGCGCAAGTTCGTGCCCGAGTCGCGGGACGAGGAAGCGACCGGGCACCCGGACTTCGGCGCCGCCGCGCTCGGCGCGATCGGCCTCGCCGGGATCACCGGCGCGCTGGTCGAGGCGCCGGGACGCGGCCTCGGCGACCCGATCGTGCTGGTCGCGGGCGTGCTGGGGATCGCGGGGCTGGCCGCGTTCGTGTTCGTCCAGCACCGCTCGCGGGAGCCGCTGGTGCCGCCGTCGCTGTTCCGCGACCGGACGTTCACGCTGTCCAACGCGCTGACCTTCGCCATGTACGCGGCGCTCGGCGGCGTGCTGATGCTGCTGGTCATGCAGCTGCAGGTCTCGCTCGGCTACTCGCCGACCGCGGCCGGGCTGGCCGGGCTGCCGCTCACGGTGATCATGCTGCTGCTCTCGGGCCGCTCGGGCGCGCTCGCGCAGCGCATCGGCCCGCGGACGCAGCTGGTGGTCGGGCCGATCGTCGTCGGCATCGGGATGCTGCTGATGCTGCGCATCGCGCCCGGCGCGTCCTACCTCGGGGCCGTGCTGCCCGCCGTCGTCGTGTTCGGGCTGGGCCTGGCGACCGTGGTGGCCCCGGTGACCGCGACGGTGCTCGCCGCGGCCCCGGACCGCTACGCCGGCGTCGCGTCGGGCGTCAACAACGCGATCGCCCGCTCCGGCGGCCTGCTGGCGGTGGCGGTGCTACCCGCCGCGGCCGGGCTGACCGGCGAGGCGTACAACGACCCGGTCGCGCTGACCGCGGGCTGGCGGACGGCGTTGATCATCTGCGCGGTCCTGGCCATCGCCGGTGGGCTGATCGCGCTCGGCATCCACAACGGCGTCCTCGCGCCGCCCACCCCCACCCCCACGCCCGCGCCGCCGGCCGCACCTCCGGTCGCCGACGAGTCGCCCCACCTGGGCGAGTGCTTCAGCTGCGGCGTCGAGGGCCCGCCGACGCACGTGCGCCGAGGGGCCCCGGCCGCCGGCTCCTGACGGGCCCCATGCGCCCCAATGTGGCGTTGGGTGCGTCCAACGCACCCAATGTGGCGTTCGGTGCGTCAGATGCACCCAACGCCACATTGGGGCGCTCGGGCCGAGCGGGTCAGGCCAGGATCTCCGCGAACAGCGCCGGGTCGACGTTGCCGCCGGAGACGATCGCGACCGTGCGGCCGGCGGGCAGCTCGGCCGCGTGGTGCAGGTAGGCCGCCGTCGTCACCGCGCCGCTGGGCTCGGCGACCAGGCGGGCCTTGTGCGCAAGTGTTCGGACGGCGTCGCGGATCTCGTCCTCGGTGACCGTCACCATGGCGTCGACGACCTTCGTGAGGTGCGCGAAGGTCAGCTCGGACGGCTGCGCGCGCAGGCCGTCGGCGATCGTGCGGGCGCGGTCGGCCATCGGCCAGTCGACCTGGCGGCCCAGCCGCAGGCCCTCGGTCGCGTCGCCGGCCAGCGCGGGCTCGACGCCGATGACCCGCGCCCGCGGGCAGCGCGCCTTGATCGCGGTGCCGACGCCGGCGGCGAGCCCGCCGCCGCTCACCGGCACCAGCACGACGTCGACGTCCGGCAGGTCTTCGGCGATCTCCAGGCCCGCGGTGCCCTGCCCGGCGATGATCGCCGCGTGGTCGTAGGGCGGGACGAGGGTCAGCCCGCGTTCGGCGGCCAGTTCGTGCGCTTTGGCCTCGTGTTCGCCGATCGGCACCTCGATCACCTCGGCACCGTACGAGCGGGTGGCCTCGACCTTGATCCGCGGCGCGACGTCCGGCACGACGATCACCGCGGGCACGCCGTACCACTGTGCCGCGTACGCGACGGCCTGCGCGTGGTTGCCGCTCGAGTAGGCGATGACGCCGCGGGCGCGCGTCGCGTCGTCGAGGGTGCCGATCGCGTTGAACGCGCCGCGCACCTTGAACGCGCCGATCGGTTGCAGGCTCTCGGGTTTGAGCCACAAGGACTTGCGCGGGTCCCACGTTTGGAGCAACAGCGGCGTGCGCACGGCGACACCCTCGACGCGCTTCGCGGCGGCCTCGATGTCGGAGATCGTCACCAGTTCCATCTGCCGAGTATGTCAAGAAACCGTGCGATTTGCACTGTCTATTGTGGACAGTCGGAGTGGCGCTCCTCACGCTGCGGCAACGAGGGGAGTTTCCCGCGCGCCTTACACGTTGGACAGGGGAGAAGACTTACTACCGGATCGGGATCATGAGCAAGGAGAACGCAGCGACTTCCGAAACGAAGGAAGCAAAGTCAGGACTGCGCATCGCGCAGGTGATGGCGGCGGCGCTCGCGGCGGTGACGGCGGCGCTGCTGGGGTCGACGCTCGGCGTAGCGGGCACGGTGGCCGGCGCGGGCGTGGCGAGCGTGATCACCACGGTCGGCGGCGAGGTTTACCTGCGCTCACTGCAGCGCACGCGCGCGGCCGCGTTGAAGGCCCGGCAGCTGGCGACTTCGGGGATCCGCCGCCGAGGCGGCGTCGAGGTGCCCTTGGCCGAGCAGCCCACGGTCCGGCTGAAGCGCCCGGACGACCTGCCCACCGACGGTCCGGACGACGAGCCGGGCAGGCTGCGCAAACTGCGCTGGCCGCTGATCATCGGCACGAGCGTGGTGGCCTTCGCGGTGGCGATCCTGGCGATGGTCAGCGTGGACGCGGCCACGGGCGGCAAGGTGGCGGGCGGCACGGGCGCGGGCATCGGCAAGATCTTCGGCAGCGGCTCGGGCCCTTCGACCCCGACCCCGTCGACGACGCCCTCGACCTCGACGAACGACACCCAGGACTCACCGACGGACACGTCGTCGACGACGACGCAGTCGAACACCCCACCGACGACCTCGTCGGACACGCCGACCACGACCCCGACAACGCCGAGCACGACCTCCCAGAAGCCGACGACCTCGGCCGCACCCCCGACCAGCCAGGGCGCGGCGGCCACCCCGACCCCGTAAAGCCGTGAAGGCCTCCTTACCGGCTCTTATGGCCGGTAAGGAGGCCTTCACGGACTTCAGCGTCAGGCGAGGTGGGACCGCAAGTCGCGGGCTGCGGCCGCTGGGTCCTCCGCCTCCGTGATCGCCCGGACCACCACGATCCGCGACGCCCCCGCCGTCAGGACTTCCGGCAACCGTGGGACGTCGATGCCGCCGATGGCGAACCACGGCCGGGACACCGCGGCGGCGGCCGTGGAACGGACCAGGTCCAGGCCCGGTGCCGAGCGGCCCGGCTTGGTCGGCGTCGGCCAGCAGGGGCCCGTGCAGAAGTAGTCCACACCCGGCTCGGAGGCAGCGGCCGCAGCCTGCGAGAGAGAGTGCGTCGAGCGGCCGATCACCACGTCGTCGCCCACGATGCGGCGGGCCAGGGGGACCGGGATGTCGTCCTGGCCCAGGTGGAGGACGTCCGCGCCGACCGCCAACGCCACGTCCGCCCGGTCGTTCACCGAGAGCAGTGCTCCGTGACGCTCGCACGCCTCCGCCAGCACCTCCAGCGCCGCGATCTCGCCGGCGGCTTCCAAAGCGCCGGTCTTGTCCCGCAGCTGGATGATGTCGACGCCGCCGGACAGTGCCGCGTCGGCGAACGCGGCGAGGTCGCCGCGGGTCGTTCGGGCGTCCGTGCACAGGTACAGGCGCGCGGCGTCGAGGCGGGCGCGGATCTTGTCACCGGAGAGGGCGGGCATAGCGGCGACCGTACCTGGCCGGTTACCGGTCCGGCCAAAAGCAGGCCGGCCCTCGAGCGGTACGTGCCGTTGCCACCAAAGCCATCCGGCCGTGACTGTGGTTGGACTGGTAACGAACGGCACAGTAGGGTGGCCGAGTCCGCACGGGAGCCCGAGGCACGGGCTGAGAGGGAGCTGCCGCTCCGACCGTGGAACCTGATCCGGGTCATGCCGGCGCAGGGAGCGTGATCCCATGACGAACACCGTGGCCGTGGTCGGCGCCGGCGTGATCGGCCTGTCCGCGGCGTGGCGCGCGGCCGCGAAAGGTCACGCGGTCACCGTCCACGACCCCGAACCCGTGCGCGGCGGGGCGTCCTGGCTGGCCGGCGGCATGCTCGCCCCGGTCACCGAGGCCTGGCCGGGTGAGGAAGACGTCCTCGCCCTCGGCGAAGAGTCCCTCCGCCGGTGGCCCGGCTTCGCGCGCGACCTCAGTCAAGAAGGCGTCGACCCCGGGCTCGCCGAGCACGGGACGCTGGTCGTCGCCTTCGACAGCGCCGACGCCGGGCACCTCGACATCCTCGCCGGCTACCTGCACTCCCTCGGCCGCGCGGCCGAACGCCTCACCGGGCGCGAGGCCAAGCGGCTCGAGCCCGGCGTCGCGTCCGTCCGAAGTGGACTCCACGTACCCGGCGACCTGGCCGTGGACAACCGGAAACTGCTCAACGCGCTGTACGCGGCCTGCGTCAACCACCAAGTCCGGTTCGTCCGCGAACGCGTCGAAACGATCCCGGACGCCGACGCCGTCGTGCTCGCCGCCGGCGCCTGGACCGGGCGGCTGCACCCGCGGCTCGCCGACGCCGTCCGCCCGCTCAAGGGCGAGATCCTCCGGCTGAAACCGCGCCGCGGCTGCCTGCCGCCGCCGACGCGGACCGTCCGGGCCGTCGTCGAAGGCCGGCCGATCTACCTCGTCCCGCGCGGCGACCAGGAGCTCGTTCTCGGCGCGACGCAGTACGAAGCGGGCTTCGACCAGGCCGTCACCGCGCGCGGCGTCCGCGAGCTGATCGAGGGCGCCGAGCGCGTCTTCCCGGCGATCACCGAGTACGAGCTGGTCGAGACGGCCGCGGGCCTGCGCGCCGGCAGCCGTGACGCGCTGCCGTACCTCGGCGTCCTGGACGACGGCGTCTACGCCGCGACCGGGCACCACCGCAACGGCCTGCTGCTGGCCCCGGTGACCGCCGACGCCGTGGTCGCCTGGCTCGAAGGCGATAAGCCGCCCGAAGGCGTCGAAGCGGCTTCACCCGCCCGCCTGCACCAGAAGGAGCACGTGTGATGGAGATCAAGCTCAACGGCAAGTGGACGGAGTTCCCGGACGCCGCGACCGTCGCCGACGTCCTCGACGCCGCCGGCGGGCAGCGGCCCGGGATCGCCGTCGCGGTAGACGGCGTCGTCGTCCGCCGCGGCGACTGGACCACCGCCGCAGTGCCCAAGGGCGCGGCGCTCGACGTGCTCACCGCCGTCCAGGGAGGCTGAAGTGGACGAAGCACCGCTCGTCATCGGCACGCACAAGCTGTCGTCACGGCTGATCATCGGCACCGGCGGCGCGGCGAACCTCGCCGTGCTCGAACGGGCGCTGGTCGCGTCCGGCACCGAGCTGACGACCGTCGCCATGCGCCGCGTCGACGCCGAGGGCGGCTCCGGCGTCCTGGAACTGCTCCGGCGCCTCGGGATCGAGCTGCTGCCGAACACCGCGGGCTGCCGCACGGCCGCCGAAGCCGTGCTCACCGCGCGGCTGGCGCGCGAGGCGCTCGGTACCGATCTGATCAAGCTCGAAGTCCACGCGGACGACCGGACGCTGCTCCCGGACCCCGTCGAAACCCTCGACGCGGCCGAGCAGCTGGCCGCCGACGGGTTCACCGTGTTCGTCTACACGAACGACGACCCGGTGCTCGCGCTGCGCCTGGAGGAGGCCGGCTGCGCCGCCGTGATGCCGCTGGGCGCGCCGATCGGCACCGGCCTCGGGATCCGGAATCCGCACAACATCGAGCTGATCGTCTCGCGAGCAGGCGTCCCGGTGATCCTCGACGCCGGAATCGGCACCGCGTCGGACGCCACCCTGGCGATGGAGCTCGGCTGCGACGCCGTCCTGCTGTCCACTGCGGTCACCCGGGCCAGTGATCCCGAGCGGATGGCCGCGGCGATGCGGTCGGCCGTCGTCGCCGGGCGGCTGGCCCGCGGCGCTGGGCGGGTGCCGCAGCGCTTCTGGGCGCAGGCGTCGAGCCCGCCGCGGTGAACCGGAGCGCCTTAACACCGAACCTGCACCGCCAACCCGTAAGGTAGACGGAACTTTCCGGCGCACCCGCGCACGGGTGAGGGCAGAAGGAGCCAGCCGTGACCACATCGGTTCAGGACACCTCGGGCAGGTTGTACCTCGCCGTGGGCAGGCTGTCCCGGTCACTGCGCCAGGCCGGTGTGCCGGGCCCCGGCCACGGCGCGATCTCCGCGCTCGCGACGCTGGTCCACGCCGGTCAGCTGCGCCTCGGCGACCTCGCCGCCAAGGAAGGTGTCGCGGCGGCGACCATGTCGCGGATCATCGCGTCCCTGGTCGAGGCCGGGTACGTCAGCCGCGAGTCCGACCCGGTCGACCGGCGGGCGTGGCTGGCGAAGGCCACCGAAGAGGGCGAGCGGCTCGTGTCCGGCGTCCGGTCGACGCGTGTCCAGGAGCTGAACCGGCGGCTCGACAAGCTGTCGCCGGAACACCGCGAGGCACTGACCACGGCGCTCCCAGCACTCGAAGCGCTGATCGCCGACGAAGACCGCTAAGCGGCTTTCTGCCGTAGTTCGGCCAGCTCCGCGCGCAGGGCGCGGAGCTCTTCGAGGATCTCGCGGTTCGCTTCGGCCTGCGTCGCGGCCTGCTTCGCCTCTTCTTCGCGGATGTCTTGGCGCAGCTCGTCCTCCATGCCGCTGACCACGACGGCGATGAAGAGGTTCAGCACCGCGAAGCTGGACACGAGGATGTAGACGACGAAGAAGATCCAGGCCATCGGCGCCTGCTGCATGATCTCCTTCGCGATGTCCGGCCACGCCTCGCCGGTCATCACCTGGAACAACGTGAACAACGACGTCCCGAGGTCGCCGAAGTTCTCCGGCGAGATCACGCCGAACAGCTTGGTCGCCATCACCCCCGCGACGAAGATGATCAGCCCGAGCAGCGCGGCGATCGACGCCATCCCGGGGATCGCCGCGAGCAGCCCGGAGACGACCTTGCGCATCGACGGCACGACGGAGATCAGCCGCAGCACCCGGAGCACGCGCAGCGACCGCAGCACCGCGAACGGCCCGGTCGCCGGGATCACCGCGATGCCGACGACCAGCAGGTCGAAGACGTTCCAGTTGTCCCGGAAGAACGCGCCGCGGTAGGCGTAGAACTTCGCCAGCAGCTCGGCGACGAAGATGCCGAGCGCGATGTGGTCGAGGGTGTGCAGGAGGCCGCCGTAGCCGTCGATCAGCGACGTCGACGTCTCCATGCCGAGGGTGACCGCGTTGAACACGATCACCGCGATGATGAAGTTCTGGAAGCGGCGGTCCTCGAGGAACCTCGCCACCCGCTCGCGCCCGGTCAAGGCCGTCCCCCGTTGTGGTCAAGGATCAGTAAACGAGGAAAGGGTAACCGGACGGGTACTCAGCGCTCTTCGGGTGCCAGCCGCCAGAAGGCCGGGGCTGGTGTGGTTCGGGCGCCCGCGCGGTGCCGTGTCGCGCGGGCGCCGGCGACCGGTTTGCCCGGGTGTCGGGCCCGGACCGCGGGAAGGTCGCGGCCGCGGCCCGGGCGAGTGGGCGGGGTCCGGCGGGTGACCCGCGATCTTCGGGGCCGGCCGCCGGACAGCCTGTTTCGGTCGCCCCAGCGCAGGGTTTCGTGCGCGAATGGCGGCGACCGGCGGGTCTTCGGGCGCAGGTTGCCGCAAGTCGTGCCGGTACTCAGCGCTCTTCGGGTGCCAGCCGCCAGAAGGCCGAGACCGGCCCGACCTTGGCGCCCATCGGGTAGGCGTGCTCGACCGCCTGGGACACGAACCACTTGCCGTAGCGGGCCGCTTCCACCACCGACATGCCCTTCGCCAGGCCCGCCGTCAGCGCCGACGCCATCGTGTCGCCCGCGCCGTGCGTGTGCTGGGTCGGGTAGCGCTCGCCCGGCAGCTCCACGAACGTCGAGCCGTCGAAGAGCAGGTCGACGCACTCCGGGTCCGCCTGCAGGTGGCCGCTCTTGACCAGGACGTAGCGCGGGCCCATCCGGTGTAGCACCACCGCCGCGGTGTGCATGCCCTCGCGGTCCTTCACCGTCATCCCGGTCAGCAGCCGGACCTCGTCGAGGTTCGGGGTGAGCACCGTCGCGCGCGGCAGGAGCTCGTCGCGCAGGGCGCGCAGGCCGGCGTCGTCGAACAGCGGGTGGCCGTGCATCGAGGCCGCGACCGGGTCGACGACGAACGGGATCTTCTCGTCGCGGCCGATCTCCGCCTTGTCGCACGCCGCCGCGACGGCGTCGATGATCGCCGCGGACGCCAGCATGCCCGTCTTGGCCGCGCCGACACCCATGTCCGCCGCGACGGCCTCGATCTGCCCGGCCACGATGTGCGGCGGCAGGTCGGCGCGGTCGTGCACGCCCAGGGTGTTCTGCACCGTGACGGCGGTGACCGCGACCAGGCCGTGGACGCCGCAGGTCAGGAACGTGCGCAGATCCGCTTGCAGACCGGCGGCGCCGCCGGAGTCCGAACCGGCGATGGTCAACGCGGTGGGCGGGCTCGTGGTCATTCTCTTCCCGACTTCTGGTCTAGGCCAATCGGCCGCTTTTGCTTCATCAACAGGCCACCACGGTGGCACATTGTGTGGGCTACTCACCAGTTACCAATCTGGCAGGAAGTAGGCGGATACGGTCCGCAGCCGGTCTGCACGAGGCGCCGGTTTCCGCCGTGGCTGCTGTCGGATTGGTAACCATCGGCACTGTATGGGCGAAGGAGCCTGGATGAAGCTCTTCTCGGTGGTACTCCTCACGGCCGCTCTCACGTTCTCCGGGGCGACCGCCGCCAATGCGGACGGCCCGAAGCTCTCCCACGTCACGACGGTCGGCGTGCACAACACGTACGACCCGGCGGCCTACGACTACCTGGCCAGGGCGCTCGACGCCGGCTCGTCGCTGATCGAGCTCGACGTATGGCCCGACTTCTTCACCCACGAGTGGAAGGTCAGCCACTCGAACCCGTTGGGGAACAGCAACAACTGCGTCGCGGCGACGTCGGCGGCGCAGCTGTACACCGGCGGGAAGAACAAGAACCTGGAGTACTGCCTCGACGACATCCGGATCTGGCTCGCGGCCCACCCGGGGCACACGCCGCTCACGCTCAAGCTCGAGATGAAGACCGGCTTCTCGGACAACACCGGCATGGGCCCGGACGAGCTGGACGCCACGTTCCGCTCGCACCTCGGCAGCGTCGCCTTCCGCCCGGGGGAGCTGCTCGGCGGCTACGGCACGCTCGACGACGCGGCCAAGGCGGACAACTGGCCGTCCGTGGACGCGTTGCGGGGCCGGGTGATCACCGAGATCATCCCGGGCACGGTGGAGGAGCAGAACCCGACCGACACGCTGAAGACCGACGTCGAGTACGGCCGCTACCTGGTCGGGCTCAAGAACGCCGGCCGGATCGGCGACGCCTACATCTTCCCGACCGTGCACGGCGCGGCCGGCGGTGACCCGCGCGACAAGTACACCGCCGACCTCAAGCCGTGGTTCGTGGTCTTCGACGGCGACGCGAACGCGTGGGTCACCCAGACCGGGCCGGGCTGGTACGACACCAACCACTACTACGTCGTGATGACCGACGGCCAGAACGTCGCGCCGGCCATCGACGCCCACAACCCGACGGTCGAGCAGGCCAACCAGCGCGTCGCCGACCTGGCGAAGCAGCACGCGTCGGTGATCACGTCCGACTGGACCGGGCTCACGACGGTGCTGCCCCAGGTGCTCGCCAGGGGTTAGACGGTCAGCACGAGCTTCCCGGCCACCCGGCCGGACTCACCCAGCTCGTGCGCCTTCGCCACGTCTTCCAGCGGGAAGGTCTGCTCGACGCGGACCTTCAGCTGACCGGCCTCGATCAGCTCGACGAGGCCGGTCAGCCCGCCGCGGTCCGGTTCGACGAGGATTCGTTCCGTCCGCACTTTCCGTTCGGCAGCCGCCTTTTCGACCCGGTCGCCGACGCCGCTGGGCACGCCGATCAGCAGTCCGCCTTCCTTGATCGCGGGCAGCCAGCGCAGGTCGCTCTCCTCGCCGACGAGTCCGAAGTAGACGTCCACATCGGACGCTGTCGCGGCTTCGTCGTGGTAGTCGATCGGCTCGTCGACGCCGAGTTCACGCAGCAGGTCGTGCTTGCCCGCGCTGGCCGTGCCGAGCACGTACGCGCCGCGCGCCTTGGCGATCTGGACGGCGAGGTGCCCGACCCCGCCCGCGGCGGCGTCGACGAACACCCGCTGTCCGCTGTGGACGTTCCCGACGTCGACCAGGCCCTGCCAGGCGGTCAGCCCGGCCAGCGGCAGCGCGGCGGCCTCGGCGAACGAGAGTCCGGCGGGCTTGCGCACGAAGTGGCGCGAGGGCGCGGTGACGTACTCCGCGTAGGCGTTGGCCGGGCGCGGGAACCAGGGCATGCCGAGGACTTCGTCGCCCTGCCGGACGCCGGTGGCGCCGAAGCCGGTCTCCTCGACGACGCCGGCGACGTCCCAGCCGACGGTGAACGGCGGCTCGCCGAGGAACCCGCCGCCGGCGCGCACCTTCCAGTCGACCGGGTTGATCCCGGCGGCGTGCACCCGCACCAGGACCTCCGTGGGCCCGGGGGCCGGCCGCGGTGCTTCGGTGACGGTCAGCACCTCCGGGCCGCCGAGTGCCTGCTGGGTCACGATGCGCATCTGTTCGCTCCTTCTTTCCGGGGTCGGCTCCTATACTCGGACGGGTAGGCACTTTTCGCCAGAAGGCACTTCTTCGTAAAGTAGGTACCCGATGGAAACCACCTGCGACCAGGACGGACCCTGGGACGTCTACCTCCGCAGCTGCCCGTGCCGTGACGTGCTGGACCTGCTGGCCAACAAGTGGACGGCCCTGGTCCTGGGCGCGCTGGCCCGCGGCCCGCACCGCTTCGGCGAGCTGCGCCGCGCGGTCGACGGCGTCAGCCAGAAGATGCTGACCCAGAACCTCCGCCAGCTGGAGCGCGACGGCTTCCTGACGCGCACGGTCTACCCGACGACACCGCCATCGGTGGAGTACGCGCTCACGGACATGGGCGCCGAGGTCGGCGCGCACCTGATCGCGCTGAGCGCCTGGTCCCAGGCCAACTTCGGCCGCATCCGCTCGGCCCGCGAGTCCTACGACGGCCGGGAGCTGCAGCCGGTCCGCTGATGGCTCACCGGGTTTCGCCGCGCGTTCACCTCTTCGTCTTCGTGACTCCCTAACCTCCGGGTAACTCATCCGAACCAATTCCTGGAGGGTTCATGCGGAGACTGTTCTGCCTGGTCACGGCGTTGGTGGCGGCCGCGGGGCTGGCCACCGGCGTAGCCGAGGGCGCGGCGAAGACGCCCAAGGTGCTGGTGATCGGGCTCGACGGCACGCGGTTCGACAAGCTCCTCGCCGCCGACACGCCGAACGTGCACGCGCTGGTCCAGCGCGGGTACTCGTCGCGGAGCTCGCTGTACGGCAGCGGGATGGCGCCGACGCTCAGCGGGCCCGGCTGGTCGTCGATCCTCACCGGCGTCTGGCCCGACAAGCACCTGGTCAAGGACAACGCGTTCACCGGCAACAACCTGGCCGCCTACCCGAGCTGGCTGGCGCGCGCCGAGACGGCGAACCCAGCGCTCGACACGTACGCCGCCGTCGACTGGAAGCCGATCGGCGACAAGATCCTGCGGACCGGTCAGGACCGCAAGTACGTCCTGGACGGCGACAGCGCCGGCTACGAGAACACGGACCCGCAGATCGCCGCGGACGCCGAGAAGCACCTGAAGCAGGACAAGGCCGACGCGTCGTTCGTCTACTTCGGAGACACGGACGAGGCGGGCCACGCGCACGGCGCCGACTCGCCGGAGTACGCGGCGACCCTGCGCGCGGACGACGCGTACCTCGGCCGGCTGCTGGCAGCGATCAGCGCGCGACCCTCGTACGCCACCGAAGACTGGCTGGTCATGCTGACGACCGACCACGGCCACACCGGCCCCGGCGGCCACGGTGGCGACAGCCCCGAGGAGCGCATGACGTTCGTGGTCGCGGCGGGCGGCGCGGTGCCGGCCGGAACGCCCGCGGTGGCGCCGAAGATCGTCGACATCGCGCCGACGGCGTTGCGGCACCTGGGAATCTCGCTTTCCCTGGACGGCTACGCGCTGGGCTCGCTTCCCGCGGATCCGTTCGACTCGGCGGTCTTGAAGCCGCGGGTGGACGAAACGGGCGTCCCGGCGTCGGTGCTCGGCTGGACGCACGACGCGCCGTCGGGCTGGACGGTCCGCAACGCGTCGGCCATGCCCGCGGGTGTCACGGAGTGGCAGGGCTGGGCGTTCACGAACGACGACTTCTGGACGCGCACCGCGCCCGGGCAGGAGCGGGAGGCGAACGTGCGCGCCCGGGGCGTGTTCGCGGTGGCGGACCCCGACGAGTGGGACGACAAGGGGTCGCCGTCTTCTTCGGGGACCTTCGACTCTTCGCTGGTGTCGCCGGCGCTTGCGGTGACCGGTAAGTCCACAGTGGACGTCGGTTTCGTCTCGCACTACCGCCAGGACGGCACCCAGCGCGGCGCCCTGACGGTGTCCTTCGACGGCGGCGCGGAGCAGCCGGTCCTGGCGTACGGCCCGGAGTCCTCTTCCGCGAACCGGGGCGGCGACATCCTGTCCCAGCCGACGACGGCGTCGGTGCAGGTCCCGGCGGGCGCTCGTTCGGCCCGCTACACGTGGCGCCTCTACGCGGCGGGCAACAACTGGTACTGGGCGGTCGACGCCCCGCACCTGACGACCCGCTGAGCGCACGGGTGGGGCCGGTTCACGCGCCGGGCCGGTCCCACCAGTGCGGCTGGTCGGTGTCAGGCCGGTCGCGCAGCGGGAAGTAGAACGGAACGTCGAGCGCGGCCGCCAGCGACTGGCCCTTCTCCGACGCCTCTTCATCGGTCGGCTGCGTGCGGCCGAGGTGACCGGCGAACCTGGCCAGGGTGACCAGTTCGTACTCCGGACGCGCCACGACGACGCACAGCGTGGGGATCCAGCCCCGCGAGTCGCCGTCCCAGATGATCTCGACCGCGAGCGGGCTCAAGCCCTGTTCGGCGACGGCGGCGAGCATCCCGGTCACGGCGACCTCCGGCGGCGGCTTCAACAGCAGCACGCGTCGGTGATCACGTCCGACTGGACCGGGCTCACGACGCTGCTGCCGCAGGTGCTCGCCCGCGGTTAGTGGGTCTGCCGCGGCTCTCGTGAGTGTTTAGGGCGGTTAGAACCGCCCTAAACACTCACGACGAGCCGAGCACCCAGAACGGCGACACCGGGCCCACACCCGCGCCCAGTGGGTAGGACTCCGCGACGCAGCGCTCGATGAACCGCTTGCCCGCCGTCACCGCGTCCGGGACCGAGGCTCCCTTCGCCAGCGACGACGTGATCGCCGAGGCCAACGTGTCACCGCCGCCGTGGGTGTTCTCCGTCTCGTAGCGGGGGCCGCTCAACGACAGGAACGAGTCGCCGTCGGTCAGCAGGTCTACGCAGGTGCTGCCCGTCATGTGGCCGCCCTTGACCAGGACCCACTGCGAACCGAAGGCCAGTAGTGCCTCGGCCGCCTCCCGTTGGGATGCGGGAGAAACCACCGAGATGCCCGTCAGCAGGCGGACCTCGTCCAGGTTCGGGGTGATCAGCGTCGCGCGGGGGAACAGCTCCGTGCGGATCGCCTCCAGGGCGTCCTCGCGCAGCAGCGCGTGGCCCGTCATCGACGCCGCCACCGGGTCGACCACCAGCGGGGTGTCGCCGCCGACCTCGTCCAGGGTTTTGGCCACCGCTCGGATGATCTCCGCCGTCGCCAGCATGCCCGTCTTGGCCGCATTGACGCCCATGTCCGTCGCCACGGCCTTGATCTGCGCGGCCACGACGTCGGCGGGGATCTCGGTGAAACCCTGGACGCCCAAGGAGTTCTGCACGGTTACGGCGGTCAGTGCGACGAGCCCGTGGACACCATGAGCGAAGAACGTGCGCAGGTCCGCCTGGATGCCCGCACCACCGCCGGAGTCGGATCCGGCGATGGTGAGGGCGGTGGGTGGAGTCACGGTTGCACCACGGGCAGGTAGACCTGGCCGCCGGACTCGGTGAACTCCGCCGACTTCGAGGCCATGCCCGCTTCGATGGCCTCCACAGTGGACAGTCCATGCTCCTCGGCGTACTTGCGGACGTCCTGCGTGATCCGCATCGAGCAGAACTTCGGGCCGCACATCGAGCAGAAGTGCGCGGTCTTGGCCGGCTCGGCGGGCAGGGTCTCGTCGTGGAACGCGCGCGCCGTGTCCGGGTCGAGCGACAGGTTGAACTGGTCGTTCCAGCGGAACTCGAAGCGCGCCTTGGACAGCTCGTCGTCCCACTCCTGCGCGTACTGGTGCCCCTTGGCCAGGTCGGCGGCGTGCGCGGCGATCTTGTACGTGATCACGCCGGTCTTGACGTCGTCGCGGTTCGGCAGGCCGAGGTGCTCCTTCGGCGTGACGTAACACAGCATCGCCGTGCCGTACCAGCCGATCTGCGCCGCGCCGATGGCCGACGTGATGTGGTCGTACGCCGGCGCGATGTCCGTCGTGAGCGGACCGAGGGTGTAGAACGGCGCCTCGCCGCAGAGCCGTTCCTCCAGCTCGACGTTCTCCTTGATCTTGTGCATCGGCACGTGGCCGGGGCCCTCGATCATCACCTGGACGTCGTGCGAGCGCGCGAGGTGCGTCAGTTCGCCGAGCGTTTCCAGCTCGGCGAACTGCGCGCGGTCGTTGGCGTCGGCGATCGAGCCCGGGCGCAGGCCGTCGCCGAGGGAGAACGTGACGTCGTACTGGCGCAACAGCTCGCAGAGTTCCTCGAAGTGCGTGTACAAAAAGGACTCTTGGTGGTGCGCGAGGCACCACGCGGCCATGATCGAGCCGCCGCGGCTGACGATGCCGGTGACGCGCCGCGCGGTCAGCGGGATGTAGCGCAGCAGCACACCGGCGTGCACCGTGACGTAGTCGACGCCCTGCTCACACTGCTCGACGATGGTGTCGCGGTAGACCTCCCACGACAGCTTTTCCGGTTCCCCGTCGACCTTTTCCAGCGCCTGGTAGATCGGCACGGTGCCGACCGGCACCGGCGAGTTGCGGATGATCCACTCGCGCGTCTCGTGGATCCGCTTGCCGGTGGAGAGGTCCATGATGGTGTCGGCGCCCCAGCGGGTGGCCCACACCATCTTGTCGACCTCCTCCTCGACCGACGACCAGACGGCCGAGTTGCCCATGTTCGCGTTGATCTTCACCAGGAAGTTCTTCCCGATGATCATCGGCTCGGACTCGGGGTGGCGCCGGTTGACCGGGATCACCGCACGGCCGCTCGCGACCTCGGCGCGCACGAACTCCGCTTCGACGCGCTCGCGAGCCGCGATGTACTCCATTTCCCTGGTGACGACGCCTTGTTTGGCCCAGCCGAGCTGCGTGTTGTGCTCCCGGCCGTCGGCCCAGCCGGCCCGCAGCCGGTGCAGTCCACTGTGGACGTCGATGTTCGCTTCAGGGTCGGTGTACGGGCCCGAAGTGTCGTAGACGTCGAAGTGTTCGCCGTTCGAGAGGTCGATCCGGCGCGCGGGAACACGCAGTCCGGACTCGGTCTGGTGGTAGATCTTGTGTGAGCCCGTGATGGGCCCGGTCGTGACGGAGACGTCACGCTTTTGGGCAGCAGAGTTCTCCAGCGTTGTCAACGACTTTCACTCCCTACGCCGGCATTACCCGGTCAGGTTCATGCGGTCGGTGACACCCGGGACAAATCCCCAGTCACCCTCTCAGCCCGCCATGGCGCGAGCTCCCGCGTTGTGGTGTTGTGCCACCGACCATGCCACGCCGGGGCGCCAGACTCAAGTCCGCTCACCTCACCCGACCAGTTCGGCCGGTGTGGCGTAGACGTCGACCATGGCTCCGTTGCGCAGCACGGTGATCGGCAGTGCGGTGCCGATCACTTCGGCGAACAGCTGCCGCTGGATGCCCTGCGCGTCCGACACCCGGGCGCGCCCGACGGTCAGCACGAGATCACCCGTTCGCAGCCCGGCGCGTTCGGCGGGCCCGCCGGAGACGACTTCCCGCACGCGCAGCCCGGCTTCCTGGCCGGTGCGCTCGGCGACGTCGTCGGGCAGCGGCGCGGGCACGCCGACGACGCCGAGGTACGCCCGCCGCACCCGGCCTTCGACGACGAGCGTGTCGATGATCCGGCGCGTCGTCGAGTTGATCGGCACGGCGAGCCCGAGCCCGACGCCCGCGACGGCGGTGTTGATCCCGACGACGCGGCAGGCGGAGTCGGCGAGCGCGCCGCCGGAGTTGCCCGGGTTGAGCGCGGCGTCGGTCTGGATGACGTCCTCGATCACCCGGCCGGCGCGCCCGTGCCGCACCGGGAGCGCCCGGCCGAGCGCGCTGACGACGCCGGCGGTCACCGACCCGGAGAACCCGAGCGGACTGCCGATCGCCACCACGAGCTGCCCGACGACGAGGTGGTCGGCGTCCCCGAGCACGGCGGCGGACGGCGTCTCGTCCCGCGCCCGCAGCACGGCGAGATCGGACAGCGGATCGGCGCCGACGACGTCGAAGCGGGCTTCGCTGCCGTCGGCGAAGGTCGCGACGCCGTGGCGTTCGCCGTCGACGACGTGGGCGTTGGTCAGCAGGTAGCCGTCGTCGGCGAAGACGACCGCGGAGCCGCTGCCGCGCCCGAGCTGAACCCCGGCGACGTGCGGGGTGACGGTCTTGGCGACCGTGCTGACCGCGCGCGAGTAGGCGTCCATCGCCTCGTCCATGGAGTACCTCGATTACACCGTTGCAGGTACTTCAAGTGTGCGCCGCGAACGGCCGGAAGTCCGTTCGCTGCTGGTGAACCGGCGGCGTGACCGGACCAGTGACGGTCAGTGGTTCACCGGTTCGGACCATGCGCCCGTGAAGAATCGGCGAGACACTGCCTGTCGCTTCTGTAACGGTGCAGAAGCGACATCACTGTGGGGTTGATATGCGCAAACTCATGGTTCCGGCACTCGCCGGGCTGCTGGTCACCGGACTCATACCGGCGACCGCGGCGGCCCAGGGGACGGCTCCCGGCGCACCCGGCGCCCATCCCAGCTGGCTGCCCGCGAACAAGACCGGCTTCGGCACGGCCCACGATCGCGGCAGCAACGTCTGGTTCACGCTCCAGGGCGGGCAGCTGTCCGAGGTCTACTACCCGGACCTGTCCACGCCCAGCGTCCGCTCGATGAACTTCGTCGTCACCGACGGCCGCAGCTTCGCCGTCGCCGACAACACGGCCAAGTCGCAGCAGGTCCGGCGGACCGACGACGACAGCCTGACCTACGAGCAGACCATCACCGACGACCAGCACCGGTGGCGGCTGCGCAAGACCTACGTCACCGACCCGGCCGCGACGACCGTGCTGGTCGACGTCGACTTCCAGTCGCTCACCGGCCGGCCGTACCAGCTCTACGCGGTCGCCGACCCGGACCTGACCAACGACGGCTCCGACGACTCGGCCGCCCGCAAGGGGGACGCGCTCACCGCGGCGGACGCCACCAACGCCGCCGCCCTCACCGCGAAGCCCGGCTTCACGCGCACGAGCGTCGGCTACGCGGGCGTGTCCGACGGCGGCACCCAGCTCGCGAAGACGTTCAAGCTCGCGACCTACGACACCGCCGGCAACGGCAACGTCGTGCTCACCGGGCAGACCGCGGCCGACGGCGTGCGCACCCGGCACGTCACCCTCGCGCTCGGCATGGGCGCGAATGCGGCCGACGCGCTCGGCAACGCGCAGGCGTCGCAGCGACGCGGGTTCGGCGTCATCACCCGCGCCTACGACCGCGGCTGGGAGCAGTACCTGCGCGGGGTGAGCAAACCGCCGTCGTCGCTGAAGACCGACAGCGAGCGCGACCTCTACAAAGCGTCGATGCTGACGCTGGCCGCGAGCGAGGACAAGCACCACCCGGGCGCGTTCATCGCGTCGCCGAGCATGCCGTGGCGGTTCGGGAACAACGACCCGGAGTGGTCGCCGTCCGGCACCTACCACCTGGTCTGGCCGCGCGACCTCTACCAGATCGCGACCGGCCTGGCCGCCGGCGGCGACACGGCGGCCGCCAGCCGCGCGGTGACCTACATGTTCGGCACGCAGCAGCAGGCCGACGGCCACATGCCGCAGAACAGCCGGGTCGACGGGGTGCCGTACTGGACGTCGGTCCAGCTCGACGAAACCGCTTTCCCGATCGTGCTCGCCCAGCAGCTCGGCCGCAACGACGTCTGGCCGGGCGTGCGCAAGGCCGCCGATTTCCTGTTGTCCTACAAGGGTCCTGACGGCCAGGCGGCGCCGTGGACGCAGCAGGAACGCTGGGAGGAGCAGGACGGCTGGTCCCCGTCGACCATCGCCTCGGTGATCGCCGGGCTGGTGTGCGCCGCGGACATCGCGTCGCACAACGGCGCGGCCGCCGACGCCAAGAGGTACCTGGCCGCGGCGGACAAGTTCAAGGCCGACCTGCCGAAGCAGACGATCACCACGAACGGGCCGCTTTCGAAGGACCCGTACTTCGTGCGGCTCACCAAGGACGGCAACGCCAACGCCGGGACGACGTACAACCTCGGCAACTCGAGCGTGACGATGGACCAGCGCGCGGTCACCGACGCCGGGTTCCTCGACCTGGTGCGCCTCGGCATCTACCGCGCCGACGACCCGGTGATCCGCAACAGCGTGCGCGTCACCGACAAGGAGATCTCGTTCACCACGCCGACCGGTCAGTTCTGGCACCGCTACACGAAGGACGGCTACGGCGAGCAGGCGGACGGCTCACCGTGGGACTACACGTTCCCGGCCGAGAGCCGCACGACGTTCGGCCGGCTGTGGCCGCTGCTGGCCGGCGAACGCGGTGAGTACGAACTGACGCTGGGCCAGCCGTCTTCGGCCGCGCGGCGGCTGCGTGACCTCGGCCGGGTGAGCAGCTCGGCGGAGACCATGCCGGAGCAGGTGTGGGACGAGAACCCGCCGTCGGGCCAGACGGGGTTCCCGGCCGGCACGCCGAACACCTCGGCGACGCCGCTGGCCTGGACGCACGCGCAGTACGTCCGCCTGGCCCAGGACGTCAAGGCGGGCTCTGTGCTCGAAACGCCCCGCGTGGTCCGCTGCCACTTCCTCGGCTGCTGAGTCTCAAACGCCCCAATGTGGCGTTGGGTGCGTTGGACGCACCGAACGCCACATTGGGTGCGTTGGACGCACCCAACGCCACATTGGGGCGCTCGGGGCCGGGGTCAGATGACGGCGCCGTCGTCTTCCGGGGTGCGTGGCGGCAGCCACGACAGGCCCGGGACGCCCCACTTGTTGGACTTCAGCATCTTCTTCGCGGCGCGGGCGTGGCGCCCGACGAGCCGGTCGAGGTAGAGGTAGCCGTCGAGGTGGTCGGTCTCGTGCTGCAGGCAGCGCGCGAAGTAACCGGTGCCCTCGACCTCGATCGGGTTGCCTTCGATGTCGGAGCCGGTCACCTTCGCCCACGACGCGCGGCCCGTCGGGTACGACTCGCCGGGCGCCGAGAGGCAGCCCTCCCAGTCGTCGTCCGGGTCCGGCATGGTCTCCGGGATCGCCGACGTCTCGAGCTTCGGGTTGACGACGACGCCCTTGTGGCGCACGCCCTCGTCGTCCGGGCAGTCGTAGACGAACACCCGCAGGTCGAGGCCGATCTGGTTGGCCGCCAGGCCGACGCCCTCGGCTTCGTACATCGTCTCGAACATGTCGTCGGTGAGGACGCGCAGCTTCTCGTCGAACTCGGTGATCTCCCGAGTCGGGTGGTGCAGCACGGGGTCGCCGGCGATCCGGATGGCGTGGACGGTCACGAGCGGGCAGTTTAGTCGGACCCTTCTGGTAGACCTGCATCAGACCGTGACGCGCCGATGTCGATGCCCACGTCGGCGTGCTGATCCGTGGTTGAATGACGCCCGCGGAAGAGGTAGGTCTGGATCACCATGTCGCCCGATTGAGAGGGACTCGGATGGACGCCGCGGAGTCGATGGCTGAGCCGCAGCCGTCGCCGCCGAAGCCCGTACCCGGCCTGACCGAACGCGAGGTCGAGATCCTCGCTTTCGAGCGCCAGTGGTGGCGACATGCCGGTGCGAAGGAGAACGCCATCCGTGAGCGCTTCGAAGTCTCCAGCACGCGCTACTACCAGCTGCTGAACAAGCTGCTGGAGAAGCCGGAGGCGATCGAGGCCGACCCGATGCTGGTGAAGCGGCTGCGCAAGACGCGCGCCGCCCGCCAGCGCAAGCGTGGGGCCAGGCGACTGGGGATCGAGCTGAAATGAGCGTGTTTTCGGGAATGTCCCGGCCGATGAAGGCCGCGGGCGTCGTGCTGATCGGCGTGGCGATCGTCGCCGCCGTGATCGGCGGGATCTCCGCGTTGAGTGGTGGCGGTTCGAACGAAGCCGGGCCGAGCGGTACGCCCAGCACCCAGCCCGGCACGCCGCCGGGCGGGACGTCGCCGCCGACCTCGCCGTCGACACCGCCGCCGTCGTCCACGACCCCTCCGACGTCACCCACGCCGTCGTCGCCGACGCCCGGCCAGCCCACACCGGGGCAGCCGACGTCCGGGCAGCCGGGTCAGCCCGGCGACCAGCAGACGGGCAACAAGTGGGTGACCGTCCGGGTCTTCAACAACTCCCTGATCAAGGACCTCGCCGAGCGGGCCGCGAGCGACTTCCGCGGTGACGGCTGGACCGTCAACGAGGTCGGCAACTACTCGCAGGGCACGATCCCGGTGACCACGGCGTTCTACCGCCCGGGCACCGACGAGGAAGCCGCGGCGAAGCAGCTCGCGCAGGAGTTCCAGATCAAGGCCGAGCCCCGCTTCCCCGGGATCGAGAGCGCCAGCCCGGGCGTGATCATCATCGTGACGAAGGAATACGAGTCAGGCCACAAGGGCAGCTGACCCGTAACTCGCGTGCTTGAGCACGTAACTCGCGTGATCGGGGCCGGAACTCACGAGTTCCGGCCCCGATCACGTGGGATCCGGGCCGGATCACGCGAGTTCCGGCTTCAGTCCCCGGCCTGGGCGTGGGCGTAGGCCTCCAGGGCCGCGAGCTGGCCCGGGTCCAGGCTCGGCCGGACCGTCTTGCGGGCCGTTTCGAGGTGGGCCGCGGTGACTTCGTGGGCTTCCAGCGACTCGCGCATCGCCGTCAGCGCCGCTTCGCGGATCAGCGCCGCGCAGTCGGCCGCCGAGTAACCGTCCAGAGTGGACGCCACCGCGGCCAGGTCCACATCGGAAGCCAGCGGGGTGTTCTTCGAGGTCGCGGTCAGGATCGCCGTGCGGGCCTCGGCGTCCGGCGGCGGCACGTAGACGCGGCGCTCCAGCCGGCCCGGCCGCAGCAGCGCCGGGTCGACCAGCTCGGGCCGGTTCGTCGCGCCGAGCACGACGACCTCGCGCATCGGCTCGACGCCGTCGAGCTCGGTCAGCAGCGCCGCGACCACGCGGTCGGCGACGCCGGAGTCCGACGACTGGCCGCGGCGCGGGGCCAGCGCGTCGATCTCGTCCAGGAAGATCAGCGACGGCGCGGCCTCGGCGGCGCGGCGGAACAGCTCCCGCACCGCGCGCTCCGACTCGCCGACCCACTTGTCCATCAGCTCGGCGCCCTTGACGGCGAACACGTTGAGCGCGCCGGTGCCGGCCAGCGCCCGCACCAGGAACGTCTTGCCGCCACCGGGCGGCCCGTAGAGCAGCACGCCGCGCGGCGGGTCGACGCCGAGCCGGGCGAAGGAGTCCGGGTACCGCAGCGGCCACAGCACGGCCTCGGTGAGGGACTGCTTGACGTCGACCATGTTCCCGACGTCGTCCAGCGTCAGCCCGCCGGTGGCCAGGTTGTCCGAAGTGGACATCGAGACCGGCCGGACGGTCGCCAGCGCGTCCACCAGGTCCTGCTGCGAGACGCGCGGCTCGTCCTCTTCCCGCTGGCGCAGCGCGGCTCGCAGTGCCGCGTCCCGCCGCAGCGCGATGAGGTCCGCCGCGACGAACCCCGGCGTCCGCTCGGCGAGCGCGCCGCAGTCGATGCCCGGCTCCAGCGGGACGTCGCGGAGCAGGACGTTCAGCAGCTCACGGCGGGTCTTCGCGTCCGGCAGGGCCAGGCCCAGCTCGCGGTCCAGCAGGTCCGCGGCCCGCAGCCGCGGGTCGGCCGACTCGGCGCGGGCCGTCGTCGCGACCACGGCGAGGCGGTCGCGGCGCAGGGCCGCGCGCAGCTCCTCCAGCACGACCGTGGCCACCGGCGGCGGCGTGGTCGCGGGCAGCAGCGCGTCGACGTCGGTGATCAGCAGCACGGTCGGGCCGGACGCGGCGCGGATCGCCTCGCGCAGCCGCGCCACCGCGACGTTCGGGTCCAGCACCGCGAGGTTGGGCGCGGCCACCGGCACGACCTTGACGTTCTCGGCCTGCGCCACCGACCGCACGAGCGTCGCCTTGCCGACGCCCTCCGGCCCGGACAGCAGCACGCCGAGGTGGGCCGGCGCGCCCAGCTTCGCGAGCAGCTCGGGCCGGTGGAAGGCCAGGTCGAACCACTCGGACAGCTTGCGCGCGGCCGCTTCGCCGCCGATCAGGTCGGCCACCGCCACGGCCGGCTCGGTGAGCTCCTCGGCCTCGACCTCGTCTTCGACGATTTCGGCGTCGATCCACTCCTCAGCCGCGGTGACGGCGGTGGTGCGGACGAGCGCGGTCGCCGTCCGCGGCGCGGCGGGTTCGGCGGCGGGCCGGGCGCCGTCACGCCAGACGACCACAGTGGACGGTCCAACCGCGACAGTGCCCGCGGGCTCGGTCGCCGTGACGGTCAGCAGCTCGTTCGTCCAGGTCGCGCCGATGGCGCGTGACAGCTGGCCGCGCAGGCCGGCCGGGTCCGACCCCGGCTGCGGCGCGAGGTCCTGCGGCAGCAGCGAAACCGCGTCGCCGATGGTCAGGACCTTGCCGATCAGCGCCAGCCGCAGCACGTGCGGGCTGACCGACGCGCTGGCCAGCCGCGACCCCGCGACCGTCACCGTCCGCGCGGCCGACACGTCGGCGGGCGCGACGACGACCTCGGCGCCTTCGGTGACGCCGAGGTTCGACATCGTGACGTCGTCGGTGAGCAGCACCCCCGGCACGCCGGTCTCGTCGGCGGGCGCCGCGAGCGCGGCGCTGACGCGGGCGCCGGTCAGGTGCACCGCGTCCCAGGCCCGCAGGCCCAGCGCGTCGAGGACTTCGGGGTGCAGCCGGACGACGCCGCGGCGGGTGTCCAGCGCGGACGGCGTGTGCCGGACGGTCAGCGTGATCTGGGGGTGGCTCACGCCGTTCACCCTAGCGATGCGGAGCGCTCCCACGCGTCGAAGTAGGTGATGTCCCGGACCGCCGGTCGCGCCGCCGGGCGGAAGTCGCGCTGGGTCGTGTACGCGACGGCGAGCAGGCTGATCTGTGTGACGCCGTCCGGGATGCCGAGCAGGGCGGCGACGTCGGCTTCGTGGTCCTGCAGGTGGTAGCCGCAGATCGAGCTGCCGAGGCCGCGGGCGCGCAGCGCCAGCTGGAAGCTCCAGATCGCCGGGTAGGCCGAGCCGAAGTACGCGGACTGCGTGAACGCGTCGGCCGGCGGGCGGCCGATCATGCAGGGGATCGCCAGCACGGGCACCCGTTCGAGGTTCCGGACGAGGTGCCGCGCCGACGTGAGGGCGCGTTCCTCGACGAGGTGGCCGTACTTCGCCCACGCCGTCTCGGCGGTTTCGCGGGTGTACGCGGCGATCTCGGCCTTGGTTTTCGCGTCCCGCACGAGCAGCCAGCGGAACTGCGCGGCCATGCTGCCCGCGGCGGGGGCCTGCTGAGCGATCTCCAAGCAGCCGTCGAGGACGTCCTGGGGCACGTCGCGGTCGAGGTCGAGCTTGCGGCGCACGGATCGGGTGGTGGTGAGCACGGTTTCGGCGTCCATACTTACACTGTAAGTGTGGGTCTGAACCGTGGGAAAGTACTTGACGCGGCGCTGCGGCTGGCCGACGAGCAGGGGCTGGCGGCGCTGTCGATGCGCAAGGTCGCGGCCGCGGTGGGCGTCGAGGCGATGTCGCTCTACAACCACGTCTCGAACAAGGGCGATCTGCTCGACGGGCTCACCGCGCGGGTCTTCGAGGAAGTGGACGTGCCGGATCCGGCGTTGCCGTGGGAGTCGCGGGTCCGGCTGCTGGCCGACGGGTTGTACGCGAGCTTCGCGCGGCACCCGGTCGTCGTCCGGGCGCTGGCGGCGCAGGACGCGAACCCGCGGTCGGCGGGGGCGTTGAAGGTGATCGACGCGCTGCTGCACGCGCTGCTCGACGCGGGCCTGTCGGAGGAAGCCACGGCCCGGGCGTACCGGTCGTTGCTGGGGATGCTGTTCGGCTCGGTCCTGACGGGTGCGGCCGGCACCGGCGCCGGGACCTCCGCAGTACGGGCGGAACCGGTGGGCGCGTACTTCCGTCGGATGGCGACGCCGTCGGAGCTGCCGAGCCTGCACCGGGTCCTGCCCGCGCTGGAGTCCGGCGACTGCGTCCAGGACTTCGAGTACCAGCTGGACCTGCTGATCGGCGGCCTCGGCTCGACGGGCTAGCACCTCGTGTCGACGCCCCAATCACGCGTGTCGACCCTTAGATCACGCGTGTCGGCCGCTCGATCACACGCGATCGCGTACCCGGGTGGTCGGCTCGCGTACCTGGAGGGTCGGCTCACGTGATTGCGGAGTCGACACGCGTGATTGGAGGGTCGACACGCGTGATGGGGAGGACGACACGGTTACTTGCGGCGTAGGCCGATCTGGCGCCAGGAGCGGCGGCGCTGGCCGTCGCCGTTGGCGGAGCCGTTCTCGCGGGGGCCTCGGGGGGTGCGGACGTACTCGCCGTTGCGGGGGAGGCGGACGGCGCGCATCGCCGCGCCCGCGACGCGCCTGCGCAGCGGGGGACGCAGGCCGAGGCGGCGCTGGGACCGCGCCCGGCGGATCGCCCGGCGCTCGCGCGGCGGGACCGTCCAGGCCTCGGGGTGCGCGGCCAGCCAGCGGCTGCGGTAGACCGAGTACGGGATGTGCGCCAGGTACAGGACCATCGCGACGAGCAGCGCGACCAGCGGGAACTGGATGATCGCCGCCGCCAGCAGGGCGACGCCGATCAGCAGCGGCGCGATCGCCTTCGCCGGGGCCTTGACCGTCTTCAGCGACAGCGTCGGGATGCGGCTGATCAGCAGGGCCGCGATGGCGATCGTCCACGCCCACACGACCCACTGCGACGACCACCAGCCCTCGCCCCACTGCAGCCACGCGACCAGCGGCAGCATCGCGAGCAGGCCGCCCGCGGGCGCCGGGACGCCGACGAAGAACTCGCTCGAGTACGGCGGCTGCTCGGTGTCGTCCAGCAGCGTGTTGAACCGGGCCAGCCGCAGGATCATGCAGACGGCGAAGATCAGCGACGCCACCCAGCCGATCCGGTCGGCGCCGGCCTGCCACACGTAGATGACCAGCGCCGGCGCGACGCCGAACGAGATGCCGTCGGACAGCGAGTCCAGCTCCGCGCCCATCTTCGACGTCGCGTCGAGCAGGCGGGCGATCCGGCCGTCCAGGCTGTCGAGCACCGCGGCGATGCCGATCGACGCGATCGCCATCGAGTAGTTCTTCGTCAGCGCGAACTGCACCGCCGACAGGCCGGCGCAGAGCGCCAGCACGGTGATGGCGTTCGGCAGCAGCCGCACGCCGGGGGTCGTCGTGGTCACGCGGACCATGGGTCAGCCCTTCGAATCGGACACAGCCGCAGGGAGTTCCGCGATCACCGTCTCGCCGCCGACCGTGCGCTGGCCCTTCGCGACCAGCACCCGCGAACCCGGCGGGAGGTAGAGGTCGACCCGGGAGCCGAAGCGGATGATGCCGTACGTCGCGGCGGCGCCGACCTTGTCGCCCTCGCGGATCTCGCAGAGGATGCGGCGCGCGACCAGCCCGGCGATCTGCACGACGACGAGCTCGTGGCCGTCTTCGGTGCGCATCAGCACGGAGTTGCGTTCGTTGTCCTCGCTCGCCTTGTCCAGGTCCGCGGAGAGGAACTTGCCCGGCCGGTAGGCGACGCGCTCGATCACGCCGTTCGCCGGCACGCGCTGGACGTGCACGTCGAACACCGAGAGGAACACCGACACGCGCAGCCGCGGCTCGGCGGGCAGGCCGAGCTCGGCGGGCGGGACGGCTTCCTCGATCAGGGAGACGAGACCGTCGGCCGAGGCCAGCGCGACGCCGCCGCGCGACGGCGGGACCCGCTTCGGCTCGCGGAAGAACGCGGCCATCGCCACGGTCGTCAGCGCGCCGAGGACGCCCAGGCGCTTGGAGAACCGGCGGGCGACCAGCGTCGCGACCGCGCCGCCCGCCACGAACGGGCGACCGGCCGGGTGCATCGGCGGCAGCGTCTCGCGGGCGAGCTGGAGGGCGTGGGCGACGGGATTGCCGGCGGATTCTCCCCGGGTGCCGCTCATGGTCGGGTCCCCTGGTTTCGTGTCGTGAGGGCGGGTGACGCCGGGGTTCCGGCGGCCGCGTACGGGCGCCACCACGCTACCGCTGCCCCTGGTGGGGGTCTGGTCCGGTACCGCCGGGCTCCTCCGTGAGGGTGTCCCCGGCACGGGTGGGAGTGCCGGCTTCGCGGTAACGCAAGGTCGAAGTCTGCGATAACTCTGGGTAGTTGACGCCGTTCGGGGCGCTGCCGCGCGCATCCCCGCCAGACCTGTGAGGACCGATGACCGACCGCCGCGAAGCCGCCGATGCTCGGCTCACCGAGCTGCTCGGCGCGTGGCGCCGGGACATCGCCGAGGTGCCGATGCCGTCGCTCGTCGACCCGGACCACGCGGTGGACGTCGTCATCGAAGCGCTGAGACGAAGCCGGGTGCATGCACCCCCCGACGGCGCATGCACCCGGCCGCGGAATCAGGGCCTGAAAGAAGCACCGAAGGACACACTTTAGTGGCGGACGCCGTGGTGACCGCGGTTCGTCCGGCAAACGTTACGAACGATCGCCCGAGCGCCGGCCGATCCCGCTGACGAGCCGCAGGATCGCCAGCAGCACGACGGCGCCCAGGATGGCCACACCGAAGCTGGGGAAGTCGAAGTCGAACGACTTCGCCTGGCCGGTCGCGAGCCGGTAGATCAGCCCGCCCAGGGCCGCGCCGACCACGCCCACCAGCACGCTGACCAGGCAACCCTGCCGGCGCCGGTCCCGGCCGCCGACGACCAGGTTGGCCGCCCAGCCGACGAGCGCGCCGAAGATGACCCATGCGACGAAACCCATGCCGGGAGCTTACGCGCGCAGTCGTACAAGAGCTATTGCACAACAAATCTTGTACAACTACTCTTGTGCGTCATGAGCGATGAGGTCCGGAACATCCGGGATTCGAAGGTGCTGGCGGCGGTGTCGCACCCGCTGCGGCGGCGGCTGATGGAACTGCTTCACCTGGACGGCCCGGCCACGGCGTCGATGCTGGCGGGCAAGACCGGCCAGGCGGTCGGCAACATCAGCCACCACATGAAGGTGCTGGCCGCGGCCAAGCTGGTCGAGGAGGCGCCCGAACTGGCCCGTGACCAGCGGGAACGTTGGTGGAAGCGCACGGTGAAGACCATCCGGTGGGCGGCCGAGGACTTCCCGGGCGACCCGATCGCGGAGGCCGCCGAGGTGCTGACCCTCGACCACCAGACGGCGATCGCGCGCGAGTGGATCGCGAACCGCGAGACCTACCCGGAGCCGTGGCGCGGCTCGGCGTTCAGCACCGACACGTGGATGCGGCTGTCGGTCACGGACCTCGAGGAGCTGAACGAGCGGGTCCTGCTGCTGCTGACCGAGTTCGAGAGCCGCACCGAACCGGGTGACGGCGTCGAGCGCCGTCCCGTCTTCTTCGCCGCGCGGGTTTCGCTGGGCAAGCCGTGAAGGGGCTCTGGGGGAACCGCGGCTTCCGGCTGCTGTGGACCGGCGAGACCACCAGCATGCTCGGCAGCATGGTCGCGAGCACGGCGTTGCCGCTGGTCGCGGTGATCACGCTGGGGGCGTCCACGTTCCAGGTCGCGCTGCTGACGGCGGTGGCCTGGCTGCCGTGGCTGCTGATCGGCCTGCCCGCCGGCGCGTGGGTCGACCGGCTGCCGAAGCGGCCGGTGATGCTGGCCTGCAACACGGTGTCGATGGCGGTGTTCGGCAGTGTCCCCCTCGCCGCCGTCCTCGGCGTGCTGACCATGCCGTACCTGCTGGTGGCCGCGCTGCTCGGCGGGGTCGCGAAGGTGTTCTTCACCCTCGCCTACCGGGCCTACCTCCCGGCACTGGTCAGTGCGGGCGAACTGCTCGAAGCCAACTCCAAGCTGCAGGGCAGCGAATCCGCGACGCAGGTCGGCGGGCCCGGCCTGGCGGGGTTGCTGGCGCAGGCGTTCGGCCCGGTCAGCGGGGTGCTGGCCGACGCCGTCAGCTTCGGCGTCTCCGTGCTGTGCGTGCGGGCGATCCGCGTCCGCGAGACGGTCGTCCCGGTCGAGCGGACGCCGTTGCACAGCCAGATCGCCGAAGGCCTGCGGTTCGTCGCCGGCGACCGGTACCTGCGCTCGCTGATGGTGTTCGGCGCGGTGTCCAACCTCGCGCTGACCGGCTACAGCTCCATCCAGATCGTCTTCCTGTCCCGCACCCTCGGCGCCGGCCCCGGCCTGGTCGGCCTGGTCCTGGCGCTGGCCGGGCTGGGCGGGGTCCTCGGTGCGGCGCTGGCCGGACGGCTCGGCGCGCGCTTCGGCACCGCCCGCGCGTTCCTGCTGTGCGAGGTGGCCGCGGCGCCGATGATGGTGTTCGGGCCCCTGAGCGGACCGGGCTGGCGGCTGTCGCTGTTCGTCGTCGGCGTGTTCGGCGTCTGCGCGGGCGTCGTCGCGTCGAACGTGCTCACCACCACGTTCCGGCAGGGGTACTGCCCGCCCGAGCTGTTCGGCCGGATCACTTCGAGCGCCTCGCTCGCCGCCTACGGGACGATCCCGCTGGCCGGGGTCCTCGGCGGGGTGCTCGGCGAGGTGATCGGCGTCCGCGAGACGCTGTGGGTGGCGTCCGTCGTGCTGGTCGCCGCGCTCCCGATCCTCGCGCCGTTCCGGAAGCTGCGCGACTTCCCGGTCACAGCAGCAGGACGTCCACCTCGTCGCCAACCGCAGCCGAGCTGACGTCCTCCGGCAGCACGATCAGGCAGTTGGCCTGGGTGAACGCGGCCAGCAGGTGCGACCCCGGGCCGCCGTGCGGCCCGACGGCCCCGGTGACCTCCCGCTCCGACAGCGTGAACACGCCGCGGCGGAACTGACGGCGCCCGGGCGGCGAGCTCATCGCCTCGGTCAGCCGGGCCCGCACCCGCCGCCGGGAGACGACGGTGTGGCCGAGCGCGGCCAGCAGTGCGGGGCGCAGGAACGCCTCGAACGAAACCAGCACGCTCACCGGGTTGCCGGGCAGCGTCACGACCGGCACGCCGTGCCAGCGCCCGTTGCCCTGCGGCCCGCCCGGCTGCATCGCGACCTTCTGGAACTCGACGCCCTGCCCGGTGAGCGCGTCCTTCACCACTTCGTACGCGCCGGCGCTGACACCGCCGGAGGTGACCAGCAGGTCGGCGCCGGCCAGCCTCGGCTCGATGACCTTGCGGAACTCCTCGACGTCGTCGACGACGCTGCGGACCACCTCGACCTCGCAGCCGAGCTCGCGGATCGCCGCCGCCAGCATGACGCTGTTGGACTCGTAGATCTGGCCGTGGCGCAGCGGCGCCGGCGCGTCGACCAGCTCGGTGCCGGTGGAGGCGACGAGCACCCGCAGCGGCCGGTGCACGCGCACCTCGGCCAGCCCGACCGCAGCGGCCAGCCCCAGGTGCGAGTGCCCCAGCACGGTCCCGGCGGCCAGCGCGAGGCTCCCGGCGACGACGTCTTCCCCGAGCCGCCGGACGTGCGCGCCCGCGCGGGCCTCGGCGGTGATCGTCACGGTCTCCGTGCCACCGTCGGTGTCCTCCACCATCACGACGGCGTCCGCGCCCGGCGGCAGCGGCGCGCCGGTCATGATCCGGTGCGCGGTGCCCGGCTCGAGGGTGCCGACGTCGACCCGGCCCGCCGGGATGTCGTCGGCGACCGGCAGCGTCACCGGCACCGAAGCGACGTCCGCGGCGCGGACCGCGTAGCCGTCCATCGCGGAGTTGTCGAACGGTGGCAGGGAAACCCGCGCCGGCACGTCCTCGGCCAGCACGAGGCCGGCCGCGTCGGCGAGCGGGAGGACGGTCGCGGGAGCGGTGCCCAGGAGCGCGGTGATCCGCTCCCGGTAGTCGTCGACGGAGATCACCGGACCATCCTCCCCCTTCGTGAACGGCGTGCAAGACTCTGCGTCGTCTGAGAGCACGCTTAGGGGAGAACGCAATGCAGGTCCGAGTCCGCAACCAGCCCTCTTTCGCCGTCGCCCGGCTGATGCTGGCGCCGGGGGAACCGTGCCAGGTGGAGTCCGGCGCGATGATGGCCACCAGCTACGGCGTGCAGGTCCAGTCCCAGGCGCAGGGCGGCATCATGAAGGGCCTCGGCCGCGCCTTCCTCTCCGGTGAGTCCTTCTTCATCTCCACCTTCACCGCGCCGCAGAACGGCGGCTGGGTCGACGTCGCGGCCAACCTGCCCGGCGACATCCAGACGATCACGCTCGACGGCCGCACCGGCTGGGCCGTCACCCGCGGCTGCTGGCTCGCGTCGTCGCACGGCGTGCAGACCGAGACCAAGTGGGGCGGGATGAAGAACCTGATGGGCGGCGAAGGCGGCTTTTTGACACACGCCACCGGTCAGGGCGAGCTGCTCGTCAGCTGCTACGGCGCGGTCGAGACCATGACCCTGCAGCCGGGCGAGATGGTCACCGTCGACACCGGGCACGTCGTCGCGTACGCCGACACCGTGCAATACCAGATCCGGAAGGTCGCGACCGGCATCATCCAGTCCATGAAGAGTGGTGAAGGCCTCGTCTTCGACTTCGTCGGCCCCGGCCAGATCATGACGCAGACGCGCAACCCGTCCGCGCTGATCAGCTGGATCATCTCGCACGTCCCGTCCCGCTGATGCGCGTCCAGACCCGGCACACGCCGGGCTTCGGCGTCGCCCGCGTGCTGCTCGACCCGGGCGAGGCCGTGCAGGCCGTGCCCGAAACGCTGCTCGCCAGCCGCTTCGGCGTCACCGAGACGGCGGCGGGACGCGGCGGCGTCCGCGCGGGCAAGGCGACGATGGCCGTGTACACGGCGCCGTCCGACGGCGGCTGGATCGACTTCGCGCCGCTGCGCCCCGGCGACGTCTACCCGCTGGAGCTGCGCGGCGGCACGGGCTGGTCCGTGCACCGCGAGGCCGTGCTGGTGCGGCCCTCGGCCGTCCGCCACGATCCCGGCTGGACGCCGCTGCAGCAGCTCTTCGGCGCCGACGCGGGGTTCCTCGAGCACTACAGTGGAACCGGGCCGCTCGTGCTGGCCGCGCCCGGGCCGGTGGACGCGTTCGAGCTCGCCCAGGGCGAGCTGGTCACCGTCCGGCCGGACTACCTGCTGGCCTACCCCGACACCGTGCAGTGCCGGCTGCGCGCGCTGGACCCGGGCGGCCCGCAGTCGGTGCGCACCGGGGAAGGACTGGCGGTCGACTTCGCGGGTCCCGGGACGGTGCTCGTGCATGCGCGCAACCGGCGCCTTTCCGGTGCGTGATCTTCAGACGAATTGCCCATTGCCGAGGGGAATAATTCCGGTAGCGTGATTGTCACTCGCGCCGCTGGCCTACGCTGGGCCAGCGGATCCTTGTGTGCTGAGGGAGGGCGCCGTGACTGTCGGCACCGTCAAATGGTTCAACTCGGAAAAGGGCTACGGGTTCATCGAATCGACCGAAGGACCGGACGTCTTCGTGCACTATTCCGCCATTCAGGCTGACGGATTCCGCACTTTGGACGAAGGCGATCGGGTCGAGTTCGAAGTGCAGTCCGGCCGGGACGGCAGAAGCCAGGCGGCCGACGTGCGGAAGGTGTCGTAACCACCACTGTTGACCTGTTGGGCCAACCCCCGGCAGCCGCCGAACCAGGGGCGTTAGGCTGCCGGGCGTGACAGGCGATGTGTCGGGGGACCTCACCGGTCGCCGGCTGGGCAACTACCGCATCGACGGAGTGCTCGGCAAGGGCGGCATGAGCGTGACCTACAAGGCCACCGACGTGCGCCTGGGCCGGAAAGTGGCGCTGAAGGTCATCGGCGACCACCTCGGGACCGACGCCGAGTTCCGCGAGCGGTTCGTCGACGAGGCGCGCAACACGTCCGCGATCGACCACGCCAACGTCGTGCCGCTGTACGACTTCGGCGAGCTCGACGGGATGCTCTACATCGCCATGCGCATGGTCGACGGCGGCGACCTCGCCGGCCTGATCGCCGGCGGCCCGATCGCGCCTTCGCGCACGCTGACCATGCTCGACCAGGTCGCGGACGCGCTCGACACCCTGCACAACCGTGGTCTGGTCCACCTGGACGTCAAGCCGGCCAACGTGCTCGTGACGAAGAAGGAGACCTCGCGCGAGCACGTGTACGTCGCCGACTTCGGGCTGACGCGCCGCGGCGCGACCGGCCACCGCACCCGCGGCGGCGACTTCCTCGGCTCGCCCACGTACGCGGCGCCGGAGCACCTGCGCGGCGAGCCGCTGGACGGGCGCACCGACCAGTACGCGCTCACGTGCGTCCTCTACGCCTGCCTCACCGGCAGCCCGCCGTTCAAGGGCGACGTGCCGACGGTGATCAAGGGGCACCTCAACGGCGAACCGCCCGCCATCTCCCGCGCCGTCGCGCTGCCGCCGGCGATCGACGAGGTCATCCGCAAGGGCATGGCGAAGAGCCCGGCCGACCGCTACGCCAGCTGCGTCGAGATGGTCGCGGCCGCCCGCCGCGCGCTCGGCGCCCAGGCGGCGTCGGACACCCCGCCCGGGCCGCCCGGGTCCCTGGGGACCAATCCGGGTGGAATCCCCGCGCCGCAGCGTCCTGGTCAGGTACAACAGGGACCGCACCAGACCACGGCACCGCAGCAGGGAGAGGGGGCCCCCGTGCACCCGTACGGAGGACAGCAGCAGCCCGGTTACGGGCAGCAGCCCGGACCGCAGGGCCCCGGCGGCCTTGGTGGCCCGCCGCAGGGCCCGCCCCCCGGCTACGGCTACCCGCAGCAGGGCCCGCCGCAGGGGATGCCGCCGCAGGGCCCGTACGGCTACCAGCAGCAGGGCATGCCCCCGCAGGGGCCGCCGCCCGGCTACGGCCCGCCCGGCGACCCGATGCGCCTGCGCCCCCCGATGCCCGCGGGCGGAGCGGGCGCGTTCCACCAGGCCAAGAGCGGCAACGCCAAGTGGATCTGGATCGTGCTCGGCGCGGTCGTGGTGATCGGCGTCATCGTGACGGCGATCATCCTGTTCACCGGCGGCGACAGCGGCGGCGGCAGCCAGACCACCGCGCCGAACATCCCGGTCGGCCCGGGCAACTCCCAGGGCAACCCGACGTCCTCGCTCAACGCGCCCCCGTCGTCGATCTCCATCAAGCCGAGCTCCTGAAATCGTGCGGCGCTGAGCAGGTCTTCTTGCACTCTCCCCCCGAGAGTGCTAAACACGGACTTGGCACTCGACGCCGTTGAGTGCCAAGCGTGCGGTCACCGATCGCGCGCTTGAAGGTCGGGACGGTGAGGCTGACCCCACTCGGGTCCAGTCGTCCGTCGCGGGCACCGAGCCTGGCCGAGGAAGAGTCCTGCTGCCGCCGCTGCAAAGCATTCGGCGCGGCGGTGGCGCCCAATACCGGAGGACCACACCGCAATGGCCAAACTGATCGCGTTCGACGAGGACGCCCGCCGCGGTCTTGAGCGTGGCTTGAACATCCTCGCCGACACCGTCAAGGTGACCCTCGGCCCGCGGGGCCGGAACGTCGTGCTCGAGAAGAAGTGGGGCGCGCCGACCATCACCAACGACGGCGTCTCGATCGCCAAGGAGATCGAGCTCGACGACCCGTGGGAGAAGATCGGGGCCGAGCTCGTCAAGGAAGTTGCGAAGAAGACCGACGACGTCGCGGGTGACGGCACCACCACCGCCACCGTGCTCGCCCAGGCCCTGGTCAAGGAAGGCCTGCGCAACGTCGCGGCCGGAGCCGACCCGATCAGCCTGAAGCGCGGCATCGAAGCGGCCGTCGAGGCCATCACCGAGCAGCTGCACAAGATGGCCGTCCAGATCGAGACCAAGGAGCAGATCGCTGCTACCGCCTCGATCTCGGCCGCTGACCGCACCATCGGCGAGCTGATCGCCGAGGCGCTGGACAAGGTCGGCAAGGAAGGCGTCGTCACCGTCGAGGAGAGCAACACCTTCGGTCTCGAGCTCGAGCTCACCGAGGGCATGCGCTTCGACAAGGGCTACATCTCGGGTTACTTCGTCACCGACCCGGAGCGTCAGGAAGCCGAGCTGGAGGACCCCTACATCCTCCTCTTCGGCTCGAAGATCTCCACGGTCAAGGACGTCCTGCCGCTGCTGGAGAAGGTCATCCAGTCCGGCAAGCCGCTGCTGATCATCGCCGAGGACGTCGAGGGCGAGGCCCTGGCCACCCTCATCGTCAACAAGATGCGCGGCACCTTCAAGTCCGTCGCCGTCAAGGCCCCGGGCTTCGGTGACCGCCGCAAGGCGATCCTGCAGGACATCGCGATCCTGACCGGTGGCCAGGTCATCAGCGAGGACGTCGGCCTCAAGCTGGAGAACGCCGACCTGTCGCTGCTGGGCAAGGCGCGCAAGGCCGTCATCACCAAGGACGAGACGACCATCGTCGAGGGTGCGGGCGACGCCGACCAGATCCAGGGTCGCGTCAACCAGATCCGCGCCGAGATCGAGAACTCGGACTCGGACTACGACCGCGAGAAGCTCCAGGAGCGTCTGGCGAAGCTGGCCGGCGGCGTGGCCGTCATCAAGGCCGGCGCCGCGACCGAGGTCGAGCTGAAGGAGCGCAAGCACCGCATCGAGGACGCAGTGCGCAACGCCAAGGCCGCCGTCGAAGAGGGCATCGTCGCCGGTGGTGGCGTCGCTCTCATCCAGGCTGCCGAGGCGGCCTGGGCCGGTCTGAAGCTCGAGGGCGACGAGGCCACTGGTGCCAACATCGTCAAGGTGGCCGTCGAGGCCCCGCTCAAGCAGATCGCGATCAACGCCGGCCTCGAAGGCGGCGTCGTCGTGGAGAAGGTCAAGGGTCTGCCGCAGGGTCACGGCCTGAACGCCGCCACGGGTGTCTACGAGGACCTGCTCGCCGCCGGCGTGCCGGACCCGACGAAGGTCACCCGCTCCGCGCTGCAGAACGCCGCGTCCATCGCGGCGCTGTTCCTGACCACCGAGGCCGTCGTGGCGGACAAGCCGGAGAAGGCTTCGGCCGCTCCCGCCGACCCGTCCGGTGGCATGGGTGGCATGGACTTCTGAGTTCGGTCGCTTCACCGGGAAAGCCCGGTCCGCTTCGGCGGGCCGGGCTTTTCTTATGGCCTCTACGGCTTGGTGAAGAACCAGACGGCGAAGGCGCCGACGATCACGACGCCGAGCGCGAGCACGCCGAGGCCCCCGAGCCAGGCGGTGCTCGCTTCTTCCGCTTCCAGCGCGACGACGATCGCGCCGATCCCGGTGAGCAGGATCCAGATCGCCGCCGCCGCGGCGGTGTAGAGCACGGTCCTGGTGACGGTCGCGCTGCCGGTGTCGTTGAAGGCGAGCGCGAAGAAGGCGGCGAAGGCGGTCAGCCCCAGTCCGGCGAGCAGGTAGAGCCCACCCAGGACCCCGACGACGACCTTCGCGGCCGTCCGGCCGGCGGTGTTCCCTTGATCCACGACCGCGAACCCTAACCCCTCGAACGGGGTTCGCGGAGGGCATTTCGGCCGGTCAGCCTAGCCGCCTACGCCGAACGGCACACGCAGACGTCCCCTTGGCGTCCGGGCCGTTCGGCGGCACACCCCGTGATCGTCCGGCGGGCACCGGTTCCCCCTGCGAACCGGCGCCCGCCCCGGTCAGGAGTCTTCTTCGGGCGTCAGAATCGCGGCGGCGACGTAGATCGGGATGGCGATCCCGACGGAGAGGAAAACGGCGGCGACGAGCCCGATGCGCAGCACGTTCGCGTCGATGCCGAGGTACTGGGACCAGCCACCGCAGACGCCGGTGAGCATCTTGTCGGTGCGGCTGCGGCGGACCTTCTTGGTTTCCGGGGTGTACACGCTGTTCGTCATGCACCAATGTTCGCCCGGCGGGGGCCCGGCCCACATCGGGAAGGGCCCGGATCCCGACCCTGAACTCGGCCTCGGGGTCACCGGTCGTGAGTGTTTAGGGCGGTTCTAACCGCCCTAAACACTCACGACAAGCCGCGGACCCTCGCCAGCCGGGCTTCCCACGCGGCCTGGACGTCGGCCGAGGCCGCGTACGCCTCTGTCGGCTCCGGCGGCCTGCGCGGCACTGGGAGGTAACCGTCCACAGGGGACAGCGGGTTCGCGCAGACGTCGCCTTCCAGCAACGAGATCGTGCCCAGGCCGCACGCGAACTCCAGCTCCGGGAGGGCGCCGGCCAGGGCCAAGCCCGCGGCCAGGCCGACGCTCGTCTCCACCGCCGACGACACCACGCACGGCAAGCCGCACGCCTCGGCGACTTCCAGCGCCCGGCGGACGCCGCCGAGGGGGGAGACCTTCAGCACCGCGATGTCCGCCGCTCCGGCGACCGCGACCTTCAGCGGATCCTCCGCGCGGCGGATCGACTCGTCCGCGGCGATGCGGACCGACACCCGGCGGCGGACCGCGGCGAGGTCGTCGATCGTCGGGCACGGCTGTTCCGCGTACTCCAGGCCGCCCGCCGCCTTGTCGAGGTCGTCGATCGCGCGGACCGCGGTGTCGACGTCCCACGCCGTGTTGGCGTCGACGCGGATCGCGCCGCCCGGGCCGAGCGCGTCGCGGACCGCCTCCACCCGGGCACAGTCGTCCGCCAGTGACGAGCGGGGGTCCGCGACCTTCACCTTGGCCGTGCGGCAGCCGGACGCGCTGACCAGCTCGTACGCCTTCTCCGGACCGACCACCGGCACCGTCGTGTTCACCTCGACGCGGTCGCGGACCGGCGCCGGCCAGCCCGTTTCGCTTGCTTCGACGGCCGCGTGCAGCCACGGCAGGCTCTCGGCGTCCGAGTAGTCGGCGAACGGGCAGAACTCGCCCCAGCCCGCCGGGCCGGGCAGCAGGACGCCCTCACGGACCGTGATGCCGCGGAAGCGGTTGCGCAGGGGAATCGCGTACACCTTCATCAACGCCGATCATGCCACCGTCCCGCGTTTCGCGATCGGGTGCCGATCTGCGCGTTTCCGGACAGAATGGGCCGGTGGTCCTCGATTTCCGCCTGCTGGGCCCGGCCGAGGTCACGGCCGACGGCCGCCCGGTGCCGCTCGGGGGGAGCCGGCCGCTGATCGTGCTGGCCGGGCTGCTGCTGCGCGCCAACCGCGTCGTGCCGGTCGACGAGCTGGGCCGGTGGCTGTGGAACGACGACCGCCGCCGGTCCAAGGGCGCGCTCCAGACGTACGTGCTGCGCCTGCGCCGCGCTCTCGGTGACCAGGTCTCGATCCGCACCGAGAGCGGCGGCTACCTGATCGAGGTCGACGACGACCTGCTCGACCTGTCGCGGTTCCGCGCCCTCGCCGCCCGGGGCCAGGCGGCGCTGGACGGCGGCGAAAGCCGGCAGGCGGCGGCGCACTTCGCCGACGCGCTGGCGCAGTGGCGCGGCCCGGCGCTGCTGAACGTCGAGTCCGACGCGCTGCACCGCGACGAAGCCGGCCAGCTCGCCGAAGAACGCCTGCGCGTGCGCGAACTGTGGGCCGACGCGCTGCTCGAAGCCGGCGAATACGGCACCGTCGTCCTCGAACTGACCCGGCTGACCAGGGAAAACCCGCTGCGCGAGCGGCTGCACGAACAGCTGATGGTCGCGCTCTACCGCTCGGGCCGCCAGGCCGAGGCGCTGGACGTCCACCGCCGGATCAGCGGGGTGCTGGCCGATGAGCTCGGGCTGGACCCCGGCCCGTCGCTGCAGCGCACCCGGCAGGCGATCCTGACCGGCACCGACGCCGCCGAACCCGCGCGCTACCGCCTCGGCGTCGAACCGCTGGTGCCGCACCAGCTGCCCGCCGACCCGCGGACGTTCGCCGGCCGCGAGAGCGACCTCAAGGCGTTGCACGCGCTGCTGCCGGAGGCGCTCGACGCCGACGCGTCGACGCCCATCGCGTCCGTCGAAGGCATGGGCGGCATCGGCAAGACGACGCTCGCGGTGCACTTCGCGCACGAGATCGCCGACCGCTTCCCCGGCGGGCAGATCCACCTCAACCTGCGGGGGTACGGGCCCGGCGAGCCGGTCGAGCCGGCGGCGGCGCTGGAGGCGATGCTCACCGCGCTCGGCGTCCCGTGCGAGCAGATCCCGGCCGACCTCGACGGCCGCGCGGCGAGCTGGCGGACGCACACCGCCGGGCGGCGGCTGCTGATCGTCCTCGACAACGCCAACCGCACGGAACAGGTGCGGCCGCTGCTGCCCGGGCCGGGCTGCCTGGTCCTGATCACCAGCCGCTGGCAGCTGCGGGCTCTGGTCGCGACGCACGGCGCCCGGCGCGTCGCGCTGGCGGAGCTCGGCGCGGAGGACGCGGTCGAGCTGCTCGCGTCCACGATCGGCCTCGAACGGGTGGCGCGCGACCCGGCGGCGACCGAACGGTTCGTGCGGTACTGCGGCGGGCTGCCGCTGGCGATCCGGATCCTCGCCGTGCGGGCGGCGCAGTTCCCCGGCCTGCCGCTCGACGAGTTCGTCGACTCCCTCGAAAGCGAGCACGACCTGCTCGGCTCGTTCGACCTCGCCGACGGCGACGGCACCAACATCCGTTCGGTGTTTTCGTACTCCTACCAGGCACTCGAGCCGTCGGCGGCGCGGTTGCTGCGGCTGCTCGGGCTGTCCACCGGCGTCGACTTCAGCGTGCCCGCGGCGGCCGCCGTCGCCGGTCTGGACCTGACGCGGACCCGGCCGGTGCTCACGACGCTGGCGGCCGCGCACCTGCTCGCCCAGCCGCGGCCGGGCCGCTACCAGTTCCACGACCTGATCCGTGCGTACGCGGGTGAAGCCGCGGAGCAGGTCGACACCGCGGAGGAGCGCGACGCCGCGCTCGACCGGCTGCTCGGCTGGTACCTGGCGTCGGCGTTCAACGCGTCCCGGCGGATGCGGCCCGAGCGCTACTACCGGCTGCTGGAGCCGGCCGGTCTCGGCGGCTTGACGTTCGCCGAGTACCACGACGCGCTCGACTGGTTCGACGAAGAGGCCGGCAACCTGATCGCCGCGGTGCACCTGGCGCGGCGACGGCGGCGAGACGACGTCTGCTGGAAGCTCGCCTGGCTGCTGCAGAGTTATTTCGGGACGCGCTCGCGGCTGGACGACTGGCGTTCGGTGTTCGGGGTGGCGCTGGAAGCCGCGCGGGACGGCGGCCACCGGCCGGGCGAGGCGGGCATCCTCAGTGGACTCGGCGTGGTCAACGGCGTGGTGCGGCAGTACGACGAGTCGCGGCACTACCTGGAACGGGTGCTGGTGATCCAGCGCGAACTCGGTGCGCGGGAGGGCGAAGCGCGGGCGCAGTACAACCTGGCGCTGGCGGCGCACAACCTGGACGACTACGCCGGGGCGTACGAGCACGGCATGCGGGCGCTGGAGATCGTCCGCGAGCTGGGGATGGGCGCGTTCGAGGCGAGTGTGCTGCGGGCACTGGGCGACATCTGCACGTCGATGGGCGACCACGAGCAGGCCCTGGAACTGGCCGACGCGGCACTGGCGATCCCCGGCCCGGACGGCCGCCCGGTCGACACCCGGTTCACGCAGCACACGCGCGGCCTGGCCCTGCTCGGCCTCGGCCGGCTCGCCGAGGGCATCGCGTGCATCAGCGAATCGGTGGAGATGTTCTTCACCATGGGTGAGCACTACGAGGCCGCGGACGTGCTGTCCCAATTGGGCACGATCCACCTGCGGCACGGGGACGGGGCGCTGGCCCGGGAGTGCTGGGTGCGGTCGGCGCGGCTGCTGACGGAGCTGGGCCATCCGGACGCGGACGACGTACGCGCCAAGCTGGCGGCGCTGGTGGGCGCTTCGAGCTGAGGCGCTTCCGGCGGGGAGTCGCCTGCTGGGCGGGGTTCTGTGGTCGCGGCGGCGGCTCGGTGGCCGGTGGCGGCGCGGCCCGTGCGCTATCGATGCGTCGCGCGGAGTTCTTGGCCGGCTTCACCTGCTCGGCGGGGTTCTCCTCGGCCACGGTGGTGCACGTCTGCGCGTGGGGCCACTGCGCGGCCGAGTTCCGCGGGTGGACCGGGCTCCTGCCTGGCGGGGGAGGCACTGCCTGGCGAGGTTCTGTGGTGCGGAAGTCCGTGCGAGGGCGAGTGGTCAGCAAGCGGCGTGGGCTGTGCTGCTCACGGCGGGGACCTGCTCGGCGCGGTTCGCGATGGTGCCGGCGGTTGCGTCAGCTGGATGGCTGCGCGCGTGCGGGCGGACCGCTCGCGTGCTGACCCCCAGTCGCGGCACGCGAGGCGGTCCCGCCCGCTTTGTCATCCAAGACCGGGGCGCTCACTGTCCACTCACTGTCTTGTTCGCGGGCTCGACGCCGAGCAGGTCGGCGAGGGCCTGCGCGTTGCGCGGCGCCTCCACTTTGGCGTCGTTGTCGAAGTAGACGTGGACGTCTCGCTTGCCGTCGTCGTGCCAGGTGCGGATCTTCTCCGCCCACTCGCGCAGGGCCCGGTCCGAGTAGCCGCTGACGTACAGCTCCTCGGCGCCGTGGAGGCGGACGTAGGCGAAGCCGGCGGTCTGGTCTTCGAGGAACGGCCACTTGCCCGCCGTGTCGGCGACCACCAGGGCGATCCCGTGGTCCCGCAGCAGCTTCTTCGCCGCGGGCTCCGCGAAGCTCGGGTGGCGGACCTCCAGCGCGTGCCGCAACGGCCTGCGCTTCCCCGGCTCCAAGTACGGCTTCGCCTTCAGCTTGTCGTCGTGCTTCGCCGCCAGCTCGGCCGCGTCCGTTGTGGTGCGTGGGAGGAGGGCGAAGAAGTTCGCGAGGCGGTCGGGGTCGAACGTGAGCCGTGGTGGTAGCTGCCAGAGGAACGGCCCCAGCTTCGCGCCGAGTGCGAGCACACCGGACGCGTAGAAGTTGGCCAGCGAGGTCTCGACGTCGCGCAGCTGCTTCATGTGCGTGATGAAGCGGCCGCCCTTCACCGCGAAGAGGAAGTCCGACGGCGTCTCGTCGAACCACGCGCGGAAGCGCTCCGGTCGCTGCAGCGAGTAGAACGAGCCGTTGAGCTCGACCGCGTTCAGCTGCCGCGACAGGTATTCGAGCTCGCGGCGCTGCGCCAGGCCCGGCGGGTAGAAGTCGCCGCGCCACGGCGGGTAACGCCACCCCGATGTCCCGATCCGGATTTCGGCGATCGTTCTCACCGCCTTCCCGCGGTGCGTGATGCCCGTTCGCCGGGCCGCCCAAACGCGCCCCTGCGGCCGCCGTCCGGACCGGTGGACCGCCGGCCGGGACAGCTGACCCAACTTCGCGGACGGCCGTCTCACCGGGCCTTTGACGCGCTTGCTCATCGCGCCGCCCCACGCCGGACACCCGCGCCGCGCCCGCGGGCCGCGGGCCGCCGTGGGCGTGCCCGGCGCGCGGGCCGCGGCGACGAGGATCCGGCGGCGAGGTGCCCGGAACGGTTGCCACTGCTCGGTTTCACGCCCAGGAGAACCGCCAGTGCCGGGCCTGCACCAGGTCCGACGCGTACTCGCGCAGGTTGCCCGGCTGGGCCGCGAACGTCGGCAAGCTGAACGCCCGGTGCTCCGCCGCCACCGACAGCGCCCTCGCCTGGTTGCGGGGTGGGGCCGACACCGACAGTTCGATCGCGTCGAAGCCCAGCACCACCAGCGTCGCCCCGAAGCGCTCTTCCCAGCTGCGCAGCACCGCCGACAGCTCGGCGACCTGGTCGGTGCACTTGATCATGCCCGTCCAGCCCAGCAGGGCCGGGATGTCCGCGGGCCGCTCGGTCTGGACCAGGCCGAGCCGGTGCGGGGCGCGGGTGGCCAGGATCGAGCCCGTGTTGCCCGCCTCGGCCAGCGGGTCGGACCGGCGCGGGCTGCGCTTGGCCAGCCCGGGGAACTTCGCGCTGAAGGGGCGCAGGCAGGCGCCGTCACAGCAGGAGCCGTCCCACCAGCGGTCGAGCACGCTCAACGCGTCGGCCGAGGCGACCCGGTGGCCGGCCGGGGCGAGCCGGCCGCGGTCGTCGATCCAGTCCTCGCCGTTGGCCGCGAAGCGCTGGTCGTGCGGGATCAGCACCGGCCACAGCCCGGACCGCTCGAACTCGGCCACGCAGCCCAGATAACGCTCGGGCCGGGTCAGCGGCAGGTCGGACACCCACAGCCGGCCGTGCCACGCCCCCGGTGGCAGGGTCTGGACCGGCGGCGCGGGCGTACCGGGGCGGAGCGGTGCGATCGTCATGACGTCCCCTCGAACTTGTGTTCGGCTGTACTCGTCGAACAGTAGTTCGAGGGTCTGACAATTTCCAGCGTCCGGCCCGCTCATCCGTTCGGGTGAATCCGGAAAAGTGCAGGTCAGGGCGCTGAGTGAGACGTCTGTGGCGGAAGTTGTTCCTGTGACGATCCACTGGGCCGAACGGGGACGCGCCGACCGCCGAACGCGCGGGGTGCGCCCGTTGGTGCAGGCTGGAACCCGTGATCGACGACTTCGCGAAGGACTACCTGCACAGCGACCTGCGAGAGATCCGTGAGGAGATGCTCGGGAAGCTCGACGGGCTGTCCGAGTACGACGTCCGGCGCCCGCTGACCGCCACCGGGACCACCCTGCTCGGCCTGGTCAAGCACCTGGCGGTGGGCGAGGCCCGGTACTTCGGCGAGGTCTTCGGCCGGCCGTCGCCCGACGCCGTCCCGCGGTGGGACGACCTCGAGCGGCGCGGCACCGACATGTGGGCGACCGAGCACGAGACGCGCGCGGACGTCATCGGCCGCTACCGGCGCGTCTGGGCGCACTCCGACGCGACGATCGCGGCGCTGCCCATCGACGCGCCCGGCCACGTGCCCTGGTGGCCGCGGCCGGACGTCAAGCTGTTCAACGTCCTGGTCCACGTGCTCACCGAGACCGGCCGGCACGCCGGGCACGCCGACGTCCTGCGTGAGCACCTGGACGGCACGCCGCCGGCGGACAGCGGGCGCGACCAGGCGTTCTGGGCGGCGCGGTGTGCGGAGGTGGACCGGGCGGCGCGGGCCGCCGCTCCGGTCGCCCCCTGAGCGTCAGAGCGGCCGGAGCAGGTCGTCCGCGTCGACGATGTGGTAGGCGTACCCCTGCTCGGCCAGGAACCGCTGCCGGTGCGCCGCGTACTCCGTGTCGACCGTGTCGCGCGAGACGATCGAGTAGAAGTGCGCCTGCCGCCCGTCGCCCTTGGGCCGCAGGAGCCGGCCGAGCCGCTGGGCTTCCTCCTGCCGGGAGCCGAACGTGCCCGAGATCTGGATCGCCACCGACGCCTCGGGCAGGTCGATCGAGAAGTTCGCCACCTTCGACACGACGAGCGTGCGGATCTCGCCGCGGCGGAACTTGTCGAACAGCTCCTCGCGCTCCTTGTTCCGGGTGGAGCCCTGGATCACCGGCGCGTCGAGCTCGTCGCCGAGCATCTCCAGCTGGTCGAGGTAGGCACCGATGACCAGGGTCGGCTCGCCCGCGTGCTTCGCGACGATCGACTTGATCACCGGCGTCTTGGTCATCGCCGTCGCCGCCAGCTTGTAGCGCTCGTCGGCCTCGGCCGTCGCGTAGCCGAGGCGCTCGGCGTCGGTCAGCGTCACGCGAACCTCGGTGCACTCCGCCGGCGCGATCCAGCCCTGCGCCTCGATGTCGCGCCACGGCACGTCGTAGCGCTTCGGCCCGATCAGCGAGAAGACGTCGCCCTCGCGGCCGTCTTCGCGCACCAGCGTCGCCGTCAGCCCGAGGCGACGGCGCGACTGCAGGTCCGCGGTCATCCGGAACACCGGCGCGGGCAGCAGGTGGACCTCGTCGTAGACGACCAGGCCCCAGTCGCGCGAGTCGAACAGCTCCAGGTGCCGGTACTCGCCCTTGGTCTTGCGGGTGACCACCTGGTACGTCGCGATGGTGACCGGCCGGACTTCCTTCTTCTCGCCGGAGTACTCGCCGATCTCCTCTTCGGTCAGCGACGTCCGCGCGATGAGCTCGCGCTTCCACTGCCGCCCGGCGACGGTGTTCGTCACCAGGATCAGCGTCGTGGCCTGCGCTTTCGCCATGGCGGCCGCGCCGACCAGGGTCTTGCCGGCGCCGCAGGGGAGCACGACGACGCCGGAGCCGCCCGCCCAGAAGGCTTCGGCGGCCATCCGCTGGTAGTCGCGCAGCTGCCAGTCCGTCTCGTCGAGCGCGATCGGGTGCGCTTCGCCGTCGACGTAGCCGGCGAGGTCCTCGGCCGGCCAGCCGACCTTGAGCAGCGCCTGCTTGAGCCGCCCGCGCTCGGACGGGTGCACGAGCACGGTGTCGTCGTCGATCTTCGCGCCCAGCATCGGGCTGATCTTCTTGTTGCGCGAGACCTCGGTGAGCACCGCGCGGTCGGTGGTGGACATCACCAGCCCGTGCGCGGGGTGGTTGGCGATCTGCAGCCGCCCGAAGCGGCCCATCACGTCGACGACGTCGATCAGCAGCGGCTGGGGCACGGGGAAGCGCGAGTACGTCGTCAGCGCGTCGACGACCTGCTCGGCGTCGTGGCCCGCGGCGCGGGCGTTCCACAAGGCCAGCGGCGTGATCCGGTAGGTGTGGACGTGCTCCGGGGCGCGTTCGAGCTCGGCGAACGGCGCGATCGCGACGCGCGCGTCGTCGGCCTGGGGGTTGTCGACCTCCAGGAGCACGGTCTTGTCGGACTGGACGATCAGCGGGCCATCAGTCACAACTACTGTTATACGTGCCTCGCTCCGGCCCGCTCCGTTCGCGGGTCCGCCGGTGGGACGATATGCCGAGGGGATCACTGGAGGGCACGTTGACCACACCACCGTCCGACGACAACCCGTTCCGGACGCCGGACTACGCGACGCCGTCCGTGCCGATGCCGGCGGCCCCGATGCCCGGGGGACCGATGCCGGGGATGCCAATGCCGGGGATGCCGGGAATGCCGCAGCGGCCGGGGATCCCGCACTGGTTCAGCGTGAAGGTGCGGATCACGCTGATCGCGTGCGTCGTCGCCGCGCTGGGGCTGGGCGCGCTGGGGGCGATGAGCATCGTCTGGATCCACCAGGCCGGGCCGCCGTCGGACGGCGAGTGCCTCTACCTGACGCGCGAGAGCGGCGAGCAGCTCGCCTACCACCGCGTCGGCTGCGGCGAGAACAGCGCGACGTTCAAGGTGGACGACAGCTACCGCGGGACGTTCAGCTGCGGGGCGAGCGACGACTACGTGCGGTTCCAGATCAGCGGCTCCGGCACCGACCGGACCCTCTGCCTCGCGTTGAACGTCAGCACCGGCGACTGCCTGCGCGACATCGACGACGACGCCGCGGTCGCCAAAGTCGGCTGCACCGACCCGACGGCGCAGCTGCGCGCCGAGGTCGTCTCCGGCTACGGCGTCACGGACCCCGAAGAAGCCTGCGGCGACGCCGAGAAGGCCCTGAAGTACACCGGTCCGCCGCGCCGGATCGTCTGCCTGCGCCAGACCGGCGAGAACATCTAACCGAACCACCGGCCCAGCTCGGCAGGATCGACGGCGTACCCGTCCGGCCGGACGAGCAGCTGCCGGCCGCGGTACTCGCTGTCGGCGGTGGTCGCGTGCACGACGTCGGCCTGCCCGGTGAAGCCGGCCGGTTCCGGGTGGTCGCCGAGGTCGAGCAGCAGGCCGCGGCCGCGGTGCAGCAGCGCCGACAGCCGCGTCGGGCCGGCCGCCGTCGTCAGGTCGAGGTCCGGGACGCGGTGCGCGCCCGGGTAGCCCAGGGCGAGCCCGGACATCAGCCCGCTGAAGTAGCGGTTCCCGTCCGGCGTCCGCATCAGGTCGACGACGATCTCGTGCAGCGCCTCGACGTTCTCGCCGCGGTCCGGCGTCGTGAAGACGCGCTGCGCGGCCGTGTGCCGCAGCACCCGGGCCGCGGCCGGGTGGCGTTCGTCGTGGTAGCTGTCGAGCAGCCCGGCCGGCGCCGTGCCGCGCACGGTCGCGGCCAGCTTCCAGCCGAGGTTCATCGCGTCCTGGACGCCGAGGTTGAGCCCCTGGCCGCCGAGCGGCGGGTGGATGTGCGCGGCGTCGCCCGCGAAGAGCACGCGGCCGTGGCGATAGCGCTCCAGCTGCCGTGTGGCGTCGTTGAACCGTGATGCGCCGCGGAGTTCGCCCAAGCGCGTCTCGTCGCCGTAGAGGGCTGTCAGGGCCTCGGTGACCTCAGCGCCGGTCACCGGCGCGTCGCGGCCCGGCTGGGTCGTCGTGGTGCCGAAGACGAACCGGTGGGTGCCGTCGCCGAGCGGGGTGAGCATCGCCCAGTGGCCGTTCGCCTGCCGCGTCACCTCGCTGAAGTGCGCCATCCGTGGCGGGACGAGGGCGGACGCCGCCGCGAGCCGGATGTGCGCGAGCGTGGCGACGTAGGTCTCGGTGCGGCCGGGGAACGGCAGCCCGAGCCGCTTGCGGACGGTGCTGTGCGCGCCGTCGCAGGCCACCAGCCAGCGCGCGCGGAGCCCGTCGACGGTGACGCCGTCGTCGTCGGCCTCGACGGCGGTCACCTCGAACCCGCGCCGGAGCACCGCGCCGTGCTTGACGGCGTGCTCGGCCAGCATCGCCTCGACGTCGTCCTGGCTCCGGTTGAGCACCCGCGGGTGGCGGGTGCGCCAGACGCTGTGGTCGAGCGCGACCGGCAGCCCGGCGAAGTGGCCGCTCGGGCCCTCGAGCGTCCGGTCGGCCGGGTCCAGACCACGCAGGTCCAGCAGCTCGGCGGTCCGCGGCTGCAGGCCGACCGGCCGTGGCAGGCCCGGCCCGTCGCGGCGGTCCAGGACCGTGACGGAAACCCCGGCCAGCGCGAGTTCGGCGGCGGTCGTCAGGCCGGCGGGTCCGGCGCCGATCACAAGGACGTCTATGGGCACTCCTAAAGTAGACTGAGTGCAAAAGTAGACCAAGTGCAGAGTTCGGCGAAACCTAATAAGTGTTCTGGTCGGGGAGCAGGGACTGAACGTCGAGGCGGTCGGCCAGCTGGCCCGAGTTGTGCATCAGGTCCGCGACGCGCTGCAGCCGGATGCCGTTGAGCGACGCCGGGTACGAGCCCAGCGAGATGAGCGCGGCCGTCGTCGTGTCGATGTCGGAGAACTTCGGGAGCGAGTCGCGGACGATCGCCGGGTCGGTCGCGCTCTGCTGGGCCGCGCTCAAGGCCTTGCGGAACTCCGCGAGCGTGCGCGGGTTGGCCTGCGCGAACGGCTTCGCGGCGGCGTAGCCGGACAGCGGGAAGCCGAGGGTCGCGCCGCGGGCGCCGTCGGCGAGGATGTGCGCGCCCAGGTCCTTCTCGGCGCGGGTGATGTACGGCTCGATCATCAGCGCCGCGTCCGCGTCGCCCGCTTGGAGCGTCTGCGGCATCCGGTCGAACGGCACCTGCTTGAACTTGATCTTGGCGACGTCGACGCCGGCGGTGCCCAGCACCGAGCGCGCGGCGAGCGCGCCGACGTCGTCGAGTGCGTTCACCGCGATCTCCGGGGCCTTTTTGGCGGTCGGCACCGTGTAGTCGGAACCCGGCAACGTGACCAACGCCATGGTGTTCGGGCCGGACGTGTACGCCTCGCCCTGGAGCTGCAGCGCCGCCCCGCCCGCCGCGGCGCGGAACATCGCGATGTCACTGGCGAACGTGACGTCGAGATCACCGGCCGCGACCTTGGCCAGCCCGTCGTCGGCGCCCAGCTCCACCAGCTGCACGTTCAGGCCCGCCGAGCCGAACTTCCCGGCGTTCACGGCGATGCGCAGCGGGGCCGTGTCGATGGCGTTGCCCACACCGACACGCAGAGTGGTCCGTTCCAATGGCGGTGGCGCGGCCGTCGAACCGGAATTGAACAGGCTGCAGCCCGCGGTCGCCAGCAGCGCCGCTACCAGCGGAATCGTCCATCCGCGTCTGATCATGAACCGCCACCTACCGCGAGAATCTGATTCTCGTGCTGGATCGTATGGTCCGCGCCCCATACGATCGCGGGCAGGGCCGGATCGCACCAGCGCGGCTTTCGGATCTTCATCGAGCGGGCTACCGTTCAGTAGGTTCGAGGTGTCGGTAGGTCCGCGGGTTCCTCCCGCGGTGGAAAAGGAAACCAGGTGACCCGTCGCGACAAGCGTCCCCGCAAGGGTGGCGAAGCGGCGGATCCGCGTCCGGCCGGCGGCCGCTGGCGATTGCGGAACTGGCGCCTCGGCACGAAGCTCTTCGCTGTCCTGCTCATTCCCGCGCTGGCCGTGATCGCGCTCGTCGGCCTGCGGATCAGCACGGACCTGCGTGACGCGCAGCAGCTCGCGGAGTTCGCGACCCGCGGCCGCGTCGACAGCACCGTCGCCGAAGCCATCCACGAGCTCCAGCGCGAGCGTGACCTCACCGTCCGGTTCGTCGCGCAGAACCGCTTGGGGGACACGGCGGACCTCGCCGGCCAGCGCAAACGCGTCGACCAGGCGATCGGGACGTTCGAGCGGACGCTGGCCGACAGCCGGCCCCGCCTCGACGCGAAAGCCGCGGAAAGCCTGCAGCAGACCGACGACCGGCTGCGCGTGCTCGGCGGTCTCCGGTTCTCGGCGGAGCATTCCGCGTTCCCCGCCGACGCCGTGCTGCGCTCCTACAGCGAGCTGATCTCCGGCCTGCTCGACATCAGCGACTCCGCCGCCGCCGACGTCTCGGACCCCGAGCTCGCGCGGTTGCGCTTGGCGGGCAACGCACTGGCCCGGATCAAGGACCAGCTGTCGGTCAAGCGCGCGGTGATGGCGGAGGCGCTCGCCGAGGGCACGCTGAGCCGGGACCGCACGCGCGCGCTGCTCGGCGCCGAAGCCGAGCTCGCCGCCGCGCGCAACGACTACCGCACCTTCGCGACCCCTGACCAGCAACGGATGTTCGACGACACGGTGATCGGCCTGGTCGTCGACATCGGCAACGACATGGTCGAATCCGCGCTCACCCGCACCGAAAACGGCCAGAACCTCTCGGGCCTCGACCCGAACCAGTGGGACGTTTCGGCGACCCACACGGTGAACCTCGCCCACCAGGTGCAGCAGGCGCTGCTGGTCCAGTTGCAGGAACGCACGGACACCCTCGCGACGCAGGCCCGCGCGGCGGCGATCTGGGACGGCGGGGCGGTGCTCGCCGTGCTGCTCGTCGCCGGCGTCCTGTCGGTCGTCATCGCGCGGTCCCTGTTGCGCCCCTTGCGGATCCTGCGCCGCACGGCGCTGGAGGTCGCCGAGCACCGGCTGCCCGCTGCGGTCCAGGGCCTGCTCACCGACCCCGAACCCGCGCCGGAGAACCTCCGCAAGCGGCTCGCCGTCGCGCCGGTCCCGGTGTTCACGCGCGAAGAGGTCGGCCAGGTGGCCCGCGCGTTCGACGCGGTGCACGGCGAAGCCGTCCGGCTGGCCGGCGAACAGGCGATGCTGCGCGAGAACGTCAACGCGATGTTCGTCAACCTCTCGCAGCGGAGCCAGGACCTCGTCGAACGGCAGCTTTCGGTGCTCGACCGGATGGAGGCCGACGAGCAGGACCCGGACACCCTCGCCGGGCTGTTCGAGCTCGACCACCTCGCGACGCGGATGCGGCGCAACAGCGAGAACCTGCTGGTCCTGTCGGGCCACGACTCCGCGCGGGAGGACGCCGGCGCGGTGGCGGCCGACGAGATCATCGGCGCCGCGCTCTCGGAGGTCGAGCACTACCAGCGCATCGAGCTCGGCCCGGCGCCGCAGGTCGCGGTCCGCGGCGAGGCCGTCAACGACCTCGTGCACGTCGTTTCGGAGCTGCTGGAGAACGCGACGCGCTACTCTGGCGGCGGCACGGTCACCGTCGCCAGCGCCGAAACCCACGACGGCGACTGGCAGATCGAGATCACCGACCACGGCGCCGGCATGCCGCAGGCCGAGATCGACCGCACCAACACGCGCCTGGCGAACCCACCGGACGTCGACGTCGAGGTGTCGCGCCGGATGGGCCTGTTCGTGGTCGCGACGCTGGCCAAGCGGCACCGGATCGACGTCCGGCTGAGCGCCGCCCACGGCAGCGGGCTGGTCGCGACGGTGCTGGTGCCGACCGGGCTGATCGTCGAGCTGCCGCCCCTGCCCGCGCCCCCGCCGCCCGCCGAGCCCGAGCACGCCCCGGAACCCGAGCCGCTCGCGCCGCTGGCCCCGCTCACGCAGCCGGAACCGGAGCCCGAGGGGCCGGAAGAGCTGACGCCGCCGTCGATCGAGGCCGGCCCGCCGCGCCGCGCGCCGGTGGTGGCGCGCGAGCACGCCCCGGAGTGGCCCACCGCGGAAGCCGACCCGCACCTGGACTTCGACGCCCCGACCGAGCGGATGCCCGCCTACCGCGACGTCCTGTCCCGCTGGTTCGACGCCGCCGCGCCGCCCGAGGTGCCGCGGCGCCCGGCCGAGCCGCGGCCGATCGCGGAAGAGCCCCGACCCGACGGACCCGAGCCGCGGCACGCGCTGGCCTCGGGGCTGCCGCCGCGCGAAGCCGTGCCCGTTCTCCCGCCGCCACCGCCACCCCCGCCGCCGCCCGCTCCGGTGCCGGTGGCCGCCGAGCCGAACCCCGACGACGAGGACACCGATCCCCAGTTCCCGCCGGTGCCCCCGCCCGTCGTGCCCCCGCAGCCGTCCGCCGCGATCGAGCCCGAGTACCAGTGGCCGACGCCCGCGGAGCTGGAGCAGGAGGACGGCGCCGAGGACACCTGGCCGTTCCTGCAGCCCGCCGACGCCGCGGCCAGCCCGGGAGCGGTGCCGGAGCAGCGGCCGATACTCTCGCTTTCCCCGGAAGCGGTGCGCGATCGGATGACGAGCCTGCAGGGCGGCTTCCGGCGAGGGCGGCACGCGAGGGGAGAAGACACCCGGAACCAGTGAAACGGATGAGGCATGAGCTCGAAGACGCCCCTGCTGGAAGTGATCGCGCTCGACGCGGCGGACGCCGAAGGCGCGCAAGCGGGCGGGGCCGACCGCCTCGAACTGGTCGCGGACATGGCCCAGGACGGCCTGACGCCTTCGCTGGAGACGCTGCGTGACGTGCGGTCGGCGACCGATCTCCCGATCCGGGTCATGCTGCGGGACAACGGTTCCTTCGCCGCCGGGGACATCGAGGGCCTGCGCGCGGACACGGCCCGGCTGATCGAGGCGGGCGCGCGCGAGTTCGTGTTCGGCTTCCTGAACGTCGACAGCGAAATCGACCTCGACGCGTGCGAAGCACTCATCAAGGAGATCGACGGCCTGCCCTGGACGTTCCACCGTGCCATCGACCGTACGCGCGACCCGCTGCGCGCGTACGACCAGCTCGCGGCGCTGGGCTGCGACACGGTGCTCGCCGCGGGCCACCCGAACGGCGTCGGCAGCGGGCTGTCCGTGCTGCAGCGCCTCGCGCAGCGCGACACCGGGCCGGAACTGCTCGTCGGCGGCGGCCTGCGCGCCCAGCAGGTCCACCTCCTGCGCGCGGGCGGCGTGCGCGGGTTCCACGTCGGCAGCGCGGTCCGGCCCGGCGGCTGGCAGTTCGCGGTCGACGCTGAATCGGTTCGCACGTGGGTCGAACTCGTCAAGTCCTGATCGAACTGTGAATTCTGCGCGTCACGTGAGTCATGATTACGGGATTCGCAGGGTGCGCCGGCGTGCGCGGTAAACACGTTCTTTCGCGGTGAAATCGCATTTCGCCGTTGCAAAAGCCGGGTGTCACCTGCGTGTGCGGCTGCACGCGCAGGTCGCGGCTTTGACCTGGTTGGCGGCTGATTTCGAGCAGATCGACTCGCTACGGTTGTCCCGCATTTCGCGATCCGGCCGATGTTCAAGAATCGTTTTGCAGTGCGGGAGGCAGCGCTGTGTGCGCGCGTATTCAGTTCAAGACGAGCTCGTGGCCAGGCCAGCAGGAACCGAAGAACACGACCATCTGGTGGGTGTTCGTCGCCTGGGGTCGGCTGATTCCCCGCGAATATCGAACCAGTGTGTCCGGAACTACCCGGAAGGTCGAATCGTGACCAGCGCGATCCCGCGGCAGCGCGGAACCGGAACGTCCGAAGACGAGTTCGCCCACCTGGGGCTCGGCAGTTCGCTCGCCCTCGGCGGCCTTCTGGCCGTCGTCAAGATCGCGGAAACCGCCACGGGTGTGGTGCTGACCGCCACCGGGGTACTCCCCGGTGGCCACCCCCCGAAGGAGCGACCCGGGGCGTGGTCCGGAGGGGAATGACCGGGAGCTGCCACGGGCGGTGGCTCTCCAGAAAGACGGAGGGCTGCCATGACCGGCAGTGACGGCCGGGAGGACCCGCGCGGTGCCCGCGTGGGTCTCACCGACGTGCGACGGCTGGAGGAAGCCGTCGCGGAACTCCGGGCCCGGGACTACCGCCACGGCGGCGGGTCCTGCGCCGAGGCGATCGCGGCGCGGTTGCCGGCCGCGGCGGACCTGCTGGCCGGCACGATGCGGGACGCCGTTCTGGTGCGGCTCTGCACCGTCGTGGCCGACCTGTACAACCTCGCCGGCTGGACGAGCTTCGACGAGAACCGGCCCGCGGCCGCGCTGGCCGCCTTCGCGCGGGCGATGGAACTGGCCGTCGAGGCCGGGAACGACGACCTCCAGGCCAACATCCGGTACCGCACCGGACGGCTGCACCTGCACTACGGCGCGGTCGACGCGGCTTTGGCGGAGTTCGCGCGCGGACGCGAAGCGGCGTTGCGGGCGCGGTCCCAGCGGGCACAGGCGATCCTGTCGGCCAACCAGGCGTGGGCGTACGCGAAGAAGGCCGACGTCGCCGCCGCGCTGACGTACCTGCGCCGCGCGCGGGCCGAGTTCGCGGCCGCCCACGAGACCGAGGTGTCGCCGTGGGCGGCCTTCTTCGGCGACAACGACATGGCGGCGATGATCGGCACGGTGCACGGCGAGCTGGCCCAGGTGGTCGACGTCCGGCACGGCCGCGCCGGGATCCGCGCCCTCACCGACGCGATCGCCGGCTACGGCCCGGACATGACGCGCAGCCGGGGCCTGACGGTGATCTGGCTGGCCACCGTGCACGCGCTGGACGGCGATCTCGACGTCGCCGCGAGCGTCGGGCAGGAGGCCATCGAGCTGGCCGGCGCGCTGCGGTCGCCGCGGACCCGGCAGCGGCTGCGGACGCTGTCGGCGGCGGCCCGCCGGTTCGCCGGCGACGGGCACGCACAGGAGATCGTCGAGCGGATCGACGAACTGCCGCGTTAACCCCCAAAGTGGCCAACACGCCGGCCGGAGTGGCCAACACGCGGGCCGGAGTGGCCAACACGCCGACCGGAGTGGCCAACACGCGCGCCGGAGCGGCCCCGGGTGTCGTGTTGGCCGCTCCGGGCGCTGTGTTGGCCGCTCCCGGCGGCGTGTTGGCCGTTCCGGCGGAGCTTGGCGCGCCTGACGGCGGCTTGAACGGCTTCGCCGGAACCCGCGCCGGCGCCCGGGAGTGGTATCCCGACACTTCGGACAATAACTGGATTCCCATGAAGTGGTAAACGGTGCGGAAAACGAAAATGGGAACCGCGAAATGACCAACAAAAGTAGGTTGGTTGCCGACTTATGCTCCTTGGCAACCTGCTGCGAGCATTCCGCGCAGGCCCGGTCCCCACCGCCGAGAGGAATTCTCCCATGCGCTTGCGCAAGCTCGTCGCGGCCGCCGTGCCGCTGCCGGCGTTGCTCGGCCTCGCCGTGGCCGTCCCGGCCGCCGCGGCGACGGAACCCCTGGTCACACTGGCCGACTCCGCCGCCCCGCTGGTCAACAGCGCCCGCACCGGCGACGTCGGCGCGGCCCAGCAGATCACCGCGGCGCTCTCCCTGAAACTGCACAACCAGCAGGCGCTGGAAAGGTTCCTCGCCGATGTGCAGAACCCGGCCTCGCCGCAATACCACCACTTCCTCACACCGGCGCAGTTCAATGCCGAGTTCGGCCCGACGCAGGTCGACGTCGACAAGGCCGTCTCATTCCTCGGGAAGGCGGGGGCCACCGGGATCGAGGTTTCCGGCAACCGGCAGGCCGTCACGTTCCACGGTTCGGCGGCGCAGCTCGAAGCGGCGTTCCACACCCGGATCGGGAACTACCACGACACCGTCTCCGGCCGGAACTTCTTCGCCAACGACTCCGCGCCGACCGTCTCCGCGGACGTCTCGGGCGTCGTGGCGAACGTCGTCGGCCTCGACGACCACGCCGTGCGGACGCACTCGTCCCAGGCGTCGAAAGCCCAGCCGAACGTCGTCAAGTCCGTCACCCCGCCGATCCTCAAGACCGCGTACGGCACCAGCGGTCTCTCGGCGACCGGCAGCGGCGTCAAGGTCGGGTTCGTCGAGTTCGACGGCTACAAGAAGGCGAACGTCACCAAGTACGACAGCACGTACGGCCTCTCGGCGGGCTCGGTGACAACGGTCCCGGTCAGCGGCGCGAACTACGACTCCGCGCCCGGCGACGGCGAGATCGAGGTCGAGCTGGACATCGAGGTCGTGCACGCGCTGGCCGCGGCGGCCAACGACTACGTCTACGAGGCACCCAACTCGAGCGCCGGCGAACTGGCGATGTACCAGAAGATCGCGTCGGACCACACGGTCAACGTCGTCTCGATCTCTTGGGGCGCCTGCGAATCCGCCGAGGGTTCGAGCGCGGCGAACAGCGTCAGCAACGCGATCGCGACCGGCACCGCGGAGGGCATCTCGTACTTCGCGGCGGCGGGCGACGACGGCACGACCGACTGCTACCGCCAGACCGGCTCCACCGCCAAGGCCGTGGACTTCCCGGCGTCCAGCCCGAACGTCACGGGCGTCGGCGGCACGCAGCTGACGGTGACCTCGTCGAACGCCTACAGCAGTGAGAAGGCGTGGAACGACGGCGCGGCCAACGGCTCGACCGGCGGCGGCATCTCGACGGTCTTCACGGCGCCGTCCTGGCAGTCCGCGCAGAGCACGACCAAGCGCAAGGTCCCGGACGTCTCGGCGGACGCGGCCAGCGGCTCGGGCTACTACATCTACACCGCGGGTTCCTGGGAGACGGTCTGGGGCACGTCCGGCGCGGCCCCGCTGTGGGCGGCCTTCGCGACGCTGCAGAACCAGGTCCACGGCGGCGGCCTGGGCAACCTGAACCCGAAGTTCTACTCGATCGGCAACGGGTCCTCGTACGGCACGGGCTTCCACGACGTGACGACGGGCAACAACACCCTGCACGGCACCACCGGCTTCACCGCCGGCACGGGCTACGACCAGGTGACCGGCTGGGGCTCGTTCAAGGGCTCGGGCCTGTCGGGCCTGATCGGCTGAGGCTCCAGGTAGACCCAGGCAGGTCCGTGAAGGCCTCCTTACCGGCTCTTAGCGCCGGTAAGGAGGCCTTCACGGCTTTTGGTGGTTTCTTTCGCAGCGCTAACGGTTAGCCTGGGGGCATGCTCAAGCGCACGGTGCTGGACGCCACCCGCGAACTCCTCCGAGAACTCGGCCTCACCACGGTGTTCGGCAACCCCGGCACCACCGAGGTCCCGTTCCTGACGGAGTGGCCGGACGACTTCGACTACGTCCTGGGGCTGCAGGAGTCCGCCGTCGTGGCGATGGCCGACGCCTACTCCCAGGCCACGCGTCAGGCCGCGCTGGTCAACCTGCACTCCGCCGGCGGCGTCGGGCACGGCCTCGGCAGCATCTTCACCGCCTACAAGAACCGGACGCCGCTGATCATCGTCGCCGGGCAGCAGGTGCGGTCGTTGTTGCCGCACGATCCGTTCCTCGGCGCGATGGACGCGCCGGAGTTCCCGAAGCCGTACGTGAAGTGGTCGATCGAGCCCGCGACGGCCGAGGACGTCCCGGCCGCGCTCGCGCGGGCCTATCACGTCGCGACGCAGGCGCCGTCCGGTCCGGTCTTCGTGTCCGTCCCGGCCGACGACTGGACCGTCACGACCGAACGCCCGATCATCTCCCGGCCGCGGATCCGCGGGTTCGCGCCGGATCCCGAGGCCGTCGCCGAACTCGCCGCCGCGTTCGCCGCCGCCGAACGGCCCGCGATCGTCGTCGGCGGGGCTGTCGACCAGGACGGTGCCGTCGAGGAGGCCGTCGCGCTCGCCGAACGCGTCAACGCCGGTGTGTGGGTCGCGCCGATGTCGTTCCGGTGCTCGTTCCCCGAGGACCACCCGCTGTTCCAAGGGTTCCTGGACCCCGAGCGCGGCGCGATCTCGGACAAGCTGGCCGCCCACGACCTCGTCGTCGTGCTCGGCGCGCCGGCCTTCACCTACCACGTCGAGCGCGGCCGTGGCGAAGCTCCGCTGCCGTCGCTGTTCATCGTCAGCGACGACGAGCAGATCCTCGCGCGGGCCTTCGAAGGCACCGGTATCCGCGCCACCTTGAAGCTCGGCATCCGCGCGCTCGTCGACGCTGTCGGCGAGACGAGCCGGCCCGCGCCCGCGCCGCGTGAGCGGCCCGCGAAGCCGGACGGCGGCACGCTCACCGGGGCGTACTTCTACGCGACGCTCGCGGAAGTCCTGCCGGACAACGCAATCGTCGTCGAAGAGACCCCCAGCCACCGCGGCGTGATGCACGACCACCTGTCGATCACCTCGACCGACACCGGCTTCCTCACGATGGCCAGCGGCAGTCTCGGCTACGGCGTCCCGGGCGCGGTCGGCGCGGCCATCGCCCGGCCGGACCGCAAGGTCGTCGGCGTGATCGGTGACGGCTCCAGCATGTACGGCATCCAGGCGCTCTGGACGGCCGCGCGTCAGGAACTGCCGGTGACGATCGTGATCCTGGACAACACCGAGTACGCGGCGGTCCGCATCCTCGGCGACGCGATCGGCGGCTCCAAGCTGCCGGGCACGCAGCTGGGCGGGATCGAATTCTCGGCACTGGCGGCGAGCATGGGCTGCCAGGGCATCGCGATCACCGAGCCGGCCGCCCTGGCCCCGGCGTTGACGGCGGCCTTGGCCGACGACCGCCCGACCCTGGTCCACGTCCGGGTCGTGCCGGAGAACTCCACCATCTACTGAAGTCCGTGAATGTCACATCGAGGGACACAGCGTCCCTCGATGTGACATTCACGGACCGGAAACCGGGTCAGCGACGGGCCTTGGCCCGCTGCTCCTTGGCCTGCTCGGCCAGCGCCCATTCGGCGGCGTCGGAGGCGGCCTTGGCCGCTTCCTCCGGGGTGCCGCCGTTCAGCAGCCGCGCCACTTCACCGCGCAGCGTCACGAACTCCAGCGACTCGCGGGTCGCGATCTGGTCGCGGTCGGCCGGCAGGTCCACCTTCAGGTCCGCCACGATCGACGCCGGCGACTTCGACAGCACCAGCACGCGGTCGGACAGGTAGACGCTCTCGTCGATGTCGTGCGTGACGACGAGGATCGTGGCGCCCTGCTCGCGCTGCACCCGCCGGGTCAGGTCCTCGAGCTCGAACCGCGTCTGCGCGTCGACCGAGGCGAACGGCTCGTCCATGAGCAGCAGCGACGGCCGGCTGGCCAGCGCGCGGGCGATCGACACCCGCTGCTGCATGCCGCCGGACAGCTGCCACGGGTACTTCCCGCCGACGCCGGACAGCCCGACGTGCTCCAGCGCCTCGGCGGCCCGCTTGCGGCGCTCGGCCCGGGAGATCGAGCGCCACCGCAGCGGGAACTCGACGTTCTTCTGCACCGAAAGCCACGGGAACAGCGACCGGCTGTAGTCCTGGAAAACGACGGCGAGGTCGTCCGGCACGCCCGAGACGCGGTCGCCGTGCAGGCTGACCGTGCCGTCGGTCGGCGGGGTCAGCCCGGCGATGCAGCGCAGCAGCGTCGACTTGCCGCAGCCGGACGGGCCGACGATGCTGGCCAGCTGCCCGGCCTCGACGGTGAACGACAGCTTGTCGACGGCGGTGTGCGCTTTGGGGCCGGAGCCGTAGCGGTGACTGACACCGGACACTTCGAGCATGGTTGACATTGAGGGCCTTTCCACCGTCAGTCGCGGCCGAGGCGGGCCGGCTGCCACGCCAGTACCCGTCGCTCCGCGGCCAGGAAGATCGTGTTGAAGACGTAGCCGAGGATGCCGAGCAGCACCAACCAGGACCACATCGACGGGAAGTCGAAGTCCTGCTGGGCGTTCAGCAGCGAGCGCCCGATACCGAAGGAGGCTCCCACCAGCTCGGAGACCACCATGAGCAGCAGCGAGATCGACAGGCTCACCCGCAGCCCGGCGAAGATCTTCGGCGCCGCCGCGGGGAGCACGACCATGCTGATCCAGTACGCCTTGGGCGTGCGGAACGACCGCGCCGTCTCCACCTTGACCTGGTCGACCGAGCGGACGCCGTCGACCGCGTTGAGCAGCACCGGCCAGATCGCGCCGAAGATGATCGACCCGACCTGCATGCCCGAGCTCAGCCCGAACAGCACCGCGAACACCGGGATCAGCGTGGGCGGCGGGATCGAGCGGAAGAAGGCGAACAGCGGCCCGAGGTAGTCCATCGCCTTCGGAGACCGGCCGACCAGCACCCCGAGGACGATACCGACCACGGACGCCAGTGCCCAGCCGCCAAGCATGTGACCGAGGCTGGGGAACACGTTGTCGAACACCGCGTCGGTGAGGAAGAGGTGGTCGGCCGGCCCGGTGAACCACAGGTTCGCGGCGCGGACCGCGATCTCCGACGGCGGCGGGAAGAACTTGCTGCCGCCCGCGCGGGCGGCGAACTCCCAGAGCACCACGAGGACCGCGAAGAGCAGCCAGTTGCGCAGGACCGCGGTGGCGCCGCGGACGGCGCGCCTGCCGACGCGGCCGGACAGGGTCGCGGCGGTCATGCGATCGCCTCCCGGTCCACGGTGCTCCAGCGGAACAGCCGCTTGCCCACTTGCTCGAGCCCTTCGTTGATGAGGTAACCCAGCAAGCCGGCCACGACGGTGCCGGCCAGCACGAGGTCGAACCGGGTCGAGCCGGTGCTGGAGACCAGGATGAAGTTGCCGAGCCCGACTTCGGAGCCGGCCAGGAACTCGGTGCTGACGACGGCGATCAGCGCGATCGTCGCCGACAGCCGGATGCCGGTGAAGACGAACGGCGCGGTGAACGGCAGCGCGACCGACGTGAGGATCCGGAACCGGCTGGTCCCGGACGCCCGCGCGGTCTCCATCAGCACCGGGTCGATCTCGCTGAGCCCGTAGATCGTGTTGAACATGATCGGCCACAGGGCGGCGTACACCGCGAGGGTGATCTTCGCCTCCGGGCCGGAGCCGATCACCAGCAGCACCAAGGGGATGAGCGCGGCGACCGGGATCGGGCGGAGGAACTCGACGATCGCGGCGGTGGCGTTGCGCAGCACCGGGACGCTGCCCAGCAGCAGGCCGGCGGGCACGCCGACGGCCACGGCGATCAGGATCGCGATCAGCCAGGCGAGCATCGTCGCGATGACGTCGCGGATGAAGGAGGCGTCGCCGAGCAGTTCCCCGACGGTGACGAGGACGACGCTGGGCGGCGGGATGAACGTCTTGCTGACCAGGCCGACCTGGACGACGACCTCCCAGAGGAGGAGGAAGCCGACCAGGCCGGTCAGGTTGCGGAGCAGTCTGGTCACGATGTCAGCTGGCAGTCGCCTGGGGGGCGATCATCGACGCGGCATCGACGGCCGTCGTGATGGCACCCAGCTGCAGCAGCAGGTCGGGGACGCGCTGCATGCGGCGGGCGTCCAGGATCGAGCCGTAACCGGGGATCGTCAGCAGCTTCGCGGTGTCTTCGTCGATCTTCGCGTACTTGACCAGCAGCGGCTCGATCTTCGAGCGGTCGTTGATCGCGTCGCGGGTCGCCTTCTGCATCGCGCGCTGGAAGGCCGCGAGGGTCTTCGGGTTGTCCTGCACCCACTTCTTGGGGGCGCCGAAGCCGGTCAGGGGGAAGTCCTGGCTGGCACCGGTGTTGATGTCGATCACCGGGGTGGCGCCGACGTTCTTGGCGGCCTGGGTGATGAACGGCTCCGGCAGGTACGCGGCGTCGACCTGGCCCTGCTGCAGCGCGGCCGCGATGTTCGGCAGCGCGAGCGTGACCCACTGGACCTTGTCCGAGGGGACGCCGTGGTCCTTCATCACGGACTTGGTCAGCAGGTCGGAAGCCGTGTTCTTGGCCGTGATGGCGATCCGCTTGCCGGCGAGGTCGGCGACGGTCTTCACCGGCGAGTTCGGGACCGTGACGATGGCGTTGCTCTTCGCGTTCACGGAGGAACCGTCGGCGACGAGCTGCATGTCGGCGGCACCGGTGCTCTTCGCGATGAAGAACGGCGTATAGGTGGAGAGAGCGATGTCGGCTTCGCCGGAGATCGACTTGGTCATCGAGGCCTGGCCACTGGCCGCGATCACGGACTTGACGTTGAGGCCCTCGGCCTTGAAGTAGCCGCCGTCCTGGGCGAGCCAGAACGGGCCCAGGTCGGTGGTCGGCAGGATCGAAACCGTGATGTTCGGCTTCTCCAGGCCACCCCCGTTCGACGAGGCGTTCGAGTCGTCCGAGCCGAGCGCGCTGCAGCCGCTGGCGGCTGTCACGGCGGCGGCGGTGAGGGCGAGCCCGAGCGCGGCACGGCGAGTGCGAACCCGGCCACTGCTCCTGGCGTTTCCAAGCAAGGCCTGCTCCTTGACGAAGGTGACGGTTGGTGTACCGAATCCAGTGAAAGTGCGTGACTCATTGTCCGGAGACACGCGGGCCACTGTAGACAGCGTGACAGCCTGCTCACAACGGGTAGAAGCAATACCCGGACGAGTGGTGCGCATCACTCTTTGGGCCTCTGGTCTAGACCCGCTGCTCCACTCGCCGTAGCTGAACACCCAGCGTAGGACCCGGATCCGCAAAAAGGGATCACCAGTTGCGCGTCGACTGAGCGAACGCTGTGCAACATCCTGCGCGTGTTGTCGGGAGGGTTACATCTTCCCCGGCCGTTCGCTACCCTCTGCACCTGCGGGGAGGTTTCAACCTCCGATGTAGTGAGAGAGAGTCCCTGGATGGCCGATCAAGAAGACTCACATTGGTCTACCAGGACACGCTGTGCTTTTCCTGAGAGATTCGCCCCCGCAGTAGAGACCACAGCCAGGCCGGGCAGAGCCGCCGCGCCGGTGGGATAGGCCGACATAGACCGATGCAAGATCAGCGCAGGGACCCGACCGTGATGCTCCAGCTGAACCGATTCCGCCCGCGAGGGCGGCGTTCGGGCACCCCCGTCGAAGACGATCTTTTCACCCGTACGGGTACCGTCTCGCGCTGGGCTCCGACCGACCGGCCGGTGCGCCGGTATGCCAGGAGCGTGCGTACGAGTGGCTGAGGAGAACGTGATGCGCCCCGGCGGGCGCTGGATCGACCAGGGCTTTACGAGCACGAACGATGATGGTGGTGCGGCGGTGCCGAACGAAGACGCCGCGGGGGTGGGAGGGACCCCTGCGCAGTCGCCCGGAGCGAATCCGGGGAAGAGGTCCGGATTTTTCTCCGGCATGCGTGACTGGCGGCTGCGGTCCAAGCTGGTCGCGGTCCTGATCATCCCTACTCTGACCGCGTCGGTGCTGGGGGCACTGCGCGTGGTCGACGACGCCCAGCAGGCGGCGGAGTTCCAGCGCACCGCCGACCAGGTCGCGTTCGCGGTCAAGGTCACCACGGTGGTGCACGAGCTGCAGAACGAGCGTGCGCTGGCCGTCGCGCGGATCTCGTCCGCCAACCAGTTGCTGCAGACGGGGCTGGACGCGCAGATCGCCAAGGTCGACCGCGAGGTCACCGACCTCAAGGGCGCCGCGTCGACGTTGAAGAACGACGACCAGGCCACGACCGACCGCTACGCCCGCGGTATCCAGCGCCTCGACGCGCTGCGCCCGCTGCGTGCGGCCTACGGCGCGCAGAACGGCCTGCCGGACATCACCGTCATGACGGCGTACTCCGGCATCGTCGACGCGCTGATCGAGCTGGGCCGCGAGGTGACCACCGCGGTCACCGACCGGGACGTGCTGCGCCTCGGCACCAGCACGCAGGCGATCAGCGAGGCCAAGGAGTTCACCGTCCGCGCGGACGCCGACCTGCAGATCGCGGCGTACCGCACGAACTTCCCCGGTGACCTCCTGGACCAGACGCGTGCGGCGGCGTCCAGTGCGGACGCCTCGGTCATCTCGTTCCTCGCGAACGCCGACGACGACCAGCGGCAGCTCTACAACGACACCTACTCCGGTCCGGAGGTCGACGACCGCCGGCGGATCCAGACCAGCGCGTTCGCCTCCGCCCAGCTGGGTGAGGCGCCGAGCATCGAGCCCTCGACCCTCAGCAAGGACAGCACGGTCTCGGCGGACAAGCTGCACGCCGTCGAGTCGAACCTGCTCGCCCAGCTGAAGACCCGCGCGGACGACCTGGCCACCGCGGCCGTCAACTCCGCCTGGATCGGCGGTGCCATCGTGCTCGCCGCGCTGGCCGCCGCGATCGCGCTGATGCTCATCGTCGCCCGCCTGATGCTGCGCCCGCTCCGGGTGCTGCGGAAGAGCGCGCTGGACATCGCGTACACCCGGCTGCCCGAAACCGTGCAGAACATCCTCGACGACCCGGACCCGGTCGGCGCCTCGAAACGCGCCGTCCAGCCCGTGCCCGTCGATTCGCGCGACGAGATCGGCGAGGTGGCGCGCTCGTTCGACATCGTCCACGAGCAAGCCGTCAAGATGGCCGCCGAGCAGGCCCTCCTGCGCGAGAACGTCAACGGCATCTTCGTGAACCTCTCGCGCCGGTCGCAGCGGCTGGTGGAACGCCAGCTCGGCGTCATCGACCGGCTCGAGGCCGACGAGCAGGACCCGGACCACTTGGCCAGCCTGTTCGAGCTCGACCACCTGGCCACGCGGCTGCGGCGCAACGGTGAGTCCCTGCTGGTGCTTTCCGGCGCCGGCCTGGCCAAGTCCGTGCCGAAGCCGGTGCCCGCCGCCGACGTCATCGGCGCCGCGGTGTCCGAGATCGAGCAGTACGCCCGGATCGAGGTCGGCATCGTGCCCGACGTCGCGGTCCAGGGCCTCGCGATCCACGACCTCGTGCACGTCCTCGCCGAGCTGCTCGACAACGCGACCTACTTCTCCGAGCCGGAGACGAAGGTCATCGTGCGGGCCGTCGTCACCCGGCGGAAGGCGCTCGCCATCCAGGTCACCGACCACGGTGTCGGGATGGGCGAGGACCGGCTGGCCGAGGTCAACGCGCGGCTCGCCGAGCCGCCGGACCTGGACGTGTCGGTGACCCGGCGAATGGGCCTCTACGTGGTGTCGCGGCTCGCCAAGCGCCACGGCATCGAGGTCCGGCTGCGCGAGAACGAGGACATCGAAGGCGGCGTCATCGCCCGCGTCGTCGTCCCGGCCGAGCTGCTCACCCAGCTCCGCCCGGGCATGCCGCGCCAGCAGCTGACCCAGACGCCGCCGCCGCAGAACCGGTCCGAGACGTCGATGTCGATGCCGAGCATCCCGGTGCCGTCGATGCCCGACTTCGAACAGACGCAGACGCACCACCACACCCCGCCGCCACCGGCCCCGCCGGTGCACGAGCCGGTCGCGAACCAGGGCGGGCTGGTCCCGCTGGACCAGCCGATCAGCCTGGACGACCTGGTCAGCGGCGGGCGTGCGGCAGGACCGTTCCTGTCGCCGGAGCTGCCGAAGCCGGAGACGCCCGCGTGGCCGACGGCCGAGGACCTCGCGCCGCTGACGCCTTCGCCGAACGGCGACGGGGCCAGCCACAGCGCGGACACCCGGTTCCAGCCGCTGGTGCTGCCCAAGCGCGAGCCGAAGTACGTCCCGCCGGAGGAGCCGCCCCCGCCACCACCCGTGGCGGACGTCGGCTCGTCGGCGCTCGAAGACGATGTACCCACCCGGCGGCTGCCCATCTACCAGTCGGTGCTGTCACGCTGGTTCAGTGAGGGCGACGAAGCGGGCGCGGCCGATCCGGTGCCGGCTCAGGCCGACGCCGCGGCCGACCCGATGCTGCCGCCGCTCAACGGGCTGGCCGACGAGCCACGGCACGAGGCTCGTCGCGAGCCCGCGCCGCGGTACGAAACCGAGCGCGAGCCCGTTCGCGAGCGGGAGCCCGTTCGTGACCGTGAGCCCGTCCGCGACCGCGAACCCGTTCGCGACCGCGAGCCGGAGCCCGAGCGCGTCGACGAGCTGCAGCCGACCGCGGCGACGCGGCACCCGCTGCTCCCGCCCGACGACGGCTGGCACAGTGCCTCCGACGAGGGCTGGAACGCGGCTCAGTCGCTGCTGGAGGCGAAGGACGAGGAGATCACCCCGGCCGGGCTGCCCAAGCGCGTCCCGAACGCCTACCTGGTGCCCGGGTCGATCAACAGCCCTTCGTCCGACGCGCCGGCGCAGAACAACTTCGCGGACAACACCGGTGGGAGGCCCGGAACGGGTGTGATCACCCGCTCGGCGTCCACGGCGCGGAGCCGGATGGCAAGCTTCCAACGTGGCTACACGTCCGGACGGCACGCGTTGAAGGAACGCACGGACGAAGACGGTGTGTTTCCGATGAATGGCAACACCACAGACAGCAGTGAGGAGTGAAAGTGACACGGGCGGGTGCAATGCAGCCGGGTGGCTCCGCGCAGCCGGGTGGCTCCGCGCAGGCCAAGGCGGGTAATACCGGCAGCTTCGCTTGGCTGATCACGGATTTCGTGCACCGGGTGCCCGGCGCGGCCCACGCGGTCGTGGTGTCGGCGGACGGTCTGCTCCTGGCGGCCTCGCGCGGCCTTCCGAAGGACCGGGCGGACCAGCTGGCGGCCGTCGCGTCGGGGCTCACCAGCCTCGCGCGGGGTGCGGCCAAGGTGTTCGAGGGCGGCACGGTCGCGCAGACCGTGGTCGAGATGGCCAACGGCTTCCTCTTCCTCATGGCGGTTTCCGACGGTTCCTGTCTCGCGGTGCTCGGGTCACCCGAAAGTGACATCGGCTTGGTCGTCTACGAGATGACCCTGCTGGTGGAGCGGGTCGGCCAGCAGCTGACACCGGAGATGCGGGCGCAACTGCAGGGCGCAGCGGTCCGCCGCTGACGACCGGGGAACCGAGGAGAGAGCCGTGGACGACGGGCGCTTGAGGGGCGATGGCCGGCTCGGTGACGACTTCTCCGGCGGGTGGTCCGAGCAGCCGGGGCCGGACGACGGCCGGGAGGACTGGCAGTCGTTCCGGGAACGCGTCGACCGTGAATGGCGGCAACGGCGGGTCCAGGGTTCCGACAGCGACCCCGTCCGGGAACCGCCGAACTGGCTGACGGACTCGAACGCGGGGCAGGAGCCGATCCGGCCCATCGAGCCCGGCAGCAACGGGTACCGCGACCGGTTGCTCGGCGGTCCGGGCTCGGAGCTGTTCGGCGGCGCGAGCGGGCCGTTGTACGACGCGGCGGACTTCGCCGCGTACAGCAACGACCGCGAGCGCGACTACACGTCGGGTCCGGACTCCGGGGAGCTGGCCGCGGCGCTGCCGCGACAGGCCCACCAGGAGTACGTCGACGAGCCACCGCCGCCGACGGAGATGGAGACGTCGGGCCTGGTCCGGCCGTACTTCCGGACCCGCGGGCGGACGAAGGCGACACTCGATCTGGCGATCGAGACGTTGATCTCGACCAGCGAACAGGGCCGGTTGCTCGACCGGGTCCGGGTGCCCGAACACCGGTCGATCTGCGACCTGTGCTTCGACACCCGGTCGGTGGCCGAGGTGGCGGCGCTGCTGCGGCTGCCGCTCGGTGTGGTGCGGGTGTTGATTGGTGACGTGGCGGGGCTCGGGCTGGTGCTGGTGCACTCCAGCAGCCAGACCGTGGGTGACCGGCCGAGTATCGAGTTCATGGAAAGGGTGCTCAGTGGGCTTCGGAGAATTTGACTCCGACGCGAACGCGCCGCAGGTGACGGGTCCGACCTCGTCGGCCAAGATCGTGGTCGCCGGCGGGTTCGGTTCGGGGAAGACAACGATGGTCGGGGCGATCTCGGAGATCGACCCGCTGACCACCGAGGCCATGATGACCGAGGCGAGCGTCGGACACGACGACACCTCGGCGACGCCCAACAAGACCACCACTACCGTGGCGATGGACTTCGGGCGCATCTCGCTGGACTCGGACCTGGTGCTGTACGTGTTCGGTACGCCGGGTCAGCACCGGTTCTGGTTCATGTGGGACGACCTGGCGGTCGGGGCCATCGGCGCGGTCGTGCTCGTGGACACGCGGCGGCTGGCCGACGCGTTCCCGTCGATCGACTTCTTCGAGAACCGGAAGCTGCCCTACGTCGTGGCCATCAACTGCTTCGACCGGTTGCTGCACCACCAGATCGAGGACGTCCGGCACGCGCTGACCATCGCGCCGTCGGTTCCGATCATGGCGTGTGACGCGCGCGAGCGCGACTCCGCCAAGCAGGTGCTGATCTCGGTCGTCCAGCACGCGATCGCGCACGATTCGGCGTTGCGCGCGGGATAGCTCGATGACGCCCCGAACCGGATGCGGCCGTTGGAGTGAACTCCACGTGCTTCACCCACCTCGGGGGCAGCGGCCGCCGTCCGGAGCAGTGCTCGGGGCGGCGCGTTCGGTACCGTCGACGGCCGGGTCGTTTCGCTTGACCGGCCGGACCCCGGCTGACCTGCGCGGACACCGCGTCGCCACGCATCGTCGCCGGCGGCGCGGAGTGTCGCTCGAACGCGTGGACCCGTCCGGGTCAATGCGGTGCGCAAGCATGCGTACACATAGGGTGCGCAGCGGCCGTCCGGTCGCGGACTCGACACCGCCGGCGGTGCGAATACGCTTGAGGGAGGCGCCGTCGACCGGCCACTCCGGTGTGCGGCGCGCGGCGCGGCGCGAGCAAGGAGGGGTAGTGGTGACGGCATCCGGCCATGGCACGTTCGGCTGGCTCATGACGGAGTTCGTGCGCCGGGTACCCGGCGCCGCCCACGCCGTGCTGGTGTCCGCCGACGGCCTGCTGCTGGCGCCGTCGGAGGGACTGCCCCAGGAGCGCGCCGAGCAGCTGTCCGCGGTGGCCTCCGGACTGCTCAGCCTGACGCACGGAGCCGCACGCTGTTTCGAGGCGGGCGGTGTCAACCAGACAGTAGTGGAGATGGAGCGCGGCTACTTGTTCCTGATGTCCGTTTCGGACGGCTCGTCGCTGGCGGTGCTGGCCGCACCGACGTGTGACATCGGCACGGTCGCGTACGAGATGACCCTGCTCGTCGAGCAGGTCGGCCAGCAGATCACCCCCGAGCTGCGCGCGCAGCTACAGGGCGGCGTGCGTGGGTAGGACACGATGAGGATTTCGGGATTCGACGATCCGGACTCCACCGGCTGGGACGCACTGCACCGCGGCACCGAGCGCGAGGGTTTCGATTCGCCGAGCAAGTTCGACATGTCGACGTTGTCGACGATCATGCCGCGCCGGACGCGGCAGACGCCGCCGCCTCCGCCGCGGCCGGACCCGCAGGGCTACACCGACGAGGACACCCGTGAATGGGGCTCCTCGGCGGTGGCGACCCCCGACGACGGCTACGAGGACGACAGCTACGAGGACGACGGTTACGACTCCGGCTACCACTCCGGTTACGACGACGGCGGTCACGCCGCCGGCCGGCCGGAATGGCGGGACGAGCCCCGCTACGAGCCGGAGCCGCCGCCGTTGGAAACCTGGACGCCGCCGCGTGGCGCGGGCCGCGCCCCGGCCCCGCGCCCGCCCGCGCCCCGGCCGCCGGCCCCGCGCCCGCCCGCGTCCCGGCCCCGGGCCCAGGCGCCCGCGCCGTCGTGGGCCCCGCCGGTCGACCCGCGCGCCGGGTGGACGCCGCCGCCGGACCCGGAGACCCGCTGGATCCCGCAGCCGCCCGAGCCCTACGGCTACGACGAACCGGCCCCCTGGAACGAGCCCGCCGCACGCGTGGCGAACCCGGTCCCGGTGGCTTCGGCCGGCTCGCGGGTGCGCCCCTACACCCGCACCGGTGGCCGTACCCGGTCCGACCACAACCTGGCGCTCGAGGCCCTGGTCTCGACGTCCGACGACGGCCGCCGCTACCGCGGTGTCCGGTCGGTCGAGCACCGCCGGATCTGCGACCTGTGCCTCGACACGCGGTCGATCGCCGAGATCGCCGCGCACCTGCGGCTGCCGCTGGGCGTGGTGAAGGTGCTGGTCGGCGACATGGCCGACATCGGGCTGGTGCTGGTCCACCACACCGAGCTGATCCTGGGCGACCGCTCGTCCCGCGACTTCATGGAACGCGTCCTGGCGGGCTTGCGGGCCCTGTAGCTCAGGGCGTGAGGGTCAGGGCCAGCGTGTTGCCCGGCCCCGGGACCGCCGCGTTGACCAGGGCCGTGCCCGCACCGCAGTTCGCGAAGGCGCCGATCGCGTACGTCGACGTCAGGTGCCCGCCAGTCGAGAGCGTGAAGTCGGCCGACGTGATCTCCGTCGTCACCGGCTGCGCGGTGCCGCACGCGGGGCCGACGTCGTAGGGGGCGCCGCCGACCGTGACGTCCGAGACGCGCACCGGCCAGGTCGCGGTGCCCGTGAACCCGCCGAACGACGAGCCTTCGATCCGGGCCGGGCCGAGCGTCACCGTGGCGCTGACCGCGCCCTTCGTGACCCGCACCGGCCCCAGCGTGAACGTCCCGTAGTAGGTGTACGGCCCGATGTCGGTGTACATCTCGGCCGTCCCCGGCCCGAGCTTCACGTCCGCGTCCGGCTTCGCCACGTGCGTGGTGCCCTGGACCGCGTACTTCGTGTAGACCGGCGGTCCGACGGCGCTTGCCGGCCCGGCGAACCCCAGCCCGCTGACCACCACCGCCGCGGCCACCGCGGTCACGCGTGTTCCTCGCTTCATGGTCCCTCCCCTGACTTCCGAAGGACCCAGGCTTACCACGTCCGCGCAGTCCGGTGCCGATTCACCGGATCGCGGGTGATCAGTCCTCGACCAGCGCCGCCGAGGTGATGCGGTGCAGGGAGTAGCGCTCGTTGTTGTCGCCTTCGAGGATCCCGCCGCCGACGCGGATCGGGCGGACGACGCGCTGGCTGGCGGTGCCGCGCGAGTCGACGAAGCCGATCCAGACCTCACGGCGTTCGAGCGTGGCCCGGGACAGCAGCTCCAGCGTCGCCGACGTGTCCGCGCCGCCGCCGCCCGGCGCCTTGACCGTCGAACCCCGGCGCCGCGCCGAGGCCGCGTCGCCCGCGCGCAGGTTGGAGACGATCCGCTCCGCCTGGTCCTCGGTCAGCACCGCCTGCTCGCCCGGGTTGCGCCGGGGCGCGCGGGCCTTCGCCGGCAGCCGCCGGCCGCCGGGGCGGATGTCGACGACCCGGCCGTCCGGGCCCTCCGCGGCCGGGGCGAACCCGGCGCCGCGCAGGCCGGTCAGGACCTCGTGCAGGGGATCCGGGCTGATCACGACGGTCGGCGCGATCAGCCGCAGGTCGTGCTCCGCCGCGATCGGGTGGGCGAGCACCTCGGCCAGCAGCGCCTCGTCGTCGCACCGCAGGAACGACGCCGCGACCCCGCCGCGCAGCCGGCCGTGCCGCCGGGCGACGTCGTCGACCAGGTAGCTCAGGCCCTGCGGCACCGGCGTCGCGGACTTCGCCTTGAACAGCGCGTGCAGCTCGTCGGCCGTCCGGCCGGTGTCGAGCGCGCGCCGGACCGAGCCCTCGGTGATCCGGTAGACCGTCGCGTGGCCGGCCGACTCGATGTCGGCGACCGCGTCCATCTCGGTGGCCAGCTCCGGCTCCAGCGGCCCCGGCGCGACCACCGTGAGGTCGGCTTGGAGCAGCACGTGGTTCACCGGCGCGGGCAGCGCGTCCAGGATCGCTTCGACGGCGGCCGGGCGGTCGTCGGCCAGCAGCGCCCGCGTCGCCGTCGTGACGCCGCCGAGCCCGACCAGGCCGAGCGCGCTCGCCTCGGCCATGGTCCAGCGCACCGTCTCGTCCCGCAGCCGCCCGCCACGGCGGGGGGCCCGCCAGGCGAGCACCGCGACCAGCTCGTCGACGCTCTTCACCCCGGCGCCCTCGGGCAGGGCCGCCAGCGTGGCCAGCACGCGGCGGCGCGCGACCGGCGCCAGCGGCCGCCGCAGCTCTTCGGACAGCGGCGCGACCGGCTTGTCCTTGGCGTCGCGGCCGCCGGCGAGCCCGGGCAGCCGCGGCAGCTCGAGCCACGCCTGCGCGAGCGTCATCCAGCGCTGCGCGGTCGGCGACGCGAGCCAGGAGTCGGTCAGCGTCGTCGGCACCCATTCGGGCACGCTCGCCTCGCTGTCGGCGACGAGCCCGGCCCCGACGGCCAGCTCGGCCAGCAGCGTCGCCTGCGTCTCGTCGATCTCGAGGTCCTTGGCCAGCTTCTTCAGCTCGCGCACGCCGAGGCCGCCCGACTTGAGCACCGGGGGCGGCGCCGCCGACCACCCGCGCAGCAGGGATTCGGTGTGGCGCAGGAACTCCATCGCCTCACCGGCCGCGGCTTCGTCCAGAGTGGACGCCCGGTGCGGGTGCACCGGCAGCTCGGGCTCGGTGAGCGTGCCCGGTCCGAACACCCCGCCGCGCACCGCGACCCCGAGCTCCATCGGCAGCTCGACGGTCTGGTCGTCGCGCCGCAGCAGCAGCCCGCGGGCGAGCAGCTTCTGCACCGGCGTTTCGGCCTTCTTCAGCGTGAGGTCGATCCCCGCGTCGCGGGTGCGGCCGATCGGCGGGCCCGCGGCCAGCGCGTTCAGCACCCCGCGTTCGTCGTCGGACAGCTCGGCCAGCCGCGCCTCGAGGTCTTCGCCGGCCAGCGCCGGCGACGACGTGCCCAGCCCGGCCGGGAACGGCCCGAGCGCCTCCCGGACCGCGGGCGGCACGCGCAGCGCGTCGTCCGAGCCCCAGACCAGCGCCCGCGCGCGGAGTCGGGTCAGCGGCGCCGCGATGTCGGCGCCGACCAGCTTCGCGACGTCTTCGACCGGCACGGGGTCGCGGTCCGCGCCGGTCAGCAGGCACGCTTCGAGCACGGCCAGGGTGATCGTGTCGAGGTCTTCGCAGGCGCGCGCGACCGAGCCCGGGGTGCCGGCGCGGGTGGCCAGCACCGTGCTGTCGGAGGGCGGTGGCGTCGACAAGTCGCGACGCGTGCGGAGCAGCTCTGCGAGTGCGGCGTCGGGCTCCGCACGCAGCCAGTCCGCCAAGGAGGTCGCGGGCATAGAAGGACCAGGGTACCGGGCGGTTGGCCGGACCTGTCTCGGCTCGGGCAGACTGTCCCCGAGAATCGAGTACGGCTGTGTGGGAGGACGTTGTGGCCAAGGGCGAGAAGAAGCACAAGGGTGTCGACCCGACCTGGCCGGGCGAGGCCGGTGAGCACCCCGTGACCGAACTGGCGTCGGACCGCCAGGGCGCGCTGTCGCCGTTCGGGGACCTCACGTTCCCGCTCGACACGGTGCCCTACGTGCACCCCGAGACCGAGATCAACCGCTGACCCTGTCGTTACTGGTCAGTACCGGTTCCGGCGCCTCGTGAGGGCGGTCACGGGAGTAGGTTCGCTCCCGTCCCAAACCCTCTTTCCCACGCGGGAGTAAGCCATGCCGGTTCCCGGTCCCGGATATTCGATCACCGTCCGGGTCGAGGCCCCGGCCTCGTCCAGCGCGGCCGGTGACCTCACCACCGCCGTCGGGCGCGTCGGTGGCGTGCTGACCGCGTTCGACGTCGTGGAGTCCCACTCCGACTCGATCGTGGTCGACATCAGCGCCAACGCGCTGTCGGAGAACCACGCGAACGACATCACCCAGACGCTCGACTCGCTGCCCGGCGTCAAGGTCCGCAAGGTCTCCGACCGGACGTTCCTGATCCACCTCGGCGGCAAGATCGAGGTCACCCCCAAGGTCGCGCTCCGCAACCGTGACGACCTCTCCCGCGCCTACACCCCGGGCGTCGCGCGCGTCTGCCAGGCGATCGCGGCGAACCCCGAGGACGCGCGGCGGCTGACCATCAAGCGCAACACCGTCGCGGTGGTCACCGACGGGTCCGCCGTGCTCGGCCTGGGCAACATCGGCCCCGCCGCGGCGCTGCCGGTGATGGAGGGCAAGGCGGCGCTGTTCAAGAAGTTCGCCGACGTCGACGCCTGGCCGGTCTGCCTGGACACCCAGGACACCGAAGAGATCATCATGATCGTCAAGGCGCTCGCGCCGGTCTACGCGGGCATCAACCTCGAGGACATCGCCGCGCCGCGCTGCTTCGAGATCGAGAAGCGGCTGCGCGAGCAGCTCGACATCCCGGTGTTCCACGACGACCAGCACGGCACCGCGATCGTGGTCGTCGCCGCGCTGCGCAACGCGCTGCGCGTGGTCAAGAAGAACATCGAGGACTGCAAGATCGTGGTCAGCGGCGTCGGCGCGGCCGGCTCGGCGATCATCCGGCTGCTGCTGCGCAAGAACCCGGGTGACATCGTCGCCGCGGACATCGACGGCATCGTCCACTCCGCGCGCGGCAACCTCGACGACAACCTGACCTGGATCGCGTCGCACACCAACGCCGAGCAGGTCAGCGGCACCCTGCACGAGGCCCTGGTCGGCGCGGACGTCTTCATCGGCGTCTCGGCGCCCAACCTGTTCGGCGCCGAGCAGGTCGCGACCATGAAGGACGACGCGGTCGTCTTCGCGCTGGCCAACCCGGACCCGGAGATCGACCCGCTCGAGGCGCAGCAGCACGCGGCCGTCGTCGCGACCGGCCGCAGCGACTTCCCGAACCAGATCAACAACGTGCTGGCTTTCCCGGGCGTCTTCCGCGGCCTGCTCGACGCGCACGCCAACAACATCGACGACGACATGCTGCTGGCCGCGTCCGACGCGATCGCCGACGTCGTCGACAACGGCAAGCTCAACGCGTCGTTCATCGTGCCGAGCGTGTTCGACAGCGCGGTGGCGCCCGCGGTCGCCGAGGCGGTGCGCAAGGCCGTCCGCGCCGAGCGCTGAGCACGTCCCGGGGCCCCCGGCCGGGGGCCCCGGAAGTAGCCTCGGCTGGTGAGTGAACTCAGCCACGTCGACGAGACCGGCGCCGCCCGGATGGTCGACGTCTCCGGCAAGACCGCCTCCGCGCGCACCGCGCTCGCGGCCGGCACCGTGCGGACCACCGCCGAGGTGCTCCGGCTGCTCGCCACCGACGGCCTGCCGAAGGGTGACGCGCTGGCCACCGCGCGGATCGCCGGGATCATGGGCGCCAAGCGGGTGCCCGAGCTGATCCCGCTGTGCCACCAGATCGCGTTGTCCGGGGTCAAGGTCGAGTTCGAGCTGGGCGAGGCCGAGGTCCGGATCCGCGCGACCGCCAAGACCACCGACGTCACCGGCGTCGAGATGGAGGCGCTGACCGCGGTGGCCGTGGCCGGGCTGACCGTGCACGACATGATCAAGGCCGTCGATCCGGCGGCGACGCTGGACGAGGTCCGCCTGCTCCGCAAGGACGGCGGCAAGACCGGGACCTGGGAGCGGCCGTGAAGCGCACTGCGCGGGTGATCGTGGCGTCCAACCGCGCCGCGAAGGGGATCTACGAGGACAAGACCGGCCCGGTGATCGCCGCCTGGCTGGCCGATCGCGGGTACGACGTCCCGGCGCCGGTCGTGGTCGAGGACGGCGACCCGGTCGGGGTGGCGCTGCGGGCCGCGCTGGCCGACGGCGTGGCCGTCGTGCTCACCACCGGCGGCACCGGGATCTCGCCGACCGACCGCACCCCGGACGTCACGAAGACGGTCCTGGACCACGAGCTGCCGGGCGTCGCGGACGCGATCCGCGCGGCGGGCCTGCCCAAGGTGCCCTCAGCGGTCCTCTCACGCGGTGTGGCCGGGGTTGCGGGGAGGACCCTCGTCGTGAACCTCCCGGGCTCCAGCGGCGGCGTCAAGGACGGTTTGGGTGTCCTCGACGGCATCCTGGACCACGCCGTCGACCAGCTGGCCGGTGGCGACCACCCGCGCGCGGTTCCCGCGGGCCCGGCGGTCCGCGTCGCGCGGGCGCTGGTGACCGCGGAGCCGCTCTCGACCGAGGAGCACGCCCGCCTGGTCGAGGACGACGCGGCGGGCGCGGTGGTGACGTTCGCCGGCGTGGTCCGCGACCACGACGGCGGCAAGGGCGTCCGCGACCTGACCTACGAGGGGCACCCGAGCGCGAGCCAGGTCATCGCGGACGTCGTGGCCGACCTGTCGGCCCGCTGGACCGGCGTCCGGGCGGTCGCGGTCAGCCACCGCATCGGCGCGCTGACGATCGGCGACGTCGCGCTGGCGATCGCGGTGGCGGCCGAGCACCGCGGCCAGGCGTTCACGGCGTGCGCGGAGCTGGTGGACGAGGTCAAGGCCCGCCTCCCGGTCTGGAAGCACCAGCACTTCACCGACGGCACGGACGAGTGGGTCAACTCGCCCTGACGTGCGGTCAGCCCGCCGCGGGGGCGATCCGGAAGACCGCGACCCGGTCGGCCGCCGCGGCGAACTCGTCCGGGTCCGCCTTCGCAGGCGATGCCCAGCTTGACGAACATCGGCACCCCGTGCGGGACCTCGCGCGGGAAAGCGCGCACGACCTCGCGGCGCAGGCCGGGGTCGGTGACCTCGGTGAGCGTCACCGGCTGCCGGCGGCCGCGCGCGAGCTCACCGCGGCCCGCGGCGCGGGCGTTGCGCGCCCAGTCGGACTCCGGCAGGCCGGCGATGACGTAGCGGTGGCCGCCGACGGTCAGCGGGGAGACCGGCGTGGCCCGCGGCGCACCCGAGCGGCGGCCCGGGACCGTCAGGACGTGGATGGTGCCGAGGGGCAGCCCGGCCCGCGTCAGCAGGCGGATGAGCCGGTTGGCGGGCCGCAGCCAGCCGGGGAGGGTCGTCACGAGAGCAAACCTTTCGACGATCGAAGGAGTTGTCCGTCAAGGTAGACTCTTTCGAGTGTCGAAACAACTGCCGTCCCGGGCCGAGCTGATCACCGAGGCCACCCGCGCCGCGGCCGACTTCGGCGCGGCCGACGACCTGGTCGACGAGGCCGCCGCAGCGGCGTTCGGCGTCAACCGGACGGATCTGCGGATCATCGGCCTGGTCATGACGGCGGGCACGCTGACGGCCGGCGGGCTGGCCACGGCGGCCGGACTGAGCCCGGCCGCGACGACGACGGCGATCCAGCGGCTGATCCACGCCGGGCACCTGACGCGAAAAACCGACGCCGAGGATCGGCGCCGGGCGGTGGTGGAGCTGACTCCGCACGCGGTGGACCTGCTGGAAGAGGTCTACGCACCGGTCGAACGGGCCGGGCGTGAGCTGCTCGAGCGGTACTCCGCGGAAGAACTGGTGTTCATCATCGACCTGCTGCGCCGCGGCGAGCGGCTGCAGCTCGCGCAAGCGCGCCGGGTCCGGGGCGAATGACAAGAACCCTCCACCGCCCGGGGGATTGGCGGTGGAGGGTTCCCGGCGTCACGGCTCGAGGCCGGACCCGCGCATCACTGCGCGATCGTCACTTGGTGGCGATCTTCTGCCCGACGAGGATCATGTCCGCGTTCGGGATGTACTTCGCGTTCAGGTCCTGCAGCTTCTGGTAGCCGCCGGTGACGCTGAACTGCTTGGCGATCTTGGACAGCGTGTCGCCCGCCACGACGGTGTAGTCACCGGCCGGGTTCGAGCTGCTCACGCCGGTCGCCGACGGGGCAGCGGCCTGCTTGGGGGCCGCGGCCTGCTTCGGGGCCACCGGGGTGCTCTTCTTGGGAGTCACCTTCTTGGGCGTGGTGGTCTTCGCGGTCCGCGGGGCCGTCGACGAACCGCCGCCGCCCTTCTTGCCGCAGACCGGCCAGGCGCCGATGCCCTGGCCCTGTAGAACGCGCTCGGCCACGGCGATCTGCTGGTCACGCGACGCGCCCTGGGCGCTGCCGGTGCCGCCGTAGGCCTTCCAGGTGCTCTGCGTGAACTGCAGGCCGCCGTAGTAGCCGTTGCCGGTGCTGATGCTCCAGTTGCCGCCGCTCTCACACTGCGCGATAGCGTCCCAGTTCGTCGCCGACGCGGGGGTCGCGGCGATTGCGAGGGGGGCGCCGACCGCGATGCCCGCGATGGCGACGCGAGCGACGGTGCGGGTGGCAGCGGACATCTTGCGGTGCTTGCCTCGGTAAGACATCTGAATGCTTCTCAGGCTTCCCTGCGCCTACGAGACTTGTGCTGAGGGTCAGGATCGGGGTCCTGGCGCCGGCCCTCTCAGACCGGCGGACGGCTCCGACGCACGACGCGTCGTCCTCGTCCCCTCGTCCCTGTCCGGAAATGCTTTCGCTCGGGGTATGGGTCCGGGTATCCGTCGGACAGGGCTAGGCGCTACGGATTCCCGGTGTTGCGTGACTGGTCGGGGCCAGCCGATTAGCGACGGTACGTAACGATGACCGTGATCGGAAATTATTCGGGGCGTGACCTACGTCACAGTAACGGCACGCAACCCCCGTCGATGGGCGTGTCTACGCAGGTCAGGGGTCCGTTATCTGTCCGTTTCCTTGCCGAGACAAAGCACGGATCGTGAGGCTTGCATCACGTGTTTTGCGCAGTGAATGGCCCTTTCGGGCCGCCTGGTTCACGAATGGGGGGCGCATCTTATGGAGTCCCCCGGCGGTTCGCCAGACTTGACAGTGGCCTCTGGTGCCCCATGAGTAACTCCGGCCCCACCTGTTCGAGGGGTTTGCGTGCACGGTCGGAGGCGTCCGTCCGGGCGGTGGGTGCCGACGGGGGCGACGGACCGTGTCCGACCAGGCGAGACGGGTCACCGGACGGAGTGGGTTCGACCGCGGATTCAGCGTCCCGCGAACGCCCGGCCGCGGCGGGGCGCCACGCCGGGGCGCCGGACCCGCGTCGGCGAGCGGTCGGCTGCCGTACCCGAGCGGTCGGCGGTTATCGGGGGAGGGGAAGTGGCTCGCCCGGACGGGCGGTTCGCGTACCGGAGCGCCGGCGCACCTATGTATAGGAGAGCGCCCTATGTAGCGGAGAAGGTCAGCCGCCGGCGAAGGGCGGGAGGACGTCCAGCTCGGCGCCGTCCTCGAGGCGGCGGGTGAGGTCGCGGACCGCGATGCCGTCGAGCAGGTAGCTGACGGCCTCCAGGACCCGCGGCAGCCGCTCCGGGTGGAGGCGGCGCAGCTCGGCCACGGCGTCGGCGACGGAAGCGTTCGAAGGCAGCTGCACCTTCTCCTCTTCTTCACCGGCGGCGGCGCGCGCCGCCGCGAAGTACCGCACCACGATGGTCAGGGTGCTCATCTCAGCCGCCGATCGCGCTCATCGGCCGGATCGGCTGCGCGAACCCGGCGTCGTTGATCTCGTGTCCCGCGAGCTTGCCCCACATGGTGGCCCGCCAGGCGTCCGCGACCTCTTCATCGCGCGCGCCCCCGCGCACGAGGGCCCGCAGGTCGGTCTCGTCGTTGCTGAACAGGCAGGAGCGCACCGCGCCGTCCGCGGTCAGCCGCGTCCGCTCGCACGCCGAGCAGAACGGCCGGGTCACCGACGCGATCACGCCGACGTCGCCGGGGCCGCCGTCGACCAGCCAGCGCTCGGCCGGCGCCCCGCCGCGCGACACCGGGAACGGGCTCAGCGAGAACTCCGTGCCCAGCATCCCGAGGATCTCCGACGCGGTGATCATCTCGCCGCGGTTCCAGCCGTGCTGGGCGTCCAGCGGCATCTGCTCGATGAACCGCAGGTGGTAGCCCTCGGCGAGGCAGAACTTCAGCAGCGCCACGGCTTCGGTGTCGTTGACGCCCCGCATCAGCACGGCGTTGACCTTGACCGGTGTCATCCCGGCGTCGCGCGCGGCGGCCATGCCGGCCAGCACGTGCGAGAGCCGGTCGCGCCGGGTGATCGCGAGGAAGGTCGCGGGGTCGACGGTGTCGAGCGAGACGTTGATCCGGGCCAGGCCGGCGGCCGCGAGGTCCTTCGCGCGCTTGGCCAGGCCGATCCCGTTGGTGGTCATGGACAGCCGGGGCCGCGGCTCGAGCGCCGTGATCCGCGCGACGAGGTCCTCGAGGCCCGGCCGCAGCAGCGGTTCACCACCGGTGAGCCGGATGTCGGTGACGCCCAGCATCTCGACGGCGATCCGCATCAGCCGGACCAGCTCGTCGTCGGTCAGGACTTCCTCGTCCGGCATCCAGTCGAGGCCTTCGGCGGGCATGCAGTAGGTGCAGCGCAGATTGCACCGATCCGTCAGGGAAACCCGCAGATCGGTGGCCACCCGGCCGAAGGTGTCGATGAGTCGTGGGTTCTCGGGTCTGGGCACACGGGAGGAACCTCGTGTACCGGGGACGCGAGGAAACCCGAGATCCACTGCCGTCATTACGTCCAGAGTACGCCGGGAGCGAAGCGACACCATTGAGGGCGGTGGCGGGGGCATGGATGGACCAACTCCGGAACGCGCGAAGTGCGGAGATCGCTAGGATACTTCGCGGAGTGAGTGGTTCAGTGGCCGAACTACCCCGGTCGGTACGCCGGGAGAAGGACGCGTGATGTCGAGCACGACGGAAAAGCCGTACCAGGTCCCGGAAGCGGAACTCTTCCGCTTCGCGGAATTGGGTCGCGAAAGCAGCACGCTGACCGTACTCCGGCACGCCAGGATCGCCGAGCGGATGGGCCTGTCCGGTACCGACCACAAGACGCTCGACCTGGTCGCTCAGGCGGCCGGGCCGCTCACCGCGGGCCGGATCGCCGAGCTCACGGGGCTGTCCACCGGCGCGGTCACGGGTGTCATCGACCGGCTGGAGAAGGTCGGGCTGGTCCGCCGCGTCCGCGATCCGGAGGACCGGCGCAAGGTCCTCGTCGAGGTCGTGCCCGGGGCCGTCGAGCGCTACGCGCCGCTCTTCCAGTCGGCCTTCGACGGGCTTCGCGAGATGCTCGCGCAGTTCTCACCGGCCGAGCGAAAAGTCATCGAGCGTTATCAGAATGTCATGCTCGAACAGCTGCGCGCCGAGATCATGGACAATTCGCGCCCCGCGTAGCTTTTCCTCAACTGCGGCGATAATGTCTGCGCTATGCCGCAATTTCGGTTGTCCGAGGCCGCGCGCCTGCTCGGGGTCAGTGACGACACGGTCCGCCGCTGGGTGCGCGCGGGCCAGCTGACCGCCATCGACGACGCCGCCGGCCGCAAGGTCGTGGACGGTGCCCAGCTGGCCGGGTTCGCCCGCGCCCAGGCGAGCGGCCCCGACGATCCGTCGACGGTCGGCCGCTCCGCGCGCAACAAGTTCGTCGGGCTGGTCACCGAGGTCGTCGCCGACAAGGTGATGGCCCAGGTGGAGCTGCAGTGCGGGGCACACCGCGTGGTGTCCCTGATGAGTACGGAAGCCGTACGCGAGCTGGGCCTGCGCCCAGGGGTGCTCGCGGTCGCGGTGGTCAAGGCGACCACTGTCGTGGTGGAGACACCGGAAGGAAGTCGATGAAGAACCTCGCTCTTGCCGTCGCGGCCGTCGCCTTGTTCGCGGGCGCGTGCAGCAGCTCGGACGAGCCCAGCACGCAGCCCGGCGGGTCGTCGGTCAGCGCACCCGCGCCCAAGGGCACCGGCGAGGCCGGCGGCACGCTGACCGTGTTCGCCGCCGCGTCCCTCACCGAGTCGTTCACCGCGCTCGGCAAGGAGTTCGAAGCCGCGCACTCCGGCGTCACCGTGAAGTTCAGCTTCGCCGGTTCGTCCGGTCTGGTCCAGCAGCTGACCAACGGCGCGAAGGCCGACGTCTTCGCCTCCGCCGACCAGGCCAACATGGACAAGGCCGTGCAGGGCGGGGTGATCGACGGCCAGCCGACCGTGTTCGCCACGAACAAGCTCGCCATCGCCGTCGCGCCCGGCAATTCCAAGAACATCAAGTCGTTTCAAGACCTGAACAAGCCCGGTCTGAACGTCGTGGTCTGCGCCCCGCAGGTGCCGTGCGGCTCGGCGACGAAGAAGGTCGAGACGAGCACCGGCGTCACGCTCAAGCCGAAGAGCGAGGAGCAGGACGTCAAGCAGGTGCTGGCCAAGGTCCAGTCCGGGGACGCCGACGCGGGCCTGGTCTACGTGACCGACGCCACCTCCGCCGCGGGCAAGGTCGACAAGGTCGACTTCCCCGAGGCGAGCGGCGCGATCAACAGCTACCCGATCGCCGTGGTCAAGGGCGGCCAGAGCGCACTGGCCAAGGAGTTCGACGAGTTCGTGCTCGGCGCGGAGGGCAAGGCGGAGCTGACGAAGGTCGGGTTCGGCCCTGCGGCGTGAGCACCTCGTGAACGGCCGGCCGGGGCGCTCCCCGGCCGGCCGTTCACGGGTTCCGTGGGTGCTCGCCGTGCCCGCCACGCTCGCGCTGGCGCTGGTCGTGCTCCCCGTCGTCGGGCTGCTGGTGCGCTCCGACCTCACGCGGTTCCCCGCGCTGATCGTCACGCCGTCGTCGCTGCACGCGCTGCGGCTGTCGCTGATCACGGCCGCGCTGTCCACCGTGGCCTGCGTGCTGCTCGGCGTGCCGCTGGCCGTCGTGCTCGCCCGCGCCCGGTTCGCCGGCGTCCGCCTGCTGCGCTCGATCGTGCTGCTGCCGCTGGTGCTGCCCCCGGTCGTCGGCGGGCTCGCGCTGCTCTACCTGCTCGGCCGCAAGGGCTTCCTCGGCATGCTGATCACCACGCTGACCGGGGAGTCGGTGCCGTTCACCACGACCGCGGTGGTCATCGCGCAGACGTTCGTCGCGATGCCGTTCCTCGTGGTCAGCCTCGAAGGGGCGCTGCGCGGGTCCGGCGACCGCTACGAGCAGGTCGCCGCGACGCTCGGCGCGCGGCCGTGGACCGTCTTCCGCCGGGTCACCCTGCCGCTGCTGCTGCCCTCGCTCGGCTCTGGCGTCGTCCTCAGCTTCGCCCGCGCGCTCGGCGAGTTCGGCGCGACGATCACCTTCGCCGGCAGCCTCGAAGACGTCACCCGCACGCTGCCGCTCGAGGTCTACCAGCAGGCCGAAGTGGACGTCGACAGCGCGGTGGCGCTCGCGCTGCTGCTGATCGTGGTGGCGGTCGTCGTGATCGCCGTCGCGCGCCCGCGCTCGTGGGAAGGCGGGCTGCGATGAGCCTGACCGCCCGGATCGAGGTCGTCCGCGGTTCGTTCGAGCTCGACGTGGACCTCGACGTGCCCACCGGGACGGTGCTGGCGCTGCTGGGCCCGAACGGCTCCGGCAAGTCGACGGTGCTCGGCTGCCTCGCCGGGCTGGTCGCGCCGCGGTCCGCGGAGATCACCGTGGCCGGGCGGTCGCTGGCCGAGCTGGCGCCGCACCGGCGTGGCATCGGGCTGCTCTCGCAGGACGCGCTGCTCTTCCCGCACCTGTCCGCAGTGGACAACGTCGCGTTCTCGCCGCGCTCGACCGGCACCGACCGCCGCGCCGCCCGCGACCTCGCCTATTACTGGCTGGCCGAAGTGGACGCCGTCGAGCTGGCCGACCGGCGCCCCGGCCAGCTGTCCGGCGGGCAGGCCCAGCGCGTCGCGATCGCCAGGGCGCTCGCCGCCCAGCCGGACCTGCTGCTGCTCGACGAGCCGTTCGCCGCCCTCGACGTCGACGCCGCGCCCGCGATCCGCGGCCTGCTGCGGCGCGTGCTGAAGACCGGGCCGACGACCGTCCTGGTCACGCACGACCCGCTCGACGCGCTCGCGCTCGCCGACCACGTCGCGGTGATGAACGACGGCCGCGTCGTCGAACGCGGCCCGACCCGTGACGTGCTGTCCGCCCCGCGAACGGCGTTCACCGCGCGGATCGCCGGCCTCAACCTGATCGCCGGCACCGCGGTCGAAGACGGCCTGCGGACCGCGTCGGGTGCCGTCGTCTCCGGCATCCCGGCGCCCGATGTGGTCCAGGGCGAGCCGGCGGTCGCGGTGTTCCCGCCGAACGCCGTCGCCGTCTACTCCGGCGACGGCGAGCACCGGGGGAGCCCGCGCAACACCGCCGGCGCCGTCGTCGCCGCGCTGGAGCCGCACGGGCCGGTGATCCGCGTCCGGGCCGAGGGTGACGGCTGGGTGCACGGCCTCACCGCCGACCTCACCCCGGCCGCCGTGGCCGAGCTGGCCCTGGAACCCGGCACAGCGGTGACGCTGTCGGTCAAGGCCGCCACGGTCAGCGTGCACCCGGCCGCGACCACCTAACGCCCCAATGTGGCGTTGGGTGCATCTGACGCACCCAATGTGGCGTTGGGTGCGTCCAACGCACCCAACGCCACATTGGGGCGCTGTGGAGCCGGGGTCAGCCGTCGTGGTGGTGGCCGCCGCCCGGGTGGACGTGGAACTTCGCCACCTCCGGCGGGTGCACGACGAACGGCCGCATCATGCCTTCGTCCTCGTGGTCGAGGATGTGGCAGTGGTACATGAACTCGCCGGTGCCACCGCCGAACCGCCCGGCCACGCTCACCCACTGGCCCGGGTTCACGATGATCGTGTCCTTCCAGCCCTCTTCGTACTTCTCCAGCGGGACGTCGGTGAACCCGGTGAGCGGCGCGGTCGTCCGGGCCGACGCCTGGTCGAACGTCGTGGTGAAGGCCCGCCGGAAGAGCGCCTGGAACTCCGTCAGGTGGATGTGGATCGGGTGCGCGGGCCCGCCGTTCGCGACGTGCAGGATGTTCCACACCGCCCACCGGTCGTGGTCGATGAAGATGCCGGTGGTGTCGTCGAAGATCTTCCCGATCATCCGGAACGTCCGCAGCGGGCCGGCCGGGTCGGCGAGCTGGATGATCCCCTCGCCACCCGGGTCGGGGGTGGCCAGCTCCTCGAGGTCCCACATCTCGGGGTGGCCCTCGGCGTTGAGCAGCAGCGCGACCCAGACGTGGTCGTGGTCCGCCGGCAGCGTCGAGCCGTGCACGAGCCGCGTGTAGGACGTCGAGATCGTCGCCGGCAGCCGGAACGGGTCGTGCTTCGCGCGGCCGTCGACCCGGAACTCCATCAGGTCCGGCTCGACCGTGCCGAGGCGCGGGTCGGCGTTGCGCAGCTTGAGCTTGCGGCCCTTGAAGCGGCTGAAGTCGATCAGCACGTCGAAGCGCTCGGCCGGGGCGACGGTCAGGCCGGCCGCGGGCAGTTCCGCGGGCACCGGCAGCAGGCCGCCGTCGGTGCCGATCAGGCGGACGGCGTCATTCACCGGCCGGTTGTCCTCGTCGACCAGGTTCAGCGTGTAGAACCGCGAGTTGGCCGCGTTGAGCAGCCGGAAGCGGTACCACCGGGCCTCGACGTCCAGGTGCGGCCAGATGACGCCGTTGACCAGGGTGAACGGGCCGGTGAACGGGATCATCGGGCCGTTCGGGACGACCGGGACCTTGAACAGCAGCTGCCCGGTGAGCGCGCCGGTCGCCGGGTCGGTGTCGAGGTTGCGGTCGGTGATGATCAGCGGGATCTCGTGGTCGCCACGGGGCAGGTCGAGCGCGTCCTCCTCGTCGTCGCGGATGAGGTACATCCCGGCGAGGCCGGTGTGCACGTTGAAGCGCGTGATCGCCATCGCGTGGTCGTGGTACCAGAGCGGCATCGCGGGCTGGGCGTTCTGGTACTCCGTCAGCTGCGAAGTGCCCTTCAGACCGGCGTTGTGCGCCCAGCCGTCGTTGCCCGCGTTGGTCCGGGCGCCGTGCAGGTGCACCACGGTCCACGCCGGCAGGTCGGCGACGCCGTCGATGACCGAGTAGCCGGGCTTGTCCAGCTCGCGGCCGGGCCGGCTCGTCGGCGCGTCCGCCACCGGACCCTGAACGGCGACGAGCGGAAACTCGCCGTCGATTTCGTTCGACCACGAAATCCGCAGTTGTTCGCCGGTGCGCACGTCGATCGTCGGACCCGGGAAATGTCCCGCGTACGTCCACAATGTACTGGGCGGCAATTGTGAGTGCAGCCGCTGGTGCTTCGTCACCATCGGAATGGTGATCGCGTCGTGGCGCCAGGAATGCGGCCGGAGCGCCGGTGGAACGCGCAGTGGGTCGAGGAACTTGGTGAGTCCCCAGTTCGGCGCGGTGATCGGCCCGGTCGTCGCCGGGCGCTCGATGATTCCGGTCATGCGTTTCTCCCCCTCGCGGTGCGGGGGCAGGACGAATTGCGCCACGACGTTTCCGTCGACGACGTGTGCGATGAATTCCCCCGAACCCCCTCGGTGGCCGGGTACGCGACTCCCCTCGCGATACCGGCAATTCCCACTGTAACCCTTTTCGTCGGCGAACGCAGGTGTCTCGCGCGCGTGATAGGTTTCGCCCATGGATGAGCGCCGGTGGACGTATCTCTCCGACATGGACGGCGTCCTGGTGAAGGAGGAGCACCTCGTTCCCGGGGCCGACGAGTTCCTCGCCGAGCTGAAGGCGAACGGCATCGGCTTCCTGGTGCTGACGAACAACTCGATCTACACCCCGCGTGACCTGCGGGCACGCCTGGAGCGCACCGGGCTCGACATCCCCGAAGAGGCGATCTGGACGTCGGCGCTGGCGACGGCGAAGTTCCTCTCGTCGCAGCGGCCCAACGGCACGGCGTACGTCATCGGCGAAGCGGGCCTGACGACGGCGCTGCACGAGGTCGGCTACGTCCTGACCGAGCGCGACCCGGACTACGTCGTGCTGGGCGAGACCCGCACGTACAGCTTCAGCGCCATCACGCGGGCGATCCGGCTGATCGAGGGCGGCGCGAAGTTCATCGCGACCAACCCGGACGCGACCGGCCCGAGCGTCGAGGGCTCGATGCCCGCCACCGGTTCCGTCGCGGCACTGATCGAGAAGGCCACCGGGCGTTCGCCGTACTACGTCGGCAAGCCGAACCCGTTGATGATGCGGTCGGCGTTGCGCCGATTGGGTGCCCATTCGGAGTCGACGCTGATGATCGGCGACCGGATGGACACGGACGTGCACTCGGGCATCGAAGCCGGGCTGCAGACGATTCTGGTGCTCACCGGCATCTCCACCAGGGAGTCGGCCGAACGCTATCCGTATCGGCCCACTCTGGTGCTCGACTCCATCGCCGACCTGATCGGGAAGACGGCCGACCCATTCGGGGAAGGCTGATCGAGACCCCGTCGCGAGCAGGGCTTATCGTCACCGGATGAGCAACTCCACATTTGTGGTGGGCGACGTGCATGGCCACCGGGACGAACTGGCCGAAGCACTGCGCGCCGAGGGGTTGGTGGACGACGAAGACAACTGGTCAGGGGGCGAGGACCAGCTGTGGTTCCTCGGTGACTTCGTCGACCGCGGGCCGGACGGCGTAGGCGCCATCGACCTGGTCATCCAGCTCGAAGCGCAGGCGGCGGAAGCCGGCGGCCAGGTCCAGACGCTGCTGGGCAACCACGAGATCCTCGCGCTGGGCATGTACCACTTCGGCGACCAGCCGGTGCCGTCCGACTTCGGGCCGCGCAGCTTCGCCCGCAGCTGGGAGATCAACGGCGGCCTGCTGTCGGACCAGGACCGGCTGACCCCGGAGCACATCGAGTGGCTGACCGCCCGGCCCCTGGCCGCGCTCGCCGCCGACCACCTGCTCCTGCACTCGGACACCCTGGAGTACCTCGACTGGGGGGATTCGGTCGAGGCGATCAACGCCTCCGCCCGCGAGATCCTGCTGGGCTCGGACATCGAGTCGTGGTGGGACGTCTGGCGCCGCATGACCACGCGCTACGCGTTCCGCGGCCCGGAAGGCGAGGACAACGCCCAGAAGCTGATGGACGCACTGGGCGGCTCGCGCATCATCCACGGGCACAGCGTCATCGCGGACCAGCTGGGCATCCACCCCACGCAGATCGAGGGCCCGTTCCTCTACGCGGGCGGCAAGGCCCTCGGCGTCGACGGCGGGCTGTTCGTCGGCGGGCCGTGCCTGGTGGTGAAGCTGCCGTACGAGCCGGAGTCGTGATCAGGGGAGCTCGACGATCTCCTTGCCGAGCGGCATCAGGGACACCGGGATCATCTTGAAGTTCGCCACGCCCAGCGGGATGCCGATGAGCGTGACGCACAGCGCGATGCCCGTGAACACGTGCCCGATCGCCAGCCACAGCCCGGCGAAGAGGAACCAGATCACGTTGCCGACGAAGGACGGCGAGCCCGCGTCGCGCCGGTCGACGACCGTGCGGCCGAACGGCCAGAGCGCGTAGCGGGCGATCCGGAACGACGCGAGCCCGAACGGGATCGTGACGATCAGGATGCAGCAGATCACGCCCGCGGCCAGGTAGCCCAGCGCCATCCAGAAGCCGCACAGCACGAGCCAGATGATGTTCAGCAGCGTGCGCATCAGACGTGCAGCTCCCCGCTCACGACCGTCACGGCCTGGCCGGACAGGTGGACCCGGTCGCCGTCCTGGCGGGTCCGGACGATGCCGCCGCGTGCCGACACCTGCGCGCCGGTGAGCTCGGTTTTGCTGAGTCGCCCGGACCAGTACGGCGACAGGACGCAGTGCGCCGAGCCGGTGACGGGATCTTCGTCGACGCCGACGCCGGGCCCGAAGAACCGGCTGACGTAGTCGATGCCGTCGACGTCACCCGCGGCCGTGACGAGCAGCCGGCCCTTCCAGGTGGCCTTCAGCTCTTTCAGGTCGGGCTCGAGGGTGCGGACGGCCTCGGCGTCCGGGAGGACGGCGAAGAGGTTCTCGACGCCGCGTCCGGTGCGCTCGATCTCGACGCCGGGCAGGATCGCGCTCAGGTCGTCGTCGGACGGCGCGGGCGGGTCGGAGGGGAAGTCCAGCTCGACCCAGCCGTCGGCGGCCTTCGCGCGCAGCTCGCCGCTGAGGGTGGTGTAGACCTGCTCGCCGCCGAGGACGTGCGTGGTGGCGACGGTGGCGTGCCCGCACAGGGCGACTTCGGCCGCCGGCGTGAACCACCGCAACGACTTCGGCCCTTCGCCGGTGTCTCCGCCTTCGTCTCCGCCAACGACGACGAAAGCGGTCTCGGAGTGCCGCATCTCCGCGGCGACGGCCTGCATCCAGGCGGGCTCGGCGGGCGCGTCGAGGAGCACGACCCCGGCGGAGTTCCCGGCGAAGGCCTTGCCGGTGAAGGCGTCGACGATGAAGAAGCGCATGCTTCCACTGTATCCAGGGCCTTTGGGCCCGTGTGGTGACGCTTTTCTCGCGTCACCAGGGCAACCCCTTAGGGGTCAGGCCTCCCCGATGGTCGGCCGGACGATCTTCTCGCCGTCCGGCCCGCGTTCCGGCTTGAGGTCGAAGATGTCTTCCTCGAGCTGGATCTTGTTCTTGTGTTCCTTGTCGTCTTCCTTCTTCTTGCCCGCGCCGGCCCCGGCCGCGCCGGCGCCCCCGGCCTTCCCCTTGGCCGCGGCGGCCGCGGTCGCGCCGCGCTCGAGCCGTTCACCGGTGCCCTTGGCGCCCGTCTTGCCGCCTTCGCCCGCGGTTTCCTTCGGCCCCCCGGTGGCGCCGCCGCCGGAGACCCGCGACCCGGCGAACCCGCTCCCGGCGCGCCCGGCTCCGGACTTGCCGCGCGTGATGTCCCCACCGGCCCCGCCTGCCCCGGTCGTCCCTCCTGGCATGGCGAGCCCGTCGGGTCCCATCCGAGGGAACGCACTCGCGGCGGGCGCGCCGCGGAAGCCGGAGTTGCCGCCGCCGAAGCCACCGGCGTTCCCGGTGCCGCTGGTGGCCCCGGGCGGCACGAAGGTGCTCGGCGGCGTCGTCCCGGGAGGCGTGGTGCCTCCGGGGGGCGCGAAGCTGCCGCTGGTCCCGCCGGTGCCCCCGGCTCCGACTCCGCTGAACCCGCTTGTCCCACCAGTGCCACCGGTGCCCCCGGTGCCGCCTGAGCCGCCGATGGTCGGGGTGCCGCTGAAGCTGGTGCTGCTGGTCCCGTGGAACCCGCTGGCGGTGGTGCTGTCACTCGACCCCAGCTGCGGCGGCGGCGAGTAGGTCGGCTGCGTGCTGGCGGTCTCGTGGTAGGTGCCGTCGAGGCCCTGGAGAACCTGCACGGCCTGCTGGTGCGCGGCGTCGGCCTGCTGCTGCTTCGCGGCGACGCCGTTCATCGTGTTGGCCCCGCCGATGAGATCACCGGCCTGGTACTGCTTGGTCGCTTTGTCGACCTCGGCCTGCTGGTTGAAGCCCGTGGGCTCAGGCATGTTCTTCTGCGCATAATCAGCGGCGGCCGCCTGCTGCGAGTAGCGGTTGGAGCTGAGCTGAGCGGCGTTGGCCGTATCGGCGGTGTAGGTGGCGGTGTTCTGGAAGAACCCATGAGCCTGCGCGGCCCCCGAGCCCTGCCATTGCACTTCGCTGGAGTTCACGGCGTCGTTCGCGGCGTTGGAGACGTCGGCCAGCCAGTTGCCGAGCTTGTTGGCGACCCGGCCCCGGTCGTCCAGATCCCCGGGATTCATGTTCTCGTGGACCATGTTGTAGAGGTCTTCATGACTGCTCGCGGGGTAGTTCTGCCCCGGCGCGGGCGCATCCCCGCGAGTGGCCCGGTCGTGCAGCAGCTGCTTACCCTGCTCGACGGAGTACTGCGCGGCCTGATTCTGCGTCTGCGGCGTGACACCGTCCCGAGCGTCGCCCTGGTCTTCGGCGCCGAAGTGGTGCACGTTCTGCTGCAGCTTCTGCTGCGTCTGGGCGTAGAAGTCGCTTTCGTACTGCCGATGCCCGGCGTGCTCGTGAGCCATGGTCACTCGCTCCCGCGAAGCTTGGCGAAGGTCTGGCTGTGGGCGTCCTCGGTCTCGCTGTAGTTCTTCCGAGCGATGGTGAGGGCCTCTTTGACCTGCTTGAAGCCGTCGATGAGCAGCTCGAGGTTGGGCACGAGCGACTCGGGATCGCTCACGGCCACCTTGACGTTGAAGGTCGCGACTTCCTTGGCGTAGGCGCTGTTGCCCATCTTCGCCGCTTGGCCGAGCGCGAGCAGGTCGGCTTTGATGTCGCTGTAGCCGTCGATGAAGGTGTCGCACACTGTCCGGTAGCGCTGCAAGCCTTCTTCGTTGATGGCGAACCCGCCGTTCTGGGCGAGTGCCTTGAACTGCTGCGCGCCGTCGTTGACCCGCTTCGCGCCCTCCGCGTCCACCGGGACGTCGAGGAGGCCGGACAGGAAGTTGTTGCCGGCATCGCCGGCCGGGGGCGTGGGAGGTGGCCCTCCGAACTGGGCTCCCGTGGCCATCGGTCCCTCCCTAGACGCGGCTGCGCAAGATTACCCTCTGTGTCGCACCGCTACTGTAGTAGTGACCGGGCCGCATGTCACTGGCTGCTGTACCGCTGTGACGCGATCTGCAGCTCTGAGCAGGGCTACTTCGGCAGCATAGGCTCGAATTTGGTGGCGAAGTCGTTCACGTCGGTGCAGGCCTGGTCCGTCGTGCCGACCCCGAGCGTCACCGCGACGATGGCGCGAGACTTCGGCTTGACCTCCATCTTGACGTCGCACTGGCCCTTCGCGCCGATGGGCTCGCGTTCTTGGACGGCCGCGCGGTCGTTGACCGTGCCGCTCGATGCCTTGCTCGGATCGGCGATGTTCTCGTTGATCGTCTGACCGGCGTGGAGGGAAAGGCTGACCCTGATCGAATCGTCGCCGACCTTCTTGACGGTCGTGCAGGTGCGCGCCGAGTCGGCCGCGGTCGGAATGGACGCCGGATAGCCCTGGCCGCGGAGCAGCTCGTCAAGCGTGGCGCACGGCTTCATGTCCCCGAACGGGTTGTTGCTGTTCCCGCCGCTGGTCGTGGGTGCGCTGCTCGTCGGCGTGTCCGCGGCCTGCGGGGTGCCCCCCACCTTGCTGTCGCAGGCACTCACCACGAGGGTGAGCAGGACCAGGCTGGTGAGGGCGGCTCGACGTCCGAAGCTCGATCGGGTCACGACCTGAACACTACGGGTAGGCCGCTCGGCCGCGCGAGGACGCGGGTCACCGGCCCGTCGTCTCCGCGATTCGCTCGTGCAGCCACGCTCGCAGGTGGCCGCCGTCCGAAGGGACGAACCGCAGGCGGGTTTCGTCGCCCGGTAACTGCTCTGTGAAGGTCAAGTACCGGCCGCCGTCCGAATCCAGGAAGGTGACCGTTCCCGCGGGGCGGAGGGCGCCTTGGCCGTGGCGGGTGGACAGCTCGAACGTGCCGTGGCGGTGCGGGGGCCACGTCGCGAACGGGGCCAGCGCGTCACGGTCCCGCGTGCTCGGTGCCTGGCCCGTGCGCTGGGTGATCGTCACCGGGGGCAACGGGACCGGGCTATAGCGGGGGAGGATGCCGATCAGGGCGTCGACCAGGTGGTCCGGGCGGATCTGGACGAAGTTGACGCCGCCGGTGACCAGTTCCGAGTAGACGCCCAGGCCGTGGCCGATCGTCGCTCGGTACAGGACCTGCCTGCCGTCCGCTATCTCCGCCGCCCGGACGATGATCAGGATCTCCGGCTGGGTCCACGACCGCAGCGTCTGCTCGACCTCGATGTCCAGCTTGTCCGGCCCCGCCAGCCCGCGAGCGCGAAGGGCGTCCCACGAAGCTGCCGCCAGGCGGGCGTTTTCCTCGAGGGTGTGGCCGGCACTGCGGATCTCGAACGGGTGCCAGTTCGCCGGAAGGCCCGTTCGCCGGACCGCGACGTCGACCTCGTTCAGCCCCAGGGCGAATTCCTCCGGCACGATGCCGAGCGTAGCGGAACCGCCACCGGGCGCTCAGATGTCCAGCTGCCGCACGCCCGTCTCGCGCTGCGCGACGCCGGCCACCTGACCCGCCGTCGCGCGCCCCCGCAGCCGGACTATCTCGTGCGGCCGCAGCCCCACCGCCACGCCGAACGCCTCCACGTCCGCGAAACCGCCCTGACGCCGGCGCAGCTCCAGCGCCTCGTTCACCCGTTCCGGCGTCATCCCCGGGAGCCGCGCCAGCTCCGGCCCGGCCGCCGTGTCGACGTCCACGAGCGGCACCGGCACCGGAGCAACGGCCGGCGGTGGCGCCAAAACCGGCACATCCACCGGCACGTACGTCTCGACGATGTCGTTCTGCCGCACCTCGCGCGTCGCCAGCCCCAGGGTGAACACGCCCGTCCCGGCCGCCGTGCGCATCGCAACGCCGCCCCTCGCCACCGACAGGATCCGCAGTTCGGTCGCAACGACCGTGCTGCGCTCGTTGAAAGTCGTGCCCACCGTCAGCAGGTTGTTCGTCCGCCCGTCCGGCACCTCGACCGCGGCCACGACCGAGCCGGTGCCCAGGTCGCTGACGCCGTGGACGTGCGCGGTGCCTTCACGACGTTCCAAGTAGTCGTGAGACGGCTCTTCGTACGCCGTCAGCGCGTCGCCGGCCATCGGCGGGACGTCGCACTGGAAGCCCAGCAGCACCGTGCCCACCTGCCCGGCCGCCAGCTCCGGCAGCGGCCCGGCCGGGCCGAAGAGGCCCAGCACCCGCATCGGACGCCCACCGCGGAACAACCCGGTCGACGCACCGAAACGCAGCACGCCACGCTCCGGGCGCACCTGGACGTGGAAGCCCGTCAGCTGGTCGTACGCCGGCGCGAGCACCGCGGCGACGCCCGCGTGCCGGCTGGCGTCCGGCCCGATCGTGTCGTCCGTGTACGGCTCCAGGGCGTCGCCGGGCCCGAGGTCGGTGCGCCCGACGGCGACGAAGACGTCCTTCAGGAACCCCGCGTCGGTCACCGGCTCGACGTCGCTGGAGAAGAACTTCTTCCGCACCATGATCCCGAGGCGCAGGTTGTCCGCGAGGATCCGGTCGGCCCGCTTCAGCCGCGCCCGCGCGCGGGCGCCGCGGACCGCCCGGCCCGCGCTCACCTGGCCGCCGGGCAGCTCGCCGAGGCCGGGCAGGGCGACGCCGGCGTTGAGCGCCTTGCCGAACTCGATCAGCCCGACCCTGACCTCGGTCACGACGTGGCGGCCAGGGTGACGCTGATCGACTGGTCGGCGTTGGTCCGCTCCGACTCGACGCGCATGCCCGACCGCGCCGCGCGCTCCTTCAGCCGCGTGAGCACCGCGCGCTGCACCTCGGCGCCGTACGCCTCATCGACGGACAGCACGAGCCGCTCGGCCTCGGCGGGCGTCAGGCCGGGACCGTCGACGTGCGCCACCTGGACGCCGTCCGGGCCGTAGCCGAACGCGATCCGCCGGCCCTCCCACGCGGCCCGGGCCCGGAGCGGATCATCCGCCGAATCCGTCTACTGTGGACTCACTTGCCGAGCCACGTGCTGCCGAGGTCGGTGTGCGCCGGGTCCATGTCGATCGACGCGGGGTCGTCCGGCAGCCGCGTGTACAGCCGGATCGCCAGGCCGTCCGGGGTGCGCAGCTCGACGAGGTGACCGGCGAAGCCGGCCAGGACGGGCGAGTGCGTCACGCCGGCGGCGTCGAAGTGCCGGACCCAGACGTCGAGCGCGGCGCGGTCGGCCACGGCGAACGTGACCGGGTCGTACCCCGCGGTCGCCTCGGCCGCCTCCGGCCACTGCCGGAGTTCGACGGGGACGTCGAGACCCGGCAGCCGCACGATCACCCCGAACAGGACGCCGTCGTGATCGCGGTGGTCGAAGTCCGGCAGGCGTTCCGCGCCCAGCGCGGTGCGGAACCAGGCGAGCGTCGCGGCCAGGTCGGCGGCCGGGAACTTCAGGTGGTGGACGCCGGTGAGGGTCGGGCTCATGTCCCGGAGCGTAGGAGGCGACGGCGTTGGCGCACTGAGCTGGGGTTTCCTAGACTGCGGTCGCAGTCACCGCAGACTTCGGGAGGCACCATGCCTGACGCGCCCGCCCTGCCGAGCTACGCCTCGGGGATCTCCGAGGTCCCGCTGCTCGGGGACACCATCGGCGACAACTTCGATCGGACGGTGGCGGCGCACGGCGACCGGGACGCCCTGGTCGACCGGTTCGCCGGCCGCCGGTGGACCTACCGCGAGCTGGCCGCCGAGGTGAACGCGCTGGCGCTGGGCCTGGTGGCGCAGGGCATCGGCAAGGGCGACCGGGTCGGCATCTGGTCGCCGAACCGGGCCGAGTGGACGTTCCTGCAGTACGCGACGGCCAAGATCGGTGCGATCCTGGTCAACATCAACCCGTCCTACCGGTCGCACGAGCTGGAGTACGTGCTCAACCAGGCCGGGATCCGGCTGCTGGTGGCGTCCGACAAGTTCAAGACGTCCGACTACCCCGCGATGGTCGAGGAAGTGCGCGAGAAGTGCGCGCGGCTGGAGCACGTCGTGCTGCTCGGCGGCGAGAGCCGGCAGGCGCTGATGGACGCCGGCCGGCGGGGCGACCCGGCTGCGCTGGCCGCAAAGCAGGCCGCGCTCTCGGCCGACGACCCGATCAACATCCAGTACACGTCGGGCACGACCGGCTTCCCGAAGGGTGCCACCCTCAGCCACCACAACATCCTCAACAACGGCTACTTCGTCGGCGAGCTCTGCAACTACACCGAATACGACAAAGTCCGCATCCCGGTGCCCTTCTACCACTGCTTCGGTCTCATTAACCGGACGGTGGGCTCCGATTGTCGCCGAGGAGGTTCGAGCATGAGGGGCGAGCGACCCTACCACCGCAACGCGTCGTGGAGCTGTGCCTCGCCACACGCCCGCCAGCCCACAGGACCTGACCACGCCCACACTCGTTCCACAGGACGAAAAAACGCGACAAACCTCAGAAGCGCGCCATCAAAGGAAAGCATGCTCAGACGAGCAGGCCGCGAATGTCGTCAGCGTCCAGCGTAGTGCCGAACGCGTTGCCGTCATCCATGACACTGGAGACCAGTGCGGCCTTCTTGGCCTTCAGGGCCATCACTTTCTCCTCGATGGTGTCCTTGGCGATGAGGCGGTACACCATGACGTTCCGAGACTGGCCGATGCGGTGGGTCCGGTCGATCGCCTGCGCTTCGGTAGCGGGGTTCCACCACGGGTCCAGCAGGAAGCAGTAGTCCGCCTCGGTCAGGTTCAGGCCGAACCCGCCGGCCTTGAGACTGATCAGGAACACCGGGACCGATCCGTCTTTGAACTGTTCGAGTACGGCGGCCCGGTTTCGCGTGTTGCCGTCGAGATAGCAGTACTCGATGCCCTCGGCGTCCAGGTGCTGGCGCACGACGTCGAGGAAGCCGGTGAACTGGCTGAAAATCAGGGCTCGATGTCCGCCGTCGATCACGTCCTGAAGCTGTTCACTCAGCGCTTCGACTTTGGCGCAGGGGACTTTCCGGTGTTTCTCGTCGATGAGTGCGGCGTGCAGGCTCAACTGGCGCAGCAGGGTCAGCGAGCGGAAGATGGTGAACCGGTTCTTGTTGAGATCGTCGACCAGGCCCAGGATCTTCTGACGCTCCCGCTGAAGATGAGTCTCGTAGATCTTCCGGTGCCGCGGATGCAGTTCCACTTCGAGTATCTGCTCCTGCTTGGCGGGCAGGTCGGCGGCCACCTGTTCTTTGCTGCGCCGCTTGACCAGTGGTTTGATCCGTCGGCGGAATTGTGTGAGCAGTTCGGTCTCGCCTCGCTTTTCGATCGGGCGGGCGTAGTAGTGCTCGAAGCGGGTGGGATTGGGAAACAGGCCCGGTGCGGTGATCGACAACAGCGACCACAGCTCCATCAGGTTGTTTTCCATCGGTGTACCGGTGATGGCGAGCTTGAACGGCGCTGAAAGTGTCCGCGCGCACTGGTAGATCTTCGAATGATGGTTCTTGGTGAACTGGGCTTCGTCGAGAACCAGCCCTGACCACGGCAGTTCGGAATACGCGTCGACCTCGAGCCGGAACAGCGTGTAGGAGGTGACCACGACGTCGGCGTCCGCGATGACTTCGTCGAGGGGCTGGCCGCGCCGCCGCTGGGTCTCCGAGATCGCCGCTACTTTCAGCCCCGGGGCGAAGCGCGCGGCTTCGCTCGTCCAGTTCGACACGACGCTGGTCGGCGCGACGACGAGGAACGGTGCGATGGTGGGATCGTCGTGTTTGGCATGGCAGATCAGCGCCAGTGTCTGCAGTGTCTTGCCCAGTCCCATGTCGTCGGCGAGGATGCCGCCCAACTGGAACTTCCACAGAAACGTCAGCCAGCGGAACCCGTCCAGCTGGTAGGGACGCAAGTGTGCTTCAAGCGTCGACGGCGGTTCGGTGGAGTCGAGCGTGCTGATCGAGCGTAGTCCCGCGAGCTGCAGACGCCAGGCTTTCGCCTGGTGCTCGACCACACCGAGCGCGGCAAGTTCGTCCCACAGCCCGACCTGGAATCGGCTGATCTTGAGTGGGCCACCGGGGGAGTCCTGGAGTGCCCGGGCCTCCTCGATCAGCTTCCGGAGTGCTTGCAGCTCGGGCTTCTCCAGCGAGAAGTAGGCACCGCTGGGGAGCAGCATGTGCGAATCGTTCCCGGCCAGGGCGAGGAATACTTCGGTGAACGGGACCTGGTGTCCTTCCACGGAGATCGTGACCCCGAGACCGAACCAGTCGGGTTCCCCCTCGACTTCTTCGGCCGATACGCCGATGGTCAGCGAGTCGCCGGCCTCCCGGTAGTCGGCCTGTTCTCCGTCGATCTCGACGGTGACCGCGGGCCGGTCGATCAGCAGCGGCAGTATCTCCGTGGTGAACCGCATCGTGTCGACGCCGCCGAGTGCGGTGTGCGGGGCTGTCGGCGTGGGCAGACCGGTGGCTGGCGCCGTCGGCTTGTCGTCCGCGCGGATCGGGTTGAGCCCATCGAACGGGATGCCGAGATCGGCCAGGATGGCGCGTTCTCGCTCGAGATCCCGGTAGCCGCCGCCGGCCGGATCCGGGCGCAGGGGCGCGCGTAGCCGGGAATCGCCGACGTCGTACGCCCATTCCCACTTCAGATCGAGGTCGTGACCAGGCCCGTACGACGCGCGCAGGACTAGCGTGGGGTCCGAAATCTCCGGTGGTGTGAAGGCTCCGTCCGACGAGATCACCGTGGCCAGATGGCGCAGCCGCGGGTAGTACTCGTCGCGGAAGCGCGACACCTGTGTGCCAGGAATGGACAGGCGTTGGTTTTCCAGCGTCATCTGCTGGAGCTGTGGAGGTGCGGCGTTGGTGAGCCGCGCCAGCCGGAGGTGCCAGTCACCCGGGTCAGGTGTCCGTTCGGCGTCCGCGCGATCGACGTAGACGAGGCCGTGGCCCTCGCTGCCGATGAACCGGATCGCCACCGCGTCGAGGCGGACGCTGTCCACGCCGATCGCCGGGGTGACCTCGAGTGACTTGGGCCGCTCGCCCTGGGTGACGTCCAGGCAGAGCTCGGCGGAGCCGTACCGCTCCACTTCGCCGAGGTGCTTCTTGCCGTGCACCAGCCGAACGCCGACCGCGTCGGCCTCGTCCAGCAACGGCCAGAGCCGGCGGCTCTCGAATGCGGCCAGGTCGAGGGATTTCACCTCGCCGTAGGAGTAGTGACGCGAAGCGTCTACCCGCGACTGGTAGAGGACGTACAGCTCTTGGAGCAGGCTGACGTGTGCGGTGAGGTAGTCACCGTGGTGCCGCAGTGAGCTCAGTTTGGTCCAGCTCAGGCCACTGCCGATCCAGGTGTTCTTACCCGGCTTCACCAACCGGGCCACCAGCGTGGGACGCGCGGAGGAGGCCAGCGTCAGTTCAATGGCCAGCGGAGTCCCGCTCGGCCGGTTCGTGGTGGACCCTTGCCGGGTCTGCACGAGTGAACCCAGAGATGTCTCCCAGGCCGGCGTTCGCGGTGTTGCGCTCCTGCCCGTGGTCGGTGACCGCATCGATCGGGTCCGTGCGCGCGCGGGGTCCGCCGCAGTGAGCACGAGGGCCACGACATGCTTGCAGTTGAACCCGACAGGACAGTCGCACGTGCCGTGAGCGAAGCCTCCATCGGAGGAGAAATAGGCCGTTGTTTCATAGACGCCGGTTCCCTGCACGGCCCCGTACAGCGCGTTCTCCGAGGTATCCCAGCGCATCGCGACCACCGCGCGCTGCTGTGCGTACTGGAGCCCCCGTGCGTACGAAGTGCTTCCCACCGCGCGTTCGAGTCCGGTTTCGTCAACGTCCGTCAGGGTGACCAGTTGCATGCGGTCAAGGTAGCGGTCACCACCGACACGATTCGACCGACATGCCCGGGCACCCGCGATCCTGAGACGGCCGAGGCTGTTGCGGCAATCGGGTCGCGAGTACGCGTGATCGGACTACCGGAAACCCGTGCCTGCCGGCGCGCCGGAGTTGGGTCGGCTCCGGCTCTGAGCTGGCTGTTTCGGGCTCCGGTTCCTAAACTCGGCCGTAGTCATCGCCGACTTCAGGAGGCACCATGCCTGACGCGCCCGCCCTGCCGAGCTACACCTCGGGGATCTCCGACACCCCGCTCCTGGGTGACACGATCGGCGACAACTTCGACCGCACCGTGGCCGCGTTCCCGGACCAGGACGCGCTCGTCGACCGGTACGCCGGCCGCCGGTGGACTTACCGGGATCTCGCGGCCGAGGTGAACGCCGTCGCGCTCGGGTTGCTCTCGCGGGGGATCGACAAGGGTGATCGGGTGGGGATCTGGTCGCCGAACCGGTGGGAGTGGACCTGCGTCCAGTACGCCACCGCGAAGATCGGCGCGATCCTGGTCAACATCAACCCGGCCTACCGGTCGCACGAGCTGGAGTTCGTGCTCAACCAGTCCGGGGTGAAGCTGCTGGTCGCGTCGGACGCCTTCAAGACGTCGGACTACCCGGCCATGGTCGAGGAGGTCCGGGAGAAATGCGCCGCGTTGGAGCACGTCGTGATCCTGGGTGGCGAGAGCTGGCAGGCCCTGATCGACGCCGGTTGGCAGGGCGACCCCGCGGTACTGGCCGAGAAGCAAGCGGCGCTGTCCCCGGACGACCCGATCAACATCCAGTACACGTCGGGGACGACGGGCTTCCCGAAAGGCGCCACGCTGTCCCACCACAACATCCTGAACAACGGGTTCTTCGTCGGCGAGTTGTGTGACTACGATCACAGTGATCGTATTTGCATATGTGTTCCCTTCTACCACTGCTTCGGCATGGTGATGGGCAACCTGGCCTGCACCAGCCACGGCGCGTGCATGGTCATCCCGGCGCCGGCGTTCGACCCGAAGGCGACGCTCGAAGCCGTCGCCGCCGAGCAGTGCACGTCGCTCTACGGCGTGCCGACGATGTTCATCGCCGAGCTGAACCACCCGGACTTCGCGAGCTTCGACCTCTCGTCGCTGCGCACTGGGATCATGGCGGGCTCGCCGTGTCCGGTCGAGGTGATGAAGCAGGTCATCGACCGGATGGGGATGGCCGAGGTGTCCATTTGCTACGGCATGACGGAGACGTCCCCGGTGTCGACGCAGACGCGTTCGGACGACTCGGTCGAGCGCCGCGTCTCGACGGTCGGGCGGGTCGGGCCGCACCTGGAGAGCAAGGTCGTCGACCCGGAGACCGGGCTGACGGTGCCGCGCGGCGTGCCGGGTGAGCTGTGCACGCGCGGGTATTCGGTGATGCTCGGGTACTGGGAGCAGCCGGACAAGACGGCCGAGGCGATCGACGCGGCCCGCTGGATGCACACCGGCGACCTGGCGGTCATGGACGACGACGGCTACGTCAACATCACCGGCCGCATCAAGGACATGGTGATCCGCGGCGGCGAGAACCTGTACCCGCGCGAGATCGAGGAGTTCCTCTACACGCACCCGGACATCCTCGACGCGCAGGTCATCGGCGTCCCGGACGAGAAGTACGGCGAAGAGCTGATGGCGTGGGTCCAGATGCGCGAAGGCGCTTCGCCGTTGACCTCGGAAAAGGTGCGTGAGTTCTGCGAAGGCAAGCTCGCGCGCTACAAGATCCCGCGGTACGTGCACATCGTCGAGGAGTTCCCGATGACGGTGACGGGCAAGGTCCGCAAGGTCGAGATGCGCGAGAAGTCGATCACGTTGCTGGGCTTGGAGTCCGCGGCGGCGGCCAAGCACGCCTGAAAGCCGTGAGGGGCACCCTCAGGGACAGATAAGCCCTGAAGGTGCCCCTCACGGCACGCGCGTCAGGAAACGGCGGCCGCCGCCTCGGCGATCGCCTTCTCGTCTTCTTCGCCGAACGTGTCCTCCAGCTGCTCCGGCGAGTAGTCCAGGTCGATCTGCTCCACCGGCATCCCGCGCGCCGACTCGATCGCGCCCAGCCGTCGCTGCGCTCGGTCGGCCGCGTACTGGATGATCTCCTCCGGGTCGTTGTCGAACGGCACTTCTTCGAACTGGTCCTGCACCCACTGGATCATGTCGAGCGCGTGGGGGAGCAGTTCGCCCATCCGCTGCTGCACCGCGTCCCACAGCGAGTCGTCCGCGGCGACGTGGCGGCGGCAGGTGAACGTGCCCCACGCCATGTGCCGGCGCTCGTCGTCGCCGATGCGGCGGACCAGTTCCTGCATGCCCGGCAGGATGTTCTGCTGGGTGCAGATCAGCTGCCACGAGTAGTACCCCGTCAGCGCGAGGCTGCCCTCGATGACGTGGTTGTACGTCACGCTCGCCCGGATCTGGTTGAGCGGGCTGGGATCGTCCTCGAGCGCTCGCAACGACTGCGGCAGCTCTTCGTAGAACAGCTTGCGGTAGTGCGGGTTTTCGGCGACGTACGGGTGCAGGTCCTCGGTCAGCCCGACGGCGTCCATCCAGCGCCGGAACACTTCCGTGTGCTTGGCTTCCTCGAAGCAGAACTGCGTCAGGTACATCTCGTCGCCGAACCGGCCGGTCGCCGACATCGCCCGCATGAACGGCTGGATGTCCTCGGTGACGGCTTCCTCACCCGCGATGAACTGCGCGACCAGGTACGTCGTGCTTCGTTGCTGCTCGGGGTTGAGCGTGTCCCAGCCTTCGCGCTCGCGGCTGAAGTCGAGGTCCGCCGGGTTCCAGAACTTCTTGTTGCCCTTGACGAACAGCCGCAGCGGGAACGAGTCCCAGTTCAGGCCGCCCTTGCGCAGCGAGGAGAAGCCGGTCCGCAACTCCGGGAGCGTGTCGGTCATCGTGTCACTCCATTGTGGACGATCAGGGGGCGAAATGCCGGATGGCGGGTTCCATGACGGCGGTGACGGCGTCGGCCGCCTCCGTCGCCGTGTGCGTCGGGAGCACGAGGTGCGACAGCGAAAGCCGCACGACGGTCTCCGCGAGCAGGGCGGCGGACTCGGCCGACAGCCCCGGCTCCAGTTCGAGGTAGTGCTCGGCCGCCAGTTCGGCGGCCGCGGTCAGGATCGGCTCGCCCTTGGTGGTCAGCAGCGGCAGCAGGTCTTCGCCGGCTTCGGTCCCGAGCGCCGCCGCGACCAGGCGGTTCTCCCGTGCGTGCTCGATCGTGTAGACGACGCCGCGGTGGATGCCGGCCAGCAGGCCGTCCGCCGTCTCGAACCGCTGCCGGATCCCGTCGAGGAACTCCGCCGCGGTGCGCAGCGCCACCGCCTGGGCCAGCGCCGCCTTGTTGCCGAACTCGTTGTAGACGGTCTGCCTGCTCACCCCGGCCCGGGCCGCGACGTCGGCCATCCGCAGCGCCGCGTAGCCCCGGTCCGGCAGCAGGTCCCCGGCCGCGTCGAGCAGCGCTTCGCGGAGGGACGCCTTGGTCCGGTCGGTGAAGCTGGTCACACCTTCACCTTGACACAGATCGTTCCACTGTCAAGACGCTGTACATGATCAGTCATTGTGTAAATTTGTCGGTGGTGGCAGTTACCGTGCGGGTGTGGGTATCACGGTGGGCTTCGACCTCGACATGACACTGATCGACGCGCGGCCGGGCATGGAGGCGGCGATGAACAAGCTCGGCGTCGAGGCCGGCCTGCCGCTGGACGGCGCGGCGTTCGCGGCCAACCTCGGCCCGCCGCTCGACGACGCCCTGCGCGGCTTCGAGGCGCCCGAGGAACGCATCCCGGGCCTGATCGACCGGTTCCGCGCGCTGTACCCGGACATGGTCGTGCCGAGCACGGTCGCGCTGCCGGGCGCGGCCGAGTCGCTGCGCGCGGTCCGGGCCGCGGGCGGGCGCACGCTCGTCGTCACCGGCAAGTACGCGCCCAACGCGCAGCTGCACGTGGACGCGCTCGGCCTGGACGTCGACGAGGTCGTCGGCGAGCTGTGGTCGACGCGGAAGGCCGAGGCGCTGCTGACGCACGACGCGCGCGTGTATGTCGGAGATCACGCCGGCGACGTCCGGGGCGCGCTCGCCGCCGGGGCGATCCCGGTCGGCGTCACGACGGGTCCGTGCGACCGCGCCCTGCTGCTGCGCGAGGGTGCCGAAGTGGTGTTCGACTCGCTGACGGAGTTCCCCGAGTGGTTCGAACGGACCTTCGCCGGGAGCGTGGTGCCCTGACGCCTATTTCTTGGCGCGCGCCTCGCGGACCAGCGCGATCAAGCCCAGCAGCAGGCCCAGCGGCGTGATGATCCCGGCGGCGGCCGACAGCCACACCGGCAGGTTCTCCAGGCCGGCGGCGAACATGATGAACACCGCCAGCACGGCGAGCATGCCGAGGCCGAAGAGGCCGATGCCGATCCGCATGAGGAACGGTTTACCGGGGGCGGACACGGCGGCCTCCTTTGTCGCGGTCGTCATGGAGCAAAGGGTATCCGCCGTTGCCAATCCGACCGAAAGTAGGCGGATCCGGTCCGCAGCCGATCTGCATGAGGCGCCGGTTTACGCCGTGGCTGCCGTCGGATTGGTAACCAATGGCACAGTATCGACTTCTCCCCAGGGCAGGTGGCGAGATACCCTTTCAGGAGCGCGCCCTGGGTACGCCCACCGGGCGCGTTCGTCGTGAGCGGGACAGCAGAAGGATTGGTGAGGGAAGTGCCGACCGGCAAGGTCAAGTGGTACGACGTGGAGAAGGGCTTCGGTTTCGTCACGCAGGACGACGGTGGCGCCGACGTCTACATCCGCAAGGCCGCGCTGCCGCAGGGCATCGAGGGGCTCAAGGCCGGACAGCGGCTCGAGTTCGGCGTCGCCGACGGCCGTCGCGGGCCGCAGGCGCTCTCCGTCCGGCTGCTCGACCCGCCGCCGTCCGTCGCCGAGGCCCGTCGCCGCCCGGCCGAGGAGCTGCACGGCCTGATCGAGGACATGATCAAGCTGATCGAGCTGAAGGTGCAGCCGGACCTGCGGCGCAACCGCTACCCGGACAAGAAGAACACCAAGCAGATCGGCGAGATCATGCGCGCCGTCGCCCGGGACCTGGATCCCTGAGCCGGCATCAGGCCTGCGGCTGGTCGAGCCGCAGGCCCCAGACGTCGCTGGGCAGCAGGCCCGACTCGCCGGTGTCCGCGCGCAGCACGGCCGTGTACCGCTGGACGTCGACCGCCGAGATGCGGTCGGCGGGCGTCGGCGGCGTCACCGTGTACGCATAGCGGTCCAGTGAGGTGAACGGAATCGGGTCGCTCTGCTTGAACTCGCCCTGCGGGGTCACGTACTCGTAGACGATCTGCCACGGCGCGTCCGCGACCTCGCCGGGCACCGAGACCTGCACCGGCTTGCCCGGCCGGATGCGGAGCGTCTGCGTCGGGCCCTTGGCGCTGCACGGCTGCGCGAGCTGCTGCGAGTAGTCGCACGTCAGCACCGCCGTGGTGTTGATGGTGTGGCCGTCGGCGTAGAAGGTGACCTCGGCCGGGCCGGGCGCCGAGCAGCCGGCCACCGCGAACCCACCGGCCGCAAGCAGGGCCACCACCCGGGAACGTCGCATGCGCCGGAGCCTACCGGCGGGCCCTCGGGTCCCCGGGCAGGCCCTGGGCCGGGAAGCTGCCGGTCGGCTCGGGGCGCAGCGGGCGGTCGCCGCCCAGGCCCGGCACGAGCGAACCGCCGCGGCGCACCAGGTAGGTCTGGGTCAGGCCGACGGCCAGGACGACCGTGATCACCAGGAAGCCGATCCAGTACGTCGGCGGCAGCAGCAGGCCGGCGCCGCCACCGAGGCACCACGCCAGCTGCAGCACGGTCTCCGACCGGCCGAACGCCGACGCGCGCGACTCCTCGGGCAGGTCCTCCTGGATCACGGCGTCGAGGCTGATCTTCGCCAGCGCGCTGGCCGTCGCGCCGACCAGGCCGACGATCGCCGCCGTCGCCAGGCCGGGCAGCACGGTCGCCACCAGCGCGGCCAGCACACAGCTCGCCACGCACGCGACGATCACCTGATCCGGCGAGCCGAAGCTCAGCCGCGAGCCCAGCGCGTTGCCGAGGAACCCGCCGGCCCCGGCCGCGACGCCGATCACGCCCAGCAGCAGCAGCTGCATGAACGGGGTGTGCCCGGTGCCCTCGGTCTGGGCCTTCACCGCGAACGCGGCGAACATCATCAGGAAGCCGGTGAGCACGCGCACCGAGCCGTTGCCCCACAGCGCGACGACGATGTGGCGGCCCAGCGGCTGACGTCGTTTCTTCTCGGTCGGGTGCGCCGAAAGCGACGTCGGGACCTCGCCCTCGGTCGCCTCGACCCAGGCCGGGATCCGCATCGACTGCACGGCCGCGGCGACGCAGATCAGCGCGGTGAACCACAGCGCGCCCGCCGACCCGGTGATGGCGTTGATACCGCTGGCCAGCGCGCCGAACGTGCCCGCGGCGATCAGGCCGAACGTGGTCAGCCGGGCGTTCGTCTTGGACAGCGTGATCTCGGACGGCAGCACCCGGGGCGTCACGGCGGCCTTGAGCACGGTGAACGACTTCGAGAGCACCATCATCCCGAGCGCGGCCGGGTAGAGCAGCCAGTCGTCGAAGTGCAGCGCCATCACGACGGCCATCAGGCCCTGGCCGACCGACGACGCGCACATCGCCAGCCGGCGGCCGCGCTGCACCTTGTCGAGCGCGGGCCCGATCACTGGCGCGACCAGCGCGAACGGCGCGATCGTGATGAGCAGGTAGAGCGCCACCTTGCCCTTGCTCTCGCCGCTGGTCGCGGCGAAGAACAGGGTGTTGGCCAGCGCGATCGCCATCGCCGCGTCGCTGGCGTAGTTCAGCATCACGGCGTAGGTCAGCGAGGTGAGGCCGGATTTTTCGGCGCCGTCGGCCTTCGTCGCGCGCTGGAAGGCGCCGACGGCCTGGCCGGTCAGCTGCCGCCCGCGCATCGCCGCCACGCGCGTGACGGTGATCTTCTTCGGCAGCTTGGGCGTGCCGCCGGGAGTGCGCGGCTCTTCCCGGGGTGCCGGTTCGGGCTCGGGCGGGCGCGGCTCACCCGCGTAGCCGCCGGTGTCGTAGTGCTCGTACTCACCGCTGCCGGGGTGGTGTTCGCCCTGGTAGAAGCTGCCCGGCGGGGCCGGCTCGCGGCGGACCCGCTCGGTGCGGTTCGGGTCGGTGCGGTTCGGCTCGTGAGCCGGGTACGGCCGGGCGCCACGCGGCGGCGGCGGCGGCCGGTGCCCCGTCGGCGCGGCGGCGGTCGGGGCCTCGTTCGCGTCCGGGACGCGGGGTGCCTGGTCGTAGTACCCGCCCGGCGGCTCGCGCCGGGGCGGCGCCTGACGAGGTGCCTCTTGCCGAGGCGACTGAGGTCGTTCCGCGTACTGGGGTTCGACGCGGGTCGGGTTCGCCGGCGGTGCCGCGGGGCGGTCGACCCGGGTGGGGTTGGCGGGCGGGGCGGCCGGGCGATCTACGCGCGTCGGCGCGGCCTCCCGCCAGGAGCGGGCCTGGGCCGCGCCCGGTTCCGGCGTCCAGCGTCGCTTGCTCTTCCGGCCGCGCTGATCCGACCGGCCGGTGCGTGCGCCGTCGGAGCCGGAGCGGGAGCCGAAGAGTGCCACACCTCAATCCTGCCTTACCCGAGGCCGGTCCCGCCTGCTCATCCGTGCTTTGGCGGGACGAACCTCACCCGGAACGTCACCGGCCACTGCTTGCCGGCCAGCAGGAACTCGTCGGTCCCCGGGACGGCGGCGATCCCGTTGAGCACGGCTTCCGGGTCGGTCACCCTCGCCTGTGCACGCAGCTGACCTGCGTCGATCGTCGCGGTGACGTGCCCGGTGGCGGCGTCGATCCGCAGGATGGTGTCGGTGTGCCAAACGTTTGCGTAGACGTCGTCGCCGACGCACTCGAGTTCGTTGAGCTGGTCGCGGCCGACGTCGACACTGCCGGTCACGGCGAAGGTCCGCGGGTCGCGGAAGGTCAGCCACGACGAGCCGTTGCTCATCACCAGCCGGCCGTTGTCCTGGTGACACAGCCCCCAGCCCTCGCCCTGGAACGGCACCCGCCGCAGCTCGGCGAGCGTCTTCGTGTCGCGTTCGATCGCGAAGCCGTCCTGCCAGGTGAGCTGCCAGAGCGTCGGGCCGACGATCGTGACGCCCTCGCCGAACAGGGGCGACGGCAGCGTGGCCCGTTGGCCGGGTGGACCGCCGGCCGGTCCGGCGGTCAGCTGCGACTGGCCGGCGAGGCCGGTGCTTTCGTAGAGCGTGCCGCCCGCGAACTCGAGGCCTTCGGTGAAAGCGGCGGGGTCGTGCGGCAGCGTCGAGACGACCTGGACCGTGAGTTGTTCCGGGCCGGACGGCGTGGCGGGAGTGCCCGCGCAGCCGCCGAGCGCGGCGGCCAGCAGCAGCGTGGTGAGGATCGGCGTGCGCACGTAGAACAGCCTGGCACGGGCGCCGCGGGTGCGTGCGGCACAATTGGCCGCATGACTCTGCTGCTGACCCTGGACGACGGCTCCGTGCAGCGCAAACTCGCCGATGCGGTGGAGTTCGCGCGTGTCGCGGTGCTGGCGGAAGCGCCCGAGGAGCAGATCGGTGCCCACGTCGGCGCCGGCCGGGAGGACGCGGTCTCGGCGAGTCACCTGTTCGAGGCGCAAGTACCCGGCTACCGCGGCTGGCGCTGGTGCGTGACGATCGCCTTGGCGGGCGACGACGAGCCGGTGACGGTCAGCGAGGTCGTCCTGGTGCCCGGCCCCGAGGCGCGCATCGCGCCGGCGTGGGTGCCGTGGGAGCGCCGCGTCCGCGCGGGTGACCTCGGCGTCGGCGACATCTTCCCGACGGACGAGAACGACCCCCGCCTCGCGCCGGCGTACCTCCAGTCGGACGACCCGGCGGTGGAGGAGGTGGCCCGCGAGACGGGCTTGGGCCGCATCCACGTCCTGTCCCGCTTCGGCCGCGAAGACGCGGCGACCCGCTGGCACGACGGCGAGTTCGGCCCCCGCTCGGACATGGCCCGGTCGGCGCCGGGAGTGTGCGGAACGTGCGGTTTCTTCGTCCCGCTGGCGGGTTCGCTGCGCGGCGGCTTCGGAGCATGCACGAACGACATAGCCCCGGCGGACGGCCACGTGGTCGACGTCGAGTACGGCTGTGGAGCGCACTCTGAGGTCGAGGTCGAGGTGACATCGTCGATCCCGGTAGCGGAACTGGTGTACGACGACTCGCTGCTGGAGTTCGACACGCCGGCTGCTGCCGGGTCCTCGGAAGCGCCGGTCGCTCCGGTGGTTTCGGCGCCCGCGGACCGGGCCGAGGGAACGGTCGCGGACCCGACGGTGGCCGAGGTCGAGGCGGTCGCGGTGGTCGAGGCCACGGAGGTGGTCGAGTCCCCGGCGGCGGAGCCCGAGACCGCGGTGACGGAGGCTGACCTGTCACCGGCGGAGGTGGAGCTGGAGGTAGCGGAGGCCGAGGCCGCAGCGGCGGCGGCGACACAGCCGGTGACGGCGGAAGCCGAGCCGGTTGTGGTTGAGCCGGTCGCGGCGGAGGCCGAATCGGTTGAGCCGGTGACCGCAGGGACCGAGTCGGCTGCAGCTGAGCCGGTGGTCGCGGAAGCCGTGCCGGAGGCTGAGGTTTCGGAGCCGATCCAGGCCGAAGCGACTGCCGAGCCGCAGTCGGTTGTGCCTGAGGCTGAGGCGCCTGAGGCTGAGGCGCCGGAGGCTGCGGTGACCGATGCGGTTGCCGAGACGCAGGTGGCCGAGGCCGAAGGCGTTGCGGTCGACGAGCAGCCGGTCGTGGCGGCCGGGCCCGAGGCGCCGGTGGCCGAGCAGGCTGAGGTTTCGGAGCCGGTCCATGCTGTCGAGCCTCAGGCGGTTGTGCCTGAGGTCGAGCCGGCCGTGGCTGCCGGCTCTGAAGCCGAAGCGGCTTCCGGGCAGGAGCCGGCCCGGGTTGATGTTGCCGAGTTGCCGGACGCCACGCCCGAGGCTCAGGAAACTGCGGTGGGCGAGACCGGTGCGGCTGACGTGCCGGAATCGGCCCAGGCCGATGTGGCTGCCGAGCCGCAGGTGGCCGAGGCCGATGATGCCGCGGTCGCCGAGCTGTCCGTGGTGGTCGGCGAGCCGGTGGCCGCCGAGGCCGAGGTGACCGACACCGCTGTCGGGCCGATGGCGGACGGTTCCGGGGTCGAGCTGCCGGAAGCTGTGCTGACCGACTCGGTTGTCACCGAGACCGCCGAGCCGCAGAAGGCTCAGCCCGCCCAGGCCGAAGTGACCTATGCGGTTGTCGTCGAGCCGACTCAGGCCGAGGGTGCCGAAGCGGGGAGCGCAGGCACCGAGGCAGCAGCTGACGCCACAGAAACCGAAGCCGCGCACCACGACGGCACCGAGACCGATCACCGCAGCGAACGGTGACCGGGCCCGCGGCTGAGCCGTCCGGTGCCGATCCGTTCGGTACCGCGCGGCTTCGGGAGGCGACCCTGCGCGCCTGGCGGGACTCGCCCACCCGGCTTATCGAGGACACCAACGTCGAGCGGGATCTGCGTGTCGGGGCCTATCGGGATCGGCTCTTCGTCGAGCTCGCGCAGAACGCCGCCGATGCCGCGATGGCCGCCGGTACGCCCGGGCGCGTCAAAGTGTCTCTTGTGGACGGTCAGCTTCGGTTCGCCAACACCGGTGCTCCGCTCGACGCCCGGGGCGTGGCCTCGCTCGCGTCGCTGCGGGCGTCCGGCAAGACCGGGGACACCGTCGGGCGGTTCGGGGTCGGCTTTTCCGCCGTCCGGACCGTTTCCGATGAGCCGCAGGTGCTCAGCACCGCCGGTGGGGTCGTCTTCTCCGCCGAACGTACCCGCGAAGCCGCCGGGATCGAGGGTGACGTTCCCGTTCTGCGGCTGCCGTGGCCGGTGGAAGCCGTTGTCCCAGCGGGGTTTGACACCGAAGTCCGGCTGCCGCTGCGCAGCGACGTCGATGGGCAGGCCCTTCTCGACGAGCTGGGCCAGGACATCGGTGACCTTCTGCTCGCCCTGCCGTGGCTGGCCGAAGCCGATGTGGACGGTCGCGTTTGGACTCGCGACGCGGACGACGATCTCGTCGAGATTCGTGGACCCGAAACGAAGACCCGGTGGCTGACCCATCGCGGTGACGTCGTCTGGGCGGTTCCGGTCGACGACCACGGAACTCCGATTCCGCTCGAAGAAGACGTTCTGCACGCACCGACGCCGACCGACGACGGGCTTTCGCTGCCCGCCCGGCTGCTCGCGCCCGTGCCGGTCGAGCCGTCGCGACGGCGGGCGCTGCCCGGGGAAGAACTCAAGCAGGCACTGGAAAAGGCCGCGAAAGAGTACGTCGACCTGGTCCGGCTGCTGCCGCCGGAACACCGGTTCGCGCTCGTGCCCGTGCCCGGTTTTCCGAAGTCCACTGTGGACGCGCAGCTGCGTGACGACGTGCTGGCGCAGCTCGCCACCGAGCCGTGGTTGTCCACTCAGGACGGCCGGGAGGTCTCCGGCCGTCAGGCGCGCGTGATCGACGTCGACGTGCCCGGGCTGGCCGCGTTGCTGACCGACGTCGTGCCCGATCTGCTCGCCGAAGCGCCGCCCGCCAGTGCGCTCAAAGCTGTTTCTGTGCAAGTGATCAGCATCGAAGAGGTGCTGGAAACGCTTACCGGCGCCACGCGGGAGCCGTCCTGGTGGCACGACGTCTACAAAGCACTGAACATCGCCGTCGAATCCCACGCGCTCGCCGCGGCGAGGCTCGACGGTCTGCCCGTGCCGCTCTCCGACGGCCGTACGTTGCCCGGTGCGCGGGGCAGTCTCCTTGTCGACGGTTCGGCCGAGCTCCTCGACCTGCTGTCCGATGTGGACATTCCGGGACTGCGGCTGGTGCACCCCGCGGCGTCGCACCCGTTGCTGGAACGGCTGGGCGCCAAGCACGCCGACGCGCGTGAGCTGCTCAACGCCGACCAGCTGCGCGACGCCGTCGAACACAGTGTCGAAGACGTCCGGTCCGGTTTGGACGGGACGACGCTCGCCGGTGCGGTCCTCCGGCTGATCGCCGACTGCGGGGACGACGCTCCACAGTGGACCAGCGCGCTCGCGTTGCCCGCCACCGACACCTGGCGCCGCGCCGACGAACTCGTGCTCCCGGCGTCGCCGCTCATCGACATCTTCGACGAAGAGGTCTTCGAGGAGGACGGCACGCTCGAAGTCCTCGACGACGACTTCGCCGAAGACTGGCCGGACGGGACGCTGAAAGCCGTCGGCGTGCTCGACTCGTTCGCGCTGGTGACCGACGACGAGCCGCACGAACCCGACCACGACCTGCCGGACGAGGAAGCCTGGTGGGACGCGCGCGCCGAGCCGCCGTCGACGCTCGTCGCGATCCGGGACCTCGACCTCGTCGCCGACGACTCCTGGCCCGCGGCGCTGCGCCTGCTCGCGGCGCGGCCCGAGACGTGGCACGCGCTGCGCACGCCCGGCGGGCACGCCGCCTGGTGGATCGCGCAGTACGCCGTGCTCGGCGGCCTGGCGCCGAACGAGTGGCGGCTGCCGGACGCCGACCTCGCCGGGCTCTACGACGAGATCCCCGACGTGGGCCTGACCGAGGACCTCCTCCGGATCGCCGGAGTGCGCAAGGATCTCACACTGTCCACAGTGGACGAGGCGGCGGACGTCCTGCGCCGGCTCGGCGACCCGGACCGCACGATCTCGGCCGGCCTGGCCACGCGGGCCTACGACGCCGTCGTCGAGTCCGGGTTCGATCCCGGCCCGCCGGACGCCGTCCGGGCCGCGGACGGGTCCGTCGTCGAAGACGCGCTGGTCCTGGACGTGCCGTGGGTCGCCGGGGCGCTCGAACCGGACCAGTACGTCGTCGCGCCCGACGAGCCCGAGCGGCTGGCGGACCTGCTCGACCTGCCGCCGGCGAGCACCACCCCCGCCGAGATCATCACCGAAGGCGAGTACGCGCCGTGGGCCGAGCTGCCCGCGCTCAAGCTCGTCGCCGACCAGCTCGGGATCCGGCTGCCGGAAGGTGGCGTGCTGGTGCACGACCCGCTGACCGTGTCGATCCAGCTCACCGAGCACGACGTCCAGTGGTGGTCCGACGGGCGGCTGCACGCGGCCGACACGTCGGAAGGCCTGGCCCGCGCGTTCGCCTGGGCGACCGAGCGCTGGCCGGACCGGCACCTCATCACGGCGCTGCTCGACGACCCGTCGCCGCGGACGTTGCTGGCGTAAGCGCCGGAGAACTCAGACCCGCTGCGCCGACTTCGAGCCGCGGCGGGCGGCGGCGCGCTGCCACAGGATGATCGCCAGCCCGACGAAGCCGAGCACGAACCCGGCCAGCGCCGTCTGCACCCACAGCCCCGAAGTCGTGAAGAAGAGCACCACCAGCGCGACAGTCCAGATCGCGGTGCCTACGATCACCACCGGCGTCAGGTCGGTCAGCCTCTTGGGCAGTTCCGGCGTGTGCCGCAACGAGCCCGTAACCTCCGGTGGATTGCTCGGATCACTCACGAGGTGCAGGGTACTCCGCAGCAGCGAGAGAATGGGCAGGCGAATGGCGGAGCAGGAGACGACCCGCACCGGGACGTCCACACTGGACCGGTTCTTCAAGATCACCGAGCGGGGGTCGACCGTGCCGCGCGAACTGCGCGGCGGCCTGGTCACGTTCGTCACGATGGCTTACATCGTGGTGCTGAACCCGCTGATCATCGGCAGTTTCGCGCCGGACGACGCGGCCGCGCACAAGGACCTGCTCGGCGGGATCCTGCCGGTGCCGCAGGTCGCCGCCGTCACCGCGCTGGTCGCCGGGGTCATGACGATCCTGATGGGCCTGGTCGCGAACTACCCGTTCGCCATCGCCACCGGCCTGGGCATCAACAGCCTGGTCGCGGTCACCATCGCCCCGCAGATGACCTGGCCCGAAGCGATGGGCCTGGTCGTCATCGAGGGCGTCATCATCGTGGCGCTCGTGCTCACCGGCTTCCGCACCGCGGTGTTCAAGGCGGTGCCGGCGTCGCTGAAGTCCGCGATCGCCGTCGGCATCGGCGTCTTCATCTGCCTGATCGGCCTGGTCGACGCCGGGTTCGTCCGGCGGCTGCCGGACGACGCGCACACCACCGTCCCGGTCGGCCTGGGCATCAACGGCTCGATCGCGTCCTGGCCGACCGCGGTGTTCGTCGTCGGCCTGCTGGTCACCGGCATCCTGGTGGTGCGCAAGGTCAAGGGCGCGATCCTGATCGGCGTGCTGTCCTCGACGGTGCTGGCCATCGTGGTCGAGGCGATCGTCAAGGCCGGGCCGTCGAAGGGTACGAACCCGAAGGGCTGGAACCTCGGCTACCCGGCGCTGCCGGACCAGGTGCTCGGCCTGCCGAACCTCTCGCTCGTCGGCGACGTCTCGTTCGGCGCCTGGACGCGGCTGCCGATCATCACCGTCTGCCTGCTGGTGTTCACGCTGGTGCTGGCCGACTTCTTCGACGCCATGGGCACCATGACCGGCCTGGGCAAGGAAGCCGGGCTGATCACGAAGGACGGCCAGCTGCCCAACGTCGGCAAAGCGCTGTTCGTCGAGGGCCTCGCGGGCGCGGCCGGTGGTTTCGGTTCGGCCAGCTCGAACACGGTGTTCGTCGAATCGGCGGCCGGTATCGCCGAAGGCGCCCGGACGGGCCTGGCGAACGTCGTCACCGGCGTGCTGTTCATCGCCGCGATGTTCCTGACGCCGCTCTACCAGGTCGTGCCGGTCGAAGCGGCCGCGCCGGCGCTGGTCGTGGTCGGCGCGATGCTGATGGCGCAGGTGCGCGACATCGACTTCACCGACTACGCGATCGCGCTGCCGGCGTTCCTGACCATCGTCGTCATGCCGTTCACGTACTCGATCGCGAACGGCATCGGCGCCGGCTTCGTCAGCTACGTCGTGATCCGCGCGGCGACCGGCAAGGCCCGCCAGGTGCACCCGCTGATGTGGGTGATCGCGGTGGCGTTCGTCGCGTACTTCGCGGTCGGCCCGATCCAGGCGGCGTTCAGCTGATCAGCCCGGCGCGCTGACCTTCATCGCGGCGTCCAGGACGCCGCGGTTGCGGTCGAACTCGGCGGGCGGCGCCTCGAAGCGGATCGTGACGAGGCTGTCGCCCGCGCCGAGCCCGACGACGGCGACCCGCTCGGGCGTGCCGTCGCGGAGGTAGGTGTAGTCCCATTCCGCCGCGTCCGGGATGTCACCGGCTTCGGCGGGCGTGACGACCGAGCCGTCGTAGTGGGTCTTCGCGGCGATGGCCTTCAGCCCGCTCAGGGAGTCTTCCTGCGTGATCGGCACCTTGTCGGTCTCCAGCAGGAGGTCGCCGCTGCGGTAGCTCGCGCGGTCCTTGTCACGGGTCACGGCCCAGCCCGACGGGACCGGGATCCGGATCGCCCAGCCGCGGCCGTCCGCCACATCCGGGAACGCGTATTCCGCCACGGACGGCTGGGCGGACGGGCTTGGTGCCGCTGTCGACAGCGGTGGTGCGGCCGCCGGCGCTTCGCCGCCGCCGCTCCAGAACTGCGCTACCACGATGGCCAGGATCGCCGCGCCGACCACGGCCGTGCCCACCAGTTTCTTGTTCATCCGACCCCCAGGTTCCTCCGTCGGGAAGGACGCGCGGCCGTCTTCCGGGTTGCGGGTTGACGGAGATCACCTGAAGGAAGGAAGTTTCGTAAGGTATGCTAACTATATGTCCGGCGACACGCACGAACGCTCCTTGGCGAGCCGTCTGCGTCTCGCGGTGGTCCGGCTCAACCGCCGGCTGCGGGCCCAGCGCGTCGGGGACGATCTGACGTTGACGCAGGTCGCCGCGCTGTCCACCTTGCACAAGTGCGGTGCGCTGACCCCGGGTCAGCTCGCCGCGAAGGAAGGCGTCCAGCCGCCCTCGATGACGAGGGTGATCGCCGCGCTCGAGGAGATGAAGTTCGTCGAGCGGCGGCCGCACCCGACCGACGGCCGGCAGGCCATCGTCGAGTTGTCCGAGAGCGGGCTGGCCTACGTTCAGCGGGCCATCTCCGTCCGGGAGGCGTGGCTGGACCGGCAATTGGCCGATCTCGGTGACGAAGAGCGTGAAGTGCTCTCGAAAGCCGCCGAAATCATCGACAGGATGGCGGGGAACTAACCACGGTGACCACGACGGGTAGCGAAACAGAACGACAGATCGAGACCACTGCTACCCGGGACACGGCATCACCGCCGTCTTCGTCACCGCCGTCCGAATCCGTGCCCCAGCGCCGCGGCAGCATGTTCGCCTCCCTGCGGGTCCGCAACTACCGGCTGTTCTTCACCGGCCAGGTCATCTCGAACATCGGCACCTGGATGCAGCGCATCGCCCAGGACTGGCTGGTGTTCACCCTCAGCGGCAACAACCCGATCGCCCTCGGCATCGCGGTCGCGCTGCAGTTCACGCCGACGCTGTTCCTCTCGCTCTGGGCCGGGGTCCTCGCCGACCGCGTCGACAAACGGCGGCTGCTGACCTGGATCCAGGCCGCGGCGTGTTCCCAGGCCGTCGTGCTGGGCGTGCTCGACCTGACCGGGCTCGTGGCGCTGTGGCAGGTCTACGTCCTGTGCTTCACGCTCGGCATCACGGCGGCGCTCGAAGTGCCGACGCGGCAGTCGTTCGTCGCCGAGATGGTCGGGCGGGACCAGATCGCGAACGCCGTCGCGCTGAACTCGTCGATCTTCAACATGGCCCGGATCGTCGGCCCGGCGATCGCCGGCTTCGCGATCACCTGGATCGGCACCGGCTGGCTGTTCATCGCCAACGCGGCCAGCACGGTCGCGGTCATCACCGGGCTGATCCTGATGAACCCGGACAAGCTGTTCCGCGTCGCGGCCATGCCGCGCGAGAAGGGGCAGCTGGCCGAGGGTCTGCGGTACGTCCGCCGCCGGTCGGACCTGATGACGGTGATGGTGCTGGTGCTGTTCGTCAGCACGTTCGGCATCACGTACTTCAGCTCGCTCCCGATCGTCGCGGCCAACGTCTTCCACACCGCGGCCGACGGTTACGGCCTCCTTTCGACACTGGTCGCGGTCGGCACCTTCACCGGCGCGATCATGTCCGCCCGCCGCGGCACGAAGGGCCGGCCGCGGGTGCGGCTGATGCTGATCTCGGCGTTCTTCCTGGGCGTGTTCGAGCTGATCACGGCGTTCATGCCGAACTACCTGACGTTCGGCCTCGGCCTGATCCCGCTCGGCTTCGCCACGATGACGTTCCTCAACACGGCGAACGCGCTGGTGCAGACCTCGGTCAGCCCGGAGATGCGCGGCCGCGTGATGGGCCTGTACGTGCTGGTCCTGATCGGCGGCAACCCGATCGGCGGCCCGATGGTCGGCTGGATGGCGCAGGCGTTCGGTGGCCGGTCTCCCTTTTACATCGGTGGCGCGGTCTCGGCGCTGGCCGCGGTGGTCTGCGCGATCGTGCTCATCCGGCGGGGCGGGGTCTCCTGGCCGGTGCAGCGGGGATTCGGGCTGCGGGTGCTGAAGCGGACGAAGGTCTAGCGGCCGAGCAGCGGCGGGATCAGCTTCTCGGCGAGTTGGCGCAGCCGGTGGTCGATCTTCGTCTGGGCAGTAGTTGGGGTATACTTGGTGGGCACTCGTCATTAGACGGGCGAAGTGGACCCGGCAGCCTTCCGGACGGTGGGTGGGCCGGGTTTCGCGCATCCAGAGTGCTACACGATCCGCACTTCCCGGACGAAGTCTCGCGCTCTCATCTTCCATTGCCCGCCGCGTTGCCAGCACCAGGCGATCGCGTCCGGAATGGAAAGCAGCGGCTCTTCATGTGCTCGATGGTGGCGATATTCAAGGGTTTCGTGACATCCGTGCTGCCGGGACGAGCGATAGAAGATCCGCCGGTCGAGATCGAGGACCGATTCATCGGTCTCGATGACGAGCATGCGAGTTCCCTCTGACGCCAGGTCCGCGACGAGACCGTCCAGACATGCTTCGCGCTGCTGTCGGCGGGGATACGCGGAACCATCGTAGATCGTGATCACGGGCGCGAGTTCGGCGACGACGTCGAGGATTCGCTTGCGACGACCATCGCTTTCATGGGTGAAGTGCAGGCGCCGCTGGCCGGGCAACACGAGGCCGCTTGGTCTCGTCGACGAATACGTGCGCGGTCATCGAGGCATTGTGCTGCATGGCCATCGACGGTGAGTAAGTGCCCCGACTCGCTGAGTAGTTCCGTCGCTGGGCACGCACCCGACAGAAACCGTCGGTTTCGCACACCGGATCTCACCCGTACGAGTGAGATTCGAGTCTCCCTGGGAGACCTCTTGCCTCGCGAGATGAGGTTAGGCTAACCTCATACACGTCCGCTTCGTGGTGGGAGCGGCAGTCAGTTCGGGAACGGACGGAGCCCCGGCCCTGGGAACCCCAGGCCGGGGCTCCGTTCATGTGCGGGTCACGGCAGTGTCGGGCTGAGCGAAGGGCTCGTCAAGGGGTTCTCACCCGGGAGCGTGGGCAGGCGCTGCAACGCCATCCCGAAGTACACCCGGTAGGCCGCGCGGATCGCGTCGTCGCCGGTCAGGGGGACCTCGTGGCGGACGCCGTCCACCGTCTCGATCAGCTTGGCGCCCGAGAGCGTCACGCGGCCCTGGGACGTCGGGCGGGAGCACGTCAGCGAACGCGTGAAGTGCGACTCCGGGGACGTCGACTGCCACCAGGCCATCGGCACGAAGTCCGCGAGCGGGCGCGGACGGCGTTCCAGGCGGTACTGCGGCTTCCCGTCCATGAGCACGTCCACGTCGCCGTACGGCGCGTCCAGCAGCAGGAAGTCGCCTTCGGGGTCGCTTTGCGCGTCCACTCCGGACAGGCGCAGCGGGTGCCGGGAGAACCGGCCGAAGCCGACGTCGAGCAGCCACGGCTCGTCGAGCTCGACGACGACCGCCGCGTGGTCAAGGGGCGGGCCGAGTGAGCCGTCCGGGCGGAAGACCTGCGCCGCGCGCAGGGAAGCGTCGTAGCCGAGCTCGCGCAGCAGGGCGGCGAACAGGCCGTTGAGCTCGTAGCAGAACCCGCCGCGGCGCCGCTCGACGATCTTGGCGAACAGCGCCTCTTCGGCGAGCTCGATCGGCTCGCCGAGGTGGACGCTCAGGTTTTCGAAGGGGACCGCCGCCAGGTGGCGTTCCTGCAGGGTGCGCAGCGTCGCGAGGTCGGCCGCCGTGGGCCGTGCGACGCCCAGCCGGGCCAGATACGCGTCAACGTCCATGCTCCAAGCCAAACACCTCGACCGCACTCGAGGTCAAGGGAATTCATCCGGAACGGAAACGGGGCCCTCCACTGTGGAGGGCCCCGCTCGCGCACCGCGTGCTCAGCCGAGCAGCAGGCCGTTGCCGCCGGCGACGGCGTTGTCGAAGCGCTTGCTGATCTCGCCCCAGTTGAAGATGTTCCACAGGGCCTCGACGTACTTCGGCTTCACGTTCTTGTAGTCCAGGTAGAACGCGTGCTCCCAGACGTCGACCAGCAGGATCGGCACCGTCGGCAGGATCAGGTTGTTGTGGTGGTCGCGCAGCTGCTGGGTGATCAGCGTCTTGCCGATCGGGTCCCAGGAGAGCGCGCCCCAGCCGTTGCCCTGGATCGTCGTCGACACGGCGGTGAACTGCGCCTTGAACTTGTCGAAGGAGCCGAAGGCCTCGTCGATCGCGGCGGCCAGCTCGCCGGTCGGCTTGTCGCCGCCTTCCGGCGACAGGATCTTCCACCACACGACGTGGTTGGCGTGGCCGGCCAGGTTGAAGGCCAGCGTCGTCTCGAGACCGACGATGCCGCCGAAGTCCCCGGCGTCGCGGGCTTCCGCGATCTTGTCGAGGGTGTCGTTCGCGCCCTTGACGTAGGTCGCGTGGTGCTTGCTGTGGTGCAGCTCGTTGATCTCGCCGGAGATGTGGGGCGCCAGGGCGCTGTAGTCGTAGTCGAGATCGGGGAGCTCGTAGCGGGCCATTGGCCCTCCTTCTGTCTTCGACAAGTTTCCGGTATCGAACCTAGTAGCACACGGCCGCTCGCGGCGAGCGGGGGCGGCTCGTCGTCCCACCCCTTGGGGGTCCGGGTGGCGGAGCCCCCGGCTCGGGGCGAAGCCCCGATTGTTACTGCGTGGGACGACGGTTCGACAGTGGCGTACCCGGGGGCGGACCACCCGAAACCGAGCCTGCAACCTGGACTTAAGTCGAGGTCAAGGTGCTGTGACGACGATCATTCAGGCGGTGCGGAACTCGGTCAGCCGCTGGGCCAGCTCGTCGAACACCGCGACGTTGCACTCGAACGCCACCAGTGTCTCGTCGATCACCCGGGCGCGCTCGGCGTCGGTCCAGGGCGCGTTGTCCAGCTTCGCGCGGTAGCCGTCGCGGAACTTCGGGGCGCCGCCGATGCCCTCGAAGTGGTAGAAGAGCGTGCCCGCGTCGGCGACGTCGTACGTCTTCTCCAGCAGGCGGCGGATGGCCTGGCCGCCCGCGATGTCGCCCAGGTAGCGCGTGTAGTGGTGGGCGACGTAGCCGCCGGCCCACGCGGACGCCTCTTCGACGCGCGCGACGTACGCCCGGGTCGACGCCAGGGGCGTGATCGTCGAGCGCCAGTCCGGGCCGACCAGGTGCGCCAGGTCGCGCTCCAGGCTCGGCAGCCGGCGGAGGGCGTCGAAGACGAACTCGCCGCCGACCGGGTCGCCGGCCATCCGGTCACTGGCCGCCTCGATCGCGCGGTAGATGAAGTAGTACTGGATCGCCAGCTGGGTGTAGCCGTCCTGGGACAGCTCGCCGCCCAGCAGCGCGCGCATGTACGTCGAGTAGTTCGCCTTCTCGTGCACCTGCAGCGTCGAGGCGCGCAGGCTCGCCGAGAACGGACGGGTGTCGAGGTCCGTGGTCACCGACATGGAAGGCCTCCCGGCGATCGATCTGACACACTGTCAGAAAGAGCCTAAGCCATAACCAGCGGTAAGGCTACCCTAAATTTTCGCCGTCCCGACCGCTCGCAGCACGAACCGGACGGCCGCTTCGACGACGTCGTCGCGCTGCTCCGGCGGCCCCTCGACCAGGGCCCGGTTGCCCAGCGCGGCGGTGATCATGGCGATCAGGACGTCCGGGTCCTCGGCCGGCCAGCGCCCCAGGTCGACGCCGCCGGTGAGGATCGCGCGCAGCCGGTCGGTGATCGGGTCGGCGTGCGCGCTGATCCGCCGGTACGCCGCGGGAGCCAGCGCCGACGCGAGCGCCGTGCCCGGCGGCATGTGGTACTCGGCCAGCACCCGCAGCTGGAGCCGGACGAACGTGGCGAGCTGGTCCACCGGGTCGGCCTGGGCCTCGACGGCGTCGGTCAGCCGGGTGACGTACCGGGCGGCCTCGTCCTCGACGAAGGCGACGAGCAGGCTCTCCTTGTCGGGGAAGTGGTTGTACAACGCGCTCCGGCCGACGCCGGCGGCCGCGGCGACACCGGTGAGCGAGATCGCGTCGAAGCCGCGTTCGTACAGCTGGGCGCGCAGGACGTCGAAGACGCGCGCGCGGACTTCACGGCGATGCGCCTCCAGCGACCCACCGAGAATCTTCGGCATCGGCCCAGGCTAATCGGCCACGGGCCACGTGTGCACGGGCTCGCCCGCTTCCGAGAGCTCCAGGTAGCGCCCGAGCATCCGGGTCAGCGCCGCCTCCCGGTCGAGCCCGTGCTCCTGCGCGTGCACGACGAAGTCGCGCTGCCAGGTCGCCCCGGTCCGCCGCGCGAGGCACCGCTGCTCGATGATCCCGAGATAACGCTCGCGGGCCTCGTCGGAGACGTCGGAGGCGCGCAGCCCCTCGTGGGCCAGCGGCAGCAGCACGCGCAGCGCGAGCTCGTCCGGCGGGATCCAGCCGATGCCCGGCCAGTACAGCTGCGCCTCGAAGCCGCGGCGCGCGCCCGCGTACAGGTTCTCCTCCGCCGCCTGGAATGACATCTGGCTCCACACCGGGCGTTCCGCCTCGGCGAGCGCGCGCTGGGCGCCGTAGAAGAACGCCGCGTTCGCCACGGTGTCGACGACCGTCGGGCCGGCGGGCAGGATGCGGTTCTCGATGCGCAGGTGCGGCAGGCCGTCGACGACGTCGTACACCGGGCGGTTCCAGCGCCAGATGGTGCCGTTGTGCATCCGCAGCTCGGTGAGCTTCGGCGCCTGACCGGCGTCGAGCGCCTCGATCGGGTCCTCGGCGTCGGTTTCCGGGAGCAGGCCGGGGAAGTAGCGGACGTTCTCCTCGAACAGGTCGAAGATCGACGTGATCCAGCGCTCGCCGAACCACACCCGCGGCCGGACGCCCTGGTTCTTCAGCTCTTCCGGGCGGGTGTCGGTCGCCTGCAGGAACAGCGGGATGCGCGTCTCCTGCCAGAGCGCCTTGCCCAGCAGGAACGGCGAGTTCGTGGCGAGCGCGATCTGCAGCCCGGCCAGGCACTGCGCGGCGTTCCAGTGGGCGGCGAACTCTTCCGGCGCCACCTGCAAGTGCAGCTGCACGCTCGTGCACGCGGCTTCCGGAAGAATGGATTCCGCATAGCTGCGCAGGCGTTCCGGTTGCTGGCCCGGCAGCGGTGCGCCCTCCATCGCCAGCACGGTCCGTTCGCCGCGCGCCGCGAAGATCTGGTCGTTCAGCGTGACGTACCGGGATTTGTTGGTGAGCCATTTCTGGTCGAAGTGCTCGTGCTTCAACGTCGGCAGGATGCCGATCATGGCCAGCGCCGACCCGTTGTCCCCGGCTTTCGCCGACGCCGTGCTCAGGTACGCGCGGAGGTCGTCTTCCAGCTGGAGCGCGGAATCGCCGGCCAGCGGCCGCGGCGGCACGTTCAGCTCCAGGTTGTGCTGCCCCAGCTCGGTGGTGAACGACGGGTCGTCCAGCGCTTCCAGCACCGCGGTGTTCGTCATCGACGGCCGCAGTTCCCGGTCGACGAGGTTCAGCTCCACCTCGAGGCCGATGTTCTTGCGGGGGAAGGAGAAACTGCCGTCGGTGAGCATCCGGGCCAAGGTGTCGAGACAGCGCTGCACCTTGCGGCGGTACCGTCCTCGATCGAGCGTGTTGAACGGTTGAGCCGCCAGGTCCATCCCCATGACCATCCCTGCTTCGCGTCGGCGTGGAACTAGTACGTGTTTCAGGTTCCCGGCGGATAACCGTTTCACAGCGGTTGAATCCGTGCTAGCGGCCAAACTGGTGCTCTCCGTCACCGGGAGTTAACCGACAGCAAATTGAACCCGTTCGTACCAGAGTGGCGTGGACGTTCGGACCAGCGAGCGACCCGGCAAGCGGATGACAGACTGGGCGGATGGCCGTGATCCACACCGATGACCGGGATGACCCGCGACTCGACGACTTCCGCGACCTGTCCACTGCGGACCGGCGTCCGGACCGCCCTGGTGGCAAGGGACTCGTGATCGCCGAGGGCACCGTCGTGGTGTCGCGGCTGCTGGCGTCCCGGTACCCCGTGCGCGCGCTGCTGGGCGTCGAACGGCGGTTCGCCGAGCTGGCGGACGACCTGGCCGGGACGGACGCCCCCCAATACGTCACTTCGGCCGAGGTGATGGCCGACGTCGTCGGCTTCCACCTCAACCGCGGCATCCTCGCGATCGCCGACCGGCCCGCGCCGCTGACGGTTTCCGGCGTCGTGGCCGGGGCCGGCACGATCGCCGTGCTGGAAGGCGTGGGGGACCACGAAAACCTCGGCGCGCTCTTCCGCAACGCGGCCGCGCTCGGCGTCGACGGCGTGCTGCTCGGCCCTGGCTGCTCCGACCCGCTGTACCGGCGCAGCGTGCGCGTGTCCATGGGACACGTCCTGCGCGTCCCCTTCGGGTACCTGACGGACTGGCCGGGCGGGCTCCACGACCTGCGGGCGCGTGGGTTCGCCATCGCCGCGTTCACCCCGCGGCCGGGCTCGGTCCCGCTGCGCGAGCTGCGTGAGCACGCGCCGGGTCCGGTCGCCCTGCTGTTCGGCGCGGAAGGGCCCGGACTGACCGAGACGGCGCTCGCGGCTGCTGATCACGCGGTCCGGATACCCATGCCCGCCGGAGTCGACTCCCTCAATATCGCGACGGCCGCCGCCGTGGCGTTCTACGAACTGGTCTCGGGTGACTAAGGTGACGGCGATCTCTATTCTCGGCTGACCCCGTCGGCGCGAAAGGACCCCATGGAGCTGCGGATCCGCGGTGAGCGCGCGGTGCTGGCCGGACCCGGTGGCGACCAGGCGCGCGAGGTGGATCCGTACAAGCTCGCGATCGGCGGGGACCTGGCGCAGGCCCTGCACGAGTGGGCGCGGGTGGCCTCCGCCGTGTCCGCCGACCCAGGTGCGGAGGCGGCCTCCGTCGTCTCGCAGCGCGGCCGTCAGCTGGCCGGCCGGCTGGCCGCGGTGATGGGCACGGCCGTGCGGTTCGTGGACCCGGTGACCGGCGCCGACACCGTCGTCGAGCCGCCGCCGCGCCAGCCCGAAACCGGCCGCAAGCTGGTCCGGACGGTGCTCGGCCCGCCGGGGCCGCCCGGCGAGCCCACCCCGTGGATCACCGGGCTGATCGTCTCCGCGTTCATCGCGGCCGTGGTCGTGGTGGCGATGCTGGCGCTGGCGACGACGCTGGCGCGCGAGACCAGCAGCTGGCTCGCCCTGGTGGCGTCGGTGGTGGTGACGGCCGGGATCGCGCCGTCGCTGTGGCTGATCCGCCGCACCCCGATCCTGCGCTGGGCCGCCTACGGCGCGGCCGGCGGCGTGCTGATCGCGTGGGTCGGCGTGCTGGTCATCGTCTTCAGCGGCGCCTGACACCGGGGATACTGGCGCGATGGAGCAGCTGGACGCGTTGCGGAAGTTGTGTCTCGCGCTGCCGGAGGCGACCGAGCGGGACAGCCACGGCGAGCCGACGTGGTTCGTGCGCGGTAAGAAGACCTTCGTCAGCTTCGCGAACCACCACCACGCCGACGGCCGGCTCGCCTTCTGGTGCCCGGCGGCGGCCGGGGTGCAGGAGGAGCTGGTGCGCACCGAGCCCGAGCGGTTCTTCCGGCCGCCGTACGTCGGGCACCGCGGGTGGCTGGGGGTGCGGCTGGACGTCGACGTCGACTGGGCCGAGATCGACCGGATCGTGCGCGAGGCCTACCGCCTGGTCGCGCCGAAGTCGCTCGCCGCGCTGGTCGACTGACGCCCCAATGTGGCGTTGGGTGCGTTGGATGCACCCAATGTGGCGTTGGGTGCGCTGGATGCACCCAATGTGGCGTTGGGTGCGCTGGATGCACCCAACGCCACATTGGGGCGCTTGGGGCTAACCGCGCTGCGAGCGGACCCCGAGCAGCACGTCCTCCCAGGACGGCACGATCGGGTGATTCTTTTTGACCTTCGGCCGCGCCGGTTCCTCCGCGGTGGCCGTCTCCTCTTCGGGGTCGGCCGGGACGCGGGGGATCTCGCGGGTGTCGTCGTCCGGGTCCGGCTCGGCGGCCGGCAGCTCGGCGTGCTCCGGCGGCACCGAGTCCAGCGTCGGCTGGAACTCCACGTCGCGGGCCGGGTTGAGCGCGCGGACCGTCCGGGGCGGACGGTAGGCGTTCGGGTCGAGCAGGACCTCGGCGTTCTCGTCCAGGGCCGTCACCGTGCCGCCGTGCGCTCCTGGGGCGAACGCCCAGTGCGCGCGGTTGTCCGAGCGGCCGGCCTTCCAGCGCAGCACGACGACCCAGCGGCCGTCGTCGCCCTTCCAGGAGTCCCAGGTGGCCTGGGAGTAGTCGTGCCCGCGCACGCCGAAGCCGTACGCGACGACCTCGCCGAGCGTCTGGACGTCCGGGCCGTCTTCGCGGACCGGGTGCGCGCTCTGCGCGAGCTCGGCCGTGCGCGACCGCTCGAGCAGGACGGGGTAGGCGTAGCGCTCGACGCGCTGCTCCGGGATCCCGGAGCCGCTCGCGACTTGTTCGACTGACTCGCCGGCGCGGATTCGCGCCTGGATCTCGCGTGGCCGCATCTGGCTCTCCAACTCGATTTCGATCTGGCCGAGGCGGGTGATGTCACCCCGCGCCGCCGCGCGCAGTCTCTCATCGGCCGGGAGGAGGAATTGCGTACGGCTCGCCGGGTCTTCGCACACGATGGACTTACCGTCCTCGTGCAACCCGACCACTCGCAGCGTGCGCATTGTTCGCCTTCCCCGATGCTTCACCGTTGTGGGTGCCCACGTTAGAACGGCGCGTCGGCTTGACGTGCAAGGCGCGCCGAGTCATCACCCAAAGGACCACTGTTCACTTTGTGACTCTCGCATCATCCGTGCCCAGGTCAGCGGCGATCGTGTGACACGCCGACCACGCAAAGTCACGATCGAGTGGATCGCCTCGGCGTGTTCCGGCAAAATCTCCTCCGACTGGCCCAGTCCGCTGGGCCCTGTGGTTTCTGGGACTGGTGTGACTACTGGGACGCGTGGGACGTCGCGAGGTTCCCCGCTCAGGACGGCAGCCGGACGGTCACGGTGAGCCCGCCGCGCTTGCCCGGCTGGGCCTCGGCGGTGCCGCCGTGGGCGTGGGCGACCGAACGGACGATCGAGAGCCCGAGCCCCGCGTTGCGCGTGTCGCCCGTCCGCTCGGCGCCGTTGATCCTGCGGAACGGCTCGAAGAGCGTCGGCACGGCTTCCGGCGGGACCACCGGGCCCGAGTTGCGGACCTCCAGGGCCGGGTCGCCGCGGACCTCGACGTACACCCAGCCGCCGCGGGTGTTGTACGTGATCGCGTTGACCACCAGGTTCGTCACCAGCCGCTCCAGCAGCACCGGGTCGCCCGCCACCGTGCGCGGGCGGAAGCGGGTCTCCACCTTGACGCCCGCCGACTCCGCCTGGGCCGCGGTGGCCCGGACGACCGCCGCGACGACCTGGTCGAGCCGGACCGGCGTGCGCGCGGTCAGGCCGCGGTCGCTGCGGGCCAGGATCAGCAGGCCCTCGATCATCCGCTCGCTGCGCTCGTTGGTGTGCAGCAGGTGCGTGCCGAGCTTCCGCAGGTCGGGCGCGACTTCGGGGTCCGCCATCGCGACCTCGATCAACGTCCGCTGCACGGCCAGCGGCGTCCGCAGCTCGTGGGAGGCGTTCGCGACGAACCGCTTCTGGCTGTCGAACGACTCCGCGAGCCGGTCGAGCATGCCGTCGAAGGTGTCGGCCAGCTCCTTCAGCTCGTCGGGCGGGCCTTCGAGGTTGATCCGCCGGTCGAGCTTGCCCGCCTCGAGCCGCCGCGCGGCCGAGGTGATGTCGTGCAGCGGCCGCAGCGCCCGCCCGGCCATCAGCCAGCCGAACAGGACGGCGAGCGCGGTCGTCGCCACGAGCGCGATCGCCGAGTTGACGACCAGGGTGGACAGCGTCGAGGAGCGGTACTCGTCCAGCGACCCGCTGACCAGCCGGATGGCCATCCCGGCGGGCGCCTGGACCGTGTCGTCCGGGATCCCGTACGCCGCGTCGGCGGCCCCGAGCGACGCCGTCGCGAACCGGGCCGGGTCGGGCAGCGTGCCCTGCACCAGCAGGTAGTCGATGACGACCAGGACCAGCCCGGCCAGCAGGAACAGCCCGCCGTACCAGGCGGTCAGCTTGGTCCGGACCGACAGCGCGTTCACGGGGTGCCGAACCGGTAGCCGGCGCCGGGCACGGTCTCGATCACCGGCGGGTCGCCGAGCTTGCGGCGCAACGTCATCACCGCGACGCGCACCGCGTTGGTGAACGGGTCCGCGTGCTCGTCCCACGCCTTGTCCAGCAGGTCCTCGGCGCTCACCACCGTGCCCTCGGCCCGCATCAGCACTTCCAGCACGGCGAACTCCTTCGGCGAGAGCTGCAGGAACCGGCCGTCGCGCGCGGCCTGGTGCCGCGGCAGGTCCAGCACGACGCCGTCGCGCTGCAGCACCGGCGGCAACGCCGGCCGCGCGCGCCGGGACAGCGCCTGCACCCGGGCGACCAGCTCGGCGAACGCGAACGGCTTGGTCAGGTAGTCGTCGGCGCCCAGGCCCAGCCCGGCGACCCGGTCGGTGACGTCGGCGGCGGCGGTCAGCATCAGCACCCGCGCCTCGCCGCCCGCCGCGACGACGGCGGCGCACACCGCGTCGCCGTGCACCTTCGGCAGGTCGCGGTCGAGGACGACGACGTCGTAGCCGTGCACCCCGACCCGCTCCAGGGCCTGTTCGCCGTCGTAACAGACGTCGACGGCCATCGCGAAGCGGCGAAGCCCCTCCGCGACCGAGTCGGCGAGCAGCCGCTCGTCCTCCACCACCAGCACACGCACCCACCCAGTCTGCCCAGGCGGGCCATAAGCCCCGCATAAGCGACTTCGCTTAGCGCGCCGGAATCCCCCGATCCGTAGACCTTGCCACCGAACCGGAAGAAGGGAGCGAGCCGATGCGAACACGCCTGACGCTCATCGCGGCGATCGGCGCCGCGGTGCTGCTCGCGGGGTGCGGGGCCAAGCCGGACGACGCGTCGAAGGTGGCCTCGATCTCGGGGCCGTCTTCGTCGGCCCCGGCCAAGGCCGCCGACAACAAGAGCGACGAAGACAAGATGCGCGACTTCGCCAAGTGCATGCGCGAGCACGGCGTCGACATGCCCGACCCGAAGCCGGCCGGCGACGGCGGGATGGCGGTCACGCTCGGGGGTGACGCCAAGGACGCGGGGAAGCTCGACGCGGCGCAGAGCGCCTGCAAGAGCCTCATGCCCAACGGCGGCGAGATGAAGCCGCCCAGCGCCGAAGAGCTGGACAAGATGCGCAAGGACGCCAAGTGCATGCGGGACCACGGCATCGACATGCCCGACCCCGACCCGAGCGGCAAGGGCGCGACCCGGATGGGTGGCCCGGGCGACGACCCGTCGAAGTTCGAGGCCGCCGCGAAGGCGTGCGGGCTCGGCATGTCGATGCACGCGGAACCGGCCCGATGACCGAGACGATCGAATCCCGGCCGCGACGCCGGGGCCGGGCGCGCTGGTTCATCGCCGCGGCCGTGCTCGTCGTGGTGGTGGGCACCGGCTCCGCCGTGATCCTCACCCGCGTCTCCTCCGCCACCTCGGTGCAGGAGGCCGCTCCACCGCCCGTCGAGACGGCGGAGGTGGCCAAGACCGACCTCGCCGAGGAAGAGGAGGCCGACGGCACCCTCGGCTACGGCGAGGAGTCCTCGGTCGCCGGCCGCAAGCCCGGCACCGTCACGTCGCTGCCCGACGCCGGCGCGACCCTCACCCGCTGCCAGGCGGTGTACGGCGTCGACGCCAAGCCGGTGCCGCTGTTCTACGGCACGCTGCCGTTCTACCGCGACCTCGCCCAGGGCGCGGCCGACGGCGCCGACGTCAAGCAGCTCGAGGAGAACCTCAAGGCGTGCGGGTACGGCGGTTTCGGCACGCCGGACAAGAAGTTCACGTCGGCGACGGCGGCCGCGCTGAAGAAGTGGCAGAAGGCGCTGGGGCTGGACCAGACCGGCGCGTTCGGCCAGGGCGACGTCGTCCTCGCGGCGGGTGAGCTGCGGGTGTCGGCGGTGTCGGCCAAGCTCGGCTCGCCGGCCCAGGGCGAGGTGCTCAAGACCAGCGGCACCGTCCGCTCGGTGCAGGTCAAGCTCGACGCGGCCAAGCAGGACCTCGCCCAGCAGGGCGCGAAGGCGTCCGTGACGATCAACGGGAAGACGTCGAAGGGCACGATCACCGACGTCGGGAAGTCCGCGGTCGAGGGCAAGGACGGGGCGGGCCAGGACGACGGCAAGCCCAAGATCACCGTGACCGTCCAGCTGGACGACCCGGCCGTGGCCGGCACGCTCGACTCGGCCCCGGCGACCGTCCGGTTCACCAAGGACGTCCACTCCGGCGTGCTCGCGGTGCCGGTCGGCGCGCTGCTCGCGCTCGCCGAAGGCGGTTACGCCGTCGAGGTCGACGAGAACGGGAAGCGGCGGCTCGTCGCCGTGCGAACGGGACTGTTCAGCGGCGGCAAGGTCGAGGTCAGCGGTAGCGGCCTGACCGCGGGCATGCGGGTGGTGACGACGTCGTGACGCCCGTCCTGCGCGTGCACGAGGTCACGCGCGCCTACCCCGGCGGCGTCGCCGCGCTCGACGGCGTCTCGCTGAGCCTGGAAGACGGCGAGATGGTGGCGATCGTCGGGCCGTCCGGGTCCGGGAAGTCCACGCTGCTGCACCTGATGGGCACGCTCGACCGGCCGTCCACCGGCCGCGTCGAGCTGCGCGGCCACGACGTCGCCGTGCTGTCCGACCGGAAGGTCTCGGCGCTGCGGTCGCGCTGGATCGGGTTCGTGTTCCAGCAGTTCTTCCTCGACGAAGGGATGAGTGCGGTGGACAACGTGTGCACCGGCCTGCTCTACGCCGGGGTGCCGCGGCGGCAGCGGCGCACGCGGGCCCGGGAGGCCCTCGACCGCGTCGGGCTGGGACACCGGGCGTGGCACCGGCCCGGCGAGCTGTCGGGCGGGGAACGCCAGCGCGTCGCGATCGCCAGGGCCGTCGTCAACGACCCGGCGATCCTGCTGGCCGACGAGCCGACCGGCAACCTCGACACCGCCACCGGCGCGGCCGTGCTCGCGCTGCTCGGCGAGCTGTCCGCCGACGGCACGACGATCGTGGTGATCACCCACGACCGGGAGATCGCCGCGGGCATGCCGCGGCGGATCGAGCTGCTCGACGGGCACCTGCGGCTCGACACCGGTCTGGTGGGTGCGCGGTGATCGCCCCACCCGAGGTCCAGCTGCCCGAGCCGGCCCGGCTCAAGCCACCGGACGTCGTCGCGCTCGGCGCCCACGGCATGCGGACGCGGCCCGTGCGCGCGGTGCTTTCCGCGCTGGGCATCGCGATCGGCGTCGCGGCGATGGTGGCGGTGCTCGCGATCCCGGCGTCCGGCGCGCAGGCCCTGCACGACCGGCTGGCCGCGCTCGGCACCAACCTGCTCACCGCCGGGCCGGGGCAGACGTTGTTCGGGGCCAACGCGACCCTGCCGGACGACGCCGTCGCGATGGCCAAGCGGATCGCGCCGGTGACCGCCGCGACCGGCACCGGGACGACGTCGGCCAGCGTGCGGCGCAGCGACAAGATCCCGGTGGACGAGACGTCCGGGCTCGGCGTCTTCGCGGCGCGGCCGGACCTGCTCGAGGTGCTGGGCGGGAAGGTCCGCTCGGGGGCGTTCCTGGCCCCGGGCAACCGGAACTACCCGGTGACGGTGCTCGATGCGCAGGCCGCCGCGCGGCTCGGCATCGACCACGTCGACCCTGCACGGCCGCCGCAGGTACTGATCGGCACGCAGTGGTTCACCGTCATCGGGATCCTCGGGCCGATGCCGCTGGCGCCGGAGATCGAGCGGTCGGTGCTGGTCGGCTGGGACGTCGCGGAGCGGCTCCTCGGCTTCGACGGCCACCCGTCCACGGTGTACGTCCGCGCGAACGAGTCCGAAGTGGACGGTGTGCGGTCGGTGCTGGGCGCGACGCTGAACCCGCAGGCGCCCAACGAGGTCGAGGTCCGCCGCCCGTCGGACGCGCTCGCCGCGCAGAAGCTCACCGACAACACCTACAGCGCGTTGTTCCTCGGCCTCGGCGGGGTCGCGCTGCTCGTCGGCGGCGTCGGGGTGGCGAACACGATGGTCATCTCGGTGCTGGAGCGGCGGCGCGAGATCGGCCTGCGCCGCGCGCTCGGGGCCACGAAACGCCAGGTGCGCGGGCAGTTCCTGGCCGAATCGGTGCTGCTGTCCGGGCTCGGCGGGCTGGCCGGCGTCGTGACCGGGGTACTGGTGACCGCGGGCTACGCGCTGAGCCAGGGCTGGCCGGCCGTGCTGCCGGTCGGCGCGCTGGCCGGCGGGGTCGGCGTCGCGGCCTTGGTCGGGGCGGTCGCCGGGGCGTACCCGGCGGTCCGCGCGGCGCGGCTCGCCCCGACGCGGGCGCTCGCCTGAGCCGTCACTTTCGTACCGAAAGTGTCTTCGGATCACTTTTGGTACGAAAGTGGCGCTTCGGTCGCACCTTCGCGTGTGCCCTACACCGGAATTGAGCAAGGTGGAAGATTCCCCGACCGGGCTCGCGGCGTTGAATATCGATCAAATCCGTTGATCGAAGGGGCGGCTGCCGTGGTGCGCGTCGAGGCGAACAGACGTGATTTCCTCCGCTGGCTGGCGACGGCCGGCGCGGGGCTCGCCGCCGCGGGCGTCGCGCCCGCCCTCTTCGCCCAGGAAGCCGCCGCGGCCGGCACGGACGTCGTCGTCGTGCTCGGCGCCACCGTCGTCGACGGCACCGACGCCCCGGCCCGGCCGAACTCCGCGGTCGTGCTGGTCGGGGACCGGATCGCCTGGGTCGGCCCGGCGGCCGAGCTGCCGCACCGCGCCGGCGCGCGGATCGTCGACGGCCGCGGCCGGTACCTGGTCCCCGGTCTCTGGGACATGCACGCCCACGGCATCGACTACGAAAAGATGTGGCCGCCGCTGTTCCTGGCCAACGGCGTCACCGGCATCCGCGAGATGCAGGGCTACGACGAGAACCGCGCCACCCGCGACAAGATCGTGCGCGGCGAGCTGCTCGGCCCCCGGGTCGTGCTGGCCAGCTCGATCCTCGACGGCCCGGTCACCCTGCTCGGCCCGCCGATCACGCAGGTGGCGACCCCCGAAGAGGGGCGCGCGGCCGTCCGGACCGCCGTCGAGCAGGGCTCCGACTTCGTCAAGGTCTACTTCTACCTGCCGAAGGACGTGTTCCTGGCGATCGCCGACGAATGCCGCCGCGTCGGCCTGCCGTTCGCCGGGCACTGGCCGTACCGGCTGCGCCAGGTCGAGGCCGCGAGGGCCGGGCAGCGCACCTTCGAGCACCTCTTCGGCCTGTCCATCGCCACGTCCCGGCGCCGGGACGAGTTCCTGGCCCGCCTCGACGCGACGCCGTTCGACCCGGACGCGAAGCGCGACTTCTTCAACCTCGCCCGCGACCTCGACCGGCAGGCGGCCCAGACCTACGACCCGGCCACCGCGGAGCGCCACTTCGCCCAGCTCAAGGCGCTGGACAACTGGGTGAGCCCGACGTTCACCGTCAACCGCGTGATGTCGAGCCCGACCGAGACCTACGCGCACGACCCGCGGCTCAAGTACGTCTCGCAGGACATCGTCGACTACTGGGCCGACCGGCTCCCGATGTTCACGCCGGTCACGGCCGAGCAGATCGCCCAGCAGAACGCGTACTTCGAGGCGCAGCTGCGGCTCGTCGGCGCCGCGCACCGCGCCGGGCTGGGCGTCCTCGGCGGCACCGACTGCCTGAACCCGTACGTCTTCCCGGGCTTCAGCCTGCACGACGAGCTCGGCTACCTGGTCCAGGCCGGGCTGTCGCCGCGGCAGGCGCTGCAGACGGTGACGCGCGACGCCGCGCGGTTCCTCGGCCGGTCGGCCACCGCGGGCACGATCACCCCCGGCAAGGTCGCCGACGTGGTGCTGCTCGACGCGAACCCGCTCACCGACATCCGCGCGGTCCGCCGGATCGACACCGTCGTCACAGCCGGCCGCGTGCTCGACCGGGCACGCCTGACCCGGATGCTGGCGGACGCCGAGACGGCGGCGAAGCAGCCGCTGGCGAGCGCGAACAGCAGGTCAGTGGGCTTGCCGGTGCGGGGCTGCTGCTGAGCGCCCGGTAATCTCGGCCGGTCTAAGACCGGGCTCGAGGGGGACGCGTGACACTGGCAGAGCGGCTGTTCGGGGGCTCTGGGTGGCGGAGCCCCCAGCCCGGGGCGAAGCCCCGGATGTCACAGTGGTCCGGGCGGAAGCTGGCGGGGGCGCTGGTCGCCCTCGAGATCGCCGCCGTGGTACTGGTACTCGTGCTGAAGCGGTTCGACGGCCTCGACCTGGAGGTCTACCTGGGTGGCGCGAAGGCGCTGGCCCAGCAGGGCTCGCCGTACGACGCCTGGGTGCCGACGTCGCACCAGATCCTGCTGCCGTTCACCTACACGCCGTTCGCGGCCGCGGTGTTCCTGCCGGGCACGCTGCTGCCGTTCGCGGCGACGATGAAGCTCGTCAGCATCGCCTCGATCCTCGCGACCGGCGTCGTCGCCTACCTCTACGTCGCGACGCTCAACGGCTCGCTGACCGACGCCTCGAAGGTCCACGGCCGCGCGGTGGCGGCGCTCGTGGCGATCGTGGCGCAGCTGGCCGGCGCGCTGCTCGAGCCGGTGCGCTCGACGCTGGGGTTCGGGCAGATCAACGCGCTGCTCATGGTCCTGGTGGTGCTCGACGTCCTGCTGCCCGGCAAGCGCGGGCGGACGAAGGGCCTGCTGATCGGCGTGGCCGCGGCGATCAAGCTGACGCCGGCGGTGTTCGTCGTCTACTTCCTGTTCCGCCGCGACTTCAAGTCGGCCGCGCGGGTGGTCGCCGGGTTCGTGGCGGCGGGCGCGCTGCTGTGGCTGATCCGGCCGTCGGCGTCCTTCACGTACTGGACGAAGCTCGTCTTCGACGCGGGGCGCATCGGCGGCGTCGACTACGTCGGCAACCAGTCGCTGCGCGGCCTGGTGACGCGGCTGGGGCTGCCGGAAACCGCCGGGAACGTGGTGTGGCTGCTGGCCGCGCTCGCCGTGATGGCGGTGGTCGCGGTGGTGATCGTCCGGGCGGCCGAGCCGGTGCTCGGGCTGACCGCGTGCGCGCTCGGCGGGCTGCTGGTGTCGCCGATCTCCTGGACGCACCACTGGACGTGGTGCGTGCCGATCCTGGTCATGGCCGGGTACTACGGCGTCCGGTCCTGGCGCACCGACCGCGCGGTGACGTGGTGGGCCGGCGCGGTCGTCGTGGCCGGCCTGACGCTGTTCATCTGGGGGCCGATGTGGTTCGCCCCGCGCCCGGCCTCCTCGGCCGGCTGGTGGCTGGCGACGGAGTCCTACGAACTCTTCGGCCTCGCCCTGCTGGTCCTCGCGGCCTTCGCCGCACCTCGCCTGAAAGCCGTGAAGGCCTCCTTACCGGCTGTAAGAGCCGGTAAGGAGGCCTTCACGGACGTCTAGGTCAGCTGCCCAGGCGCTCGACGACGTACTCGATGCTCTGGGTGAGCTTCGTGATGTCGTCCGGGTCGATGGCCGGGAACAGGCCGACGCGCAGCTGGTTGCGGCCCAGCTTGCGGTACGGCTCGGTGTCGACGATCCCGTTGGCGCGCAGCACCTTCGCCACCGCGGCGGCGTCGACCTCGTCGGCGAAGTCCACCGTGCCGACGACCTGCGAGCGCAGGTCCGGGTCCTTCACGAACGGCGTCGTGTAGCTGGTCGTCTCGGCCCATTCGTAGAGCCGCGACGACGAGTCCTTCGTGCGCGCGGTCGTCCACTCGAGGCCGCCCTGGCCGTTCATCCACTCGATCTGCTCGGCGAGCAGGAAGAGCGTGGCCACGGCCGGGGTGTTGTACGTCTGGTCCTTGCGGGAGTTGTCCAGCGCGGTGGTCAGCGACAGGAACTCCGGGATCCAGCGGTCGCCGCCGCCGATCTCGCCGATCCGCTCGACCGCGGCGGGCGAGGCCAGCGCGATCCACAGGCCGCCGTCCGCGGCGAACGACTTCTGCGGCGCGAAGTAGTAGACGTCGAAGTCCTCGGCCTTGACGGGCAGGCCGCCGGCGCCGGAGGTGGCGTCGATCGCGACCAGCGCGCCGTCGGAACCTTCGGGACGGCGAACCGGGACGGCGACACCGGTCGACGTCTCGTTGTGCGCCCAGCCGACCAGGTCGGCCCCGGCCTCGTAGGCGATCTCGGGCGCGCTGCCCGCTTCGGCCTTGACGACGATCGGGTCGGCCAGGAACGGCGCGCCCTTGGTGACGGAGGCGAACTTCGAGGAGAACTCGCCGTAGGTGAAGTGCTGCGAGCGCTCGCGCACCAGGCCGAACGCGGCCGCGTCCCAGAACGCCGTGGTACCGCCGTTGCCGAGGATCACCTCGTAGCCCTCGGGGAGCGAGAACAGCTCGGACAGCCCGGCCCGGACGCGTCCGACGAGCGACTTGACCGGCTTCTGCCGGTGTGACGTACCGAGGTAGGTGGAACCGGACTCCGCCAGGGCGCTCAGCTGCTCGGCGCGGACCTTCGACGGTCCGCAGCCGAAGCGGCCGTCGGCCGGCTTGAGATCTGCGGGGATGGTCAACTCAGCGTCGGTCATGTGGCCAGTCTCTCAGGTCGGGACGGAGCAGGTCGAAGCGGTTCGGAATCAATACTGTGACGCGAAGCGTCTCCGTTGAGGGCGGTGGCGGGGGCATGGATGGAGTGTCCGGAATGTGGAATCGGCGCTGTTCCGGGCAGTGGGACGCGCTGCCGTGACCGTAAAAACACGGTTACCGGATGCCCTGACCGGGGCTACCTTGCCGCGTCATGACGACTGTGCAGCACAGCTTCCCCGCGCCGCCCGAGGTGCTGTGGAACGCACTCCCCGCCGGCGTCGCCGCCGTCGGCGGCCAGGGCCCGTACTACGAGGGCCAGCGTGGTTTCGTGTCCTTCCGCACCGGGATGACCCTCTTCAGCTGGGGCCAGGAGGTCACCGCGACGGTCACGCCGGCCGCGGGCGGGTCGACGCTCACCGTCCTGACCAACCTGAAGTTCGGCCTGTTCGACTGGGGCGAGGGCAAGCGCATCGCCACCCGGTTCGCGGCCGCCGTCGCGTTCTCCGCGGGGACGGTCGCGCTGGCCTGAAGGCCCCGCTCACCCGGCTGGGGGTGTGAGCGGGGCCTCTGGTCAGCGCCAGCCGTCGACGCCGCCCGGCACCGGCGCGGCCGGGTCGTACGGCGTGCGCGTGAAGACGAACGTCGCGAGGTCGAGGTGGGTCGCGACGCCTTCGCCGTCCCGGCCCACCTTCAGCGTCTCGCCGGAGTAGTAGCCGTCGAGGCCGACGTACGTGTCGTCGCCGGCCGGGCGGAAGCGCGAGCCGCGGCCGGCCCCCTCGACCGGGGCCAGCAGGAGCGCGTCACCCTGGATCCGCAGATGGTACGGCGTCGGGCCCCAGTGCCAGAGCCCGGTCAGCGCCAGCAGCGCCGGGTCCACAGTGGACGGCTGCCACTCCGCGGGCAGGTGCGGTTCCAGCTCTTCGGTCGTGGTGATCAGGTCCAGCGCGAGCTGGGTGATGCCGACCCCGGACGTCGAGTTCGTGAGCGCCAGCGCGCCGGTCCGGGTGGCCGGGTCGACCAGCGTGACGGCGAGGAAGCCGGGCATCGAGCCGGTGTGCCCGGCCAGCCGGCGGCCGCGGTAGCGCACGAGCATCAGGCCGAGCCCGAAGCCGGTCGTCCAGACGTCGCTGTCGTCGACGGTGACCATCGTGCGCATCTGCTCGAGGGTGTCCGGGCTGAGCACACCGCCGTCGTCACCGCCGAGGAACGCCGTCCAGCGGCCGAGGTCGGTGACCGTCGACCACAGCTGCCCGGCCGGGGCCATCGCGCCGGCGTCCGGGTGCGGCTCGGGCAGCAGGACGTCGGCGAAGGGGTGCACGGCGAAGCCGTCGGCGTGCGCGCCGACCGGGTGCGGGGTGGTGCGGGTCATCCCGAGCGGGCCGAGGATCTCCTCGTCGAGAACGGACAGCCAGTCCTTGCCGCGGTGGCGTGAGATGAGCTCGCCGAGCACGCCGTACCCGACGTTCGAGTAGTGGAACTTCGCGCCCGGGCGGTGCTTGGTGGCGCCCTCGGCGAGGCTGCCGACGAGCGCGTCCCAGTCGGCGCCGGGGGTGCGTTCCCACCACAGGCCGGGCGATTCGGAGGTCAGGCCGGAGGTGTGGGAGAGCAGCTGGGCCACGGTCGCGGCGCCGAACGGCGTGCCCGGGAGGTGGTTTTCGAGGGGGTCGTTGAGGTCCAGCAGGCCCTCGTCGCGCAGCCGCATGACGGCGGTGGCGACGAGGGTCTTGGTGATCGAGCCCAGCCGGTACTGGGTGTCGGTGCCGGGGACCGCGTCCCCGACGCGCCCCCGCCCGCCGGACCAGACGATCTCCCCGTCACGTACCACGGCGGCGACCAGCGACGGAGCCCGGCAGGCCGCCTGCTCGTGGGCGATCCGGCGGAGCAGTGCGTGTTCGGTCGACTCAAGCATGCTGGCATTCTGCCGCGCGCCGCTCAGGTGAGCAGGTTCCGGGCCATCGCCGTGGTCACCGCGGCCGTGCGGTCCGAGACGCCGAGCTTGCCGAACGTCCGCAGCAGGTGCGTCTTCACCGTCGCCTCGCTGATGTGGAGCGCGCGGCCGATGTCGGCGTTCGTGCCGCCCTTCGCGACCAGGCGCAGCACCTCCACCTCGCGCGCCGAGAGCGACTGGGGCCCCGGGTTGCGGACCCGGTTGACCAGCTTGCCCGCCACCGACGGCGCCAGCACCGTCTCACCGCGCGACGCCGCGCGGATCGCGTTCGCCAGCTCCGTGCGGGACGCGTCCTTCAGCAGGTAACCGGACGCGCCGGCCTCGACCGCGCGCAGGATGTCCGCGTCCGTCTCGTACGTCGTCAGCACGACGATCCGGCGCCCGGGCTGCTCGCGCAGGATCCGTTTGGTCGCGCCGACGCCGTCCAGGCCGGGCATCCGCAGGTCCATCAGCACGACGTCCGGCTGCGCGACGCGGTCGAGCGCGACCGCCTCGTCACCGGAGCCCGCCTCGCCGACGACCGTCAGGTCCGGCTCGGCTTCGAGCATGCCGCGCAGCCCTTCCCGGACGACGGGGTGGTCGTCGACGAGCATGATGCGGATCACGCGGGGACCTCCAGGGTCAGTTCGGTGCCGTCGGCGCCACTGCGGACGCTCAGCGTGCCACCCACCTGTTCCGCGCGGGACCTCATGCCCCGCAACCCGAACCCGGCGGCGCGGTCCGGGTCGAAGCCGGCGCCGTCGTCCCGGACGTCCAGCCGGACGGCGTCGTCCACAAGGGACAGCCGGACGAGCACCGCGGCCGCCGTCGCGTGCCGCCGGACGTTGTTCAGCGCCTCCTGCGCCCCGCGCAGCAGGACCACCTCCGCGGCCATGGCCAGCGCGGGCAGGTCACTGTCCACTTCGTACCGGACGGTCAGCCCGGTCTCGTCGCCGAGCCGGTCGGTCAGCCGGCGGACGGCGTCGACGAGGGAGCCCGACGTGAGGTCGTCCGGCGCGAGCGCGGCGACCATCGTGCGGGCTTCGGCGAGGTTCTCCCGCGCGGTGCGGGCGGCCAGCTCGGCGTGCCGCCGCGCCGCCGCCGGGTCGGTGTCCACTTCGGACTCGATGGCCTGCGCGAGGGTGACGATGCTGGTGAAGCCCTGCGCGAGGGTGTCGTGGATCTCCCGGGCCAGCCGCTCGCGCTCGGCCGCCGTCGCCGCCGCCCGGGACAGCCGCACGACTTCCGCCTGGCTCTCCTCGAGCTTGGCGATCAGGTCGGCCCGCGCCCGGCTCTCCTCGATGACGTGCAGGATGAACTTGCCGGCCAGCACCCCGAACACGATGAGGATCGCGGTCATCGGCAGCAGGATGTGCAGCTCCGGGCCCCGCAGCCCGTTGTCGGCGATCGCCGACGCGGGGCTCAGCAGGATCGCCGCCGTGGTGAGCACCGCGGCCGGCCGGAACTCGAGCGTCATGAACAGCAGCGGGCACGCCATGAACAGGACGAAGCTGGCCGTCGTGTTGGCGAGCACCGCGGTCGCGACCAGGGCCAGGACCACGGCGGCGAACGCCCACCGCTGCCGCGCGTGCTCGTCGTTCCGGACGATCCCGCGGCCCCAGAGCAGGTACGTCAGCGCGAGCGCGGTGAGCGCCCCGACGGCGACGGTGCCGCGGACCGGGTCGGTCTCGTCCAGCAGCACCAGGACCGTCGTGGCGACGTAGGTGACCGCGAAGAGGATCTCCCAGAGCCAGTTGAACCGGTCCCAGGCGTCGTTCACTTCCCGTCGGTCCACCGGAAGCTCAGCCGCGCCAGCACCAGGCCCGCCACGCACCAGATCCCCAGCACCAGCGCCACCCGAGGCAGTTCCCATGAGCCGGCCATCTCCATTCCCACCGCGCCGTCCGGCAGGAACACCGACCGGAAGCCCTGGCAGATCCATTTGAGCGGGAAGAACGACGCGATGTCCACCATGATCTTCGGCAGGTTCGTGATCGGCGTGACGAACACGCCGGAGATGAACTGCAGCACCAGGTACAGCATCTGCACCACGGCCACCGCGCCGGTGGTCGACTTCGCGAGCGAGCTGAGCGCGATCCCGAGCAGCGTGCAGGACACGATGCCGAGCACGAACACCCACAGCAGCGTCAGCCACTTCGCCGGATCGGCCGGCAGCTTCAGCCCGAACAGCAGCGTGCTGACGGCGACCATCAGCACGGTCTGGGCCAGGCTGGACACCGCGACCAGCACCATCTTGCCGATGAAGTAGGACGCCGAGGGCATCGGCGTGCCGCGCAGCCGCTTGAGCGCGCCGGTCTCCCGGTCGGCCGCGACGCCGGTGGCGATGCTGTTGAACGACGTCGAGACGATGCCGGACCCGATCATCCCGGCGGCGAGCAGCTGCCCCGACGTGACGCCGGCCAGCGCGGTCGGGCCGTCCAGGATGGAGCCGAGCAGGATCATCAGCACCGCGGGCAGGGAGAAGGTGAAGACCACCTGTTCCTTGTGCCGGAAGAACTGCCGCAGCTCGGTGCCGCCGCGGGCCAGGCCGAGCGCGAGCGGGCCGGGGAGGGTTCGAGGGCTCCGGGTGGCGGGCGCGGTGGTCATGCCTTGTCTCCGATCAGGTCCAGGTAGATGTCCTCCAGGCTGGGCCTGGTCACGGTGAGGTTCCCCAGCTCGCGGCCGCCCGCGGAGAGCTGGTTGACGAGCTTGGTCGGGTACGCCGTGCGCTCGGTGTGCTCGCCGCGTTCGTCGGTCCACCGCACGGTGGCCTCGGCGCTCGCCCGGCCGCCGAGGTTCTGCGGCGTGTCCTGGGCGACGATCTCCCCACGCGCGATCACCGCGACGCGATCGGCGAGCGCCTCGGCCTCGTCGAGGTAGTGGGTGGTGAGCAGGATCGTCGTGCCTTCGCCGGCGAGGTCGCTGATCAGCGCCCAGAACTGCCGCCGAGCCTCGGGGTCGAACCCGGTGGTCGGCTCGTCGAGGAAGAGCAGCTCGGGCCGCCCGACGATCCCGAGCGCGACGTCGACGCGCCGCCGTTGCCCGCCGGAAAGCGACTTGACCCGCGACTTGGCCTTCTCGGTGAGCCCGACCTTCTCGATCACCTCGTCCGGATCGCGCGGGTTCGGGTAGTACTTCGCGAAGTGGTGCACGGTCTCGGCGACACTCAGCTCGGCGGCATCGTTCGCGGTCTGCAGCACGATGCCGATCTTCGAGCGCCAGTCCCGCCCGGCCTTGCCGGGGTCCTCACCGAGCACGGTCACCTCGCCACCGGTCCGCTGCCGGTGGCCTTCGAGGATCTCGACGGTGGTGGTCTTCCCGGCACCGTTGGGTCCGAGCAGGGAGAACACCTCACCTTGGGCGATGTCCAGATCCAGCCCGGCCACCGCGAGGTGACCGGGGTACTGCTTGCGCAGGCCGCGCACGCTCACTGCTGTGGTCATGGGTCCAGCTTGGTGGTCGGAGGTGTCGATTCCGCCCAACGCGCGACTGAATCCGGCTGTCCACCGATCGGTGGACAGAGTCGTCAGCCGGGTTGGGTTTTGGGCCTCTGGCCTGGGCCTGGGCGTGGTGCCGATGGGCCGCTCGCGCTTCAACCGGCGCGGCGGCTTGCAAGATCGTGCAAGGTTTCCCGTGGAACCACAAAAACGCTGTCATACAAGGGAAATGCACGAACGGCGCCCATCCGGTAGCCCCCGCAAGGGTGAATGATCAGTCGCGTCCTTGTTGACAAGTTGTCTAACATGACGAAATGCCTCACAAGTGGGTGACCGCCAGCGACGGTGTCCGCCTCTCCGTCGACATCGACGGCCGTGACGACGGGCCGACTGTTGTGCTCGTGCACGGCTACCCCGACAACAGCTCGATGTGGGACCCGGTCAAGGCCGAGCTGCGCGGCAAACACCGCGTCGTCACCTACGACGTCCGGGGTGCCGGGCGATCGGACAGGCCGTCGGGACGCTCGTCCTACCGGCTGGACCAGCTGGCCGATGACCTCAAAGCCGTCGTCGACGCCGTCCAGCCGAGCGGCGAGGTGCACCTCCTCGCCCACGACTGGGGCTCCATCCAGACTTGGCACGCCGTCACCGGCGAGGGACTGCGCGGGCGCGTCGCGTCCTACACCTCGATCTCCGGGCCGAGCCTCGACCACGCCGGCGCGTGGTTTCGCGCGCAGCTGACCCGCCCGTCGCCGAAGAAAATCAAGAACGCGCTCGCCCAGTTCCTGCACTCCTGGTACATCCTCGCGTTCCAGCTCCCGTTCCTCCCGCCGCTGCTCTGGCGCACCGGCATCATGCCCGCGCAGATCGCCCGGATGGACCCCGGCGCCGCCAAGCCGAGCACGAAGGACGGCGTCAACGGCCTCGAGCTGTACCGCGCGAACATGTTCACCCGGCTGAGCCGTCCGGTGCCGCGCGGAGCCGACGTCCCGGTGCAGGTGCTGGCCCCGACCGGCGACGCCTTCGTCACGACGCCGCTGCAGACCGAGATCGCCGAATGGGTTCCTGACCTGCGGGTCCGCCGGATCGTCGGGACGCACTGGGTGACCCGCGCCAAGCCGAAGGTCATCGCGGACGCGGCCGCCGAGCTGATCGAGTACACCGAAAACGGCGCCGAGAGCCGCGCGCTCCGCAAGGCGAAAGTCGGACCGAAACAAGGCAGGTTCGCCCACCAGCTGGTCGTCGTCACCGGCGCGGGCAGCGGCATCGGCCGCGCCACCGCGCTCGCGTTCGCCGACGAGGGCGCCGACGTCGTCATCACCGACATCGATCCCCACGCCGCCGCCGAGACCGTGAAACTCCTGCAGGACAAGGGGGTCGACGCCGCTGAGTACACAGTGGACTCCAGTGACGGCCCCGCCGTGCACCGGTTCGCCGAGCAGGTCAAGGCCGAGCACGGCGTGCCGGACATCGTGGTCAACAACGCCGGGATCGGCATGTCCGGGCCGTTCCTCGACACGTCGGTCGAGGACTGGGAACGCGTCATCGACGTCAACCTCTGGGGTGTCATCCACGGCTGCCGCGCGTTCGCGCCGATGCTCGCAGAGCGCGCCGAAGGCGGGCAGATCGTCAACCTGGCGTCCGCCGCGGCCTACCTGCCGTCGAAGATCCTTTCCGCTTACGCCACCACGAAGTCCGCCGTGCTGACGCTCAGCGTCTGCCTGCGCGCCGAGCTGGCCGAGCACCACATCGGCGTCACGGCCGTCTGCCCGGGCATCGTCAAGACGAACATCACCAGCACCACGCGGTTCGTCGGGGTGTCCGACGAGGAGCAACAGCGGCGGCAGAAGGAAAGCTCGAAGTTGTACGCGCGGCGCGGGTTCGGCCCGGAGGGCGTGGCGAAGGACATCCTGCGAGCGGTGGAAAAGGACACCGCCATCGCACCGTCCACTCCGGAGTCGAAGGTCGCGTTGGTCCTTTCGCGACTGACGCCGGGGCTGCTGCGAGCGGCGGCGAAGCTGGACGTCACCCCTTGACCGAACGCCGGCCGCGGCGGATGTCGCCGCAGGCGCGTCGCGACGACCTGATCCGCGCCGCGCTCGACCTGTTCGGATCGCGGCCGCCGGAACTGGTCACGGTGGACGACATCGTCGCGGCGGCCGAGGTGTCGCGGCCGCTGTTCTACCGGTACTTCCCCAACCTGCGCGAGCTGCAGGTGGAGGCGCTGCGCACGGTCACCGACGGGCTGATCGACGGCCTCGCCGGGCTCGAGGAGGGGCCGCCGGAGGCGCGGCTGCGCGCGGCCGTCCGCGGCCTGGTCGACGTCGCGGACAACTACCGCGCGGGCTACATCGCCTTGCTGCGCAGTGGTTCCGTGATCGCGACGTCGGAGACGAACGCGGCCGTCGACGCGGTCCGCAACCGCGCGGTCGCCCTGATCCTCGACGCGCTCGGCGTCACGGAGCCGTCGCCCCTGACGCTGCTGACCCTGCGCTGCTGGACCGCTGTCGTCGAAGGCGCCCTGCTGAGCTGGCTCCAGGAACGCACCGTGCCCCGAGAATCCCTGGACGGCTGGCTCGTCGACCAGCTCACCGCGATGCTCGCCGCCACCGCCGCCCACGAGGTCACCGCAAAGCCGTGAAGGACTCCTTCCCGGCCATAAGAGCCGGTAAGGAGTCCTTCACGGACAACGGCGGTCAGTGCTGGGTGACCAGGTCCCAGCCTTCGACGTCCTGCGGGGTGCGCGGCGCCGGGCCGATGTACTTGGCCGACGGCCGCACCAGGCGGCCGGTCCGCTTCTGCTCCAGGATGTGCGCGGCCCAGCCGGCGGTGCGCGCCGAGCTGAACATCGACGGCATCATGTGCGGCGGGACCTGCGCGAAGTCCAGGATCACGGCGGCCCAGAACTCGACGTTCGTCTCGATCGGGTGATCCGGACGGCGCTCGCGCAGCTCCTTCAACGCGGCCTGCTCCAGCGCCGCGGCGACCTCGTAGCGCTCGGCGCCCAGCTCCTGGCAGGTGCGCCGCAGCACGCGGGCCCGCGGGTCCTCCGCGCGGTAGACGCGGTGGCCGAAGCCCATCAGCCGTTCCTTGCGGTCGAGGATGCCCTTGACCAGGCCGGCGGCGTCACCGGTGCGTTCGACCTCTTCGATCATCGGCAGCACGCGGGCCGGAGCGCCGCCGTGCAGCGGGCCGGACATCGCGCCGATCGCGCCGGACATGGCCGCCGCGACATCGGCGCCGGTCGAGGCGATGACGCGGGCGGTGAAGGTGGACGCGTTGAGGCCGTGCTCGGCGGCCGACACCCAGTAGGCGTCGAGGGCCTTGACGTGGGCCGGGTCCGGCTCGCCGCGCCAGCGGATGAGGAAACGCTCGGTGATCGAGTGGGCCTCGTCGACGCGGGTCTGCGGGACGGCCGGCTGGCCGATGCCGCGGGCCGACTGCGCGACGTAGGACAGCGCCATCACCGAGGCGCGGGCCAGCTGCTCACGGGCCTCTTCGTCGGTGATGTCGAGCAGCGGGCGGTAGCCCCAGATCGGGGCGAGCATGGCCAGCGCGGCCTGGACGTCCACCCGGACGTCACCGGTGTGCACCGGCAGCGGGAACGGCTCGGCGGGCGGGAGGCCGTGGCCGAACCGGCCGTCCACGAGAAGGCCCCACACGTCGCCGAAGGTCACCTTCCCGGCGAGGTCTTCGATGTCGACGCCGCGGTAACGCAGGGCACCGCCGTCCCGGTCGGGTTCGGCGATCTCGGTGTGGAAGGCGACGACGCCTTCCAGACCCGGTCGGAAGCCGTCGTCGGGTTGGCCGGACGGCTGTGGCTTGCTGATCGTGGAGGTAGTCACTGTTTCGCGAAACCTTTCGGTGCGCTTTCTTCCCCGGCTGGTCGCGCTGACGGGATACGCACGGAAAGCGCGCACCATCGCACGGATGGATAGACCTTGCTCCCTCGATCGCCGGGGGGCAATCGAAAGATGTGGTGGTTTCGGTCACGATTACGAGAACGATTCAGTCACCCAAGCCGTCCGGCAGGAGAATTCTTCGCCACGGACTGTGACGAACCCCAGGTAAATCCTGTGTTTCCGAACCGGGCGCGGCTGTGGTCCGGGTGATAGACCTGACTGATGCACCTCAGCCCCCAGGAGCGCGACAAGCTGCTGATCCACGTGGCGGCGGACGTCGCGCGGAAGCGGCTGGACCGCGGGGTCCGGCTCAACTACCCGGAGGCGGTCGCGCTGATCACCGACCACGTCCTCGAAGGCGCCCGCGACGGCCGCACGGTCAGCGAGCTGGTCGCCAGCGGCCGGACCGTGCTCGGCCGGGCCCAGGTCCTCGACGGCGTGCCGGAGATGGTCGACTCCGTGCAGGTCGAGGCGACTTTCCCGGACGGCACGAAGCTCGTGACCGTGCACGACCCGATCGTCTGACCGCCCGCCGGTCGTGAGTGCGTAACAGTGTTCTAACACTGTTACGCACTCACGACCCCCACTTGAGAGAAGAGCCGGATGCGTCCAGGCGAGATCATCCCCGGTGCCGAACCGGTCGAGCTGAACCCGGGTCGCGCGCGCGTCCGGCTGCTCGTGCGCAACCTCGGCGACCGGCCCGTGCAGGTCGGCTCGCACTACCACTTCGCGGCCGTGAACCCGGGCCTCGAGTTCGACCATGACGCCGCCCGCGGGCACCGGCTCGACGTCCCGGCCGGCACGTCGGTGCGGTTCGAACCGGGCGTCGAACGCGAAGTCGATCTCGTCCCGCTCGCCGGCGCGCGCCGCGTGCCGGGGCTGCGGTCCGAATTCTCGGGGTCGTTCGAGGTACTCCCTCCCGCCGAGAACGCATAGGAGCTGCCTGAAATGCCGCAGATCGACCGCGAGCGCTACGCGGAACTGTTCGGCCCGACCACCGGCGACCGGATCCGGCTCGCCGACACCGACCTCCTGATCGAGGTCACCGAAGACCGCTCGATGGGCCCCGGCGGTTCCGGCGACGAGGTCCTCTTCGGCGGCGGCAAGGTGATCCGCGAGTCGATGGGCCAGGGGACGGCGACGCGCGCCGAGGGCGCGCCGGACCTGATCATCACCGGGGCCGTCATCCTCGACCACTGGGGTGTCGTCAAGGCCGACGTCGGCGTCCGCGACGGCCGGATCGTCGGGATCGGCAAGGCGGGCAACCCGGACACGATGGACGGCGTCGACCCCGCGCTCGTCATCGGCCCGTCGACGGAAGTGCTGTCCGGCAACGGCAAGATCCTCACCGCGGGCGGCATCGACTGCCACGTCCACTTCATCTGCCCGCAGCTCGTCGACACCGCGCTGGCCGCCGGACTGACCACTTTGGTCGGTGGCGGCACCGGGCCGAACGAGGGCACGAAGGCCACCACCGTGACACCCGGCGCGTGGAACCTCGGCCGGATGCTGTCCGCTATGGACGGTTACCCGGTCAACGTCCTGTTGCTGGGCAAGGGGAACACCGTCCGGCACGAGGCGCTGCGCGAGCAGCTGGCGGCCGGCGCGGGCGGGTTCAAGCTGCACGAGGACTGGGGCACGACACCCGCCGCGATCGACGCCTGCCTCACCGTGGCCGACGAGTCCGGCGTCCAGGTGGCCATCCACACCGACACCTTGAACGAGGCCGGCTTCCTGGAGTCCACTGTGGACGCCATTGGCGGGCGCTCGATCAACGCGTACCACACCGAAGGCGCCGGCGGCGGGCACGCGCCGGACATCATCCAGGTCGTCTCGCTGCCGAACGTGCTGCCGTCGTCGACCAACCCGACCCGGCCACACACCGCGAACACCCTCGACGAGCACCTCGACATGCTGGTCGTCTGCCACCACCTCAACCCGTCGGTGCCCGAGGACCTCGCCTTCGCCGAGAGCCGGATCCGGCCGACGACCATCGCGGCCGAGGACGTCCTGCACGACCTCGGCGCCATCTCGATGATGAGCTCGGACTCGCAGGCGATGGGCCGGATCGGCGAGGTGATCATCCGGACCTGGCAGACCGCGCACGTGATGAAACGCCGTCGTGGCGCGCTGCCCGGCGACGGCGCGGCCGACAACCTGCGCGCCCGTCGTTACGTCGCCAAGTACACGATCAACCCGGCCATCGCGCACGGCATGGAGACCGAGATCGGCTCGGTCGAGGTCGGCAAGCTGGCCGACCTGGTGCTGTGGGAGCCGAAGTTCTTCGGTGTCCGGCCGCACGTGGTCCTGAAGGGCGGGTTCCCGGCGTGGGCGGCGATGGGCGACGCGAACGCGTCCATCCCGACGCCGCAGCCGGTGATGGCGCGCCCGATGTTCGGCGCCAACATCGGCGCCGCGCTCAGCCTGCACTTCGTCGCGCCGGAGGCCCTCGACAGCAACCTGCGCGAGACGTTCCGGATCACGCGGCCGCTGGTCGCCGTCTCGAACATGCGTGCGCGGACCAAGGCGGACATGGTGCTCAACGACGCCACGCCGGACGTCCGGGTCGAGCCGGACAGCTTCGCGGTGCACGTCGACGGCGAGCTGATCGAGCCGCAGCCGGTGACGGAACTGCCGATGGCCCAACGATACTTCCTGTTCTGATGGACCTTTCGGCACTCATCCTCGCGGACTCGCGCTTTCCCGGCGGCGGGCACGTCCACAGCGGCGGGCTCGAAGAAGCCGTCGCGCGCAAACTGATCAAGTCCGAAAGGGACCTGCCGGGATTCCTTTCCGGACGGTTGCGGACGGCGGGCTTCCTGGCGGCGGTGTTCGCGGCGGCGTCGGCCCATGCGGCCGCGCGGTCCGTCGCGAGTGGACACTGGTCCCGGTTGGACGCCGAGCTGGACGCGCGGACGCCGTCGCTCGCGCAGCGCGAGGCGTCGCGGGCGCAGGGGCGGGGGACCGCGCGGGCCGGGCGGATCTCCTGGCCGTCACCGGTGCTCGTCGCCTTGGTGAAGGAAACCCCGCGGCCGCACCACCCGATCGTGCTGGGTGCGCTGGTCGGCGTCGCGGGCGGCGCGCCCTACGACGCCGCGATGGCCGTGGCCTACCTGGCGGTCAGCGGGCCCGCCAGCGCGGCGGTGCGGTTGCTGGGGCTGGACCCGTTCGCCGTCAACGCCGTCGTCGCGCGGCTCGACCTGCGGTCGGTGTGCGAGACCGCGGCCGCTGTCGCCGGCGACGACCCGGCGTCACTGCCTGCTCCCGGGTCACCCGGGTTGGATTTGTTCGCCGAGGCGCACGCCCGGCATCACCAGGAAGAGGTGCGTCTCTTTGCCAGCTGAAGGCCACGGTCACGGGCATTTCCACGAGGTCAACTTCGACCCGACGGCCGCCGAACCCGACCACTACGACCCCGCGCCGACGGCCGGGCGCGCGTACCGGATCGGCATCGGCGGCCCGGTCGGCTCGGGCAAGACGGCGCTGACCGCGGCGCTGTGCCGGGCGCTGGGCGACGAGGTGAACCTCGCCGTCGTCACCAACGACATCTACACGACCGAGGACGCGGACTTCCTGCGGCGGGCTGGGGTGTTGGACCCGGAGCGGATCGAGGCGGTGCAGACCGGCGCGTGCCCGCACACGGCGATCCGCGACGACATCACCGCGAACCTCGACGCCGTCGAGCGCCTGGAGGAGAAGTTCGCCGGGCTGGACCTGGTGATCATCGAGAGCGGCGGCGACAACCTGACCGCGGTGTTCAGCCGCGGGCTGGCCGACAGCCAGGTGTTCGTGGTCGACGTCGCGGGCGGCGACAAGGTGCCGCGCAAGGGCGGCCCCGGCGTCACGACGGCGGATCTGCTGGTGATCAACAAGATCGACCTCGCGCACCTGGTCGGCGCGGACATGGACGTGATGACGTCGGACGCGCACCGGATGCGCGGCGAGCTACCGGTCATCACGCAGTCCCTTGTGGACACCCCGGATGCGCCGGCGGTGGCGGACTGGGTCCGGTCGCTGCTCCCGGTCCGCGCCGGGTGAAGGCCCACGCCCGGCTGACGGCGTGCTTCGACGGCTCGCGCACGATCCTGCGCGAGCTGCGCTCGATGGCGCCGTTGACGCTGTTCCCGCGCCGCGGCGGCGGCCGGACGGCGGTGGTCCACCTGGTCAACTCGGCGACGTCCCCCTTGGGCGGCGACGACCTCCGGCTGACCATCCGCGTCGGCCCGGGCGCGTCCCTGCGGCTCTCCGGCGTCGCGGCCACCTTGGCGCTGCCGGGCCTGCACGGCGAGGGCTCACTGTCCACAGTGGAGGTTTTGGTGGCCGAGGGCGGCCGGCTGGAGTACCTGCCGGAGCCGACGGTCATCACGGCCCGCGCCCGGCACACCGCCGTGTTCCGGGCGTCGCTGGCGGACGACGCTTATCTGCACACGCGCGAGGTGCTGGTGCTGGGCCGGGCGAACGAGAAGCCGGGCACGCTCACGACGTCACAGCAGGTCACGCGGGGTGTGACGCCGGTGCTGCGCCAGACGCTGACGATCGGCGACTCCACATTGGACGCTAGCTTGGCCCACCTGGCGGGCCGCCGGGTCCTGGCCACCGACTTGGAAGTGGGTGGCCAGGAACTTCCGGCGGCCTCCGGTGAGTGGTGGTCCCGCACGCCGCTGGCCGCGGGTGGCACCCTCACGACCTCGCTCGCGCCGGACGCTGTCACGGCGCTGGCGCCGTTCTGAGCAGCCCCCGATTTCCACGCTAACGGAGGGCGCCGACAGTTTCGGGTGAACGTGGTGGACGTGCCGCCGCTCGCCGGGGAAGACCCCCTGCGCCGTCCCCGGCGAGCGGAAGTTGTCGAATGATTGGTCCGTGGGTCCCGCGAAAGCGTTTGCGCGAGCGCGATGCGCTCGTTCTCGATACCGTGCGCGCGCAGGCTCGGCGTCGTATGCGGCGGCCGAATCCACGGGATCTTTGGTAACGAAGATTTTCACAATTTACTCACCCGGGTAGGATCTGGCAATCCCTCGGAAGGAGGAGAGAACCGGTGGCTCGCACGTACGGCGGGGTCGCGCCCGAGCAACGTCGTGCCGATCGCCGTCAACGGCTGCTCGTGGCCGGGCTCGAGCTGTTCACCTCCACCGGTTTCCGGCACACCAAGATCACCGAGGTGTGCGCGCGGGCCGGCGTGTCGACGCGGAACTTCTACGAGGAGTTCACGAGCAAGGAGGACGTGCTCCGCACCCTCCACGACCAGATCAACAGCCTGGCGCTCGCGCACGTCACCGCGGAGCTCGACAAGGTCGCCGACGCCGACGCGCTCACCCGCATCTCGAAGCTGCTGGACGTCTTCATCGCGACGGTCACCGTGGATCCCCGGATGCCGCGCCTCAACTACGTCGAAGCGGTCGGCGTCAGTGCCGAGCTGGAGGCGCAGCACCAGGTGTGGGTCGACCGCTGGGCGAACTTCATCGCCGCCGAGGCGAACCGCGCCGCGGAGCACGGCGTCGTGCCCGTGCGGGACTACCGGCTGACGGCGATCGCGCTGGTCGGGGCGGGCACCGGGCTGCTGCGCGAATGGCAGGCGCACGACCCGCCGCTGCCGGTCGAAGAGATCGGCGCGGAGTTCCGCGCGATGATGCTGTCGGCCATCATGCGGCCGGAAAAGATCTTGGACATCGAGGGCAACCGCGCCGCCGCGGCCGACGTGGAACAGTCGAGCCGGGAGGGGGATCCGGGGGGAACCCGGCCAACGTGAAGGCCCGCTCACCGCTGCGGACGCGGTGAGCGGGCCTTGACGGACTTTACGCCTGGCGGGCGGTGGGAATGCCCAGCGAAACCGGACCCGTCGTCTGGCACAGGTCGTGGCAGCTGTTGTCGAGCGTGCAGCACAGCGAGCAGATCGGCCCGCTCTGCTTCGCGCAGTCGGCGACGTCCGGCAGTTCGTACGGATCACCGCAGACCGAGCAGGTGTACGTCGCCCGCAGGTCGACGTCCTGCTCCGGCCCGGCCACGGTGTTCGGCCGGGCCAGGTAGTACTTCCCGCGCGTCACGACGGCCAGCGTCGGCACCAGCACGATCGCGATGACCAGCGCCAGCAGCGGGCTGAACGCGGCCAGGAACGGCCCGAAGGCCCCGAAGTACGCCGCGATCGACACCGTCGAGGCGACGAGCATCGAGCCGAACCCGACCGGGTTGATCTTGTGCAGGTAGGCCCGCTTGAACTCGATGTACTTCGGCGAGAGCTCGAGCGGCTTCGCGATCACGAGGTCCGCGCACACCGCGCCGATCCAGGCGATCGCGACGTTCGAGTAGAAGCCCAGGATCTTGTTCAGGAACCCGAACGCGCCGAACTCCATCAGCGCCAGCGCGATGCCGCAGTTCACCAGCACGTACCAGACGCGGCCCGGGTGCTTGTGCAGCACGCGGGAGAAGAAGTTCGCGAACGACAGCGAGCCCGAGTACGCGTTGGTCGTGTTGATCTTGATCTGCGAGACGACGACGAACAGCGCGGCGAACGTCAGCGCGACCGGCCCGAGGGCCGGTTTCACCGCTTCGACGTACGGCGCGATCGGTTCGAGCGCGGCCGTCTCGCCGACGACGCCGAGTGCGAGGAACGCCAGCAGCGCGCCCCCGATCTGCTTCGCGGCCCCGAGGATCACCCAGCCGGGCCCGGCGGCGAGCACCGCGGCCCACCAGGCCCGCTTGTTCTCCGCCGTCTTCTCCGGCATGAACCGCAGGTAGTCGGCCTGCTCGCCGATCTGCCCGATCAGCGACAGGGCGACACCCATGCCGAAGCCGAACCCGATCGCGGAGAACCCGGACCCGGCGCCATCCGTGCCGCCGAAGGCCGCGAAGTCGGCGAAGCGGCCCGGCTCGCGGACCAGCACGACGATGAACGGCAGCACCAGGCCGGCGAGCCACAATGGCTGCGTCCAGGTCTGCATCTTCGCCACCGCGCCCATGCCGTAGAGCGCGAACGGCAGGACGATCAGCGTGGCCAGGAGGTAGCCGACGGCCAGCGGGATGCCGAGGGCGAGCTCGAAGGCCTGGCCCATGATCGAGCCTTCGAGCGAGAAGAAGATGACCGTGAAGCTGGCGTAGACGAGCGAAGTGAGCGTCGACCCGAAGTAGCCGAAGCCGGCTCCGCGGGTCAGGAGGTCCATGTCCACTCCGGACTTCGCGCAGGCGGCCGCGATGGGCACGCCGGTCGTGAAGATGACGACGGCGGCGGCGAGGATCGCCAGCACCCCGGAGGTGAAGCCGTAGGAGAGCACGATGCTGGCGCCGATCGCGAAGTCGGCGAGGTAGGCGATGCCGCCCAGCGCCGTCGTCGCGACCACGAACGGTGACCATTTCCGGAACGAATGAGCGGCGAAGCGCAGTGAGTAGTCCTCGCGGTTCTCATTCGCCGCGAGTGGTGCGTACTGGCGTTTCGGTGGGGCCGTTTCGGGAGTGCCTTCTGGGGCGTTCGACAGGATCTCGGTCATGCCTGCCTCCGGGGGTGGTGGGGAACGGGCCGAAAGATAGGCGCGCCCTTTATCGATCCCGGTCCGGGAGGTAACGCGGGCGTAAATGCTTGCTGACGGGTGGTTACGGCTTGATGGCGCCGAAGTCGTGTCGGGAGTCACCGTTCAGTGGGTTCCGCTGCAGCTCGCGAGGCCCTAACGTCACCTGGACCCAAGTGTCAGGGCCCCGACCGGGTACGGAGGTTTGGCGATGATGCCGGAGATCGAGGACAAGGTGGAAGACGCCGTGGTACGCCTGCCCGGGATGCGCGTCGCCTACGACGGCGCCGCGTTCGACGAGTCGGCGCTGGCGGCCACGTGGACCGACCAGTTGCAGGGCTGGCTGAACCAGGCCGTCGCCGCCGGGATCGCCGAACCCAACGCGATGGTGCTGGCGACCGCGGACGCCGAAGGCCGCCCGTCGTCCCGCACCGTGCTGTGCAAGGGCCTCGACGAACGAGGTGTCGTGTTCTACACGAACTACACCTCGTCGAAGAGCCACGACCTGACCGCGACGCGCTACGCGTCGGTGACCTTCCCCTGGTACCCGCTGCACCGCCAGGTCCACGTCCGCGGCGAGGTCGAGAAGGTCGGCGTCAAGGAGACGGCGGAGTACTGGGCGCAGCGGCCGCGCGGCTCGCAGCTCGGCGCCTGGGCGTCCCCGCAGTCCCGCGTCGTCGACGGGCGCCGCGCCCTGGAGACCGCGCTGCACGGCATCGAGCGGCGCTTCGCCGACGTCGAGCGGATCCCGGCCCCGCCGCACTGGGGCGGCTGGCGGATCCGGCCGGACCTCGTCGAATTCTGGCAGGGCCGCGAAGACCGCATGCACGACCGCCTCCGCTACATGCGCCACGAGGACGGCTGGAACATCGAGCGCGTCGCCCCCTGACCGGGTTGTACACAGCCGGGCCGTGATGTGGACAACCCGGCCCGGCTGTGGCTTTTCCGCACTTCCGGTCGGCCGGCCCCGATAAACTGGGTGCGGGGCCGAACCCCCGGAGAGGGCGGGGGGTGCTCGCGGCCGCGGCGACGAAAATCACGCGACCGGGGATAGTTAGCCGAGCTAAGCTCATTGGTTGTGAGTGATCAACGGGGGACCTTGCCGCCCCGCACGGGTATCCGCGGGCTCCTCGGTCGCATCATCGTCGACACCCGGCCGCTGAAGATCCCGGCCTTCCGCCGGCTCTGGCTGTCCACTGTGGTCACCGCGGTCGGCACCCAGCTGACCGCCGTCGCCGTGCCCAAGCAGGTCTTCGACCTCACCGGCTCGTCGGCGTACGTCGGCCTTTCCGGGCTCGTCGCGCTGGTCCCGCTGCTGGTCTTCGGGCTCTGGGGCGGCGCCATCGCCGACGCCGTCGACCGGCGGAAACTCCTGTTCGTCACGAACGTCGGGGTCGCGATCACGTCCGCGCTGCTCTGGCTGCAGGCGTTCCTGAACTTCGGCTCGGTGTGGCTGGTGCTCGCCCTGCTGGCCGTCAACCAGGCGTTCTTCGCGATCAACATGCCGACGCGCGGCGCGGTCGTCGCCCGGCTCGTCCCGCCCGAGCTGCTGCCGTCGGCGAACGCGCTGAGCAGCACGATGTCGACGTTCGGCGCCGTGTTCGGCCCGCTGATGGCCGGCGCGCTGATCCCCGTCCTCGGCCTCTCGACGCTCTACCTGATCGACGTCGTCGCCCTGACGATCACGCTCTTCGCGGTCTGGCGGCTGCCGTCGATCCCGCCGCTGAACGGGCCGTCGCGGCGCGCCGGTGTCCGCGACGTCGTCGACGGCTTCCGGTACCTCGCCGGGCAGAAGATCCTGCTGGCCTCGTTCGTCGCCGACATCATCGCGATGGTCTTCGGCATGCCGCGCGCGCTGATCCCGGAGATGGCCGAACGCACCTTCGGCGACCCGCCCGGCGGCGGCCCGGCGCTCGGCTGGCTCTACGCCGCGCTGCCCGCGGGCGCGATGGTGATCGGGCTGTTCTCCGGCTGGCTGACGCGCATCCACCGCCAGGGCGTCGCGGTCGTCATCTCGATCTGCGCGTGGGGCGCCGCGGTCGCCGGGTTCGGTCTCGCGCACTCGCTGTGGCTCGCGGTCCTCTTCATGGCGGCGGCCGGCGCCGCGGACATGGTCAGCGCGGTCTACCGGATGGCGATCCTGCAGACCGCCACCACCGACGAGATGCGCGGCCGGCTCCAGGGCGTGTTCACCGTGGTCGTCGCCGGTGGCCCGCGGATCGCCGACCTCACCCACGGCTGGGGCGCCGCCGCGTTCGGCACCGAAGTCACGGCGACCGTCGGCGGATTGCTGGTGATCGTGCTGGTCCTGGCCGCGATGCTGGTGCTCCCGGCGTTCTGGCGGTACCGGGCGCCGACGGCTTAGGGCGCTTCCGGCTACTGTGCAAAGTATGCGTATCGCAGTCGCTTTGGTCGCTTTTGCCGCTTTGACCGCCTGCTCCGCCGAGGACAAGCCGGCGCCGGCGCCCAGCTCGTCGTCGCCCGCGCCCAAGCCGAGCACGAACGCCGCCGCGGCGGCGCTCGACCCGTGCGCGCTGCTGCCGGCCGCGGCCGTGTCGAAGGCGCTGTTCCTGGACAACCTCACGGCGGTGCCGGGACCGGTGCAGGACAACGCGACCAGCGGCGGCAAGGCCCGCACCTGCGAGTACAAGCTCGACGACAAGGCCGCGGGCGCGCTCGCGGTGACGCGGTACGACGGCCGCCAGGCCAAGCCCGCCGACATGGTCGCGTCGATCAAGAAGGCCAAGGCGGGCGCCCAGGACATCGCCGGGTTCCCGGACGGCGCGGTCTACTACGTCGACGAGCAGAAGACGGCCACCCTCGCCGCGGCCGAGCTGGTGTCCGGGACGCCGGTGCTGATCAACTACACCGGCCCGGCGAAGATGACGCCGGAGCAGCTCGCGCCGCTGGTCAAGGCCGCCCTCGCGGCCAGCAACTGAGCTGTGACGGGGCTTCGCCCCGGCCGGGGGCTCCGCCACCCGGACCCCCGAAAGCTCCGGGTTCAGGCCCAGCCGACGAGCTGCCGCTGCCCGGCCGCCGGCAGCTGTTTCAACGCGGGCCGCGTGATCGCGCCCGGCGTGGTGGGCGAGTCGAACCACTCGCCCTGCGTCGTCTGGTAGAGGACGGTGGCCCGGTCCGGCGCGGCGGCCGCCTTGCCGATCCGCGGCTCCGCGAGGTCGACGAGCTTGGTGACCTGCGGAACCCCGCCGTCGACCTTCAGCCGGGCGAGCGCGCCATGCGCGTCGGTGCCGCTGACGGCGTACAGCAGCACGGTGACGGCGTCGAGCGCGGTGACGAAGTAGTAGCGCGTGCCCGCGTCGTCGTAGGTCGCGTAGCCGATCGCGCCCGACGAGTCGGTCAGGTAGGCCAGGCCGCCGGCGCGCCGGACGTCCTTCCAGGTCAGCACCCCGCCCTGCGCGTCGGGCCACCAGGCCTGGAGGCGCTGGTCGAGCGGGTCGTCCGGCGGCACGAGACCGGCTTCCTCGGTGTTCTGGCCGAGCCGCGTGTAGTCGGTGGAGTAGACGGCTTTGCCGTCGTCGAAGTAGAGCTTCGTGCCCATCGGGCCGAACCGCGGGTTCCGGAAGCCCGCCACGGTGCCGGTGCGTTCGTAGCGCCGCCCGCGGCGGTCGAGCTTGAAGACGTCGACGCCGCCGCCGGACTCGAGGGTGGCGTACTGCCCGTCGGGGGAGACGAGGTCGAGCTTGCCGGCCGGCCCGTCGAACCGGGTCGGCGAGGTGTCGCGCCCGGGCAGCGGCAAGGTGGTCTTCACCGCGCCGGTGGCGGGATCGGCGAAGACGACGTCGTCGTGGCCGGGGTTGCGCTGGAGCAGCACCACCCCGGAGAGATCGAGCGGTGGGGCCACCGGCGCGACGGCGGGAGCGGGCGGCGGGCCGCTCCCGCAGGCCGTCACCAGCAGGACGAGCAGCACGACGCCCCACCGAGTCTTCCCCGCCATCGAGCCTCCCGAAGTCCACGGCTCAGATGCGGCGGGCGATCATCCGGTTCCCGCTCACTCACGACGGCGCAGAGCGGCCAGCTCCACCGGGCTGTGAGCCGAGAACACCGTCACCTCGTCCTGGTGGGCCTTCACCAGCTCCTGCAGCCGGGCCAGGTTGGCCAGGCGGGCGTCGCGCTTCGTCTGGACGATGTTCTGGAACGCCGTCATGCCCGGCGGGCAGTGCGGGGCGACCGGGTCGAGCTGGCCGTGGAAGAAGTACGCGTCGCCCGCGTGCAGGAGCCAGCCGTTGCCCGTGTCGATCGCGACGCCGCTGTGGCCGAGCGTGTGGCCCGTCAGCGGGACCAGCAGGATCTCCTCCGGCAGGCCCTTCAGCGACCGGACCGCGTCGAAGCCGAACCAGGGCTCGCCCGTCTCGTCGTAGGTGCTCCACAGTGGACGGTGGGCGAACTGGGCCGCGCGGTAGCGGTTCTTCTCGGCCGCGTTCGACGGGGCCGTCGCCGCGCGCTGCTCCTCGGCGCGGACGTGCACCACCGCGTTCGGGAAGTCCGCCAGCCCGCCGGCGTGGTCGACGTCGAGGTGGGTCGGCACGATGTGGCGGACGTCGGCCGGGTCGAGGCCGAGCGCCTCGATCTGCGCGACCGCCGTCTCGGCCGCCGCGAGCCGGGCGCCGACCATCGCCATGAACGGCCGGCCCAGCCACTTGCCGGGCTGGGCGACACCCTGGGTGCCGAACCCGGTGTCGACCAGCACCAGGCCGTCGCCGGTCTCGATCAGCAGGCAGTGGGCGACGAGCTCCGCCCGCCGCAGCAGCCCGGGCTCGCCGTCGAGCAGCTTGCCGCCCGCCGGGCGCATCGTGCCGCAGTTGAAGTGGTGCACCTTCATACGCTGCTCCTGGTGCTCAGCCGGAGGAACTGGGTCTCGTCGTGCGCGGCGAAGACGGTGACCTCGTCGCCGTGCTCCTGAACAAGCTGTCGCAGGCGGGCGTGATTGTCCAGCCTGGCGCCCTTCACCGTCTCCATCCGGCCTTCGAACCACTGCAGGCCCGGCGGGCAGTGCGGCGCGGCCGGGTCGACCTGGCCGTGGAAGAAGTACGAGTCGCCCGCGTTGAGCAGCCACCCGCTCCCGGTGTCGACGGCGACGCCGGCGTGCCCGCGCGTGTGGCCGCCGAGCGGGATCAGCAGGACCTCGTCGGTCAGGCCGGCCAGCTGCCGGACGGCGCCGAAGCCGAACCACGGTTCGCCGGTGTCCGGATAGGACGTCCATTGTGGACCGTGACTGAACTGGATCCTCCGGTACCGCCCGCGTTCCGCGGCGTCACGCGGCGACTGCAGGGCGCGCAGCTCCTCGGCGTAGACGTGCACCCGCGCCCACGGGAAGTCGATGAGCCCGCCGGCGTGGTCGAGATCGAGGTGGGTCAGCACGATGCCCCGGACGTCCGCCGGGTCGAAGCCGAGCGCCCGGATCTGCGCGATCGCGGGCAGCGCCGGATCCGCGACCGGGTTCGACTGCCGGACGAACCCGGCGCCGAGCCAGGCCTCGCGGTCGACGGCGGCCGGCGTGCCGGTGCCGGTCTCGACCAGCACCAGCCCGGTGGCCGTCTCCAGGAGCAGGCAGTGGCAGACCATGGTGGCGCGGCGGAACAGGCCCGGCCGGCCGTCGACCAGCCGGCCGCCGAGCGGGCGCATGGTCCCGCAGTTCAGGTGGTGGACGCGCATCAGGAGAACTCCCGTTCGAGGGTGGTGTGCAGGTGGGCGGCGACGGCCCGCAGCGGGGCGACGTCGCGGCGGGTGCGGGCCAGCAGCAGCCCGCCTTCGACGGCGGCGAGCACGATGGTGCCCAGCTCGTCCGCGCGCTCTTGCCCGAGTCCCTGGGTGGTCAGGTACGCGGTGAGGATGTCGTGCCAGTCCGCGTAACCGTCCGCGCAGGCTTCGCGGATCGGCTCGCTCTCGGCGGCGGCGTCCAACGCGACTGTCGCGAGTGGACAGCCGCGCTGGAAGTCGGACTCCGTGAGGAAGTTCGCGAGCGCGTCGACGACCCGGTCGATCGCGGTCACGACGTCCGGGGCGTCGGCGACGACGGCGCGGAGCAGCCCGCCGGTGCGTTCGCTCGACAGCCGGACGGCTTCGGCGGCCAATTGTTCTTTGCCGCCGGGGAAGTGGAAGTAGAGCGACCCCTTCGGCGCGCCCCCGGCCGTCGTCAGCTGGGTGAGGCCGGTGGCGTGGTAACCCTGCGAGTGGAACAGGTCGGCAGCGGTGTCGAGCATCCGCTGCCGCGTGTCGGTGCGGCGAACCATGGGACGACCGTAACTCAAACTATGACGACCGGTCTAGTGAGTAACGCTGAAAAGTTCGGCTGCGGCCATCCGGGTGAGGTCGCTGGTCTGACCGGGTAGCGGCGGAGCAGCATCACTAAGCGTGAGCGAGTCCGAGTTCGTGGCACTGCCGGGTGGTGCTCGTCGAGCGCTGCCCCGGGCCGCCGCCGGCTCGCGGCGGCGCGTCACCGTGACGCTGATGCTGCGTCGGCGTTCGTCAATCCCTGACCAGCTCATCGCGGGTCCGGGCAGTCTCGGACGAGACCTGTTCGCCGAGCGGTACGGCGCCGATCCGGTCGACGTCGAGATCGTCCGCGCCGCCCTCGCCGAGCTCGGGCTGGAGGTCGGGGAGAGCGACCTGGGTACACGGAGTGTAGTCGTTTCGGCTCAGGTCAGGACACTCGTCCGGGTACTCGGGCCCCGGCTGTGGATCCCCGCCGGACTCGACGGCATCGTCCTCGCGCTGCTCGGCCTCGACGACGGGCCCGGCGACTTCCTGACCGCACTGGCCGCGGCGGTGCACGCCGAGCCGACTCCACCGGTGCTCGACGTCGACGTGGCCGAGCAGGCCTGGACCGAGCAGGAACGCGCGGTGCTGGCCGAACTGCTGGCGGACGCGGCGGCGCTGGGCATCAAGGTCGTCCCGCGGCCTCGGTAAGGTCGTCCGCATGGGCAACCCGACCGGTCAGCAGTTCGAGATCACCCGCGGCAACGCGCGCGCCGTCGTCACCGAGATCGGTGCGGGCCTGCGCGCGTTCGAAGTCGGCGGAGTGCCGTACGTCGAGGAGTTCGCCGAAGACGCGAAGCCGCCGAAGGGCGCCGGGCAGGTGCTGCTGCCCTGGCCGAACCGGACCAAGGCCGGCCAGTGGACGTTCCAGGGGGAGAAGCAGCAGCTCGAGATCACCGAGGAGGCGCGCGGCAACGCTATCCACGGCCTGACCCGCCACCTCGAGTGGGAGCTGCTGGAGCACGCCGAGTCGTCGATCACCCTGGCCGTCGACGTCGAGGTGCAGCCGGGCTGGCCGGTGCCGCTGCGCGCGACGATCACCTACGATCTCGCGCCGCGCGAGCTGACCATCACCCACGAGATCCGCAACGAGGGCGAGCAGCCGATCGGCGTCGGCGTCGGCACGCACCCGTACTTCCGGATCGGCGACGTCCCGACCGACGAGCTGACCCTCACCCTGCCCGCGAGCCGGGTCCGGCCCTACCTCGGCGACGAACAGATGCCGTACGCGCCGGAGCAGGACGTCGAAGGCACCGAGTTCGACTTCCGCGGCGGGCGCGTCCTCGAAGGCGTGGACCTGGACACGGCGTTCGGCGGTCTCACGACGGCCGACGACGGGCTGCACCACTTCGTCCTCGCGCACGGCGACCAGCAGCTGCTGGTCTGGACCGGCCCGGACTTCCACTGGGCGCAGGTGTTCACGCCGGACGACCTGGTCGGCCGCGGTCGCGCCGTCGCGATCGAGCCGATGACCTGCCCGGCTGACGCGCTCAACACGGGCACTGATCTGGTCGAGCTGGAGCCGGCGGCGTCGTGGTCCGGCAGCTGGGGCATCCGCGTCAAGTGAAGCCGCTTCGCCTGGGCGTCGCCGACGCGGGTGAAGTGCTGACGCTGCAACGCGCCGCGTACGTCACCGAAGCCCGCGCGCACGACGACTTCGACCTGCCACCGCTGCTGGAGACCCTTGCGGAGGCGCAGGCGGCGTTGGAGTCGTGCCTCTCGTGGGGGTTCCGCGAGAACGGCCGGCTGCTCGCGTCGGTGCGGCTGACGGTGACCGGTCACGTGGGCCTGGTGACGCGGCTGGTCGTCGCGCCCGATCGGCAGGGTGTCGGCCTGGGAAGCGGGCTGCTGCTCTCGGCCGAGGCGGCGGCCCCGGCGGCGGTGACGGTGTTCCGGCTGTTCACCGGGTCGAAGAGCGTCGGGCCGCTGGGGATGTACGCGAAGCACGGCTACCGCGAGACGCACCGGACGCCCGAGAACAACCACGAATTGGTGCACCTGGAGAAGGCTCGGGTTCCGTAGGCTGCTCCGGTGCGGACGGTCTCGTTCTGGCAGGCCTGGGGGCTGTGGTTCGACGGCCAGTCCGTGGCGGGCTTCCGGCTGTGGGGCCTGCCGGTGCTGTGGTGGGGCCGGTTCGGCAAGCTCGGCCAGTTCACCGGCGGGCTGGCGGCGATCATCGACATCGTGGGCGTCGCCCGGATCACGGGGTGGGGCGAGCGGCTGCGGGCGAGGCCGATCGCGGCGCAGCGGCAGACGCTCGCCGAAACCCGGCGCCGCAGCCGCGCGATCTTCCGCGCCGCCTACCGCGACTTGATCGCCGACTTCATCCGGTCGAAGCAGATGAAGGAGCGGCGCATCGAAGGGCGGCCCGGCGAGCCGAAGCGCGAGCCACTCGACGCGGAGACCCGCCGGGTGAAGCGCATTCTGGTCACCATCGTGGTCATCTGGTCGGCCCTGCTGCTCGCGCTGCTCTTCTGGGCCCGCTCGACGTGGGACGGCCGGTCGATCGATCCGGACCTGCCCTGGTACTGGTGGGTGCCGATCCTGCTCGTCGTCCTGACGCTCCCGTTTTCGCTGTGGGCCATCTTCGCCGGGATCTCGGTCGGCTTGAATCTGCTGGCCCGGGCGTTCCCCCTGGTCGTCTACGGCTTGTTCGTCTGGCCGCCGCTGGTGCTCCTGCGCGGGCCGCAGCCCGATCGGTCGCTGCGCGTCATCGGCGTCTTGCTGGTCGTCGCGGGTTTCGGGTTCGATCTACTGGCGAGCTGAGCCCGGCTCGCGCCGGCCCGGACCAGTTCGTTAGCGTGGCGAACTATGGCGAAGGCAATTGTCGGGGGCTATGTCGTCCCCATCGACGGTGATCCCATCGACGGCGGCACGGTCCTGATCGACGACGGCAAGATCGTCGCGGTCGGCACGCAGGCCGACGTCGACATCCCGGAGGACGCCGAACTGGTCGACGCGGCCGGCACCTGGGTGCTGCCCGGCTTCATCGACGCCCACGCCCACCTCGGCGTCCACGAGGACGGCGAAGGCTGGGCCGGCAACGACACCAACGAGATGACCGACCCGAACGGCGCCCGGTTCCGCGCCATCGACGGCATCGACCCGTACGAGCCCGGTTTCGACGACGCGCTGGCCGGCGGCGTCACGAGCGTCGTCATCAAGCCCGGGTCGGGCAACCCGATCGGTGGCCAGACCATCGGCGTCAAGACCTGGGGCCGCAGCATCCTCGACATGGTCTTCGCGGAGGGCGTCAGCGTGAAGAGCGCGCTCGGCGAGAACCCGAAGCGCGTGTACGGCGACAAGAAGCAGACGCCGTCGACCCGGCTGGGCGTCGCCGCGATCCTGCGCGAGGCGTTCACGAAGGCCCGCAACTACCAGGCGAAGCGCGACCACGCGGCCGCCGAGGGCAAGCCGCACGAGGTCGACCTGACCCAGGAGGTCCTGGCCAAGGTCCTCGACGGCGAGCTGTACTGGGACCAGCACGTCCACCGCGCGGACGACATCGTGACGGCGATCCGCCTCGCCGACGAGTTCGGCTACAAGCTCGTGATCAACCACGGCACCGAAGGCCACCTGATCGCGGACCTGCTCGCCGAGCGCGACGTCCCGGTCATCCTCGGGCCGCTGTTCACCACGAAGTCCAAGGTCGAGCTGCGCAACCGCACGCTCCGGTCCGCGGGCATCCTGGCCCGCGCCGGCGTCAAGATCGCGATCACCACGGACCACCCGGTGATCCCGATCAACTTCCTGGTCTACCAGGCGGCGCTCGCGGTCAAGGACGGCCTCGACCCGCACACGGCCCTGAAGTCGCTGACCGTCAACCCGGCTGAGATGCTGGGGCTGGACAGTCAGATCGGCTCGCTGAAGCCGGGCCTGGACGCGGACGTCGTCCTCTGGTCCGGCGACCCGCTGGACGTGATGAACCGCGCCCTGCGGGTCTTCGTCCGCGGCGCCGAGGTGTACCACTTCGACGAGCAGCTGGGCGAAGGCGTATCGGCGGATCGCCGGTACCGCGAGTCCCGCTGACCGTCCCTCAAGCGGGCGGACGACACGTCGGTTACCGGGCGGTTCCGGCGTGTCGTCCGCCTATTCACCGTTCATGACAGCAGGGCGTCGAGGTCGAGCTCGACCGGGAACGGGACGTCGGTCGCGAAGGTCCCGGTGACCGCGGCGGCGTCCATGTAACCGAATTCGCCGGCCTGGTGACAGGCGACGAGCGAGACCGGCTCGGTGATGTCGACGATCCAGTAGTGCGGGATGCCGGCATCGGCGTACTCGTCGTGCTTCACCTGGTAGTCAGTGCGTCTCGAACCCGGCGACACGATTTCGACGACGATGGCCACCTCTTCGGCCCGGAGCATGTTGTCGTCTTTGTCGACGCGAGCGACCGCGGTCTTGTCAACGATCAGCAGGTCAGGTCGACGAGAAAAGCCGGGCTTGTCGGAAGGCGCCAGACCGAGATCCACGTCGGTGTCGGGAACGAAGTCGAGATGGTCCGGAAGCTGCGCTTCGAGTTGTGCCACCAGCCGGTAGATCGCGCGGTTGTGTCTCGGCTTGGGGCTGGGTGACATCACGACGCGGCCTTCCACGAGTTCGGTGAAACCTGACTTGGTTTCACCGAGCGCCGCGTACTCCTCGATCGTCAGCAGGTGATCGGGGATCTCCCACCGGCGAGCAGGTTCCGGCTGGGAAAGTGCAATCACAGCTTCTCCTCACGTCGCCGGAATTGTCTCACGGCTCAAGTGCAACCATGAGTAACCGTATCCGTACTCTGTGTGGGAACACTTCTCCCTCGATCGAGCGAAGATTCATGACAGCAGGGCGTCGAGGTCGAGCTCGACCGGGAACGGGACGTCGGTCGCGAAGGTGCCGGTGACCGCGGGCGCGTCTTGGTACCCGCGGCAGGCGGCGAGCGAGACCGGCTCGGTGATGTCGATGATCCAGTAGTGCGGGATCCCGGCGTCGGCGTACTCGTCGTGCTTCACCCGGTAGTCGGTGCGCCGGGAGCCCGCCGACACGATTTCGATGACCACGGCCACCTCGTCGGCGCGGATCAGGTCGCCGACGCGGGCGACCGCGGCTCGGTCGAAGACCAGCAGGTCCGGGCGGCGGGAGAAGCCGGGCTCGCCGTGCGGTGCCAGCTGCAGGTCCAGGTCGGTGCCGAGGGCGAAGGCGAGACCGCGTGGCAACTGCCGTTCGAGCTGTCCGGCCAGCCGGCACGCGGCCATGTTGTGCCTCCGGCCGGCGCCGGGCGACGGCACCACCCGGCCTTCCACCAGTTCGGTGAAACCGCGGTCGGTTTCCCCGAGCGCTCGGTACTCCTCGACGGACAGCAGACGGCCGGACATGGGGTAACGGTATCCGTGCCGGCCGTGCGACAGCCTTCGCTGGACCGGGCTACACCGAGGCCTTCAGTTCGCGGGCGATGACCATCCGCTGGATCTGGTTCGTGCCCTCGAAGATCTGCGGCACCTTCGCCTCGCGCATGTACCGCTCCACCGGGAAGTCGCGCGTGTAGCCGGCCCCACCGAGGACCTGGACGGCGTCCGTCGTCACCTTCATCGCGCCGTCCGTCGCGACCAGCTTCGCGATCGACGCCTGCCGCTGGAACGGCATCCCGCGGTCGCGCCGCCGGGCCGCGTCGAGGTACGTCGCGCGGGACGACTCGACCGTGGCCGCCATGTCGGCGAGCAGGAACTCGACGCCCTGGAAGTCGATGATCGGACGGCCGAACTGCGACCGGCCCTTCGCGTAGGAAACCGCCTCGTCCAGCGCCGCCTGCGCCAGGCCCACCGCGCACGCCGCGATGCCCAGGCGTCCCGAACTCAAGGACGACAAGGCGATCCGGAGCCCCTGCCCCTCCGCGCCGATGAGCCGCGAAGCGGGCACCACGGCGTTGTCGAAGATCAGCTGGGCCGTCGGGGAGCCCGTGAGGCCCATCTTCCGTTCGCGCGCCGCCGCCGAGAGGCCGGGCGTCGAACCGTCGACCAGCAGACAGGAGATGTCCTGCTCGCTCGTGCGGACCATCGTCGTGTAGAAGTCCGCGACGCCGGCGTGGGTGATCCACGCCTTGGTGCCGTTGACGACGTAGTCCGTGCCGTCGAGACGCGCTCGCGTCGTCAACGCGGCCGCGTCCGAGCCCGCCTGCGTCTCCGACAGCGCGTAGGCGCCGAGCAAGCCCCCTTCGAGCATGTCCGGCAGCCACTCGTCACGCTGCTCGTCCGTGCCCCAGTTCGCCAGGCCGTAGCAGGACATCGTGTGCACCGAGAGCCCGACGCCGACCGTCATCCACGCGGCCGCGATCTCCTCCAGGACCTGCAGGTACACCTCGTACGGCACGTCGCCGCCGCCCCAGCGCTCCGCGTACGGCAGCCCCAGCAGGCCGGACTTGCCGAGCAGCCGGAACTGCTCGCGCGGGAACCGCTCGGCCTCCTCGGCCTCGGCCGCGCGGGGTGCCAGCTCGTCGCGGGCGATCTCGGTCGCCAGCGCGACCAGGTCTTCGGCGTCCGAATCGGGCAGCAGGCGTTCGGCGGGCATCGTGGTCCTCCCGGATAACCGTGTCTTAAGGGGGTCCGGGTGGCGGAGCCCCCGGCCCGGGGCGAAGCACCGGATGTCACGGTACTGAAAACAGTACTGTGGGTCTGTTGAGAGTACAGTACGACGAGCCTGGGGTGGCCGTGAGACGTAGGAGATAGTGGTCCGATGGAAGCCAGTCGCAGGCCCACCGCGAGGCAGCGCGCCCTGCTCGCCGACCTCGAGGCCCTCTTCCTCGCGGAGGGTTTCGCCGCCTTCACCCTGGACGACATCGCCGCCCGCCTGCGCTGCTCGAAGTCGACGCTCTACGCGCTCGCGCCCAGCAAGGAGCAGCTCGCCGTCAAGGTCGTCGCGCAGTTCTTCCGCGGCGCCGCGGCGCGCATCGAGGAGCGGATCGCCGGGATCGACGACGCGCCCAAGCTCATCGGCGAGTACCTGGCCGGCGTCGCCGAGCACCTGAACCGCGCGTCGGCGACCTTCATGCGCGACATCGCCGAGTTCGCCCCGGCGCGCGAGACCTACCAGGTCAACAGCCGGTTCGCGGCGCAGCGGATCCACGCGTTCATCGACAAGGGCGTCGCCGACGGCGTCTTCCGCGACGTCCACGCCCGGCTCATCGCCGAGATGACCGGGCTGATCGTCGAGGGCATCCAGACCGGCGTGCTCGCCCAGCGCACCGAGGTGTCGGACGCCGAAGCGTTCACCGCACTGGGTGAGCTGTTGCTCGGTGGGCTGAACAAATAGCGGACAGGAATTGTCACCCGCTTCTCCCTTAAACTCGCGGCGTGATCGTCGTAGGCGGAGAAGCGCTCGTAGACCTCGTCCCGGGTGACCCCCTGGACTCCACTGTGGACGGTGGGCTGCGTGCGCTGCTGCCGCGCCTGGGCGGCGGGCCGTACAACGTCGCGCTGGCCGCGGGCCGGCTCGGCGTGCCGACGGCGTTCCTGTCGCGGGTGTCCACCGACCGCTTCGGCGAGGCGATGGTCGAGCGGCTGCACGCGTCCGACGTCGACACGTCGCTGCTGCAGCGCGGGGACGAGCCGACGACGCTGGCCGTCGTCGCGCTCGACGCGAAGGGCGCCGCGCACTACACGTTCTACGTCGAAGGCACGGCGGATCGGCTCGTCGCCGACCCCGGCGCGCTGCCGGAGCAGGTCACCGCGCTTTCGCTCGGCACTCTCGGCATGGTCCTCGAGCCCGGCGCGTCGGCGTACGAGGCGATGCTGCGGCGCGAGGCCGCCCGTGGGGTGCTGACCGTGCTCGACCCGAACATCCGCGAAGCGCTGATCACCGATCCGGCCGCCTACCGCGCCCGGTTCGCGTCGTGGTTGCCGGACGTCCGGTTGCTGAAGATCTCCGACGACGACACCGCGTGGCTCACCGAAGGCGCCGACCCGGTCGCCGCCGCGAAGACGTGGGTCGAGTCCGGTGTGGACGCGGTCGTGCTCACCCGGGGCGCCGACGGCGTCGCGGTGATCACCGCCGCAGGTGAGGTGGCCCACGTGCCGTCGCGCAAGGTCACGGTGGTCGACACCATCGGCGCCGGCGACACCGTCCAGGGGGCGCTGCTGGCCTGGCTGACCACCCGCGAGGTCTCGGACCTGGCCTCCCTCGACGCGGACGCGTGGCGCGAAGCCCTCACCTTCGCGGCGAAAGCGGCCTCGATCACCGTGTCACGCAGTGGCGCGGAGCCGCCCACATCGGCCGATATGGCATCCACCGTGTGAACCTGGTCCCAAAGCGGGCACCAGGGGCAACGTCACCGCTGCGCGGTGCCGGGGTTCTCGACTAGCGTAGAGGGGCATTCTTCATACCCCAGCGGGGCGGTGTGCAGCGAGGCGCCAGTGTTTCCTCGCGTGAACACGTGGCTACCTGTGGAACCTACAGGCGCCGCCGTCCCGTGCCCAACGTGAGAGGGACTTGCATGTCCGACGCGACGACTGCGGGGCAGTCCGGCGGCGAAACCGCGAAGCTGAGCCTTCCGAGTGGCGAGCACGAATTCAAGATCGTCCACCCGGTCGAGGGCGCGCCCGGGATCGAACTGGGGAAGCTGCTGGCGCAGACGGGGTACATCACCTACGACCCCGGTTTCGTCAACACCGGCGCCGCGTCGTCGGCCATCGCCTACATCGACGGCGACGCCGGCATCCTCCGCTACCGGGGTTACCCGATCGAGCAGCTGGCCGAGAAGTCGACCTTCATCGAGGTCTCCTACCTGCTGATCTACGGTGAACTGCCGACCGAAGCCCAGCTCTCCGACTTCACCCAGAAGATACAGCGCCACACGCTGCTGCACGAAGACCTCAAGGCGTTCTTCAGCGGCTTCCCTCGCGACGCGCACCCGATGCCGGTGCTGTCCAGCGCCGTGTCCGCGCTGTCGACGTTCTACCAGGACTCGCTCAACCCGTTCGACGAACCGAACGTCGAGCTGTCCACCATCCGCTTGCTCGCCAAGGTCCCGACCCTGGCCGCGTACGCGTACAAGAAGTCCGTGGGCCAGCCGCTGCTGTACCCGGACAACTCGCTCGGCCTGGTCGAGAACTTCCTCCGCATGACGTTCGGCTTCCCGGCCGAGCCGTACGAGGTCGACCCGGACGTCGCGAAGGCGCTCGACCTGCTGTTCATCCTGCACGCCGACCACGAGCAGAACTGCTCGACCTCGACCGTGCGCCTGGTCGGCTCGTCCGAGGCGAACCTGTTCGCCTCGATCTCGGCCGGCATCAACGCGCTGTTCGGCCCGCTGCACGGCGGCGCGAACGCCGCGGTGCTCGACATGCTCGAGGGCATCCAGCGCGACGGCGGCGACGTCGCCAAGTTCGTCGAGCGGGTGAAGAACAAGGAAAAGGGCGTGAAGCTGATGGGCTTCGGGCACCGGGTCTACAAGAACTACGACCCGCGCGCGAAGATCATCAAGAACACCGCCGACGAGATCCTCGGCAAGCTGAAGGGCGGCGACCAGCTGCTCGACATCGCCAAGAAGCTCGAGGAAACCGCGCTTTCGGACGATTACTTCGTTTCGCGCAAGCTGTACCCGAACGTGGACTTCTACACCGGCCTGATCTACCGGGCGCTGGGCTTCCCGACGAAGTTCTTCACGGTGCTGTTCGCGCTCGGCCGCCTGCCGGGCTGGATCGCGCACTGGCGCGAGATGATCAACGACCCGGCCACCAAGATCGGCCGTCCGCGGCAGATCTACACCGGCCACGCGTCGCGGGACTACACCCCGATGTCGGAGCGCTGAGCGTTTTAACCCGGATAACCGCCCCGTCGTGCACTGGCACGGCGGGGCGTTTATCGTTGTCCGGCGTGACCAAAGAAGCGCCGGTTGTCCTGTGGTTCCGCCGCGACCTGCGGCTGGGCGACCACGCTGCCCTGCTGGAAGCGTCGAAGCACAGCAAGCACGTCCTCGCGTTGTACGTCCTCGACGAGGCGCTGCTCAAGCCGTCCGGCGATGCGCGGACGGCGTTCCTCTACGGCTGCCTGGAGAAGCTCGACGAGCAGCTCGGCGGCCGGTTGATGCTGGTGCGCGGCGACCCGGCGGCCGAAGTGGTCCGGGCCGCGCGGAAGATCGGCGCGAGCGCGGTGCACGTCAGCGCCGACACCGGCCCGTACGGCCGTCGCCGGGACGCCGAGGTCGCGAAGGCCTTGGCGGAGATCAACATCGACTGGGTCGAGACGGGCTCGCCGTACGCGGTGGCGCCCGGGCGCGTCACCAAGCCGGACGGCGACCCGTACCGCGTCTTCACGCCGTTCTTCCGCGCCTGGACCGCGCACGGCTGGCGCGCGCCCGCGGACACCGGACCGTCCCTTGTGGACTGGGTCGAGCCGCCGAAGTCGTTGAAGATCCCCAAGCCGCCGCGCGTGTCCGCGGTGCTGCCCGAACCGGGGGAGCGGGCCGCGCTGGACGTCTGGCACGCCTTCCTCGACGGCGGCGTCGACACCTACGACGAGGACCGCGACCGGCCGGATCGTGAAGGCACCACGCGGATTTCGCCGTACCTGCGCTGGGGGTGCGTCCACCCGCGAACGCTGCTGGCGGACCTCGCCGGTGACGACCGCGTCGGCGCGAAGTCGCTGCGCAGCGAGCTGTGCTGGCGCGAGTTCCACGCCGACGTCCTGTGGCACCGCCCGGAAACCGCGCGCAAGAACTACGACAAGCGCTTCGACAAGATGAGCCACGACGACGACCGCGAGGCCTTCGACCGGTGGTGCGCCGGGAAGACGGGCTACCCGATCGTCGACGCCGGGATGCGGCAGCTGCTGGCCGAAGGCTGGATGCACAACCGCGTCCGGATGGTCGTCGCGAGCTTCCTGGTGAAGGACCTGCACCTGCCGTGGTGGCAGGGCGCGCGGCACTTCATGAACCACCTCGTGGACGGCGATCTCGCGTCGAACCAGCTGAACTGGCAGTGGGTGGCGGGCAGCGGCACCGACGCGGCGCCGTACTTCCGGATCTTCAACCCGACGACGCAGGGGGAGAAGTTCGACCCGAACGGCGACTATGTCCGCAAGTACGTGCCGGAACTGCGTCCGGTGCAGGGGAAAGCGGTCCACAAGCTGAAGGACCGCCCCGCGGACTACCCGGAGCCGATGGTCGACCACGCCCACGAGCGCCAGGTGTCCTTGGAGCGGTACGGCAAGATCACCTCGTGAGTGTTTAGGGCGGTTAGAACCGCCCTAAACACTCACGACCGGTCAGCCGCGCAGGGCCTCCGACAGCTTGATGCGGCTGCCGATGCGCAGCACGCTGTTGCCGTAGATCTTGCCGCCCAGCCAGGTGAGCAGTGCGACCAGCGCGACGGTCAGGCCGAGCGATAGCCCGATCTCCCAGCCGGTCGCGGCGCCGGTCGCGATCCGGGCCGGCATCAGGATCGGCGAGAGCAGCGGGATCAGCGAGACGACCTTGGTCGCCGTGCCGGACGGGTCCTGCAGGAGCAGGTTGAACCCGGAGACGAACCCGATGATCAACACGATGTTGATCGGCCCGACCACGGACTGCGTGTCCTCCTGCCGCGACACGAGCGAGCCGAGCGCGCCGTAGATCGTGGCGTACAACAGGAAACCGAGCAGGTACCAGAGCAGGCCCCACAGCAACGCGCCGGTCGCGAAGCCGGTCAAAGACAGCACCCCGGTCGCCGTCGCCGCGACGAGCCCGGCCGCGGCGAGGATGACCAGCTGCGTCAGGCCGACCAGGCCGAGCCCGATCACCTTGCCCAGCAACAGCTGCCACGGCCGCACGCTGGCGAGCAGGATCTCCACGACCCGGCTCGACTTCTCCTCGACGACGCCCTGGGCGACCATCATGCCGTAGGTGATGATGCTGATGTAAAGCAGGAACGCGACGATCACGCCGAGGATGAGCCGTTCGGTGTGGTCGGCGGGCTCCGGCGACAGTGCGTCGTCCTGCACGTGGGTGCCGTTGACCTGCGCCATTACGTCGGCGGGTTCGAGCTGCGCGGCCGAGAGGACGCCGTCGAGCACCTGCTGCTGCGCGACCTGGTCGAGCACCGTGCGCAGGCTACTGTCCAAAGAGGACTGGTAGGTGGCGGTCAGCTTCGCCGCGCTGCCCGAGACGAGCGCGTCGAAGTCGCCGTCCTCGACCTTCTGCTTGCCCTCGGCGGGATCGGTGACGATGACCGTCGAGATCTGCTGGCCCGACTGCGCCGCCTTGGTCTGCAGCTGCTGGGCGATCCCGATGGCCTGCCCGGTCAGCCCGACCGTGCGCTTGTCCGCCGCCCCGGCCAGCGCCGTCTGGAACCCGACGTAACCCAGCAGCAGCACCAGCATCACGACGGTGCCGATCACGAACGAGCGGGTGCGCAGCCGCGTGTTCAGCTCGCGCTTCATCACGAGCCAGACGGCCCGCCGGCCACTCAGCGTCCTCATCGTGGCTCCCCCTTCTCCGCTGTGTCGTTCTGAGAGACGGCGTCGCGGAACAGCTCCGTCAGTGTCCGGCGGCGGTGGCTGAACTCGGTGACCGGCCCGGTCGACAGCGCGGCGGCGAGCACGGCCTGGTCGTCGGCGCTCGCATCGAGGCCGAGCACGGTGGTCGTGTCGCGTTCCTCCAGCACACGCACGCCGGGCAGGCTCGCGGCCCAGCCGGGACGCGCACCCGGCGCCGTCACCACGAGCTTGCTGCCGGCTTCGGCGGTCAGCTCACCGACCGTGCCGACGGCGACCATCCGGCCGTTGCGGATGATCCCGACCCGGTCGCAGAGCCGTTCGACGAGGTCGAGCTGGTGGCTGGAGAACACGACCGGCACACCGGCCGCGGCCTTATCGCGCAGCACCGCGCTCATCACGTCGACGGCCAGCGGGTCGAGGTCGGAGAACGGCTCGTCGAGCACCAGCACGGCCGGGTCGTGCACCAGCGCCGCGGCCAGCTGGACGCGCTGCTGGTTGCCGAGGCTGAGCTTCTGCACCTCGTCCTTGCGGCGCTCGGCCAGGCCGAGCCGGGTGATCCAGGCTTCGGCGTTGCGATGGGCTTCGTTCGTGGTCAGGCCGTGCAGCTCGGCGAGGTAGACGAGCTGGTCCAGCACCTTCATCTTCGGGTACAGCCCGCGTTCTTCCGGCATGTAGCCGATGTGCGTGCGGGTTTCGTGCGTGATCGGCTTGCCGTCGAAGCGGACCTCGCCGCCGTCCGCGGCCAGCACCCCCAGCGCGATCCGCATCGTCGTCGTCTTGCCCGCGCCGTTGCTGCCGACGAAGCCGAACAGCTCGCCGGCGCGGACGTCGAACGTGACGCCGTCGAGCGCCACTTTCGCGCCGTAGCGCTTGGAGATCGCGTCGATCTCCAGGTTCCCCTCACTCATGCGTGTCCCCCTCTTCGAAATCCTCGGGGTCGTCGTCCGGCAGCGACCAGCCCAGCACGATGGGCGGGACGGTGGTGCCGGTGACCAGCAGCGCGGACATCATCATCACACCGCGGAACGCGCCTTCGGCCTGCCCGGCGACGACCAGGGTGTAGAACATCGCGACCAGCATCAGCGCGACGAGCGCCAGGTAGCCGATGTAGGTGACGCGGTGGCGCCACTCGCGTTCGCGCTCGTCCAGCAGCCGGGAGAAGCTCCCGCTCATCCGGCCGGTCAGGATCTTCAGCAGCGTGAAGGCGGCTCCGCCGGTCAGCAGCGCACCCATCCAGAGGCCGAAGTACAGCCACGGCGAGACCACGGTGAAGACGGCGGCGCTGCCGACGAGCACCAGGTCGGCGCCGGCCAGCACCCCGGCCAGCGCACGCCGGTGCCGCCGGTCGCGCCAGCCCGGCAGCCGCTGGGCGTGCCGCAGTTCGCGTTCGTCCATCTTGTCGAGCTGACGTTCCCAGTAGGCCGCCAGCCGACCCTGCTGTTCGATCATGGTCATGCTCCCCCCTCGCGGTAAACCTGGGTGGACAGTGGCAGGAACGGCTCACGGCTGAACACCGCTTCGACCGGCAGGTCGAACACCGCGCAGATCCGGAAGGCCAGGTCCAGGCTCGGATAGTGATCGCCGCGCTCGAGCGCCCCGATGGTCTGCGGGTTCACTTCGACGGCATTCGCCAGCGCGGCCCGGCTCATCCCCCGCTCCGCACGGAGCACGGGAAGCCGGTTGTGGATCGGCAGCTCCTTGCCGCGTCTGACCGGACTCATGGAACGTACTGTTGCAAAAACCCAACGACTCGTCAACCTAAGAGAACATCAAGCCCGCTTGTCCACAGCCCGTTCGTGATGTGGACAGCTCGGCCTCGACCACGGCTTTTCGCGGGGTTTGTCCGGGGGTACCGATACGCTGGAAGCGGGGCCGATCCCCGAGAGGGCGGGGGCTGCTTTTGGGCGGGCGTGGCCGCGAGATTCAACGGCGGCGTGGCTGTCGGATTCCTGGGGCGGGGGTCAAGGTCAGGTGGTGGGCGCTTTGCTGGCACGTTCTTGCCGGGATCCGGCTGGATTCGAGCGGTGCTTTCACGTGAAAGTGCCGCTTGGGGCAAGGCTGGCGGGGGCTTGTCGACCTGGTCCGCGGCCGCGGTGTTGTCATGGGCGCGTCGGAGGGTCGGTGCGATCGTTCGCGGATGGCTGCTTCTGACGATGGAGGTTTTGGGACGTTCAACGTCCTGAAACCGCCATCAGCAGCTGGCAGCCGGAGTCCGGCGGGCGTCGGGTCGAGTGCTCTCCGCCCACCAGGCGGCACTTTCACGTGAAAGTGCCGCCTCGGACTCAGGCCAGGCCGGCCAGTGCTTTGTCGACCAGCTCGGCCACTCTCGGGGTCGCCGCGGCGGCATCCGCCGGGACCAAGGCCAAGCGCGTCCGGCGTTCCAAGACGTCCTCGATGTCCAAAGCGCCCTCGTTGCGGACCGCCCAGACGATCTCCGCCGCCGTGATCTCCGTGCCCGGGGACACCGGTGCCGCGAACTCCGCGTCCAGCTCGCCCAGCGCCGCCACCCGGGGGGCCTCCGTGCCGTACTTGGCCACCAGGCGGGCCGGGGCGTCCACAAGGGACAGATCCTCGCGGCAGGTCGCGCCCAGCAACGGAAGTCGAGCCGTCCGGCAAGGGGACGCCGAAAGCCCGGCCAGCCGCACCGCGGCGTCGACCGCGTCTTCCGCCATGCGCCGGTAGGTCGTGAGCTTGCCGCCCACCACCGTCAGCAGGCCGTCGGAACCAGCCAGCACCGCGTGTTTCCGGGACAGGTCCGCCGATCGGCCGCCCGTGCCCTCGATCAGCGGGCGCAGGCCGGCGTACGAGCCCGCGATGTCGTCGCGGGTCAGCGGGCGCGACAGGACCGACGACGCCAGCGACAGCAGGAAGTCCACATCGGACTCGGGAACCACTGGTACGTCAGGTAACGGGCCCGAAACGGGCTCGTCCGTCAGTCCCAAGTAGACGCGGCCGTCCGGTTGGGGGAGCAGGAAAACGAACCGGTTGGTCTCGCCCGGCACGCCGATGTTGATCGACGTCGTGCCCATCGGGACCGTCCCCGGCGCGAGCACCAGGTGCGAACCGCGCGACGGCCGCAGGCGGACCGAGCCGGTCAACGTCCCGGCCCAGACGCCCGTCGCGTTGATCACCTGGCGGGCGACCAGGTCCAGCTCGTCGCCCGAAACGCCGTCGCGGACGCGGACGCGGTCGGCCGTCACCGAGAGCGCCGACAGGCGGGTGAGGATGCGGGCGCCGAACGTCGCGGCTGTTCGGGCCAGGGAAACCACCAGGCGGGCGTCGTCGACCAACGCGCCGTCGTAGGCCAGCAAGGCTCCGCGCAAGCCGGAAGGGGACAACCCAGGCGCCAGGGCCAAGGCTTCGGCGGCCGGGATCGTGCGTGGGCGCGGCAGCACCGACGACGGCGTGCGCGCGGCTCGGCGGAGGCCGGCGCCCGCGCGCAAGCCCGCCGAGACCAGCGCCTGCTGCGCCCGGGATGTGCTGGGGTACAACGGGAACAGCTGCGGCATCGCACGTGTGAGGTGCGGCGCCGTGCGCGTCATCATGACGCCGCGCTCGACCGCGCTCTCGTGCGCCAAGCCCAGTTCGCCGTGCGCCAGGTACCGCAGCCCGCCGTGGACGAGCTTCGACGACCAGCGTGACGTCCCGAAGGCGAGGTCGTGCGCCTCGACGAGTGCCACCGACAAACCACGGGACGCGGCGTCGAGCGCGATCCCGGCGCCCGTGACGCCGCCGCCGACCACGATGACGTCGACGCGCTCGCCCGACGCCAGTTCCGCGAGCTCGCGTTCGCGGCGCCGCGCGTTGAGCGAACCGGACGTCATGGTTTCAAGGCCGCGTCGAGCACGTGGGTGAACTCCGCCATCAGCGCGGCCGGGTCGAGGTCCATCGTGGCCGGCCGCAGCGAGAACGCGAAGGACTGGACCAGCAGCAGCACCGACCGGGCCTGTGCCGCGACCGGCGCGCGCCGGACCGAGCCGTCCTGGTGGCCGGCTTCCAGCAGCTGGTGCAGCACCTGCTCGGCGAACCGCTGGGTCGCGCCGAGCCGCTCCACGATGTACGGCAGCACCAGCTCGGGGTCGACGTCGAGCAGCGTGCGGAACAGCGGGTCGTTCGACAGCGCGCGGATGCCGGCCGAGGCGATGAGCACGAGCCGCTCACGGCTGTCCGCCGCCTCGGCGCCGCGTTCGCTCGCCGTGCGCAGCAAGCCGCTGAACTCGCGCGTCATCAACGCGGCGAGCACGCTGCGCACGTCCGGAAAGCGGCGGTAGACCGTCATCCGGCTGACGCGGGCGGTGCGGGCGATTTCGGCGAGTGTGGTGCGGCGCACACCGACGGCCAGCACGCACGTGCGCGCGGCGTCGAGCAGCACGTCATCGGCCACTCGCGTCGCCGTCTGCCGGTTACGGGTGTCCGCGAGCGCGGAAGATCCCGCGGTCTGCGTGGTGTGACGTTTCACGTCCATATGTCACACTGTAGTCGTGAACGAGCTGATTGACCACCGTCTCCGTCAGTCCTGGACCGCGGAAGCCGCCGACGCCGCCCAGCTGCCCGCGCGGGCGGCGAAGTGGCTTGAACAGCGTATAGGCCAAGTGGCTCCCGGCGCTGCACCGGTGGCCGAATTGACGGTGAAAATACCGTCGTCAAGTTTGGCCGAGTCTGTAGTGGAAGCGCTGTCGGAGGCCGTCGGAACCGCGAACGTGCTGGTCGACGACGCGGCGCGGCTCGCGCGGGCCACCGGGCTGTCCTACCTGGATCTCTTGCGCCGGCGGTCGTCCGCAGCGGACTTCCCGGTGCCGGACGCGGTCGTGCTGCCTGCCGGGCCGGACGAGGTCCAGGCGGTGCTCGAGGTCTGCGTGCGGCACGATGTCGGAGTTGTCCCGTTCGGCGGCGGGACCTCTGTGGTCGGTGGGGTCGCGGCGCTCAGTGGCGAGAAGACGTCCGTGATCGCGCTCGACCTCGTGCGGCTCGACGCGCTGGTGTCGGTCGACACCGAATCGCGCATCGCCGTGCTGCAGGCCGGCGTCCGCGGGCCGGAAGCCGAGCGGCTGCTCGGCGAGCGCGGCCTGACGCTCGGGCACATCCCGCAGTCGTTCGAGCGCGCCACGATCGGCGGCTTCGCGGCGACGCGCTCGGCCGGCCAGGCGTCGTCCGGCTACGGCCGGTTCGAAGACATGGTCACGGGCGTCCGGCTGGCCACCCCGCGCGGCGAGTGGAAGCTCGGCGTCGCCCCGGCGTCCGCGGCCGGGCCGGACCTGCGCCAGCTCGCCGTCGGCAGCGAAGGCGCGCTCGGCGTCATCACGGAGGTCTCGCTGCGCGTCCGGCCGGCGCCGCCGGTCAAGCGGTACGAGGGTTACGCGCTGCCCGGCTGGGAAGCCGGCGCGGCGGCGGTCCGCGACCTCGCCCAGAACCACGTGCTCGCCGACGTCACCCGGCTGTCCGATGTGGACGAGACCGAGGTCTCGCTCGCGCTGAACGCCGGGCTCAAGACGACGGCGCTGCGCAAGTACCTGGCCGCGCGCGGGGTGCGGCGGCCGTGCTTCCTCATCGTCGGCTGGGAAGGCACCGCGCACGACGTCGCGGTCCGGCGCCGCGAGACCACGCGCCGGCTGAAGGCGCTCGGCGCGGAGCGCGTCGGCAAGGCGCTCGGCGAGTCCTGGCGGCACGGCCGGTTCGGCGGCCCGCGCCAGCGCGACGTCCTGATGGACCGCGGCGTGTGCGTCGAGACGCTGGAGACGGCGACGTACTGGTCCACTGTGGACGAACTGCGCGACGACGTCCGCGCGGCGCTCACGGCGTCGCTGGGCCGCGCGATCGTCATGTGCCACATCTCGCACGCGTACGAGACGGGCGCGTCGCTGTACTTCACGGTGCTGACCGCGCGCGACCAGGCCGACCCGGTCGGGCAGTGGCAGCGCGCGAAAGCCGCTGCGTGCGAGGCGATCAGTGGCCTGGGCACGATTTCGCACCACCACGCCGTCGGCGTCGACCACGCGCCGTACCTGAGCGCGGAGATCGGCAAGCTCGGCGTCGAGGTGCTGCGCGCGGCGAAGTCCGCGGTGGACCCGACCGGGATCCTGAACCCCGGGAAGCTGATCTAGGACGTGGCTGAAAGCGTTGATGCCGCACTCGTGCAGGTGTCAAGTCCGCTTGCGGCTCGCGATCTCGTCGGAGAGCTGCCGCACACGGGCGGGGTCCGCGTCCCGGGCCAGGGCGACGTAGTGGTCCATGACGGCCGGCCGGTAGCGCACGGGCAACGTCTGCCCCGGGGTGAGCCGGGTGAGCTCGGTGATCGTGAGGACTTCGTCTGCGATACCGCGGAACGAGAGGCCGTCGGCGGTCTCCACGTCGAACATCAGGACCACGCGTGGATTGCTGTTGACCTCCCGCCAGTCGACGAGAACGCCGAGCGCGAGCGCCCCCATCCGCAGTTCCGCATTGCGCTTCCCCGCATCACCGCTCAGGAATGGGTTCGGTGCGACGCCCGGGAAGTCGGGCCCGACGCCGAGCGATTCCCGACTCAGGTCGGGCCTGAGCTGCGCCATCAGATCGTTCAGACCGTTGAGCTTCTTCTTCCGACCGAACATCCTGGCCCCTCCCTCACACCGGTGCCGGAATCTCGGCCGGGCGCTTCGCCCTCACCGTGATTGTACGTCGCGGGCCATTCCCTTCCGGCCCGGTCGTCCCGTCGGTTTCGGGAGCATCCGCCCTAATTAGGGGAAGGTGCGCCCGTCCGGCGGCTCGACGACCTCGCACGCGACGCCCGGGCCGGCCGCTTCCTCACCCCGCAGCTCGACGGCCTGCGCCTGCGGGACGTCGGCGGTGCGGACGGGCTTGCCGTCGACCAGCAACGGGAAGCGGATCGGCATCGCGCCGATGTAGGCCAGGACGTCGGTGACCTTGCTGCCGTCCTCGAGCGTGATGTCCGGGTCGGTCAGCCGGACCAGGTGGTAGCGGTTGCCGCGGCCCTCGCAGACGTCCAGCACCGCGAGCTGGTCCGGTGTCACGAACCAGACGGCGTGCTCCTCGATGCCCGGCAGCGCGGTGAGCGTCGCCGGGCGCTGGCCGTCGCGGTAGCGCAGGCCGGACGCCCAGACCGCGGCGAGGCCGTCGCACCGGGCGTGCGCGACGACGACCGGGCCTCGCAGGCCCAGCTCGGCGCGCATCCAGCTGATCTTCGACGGGTTCGCGTTGGAGCCGTACGCCAGCACGGCCTGGCGTTCCCGCCAGCCGTCCGGCGCCGTGTCCAGCGGGTAGCCGGCGCCGTCGGTGTGCACGAAGGAGAAGCCCGGCCGGGTCCCCGGGTAGGGGTCGGCCGGGTAGTCCTCGTCGACGAAGAGCGTCAGAACGTCACCACGCTACGCAGGACGTCGCCGTGGTGCATGCGCTCGAAGGCCTGCTCCACACCGTCGACGCCGATCCGCTCGGTGACGAACTTGTCCAGCGGCAGCCGGCCCTGCAGGTAGAGGTCCACCAGCATCGGGAAGTCGCGGCTCGGCAGGCAGTCGCCGTACCAGGACGACTTGAGCGAGCCGCCGCGCGAGAAGAAGTCGATCAGCGGCAGGTCGTCGAGACGCATCTCCGGCGTCGGCACGCCGACGAGCACGACGGTGCCCGCGAGGTCGCGGCCGTAGAACGCCTGGCGCCAGGTCTCCGGCCGGCCGACGGCGTCGATCACGACGTCCGGGCCGAAGCTGTTGGTGGCGTCCTGCATGGCTTCGACGACGGCTTCTTCGCTCAGCCCGCGGCTGTTGACGGTGTGGGTGGCGCCGAAGTCCTTGGCCCACTCCAGCTTCCGGTCGTCCATGTCGATCGCGACGATCGTGGTGGCACCGGCCAGCTTCGCGCCCGCGATGGCCGCGTCGCCGACGCCGCCGCAGCCGATGACCGCGACCGAGTCACCCCGGGTGACGGCGCCGGTGTTGATCGCCGCGCCGAGCCCGGCCATCACCCCGCAGCCGAGCAGCCCGGCCACGGCCGGTTCGGCGTCGCGGCTGACCTTCGTGCACTGTCCGCTGTGGACGAGCGTCTTCTCGAGGAACGCGCCGACGCCGAGCGCGGCCGACAGCTTGGTGCCGTCGGCGAGCGTCATCGGCTGGGTGGCGTTGAACGTCGAGAAGCAGTACCACGGCTTGCCGCGCTTGCAGGCCCGGCAGGTGCCGCAGACCGCGCGCCAGTTGAGGATGACGTAGTCGCCGGGTTCGAGGTCGGTGACGCCGTCCCCGACGGCCTCGACGACGCCCGCGGCTTCGTGGCCGAGCAGGAACGGGAAGTCGTCGTTGATCCCGCCTTCGCGGTAGTGCAGGTCGGTGTGGCAGACCCCGCAGGCCTGGACGTTGACGACGGCCTCGCCGGGCCCGGGATCGGGCACCAGAACCGTCTCCAGCGAGACCGGCTCGCCCTTCGCCCGCGAAACGACCCCCTGGACCTCGTACGGCATGTATCCACCTTCCGGCTGCACTGCTGGTTCGTCCGCAGCTTGCCACGGATCATGCGCAGATGGCGACATCCGCATGAGTGAGAGTCGGTGCGGAGGACGCACAATGTTGCACCCTACGCAACAGCGACGCCACCCAACGCCGGTCCGGCCAGGTCGGCACGGAAAGTCGTGAGGGGCACCCTGAGGGACATAACGTCCCTGAGGGTGCCCCTCACGACACGTCGGGGTTCAGGCGGGCGTGATGATGTACGCGATCCCGCCCGGGCCGCCCGCTACGGTTCCGTCCGCGCGGTAGCGCTGCGTGCGCTGCCAGATCTTCTCGAACTGGTCCCGCTTGTACACGTTGCGCACCCGGTCGTTGCTGCTCGACGCCGGGTCGTTGACGATCACGTCGCCGTCCTTGGTGAAGCCGACCACCACCATGATGTGGCCCGACGTGCCGTAACCCGCGCCGTCCAGCTCGGAGGCCAGGAACGACTGGGACGTGATCACCGGGATGCCGCGGACGATGTAGTTCTCCAGCTCGTTCAGCGAGTGCAGCCGGGTGATGTGCCCGCGCAGCCCGCGCGACGCCGCGTACGCCGTGTTGAACGGCCAGTTGCCCGTGCCGTCGTACGCGTGGTCGTAGGTGTAGCGCGCCGCGAACGCCACCGACGGGTCGACGTAGTCCGACGGGATCCACGACATCTCCGCCGCCGACGGCTTCTTGCCCCAGTACTCGGCCACCATCTCCGTCGACGTCGGGCTGCACCACGCCTCGCCGCCCCCGCCGTACTGCGGGAACTGTCCCTTGTGGAGGTTCTGCGCGTACGCCGGCACCTTCAGCTCGATCCCGCTCGCGCGGCCCGGCTTCGTCGTCTGGACGTCGAAGCGGCTCGGCACCGCCGAGGTCATCGCGCCCAGCGACGTCACCGACGGCGTCGCGTGCGAGCCCGCCTCGCGGTAGAGGCTGATCCGCAGCTTGTACGACTTGAGCGTGACGCCGGCCTTCGTGACCAGCGTGTCGACGTCGACCAGGGCGTTCGCGTCGTCCTGGCCGTCGACGCTGGTGCGCAGGATGTCGGCGTCGCCGCTGGCCCAGCGGCCCATCACGTACCAGCCGGTCTCCGCGCCCGCCGTCGTCTTGCCCTGCGCCTCGACCTGCAGCCAGGTCTTCGCCGGCGTCTGCGCGTTCCAGGACGAGACCAGCTGCGTCGCGCCGAAGCCCTGGCGGTACGACGGGGACGTCCACTGGCCGTATTCGTACGTCTTCGTCGTGCCCAGCTCCGGCTCGGTGTGCTCGATCGTGCCGATCGGACGCGTGATGCGCAGGCCGTCGCGGGTCAGCGCGAGCCCGGCGAAGCTGCCCTCGTGCAGGCGGCCGCCGGCCCACTCGTGGTAGTCGATCGACTCGTCGTCGCCCGGCCGGCCGGGCGCGGCCTCGGCGACCTGCGCCGTCACCATCACGGCGGACAATATGGCGAACAAACTGCGTACCCGCATCCCGGCTCCTTGCTCGACCCACCCAGTAGCCAGGGATTTTCGCCGGTCCGGCCGGGTATGTAAACAGGTACCTAGAGGACGGCCTGGGTCTGTGTCACTTTCGCGACCAACTTGCCGTCGTCGTCGTGGATCTCCGTCTCCACCACGACGAACTTGCGGCCCGCGTGCAGTGGTCTGGACGACGCAGTCGCGTAGCCCGAACGCACCGCGCGCAGGAAGTTCGTCTTCGACTCGACGGTCGTCGTGCCCTGCGCGCCCTCGGGCAGGTTGAGGAACGCGCACACGGCGCCGGTCGAGTCGGCCAGCGCCATGAGCGCGCCGCCGTGCAGCGCGCCGCCGAGCGTGCAGAGGCTCTCGTCCCACTTCAGCCGGCTGCGCACGAGCGCGGGCCCGTGCTCCAGGACCTCGACGCCGAGGCGTTCGGAGAACGGCATGGAGCGGTGGAAGAGCTGCGTGCCCTCGGGATCGGTCATGCCCCGCAGCTTGCCGGACGCCGGCGCCACTGGTCGATTACCTCTCGGGTAACGCGCGTCAGCTCAGCGGGTGGACGAGCAGCAGTTCCGTGTTGTGATCCGCATCCGAGCCGACGCGGCCGAGGTCGACGTGGATGTCGTTGTACGACAGCTCGCGGTACAGGGACGCAAGCGCTTGCGGGGTCCGGGCGTCGTAGTCGACGGCGTACGGTGCTTCCGCCTCGATCAGCGTCGTGAACAGCGACAACGTGCCGTCGGCGTTGTCCGCGACCTCGACGATGCGGGCCTGCTGCGGGAAGTCGACGTGCGACGCGGTGTTGATCTCCCAGAAGCTCTGCTTCGGGGTGCCGCCGGCGTGCGCGGTGATCTTGTTGCGGTGCGTGTGGCCGTTGACCCAGGCCAGCACGTTCGGGAAGCGCTTGAGCAGCGCGACGAACGCGTTGCCGTCGAGGCGCGGGTCGAGCAGGTGGCGCGAGTCCGGCAGCAGGTTGCCCATCGAGCCGCTGGTGTGGTGGCTGAACAGCAGGAACAGCTCGTCGGTGACGCTGTGGGTGACCTTGCGGCCGAAGAAGTCGTAGTACGCCGAGCTGCCGCGCTTGAGCGTCGACTCGACCCAGCTGTACTGCGCGAGGCCGATCGAGCCGTCGGCGAACCCGGCGTCGGTCGTCGTGTCGAGGCTGATGCCGGTGATGCCCGGCGCGATCCGGAACGTGTAGTAGACGGCCTTGCCGTCGGCGTTGTCGCCGCCGAAGCCGTGCCCGGCCGGGCCGGGGCCGGTGTTGGCGGTGTCCAGGTGCGCGCGCACGAACTCGCCGGTGGTGAACGGGCGGCGACGCGCGTCCGGCGTGATCTCGCGGATCGTGCCGCCGCCGCCGAACAGTTCGGCGACGGGCACGCTCGAGCCGGGCTTCTTGATGGCCGCGGCGAGCTTCTTCGCGGTGCTCTCGTCCTTGCCGATCACCTTGTACTTGCCGGTGTACCAGGCGTCGATGCCGGGGATCTGGGCCGGCAGCGACCCGACGATGCTGTCGTCGTGGTTGCCGAAGGTGCAGAACCACGGGACGTCGAGGCCCGGCGCGGTGAACGTCCCGATGCCCGCTTCGAGCAGGCCGGGCAGCTGCGGGAAGCCCTTGGCGGAGTAGGCGTCGCCGCCCGGGATGGCCGGGTTCCAGAACGTGCTGTTGCCCGAGTTCTGGACGCCTTCGTAGGCGTTCGTGGCGCCGGAGTTCGGCGTCACGCTGCCGCCGTTGAGGACCTTGAGGAACCAGTCGAGCTCGATCAGCTCGTGGTTGTCGGTGTTGTCGCCGGTGGTGACCATGAGGTCGAACGGCCGTCCGGTGAACGGGCCTTGCCGCACGCTGTTGACGCGTTCGACGAGCGCGCTCGTCGCGACGGTGCCGAGCGCTTCCTGCGGCCGGTGCGCGGAGCCGATGTAGGGGTGCAGGTACTCGAAGCGCGCGGGGCTTTCGGTGTCGGTGATGTGCAGGTCGGTGAACTGCACGAACGCGCTGAGCGCGCGGCGCCGATCGTCGCGCCCGGCCTGCGGGGCGGCGAGATCACCGCGGACGACCAGCGGCCAGCCGGGGCCGGCGCTCAGCCGGGAGTAGGTCGCGGTGCCGCCGCCGGTCGCGACCTGCTCGAGGGTCGTCCCGGCGGTGCTGACGGAGCGGGTGGAGGTGAGCCGCAGCGCGCGGTCGAGCGCGTTCGCGGTGGGCGTGCAGAGCAGCAGCCCGAGACCGGCGGCGCCGGCGGTGGCGAAGGTGCGCCGCGTGAGTTCGGCCATGGTGTCTCGCTCCCCAGGTATCTCGGTTGCCCAGCACCGTGCCGGACGACGTTGACCACACGGTGAACATGAAAAACATTCACCGTGACACTTGGGTTCACCATGTCACGGCGGCTGGGTGGGGTGTACCGCCGAAGGTCGTGGTCATTTCCGCCGCTGGCCCTGCCGCTCAGCAGGCGATGCCACACGCTCCGGCGGCCGCGAACAGGCCGAAGAAGAACAGCATCACGATCAGTGCCGGGATCACGCCGATGATTCCGCAGATCAGGCCCGCGATCGCCATGCCCTTGCCGGTGTAGCCGGGCCGGCCACCCTGGACGATGCCGGCCCAGGACAGGCCGATCGCCAGGAAACCGAGCAGCAGGTCCGCGAACGGGACCCAGAAGCCGATCAGCGCCAGGATGCCGACGACCATGCCCGCCACCGCCATGCCGCTCGTGCGCAGCATCGGGTACGCCGCCATCGCGTAGGGCTGGGCGGGGTAGGGCTGCGACGGGTAGGCCTGCGCCGCGTAGGGCTGGACCGGGTACGGCTGCGTCCCGTAATAAGGCTGCATCGCCGCCGGCGGGGCCGGCGTCGGCATGGAGGGCGGGTACTGCTGCCACGTCGGCTCGGCCGGGTCGGGCTGCTGGTAGGAGTCGAAATTGGTCACGCCGCACCCACTTCTGTCAGTAACCCGAAGTCGTTCCGGTGACCCCGGTTGTTACTCAGCCCTTCAGGCCCGACTCCGTCACCCCCTGCACCAGGTACCGCTGCAGGAACGCGAACAGCAGCACGATCGGCAGGATCGACACCGCCGCCGCCAGGAACAGCAGGTTCAATTGCGGGTTCTGGGCCGTCAGCAGGCCCGACAGCGCTACCTGGACCGTCCACGAATCCGGGGACTGGGCGATGATCAGCGGCCACAGGAACGCGTTCCAGCTGCCGATGACCGTGATCACCGCGATCGCCGCGAAGAAGCCGCGGGAGTTCGGGACCACGATGCGCCAGAACACGCCCCAGCGGGTGAGGCCGTCCACCCGGCCCGCCTCCTCCAGCTCGCGGGGGAAGTCCAGGAAGTACTGCCGGAACAGGAAGACGCTGAACGCGCTGAACAAGCCCGGGATCACCAGGCCGCGGAAGTCCGACAGCCAGCCCAGCGTCGAGACCACCACGAAGCTCGGCACGAACGTCACCGACGTCGGGATCATCAGCGTCGCCAGCACCGCGTAGAACACGATCCCGGAGTGCCGGTACGGGATGCGCGCCAGGCCGTAGCCCGCCAGGGAACACAGCACGAGCAGGCCGACTGTCTGCAGCACCGCCACGATCGCCGAGTTCAGCAAGCTCCTCGCGAAGGGGACGTCGTCCGAGGCGAAGAGCTTGGCGAAGTTCTCCCAGTGCACTGTGGACGGAAAGAACGTCCACTGTGGAGCGGTGATCTCCGCGCGCGAGGCCAGGCCGTTGCGCAGCAGCAGGTAGAACGGCAGCAGGAACAGCACGGCCGCGATGATGAGCGCCGTCCAGCGGAGGAACGCCCTCATGTCGCACGTCCGAACCGCAGGACGCGGCCCTGCAGCAGCGTCACCATGGCGATGATCAGCGCCAGGATCACCGCGCCCGCGCTGCCGCGGCCCAGGTCCTGGCCGCCCGAGCCCAGAGAGGTGTAATACAGGTAGACCAACGGTGGCCGCGCGAACGGCGGGTAGCCGCGGGCGTCGCCCATGATGTTGTAGAACTCGTCGAACGCCTGGTACGCGTTGATCAGGTTCAGCAGCAGCACCGCCACCGCCGTCGCGCGCAGCTGGGGCAGCGTGACGTACCGGAACACCTGCCAGCCCGGCTTCGCGCCGTCGAGCCACGCCGCTTCGTACAGGTGGACCGGGATCCGCTGCAGCGCCGCGATGAACAGGATCATGTAGAACCCGAGCTGCAGCCACAGCCGCGCCGTCACCAGCACGATCCAGTACAGCGGCGGGTGGACCGTGCCCGTCCAGGCCACCGGGTCGGCGCCGAACAACGACAGCACCGTGTTCGCCAGGCCGTACCGGACACCGGAGAACAGCGACGTCTTCCAGATCAGCGACGCCACGACGTACGAGCACGCGAACGGCAGGAAGAACACCGACCGGAAGAACGCGCGCGCGAACCGCAGCTGGTTGACGCCCAGCGCGAGCGCCAGCGACAGCACGAACGTCAGTGGCACGATGAACAGCGCGAACACGCTGAACGTGCCGAGGCTGGACAGGAACGGCTCGTCGGTGAGCATGTGCCCGTAGTTGTCCAGCCCGACGAACCGCGTCGGCGTGACGGTGTTGCGCGCGTCGAAGAACGACAGGTACGCGCTCCAGCCGATCGGCAGGTACGCGAACACCGCCAGCCCCAGCAGGAACGGCCCGACGAACAGCCAGAACGCGCGGGTGTCCCGCCCCCTCATCCGAAGAGGCGCTTGAGCTCGGCCTGCGCGACCCCGACCGCCGTCTTGACCTGCGCGGCCGGGTCCGCCCCCTCCTTCGCGATCTTCGCGACCGCGTCGGACAGCGCCGTGTTCGCCTGCTGAGTCCACACCGGACCGCCGACCAGGTGGCTGTTTTCCTTGACGAAGCGAGCGGCGTCGGCGGCCGGGCCGGACTTGAGGCTGTCCGCGCGGTCGATCAGGCTCTGCCGTGCCGGGACGTGGAAGCCGAACTTCGTCGCGAACTCCAGCTGGTCCTGCGTCTGGTCGACCCACAGCCACTTGACGAACGCCTTCGCCTCGGCGACGTGCGCGCTCTTGGCGTTGATCATCGCGCCGTACGCGCCGACCGGCACCGACGGCGCGCCGCTGCCGTCGAGCTTGGGGAACGGCAGCACGCCGAAGTCGTCGTCGAACGCGTCGCGGATCTTCGGCACGTTCCACAGCCCGGTCCACTGCATCGCGGTCAGCCCGTCGATGAACGCGCCCGGGTCCGACCAGTCGGCGGGCGCGCCGAGCAGCAGCGAGCCGTTGGTGTTGAGCGTGTGCAGCTTCGCGAGCGCGGTCGCCGCGCGCGGGTCGTCGAAGCCGACCTCGCGGTTGCCGTTCTTCAGGTAGTCGAGGCCGGCCGACCACAGCAGCGGGCCGGTGAGCACGCCGACGCCGCCGTCGTTGCCCGCGAAGAAGCCCTTCACGCCGTCCTTCGTGAGCTTCGACGCCGCGTCGATCAGCTCGTCGACGGTCTGCGGCGGCTGCACGCCGGCCGCCTGCAGCAGGCTCTTGCGGTAGAAGAGCACCTGCGTGTCGGTGGCCTGCGGGATGCCGTAGACCTTGCCCTCGACGGTCTGCGCGGCCAGCACGGCCGGGCTGAAGTCGCCCTTCACCGGCCCGATGACGTCGTCGAGCGCGACGACCTGGTTCTGCCGCACCCAGTCGATCTTCACCTGCGCCTCGAAGACGTCCGGCACCTTGCTGTTCTGCAGCGCGGTGACGATCTTCGAGTCGTAGTCGCCGGGGTTCCACTGCACCGTGACGGCGGCGCCGGGGTAGGTCGCGGCGTACCGCTTGACGGCTTCCTGGACGCCGTCCTCGCCGTACGCGTGGTACCACTGCTGCAGGCCGACCTTCGGCGCGTCGGACGGCGGCGGTCCCGCCGAGTAGGCCGTCGACGGCGGCGGTTCACCCTGCCGCCCGGTGTTGGACCCGCAGGCCGCCGCCAGCGCGCCCACCGCACCCGCTCCCGCGAGCGCGAGGAAACCCCGCCTGTTCCGCTGCATCCCCAGCACTCCTCCGTGTATGGCCGTGAATGGCACATTGAGGGACTCAGAGTCCCTCAATGTGCCATTCACGGAACTGAAGCCACGCCGGAGATTTACCCGTTAGAGCTGTGAGATGTCGAGCTTTCCCTCGGAGTAGGACGCGCGGATCCGCTTCTTGTCGAACTTGCCGACGCTCGTCTTGGGCACTTCGTCCACGAAGGTCCAGTTTTCCGGCAGCTGCCACTTCGCGACCTTGTCGCTGAGGAACTCGCGCAGCTCCTCGGGTGTGGCCGTCTGGCCTTCCTTGAGCACGACGGCGACCAGCGGCCGCTCGTCCCACTTCTCGTCCGGGATGCCGACGACCGCGGCCTCGGCCACCGCCGGGTGGCCCATGACCTGGTTCTCCAGGTCGACCGACGAGATCCACTCGCCGCCGGACTTGATGACGTCCTTGGCGCGGTCGGTCAGCGTCAGGAAGCCGTCCGAGCTCACCTTGCCGACGTCACCGGTGCGCAGCCAGCCGTCGTGGAACTTCTCCGGGTCGATGTCGTCTCCGCCGTAGTAGGCGCCGGCGATCCACGGGCCCTGGACTTCCAGCTCGCCGACGGCCTCGTTGTCCCAGGGCAGCACCTCGCCCGAGTCGCCGATGAGCCGGGCGCGCACGGACGCCGGGAAGCGGCCCTGCGTGTAGCGGTAGCGCCAGGCCTCGTCGCCGGTCGCCGACGCCGGCGGCCGCGCGACGCTGCCCAGCGGCGACGTCTCGGTCATGCCCCAGGCGTGCAGGATCGGCACGTTGTGGCGCTCCTGGAACGCGTGCATCAGCGACGGCGGCACGGCCGAGCCGCCGACCACGACCTCACGCAGGTGCGAGATGTCCTGGGGGTGCGCTTCGAGGTGGGCGAGCAGGCCCTGCCAGACGGTCGGGACCGCGCCGGCGAACGTCGGCTTGACCTCGGCCAGCAGCGCGGCGATCGGGGCGGGCTGGAGGAACCGGTCCGGCATGACCAGCGTCGCGCCGACCATCAGCGCCGCGTACGGCAGGCCCCACGCCATCGCGTGGAACATCGGCACGATGGCCAGCGCCTTGTCGTGCTGGGCGAGGTTCATGCTGTCGCTCATGCAGACCTGCATCGAGTGCAGCCAGATCGACCGGTGCGAGTAGACGACGCCCTTGGGGTCACCCGTTGTGCCCGACGTGTAACACATCGCGGCCGCGGAGCGCTCGTCGATCTCCGGCCAGTCGAAGGTGTCCGGTTGACCGGCGAGCAGCTCGGCGTAGGAGTGCACCTCGACGCCGGCCGGGGCTTCGAGCGCCGACGCGTCGCCGTTGGCCACGATGACGTGCCGGACGGTCTTGAACTCCGGCAGCTGCTTGGCCAGCAGCGGGACCAGCGTGCCGTCGACGATGACGACCTGGTCCTCGGCGTGGTTGGCCACGAAGACCAGCTGCTCGGGGAACAGGCGGATGTTCAGGGTGTGCAGCACGGCGCCCATGGCCGGGACGGCCAGGTAGGCGGCCAGGTGCTCGGCGTTGTTCCACATGAACGTGCCGACGCGCTGGTCGCCGGTGATGCCGAGGCTCCGGAGCGCGTTCGCGAGGCGGGCGGCGTTGCGGCCCAGCTCGCCGTAGGTCTCGCGCCGGGCTTCTGAACCGGTCCAGGTGACGACTTCGCTCGCCGAGTGCACCGACGTGCCGTGGCGGAGCAGGTTCGCCAGCGACAGCTGGCCCTCCTGCATGGTGCTCAACATGGTCACTCCCGGGGGTGTTCGCCGGTGAACTGGGGTTGAGCCGACTCTAGTGCGGATCGGGTGAAGCGGGCATGGTCAACAATGGCTCCGTTCGGTCACGGTCGTCGCCCGATCGCGGGACGACCGAACGGTGATCATGATCATCGGATCTGGCCCTTTTCCTTGTATGTAAGGAAATAAGCGCGAATTCGGGGCGTAGTGGAGGCTTCACTTCCGGGTGAGTCAGGCCACTCGGGACGCGGATTGGGAGCGTTTCCGCAGGCCGGAGCGGGTTGCCCGGCATCACCTCCAGGGGTAATAAGTGCGTGTCGGTTGCACGGCCGCGATCCCGGTGGCGTTTACTGGGGCCGTGGTAAGGGACGGCTGGCCAGCGCTTGCAGCAGCAAGCACAGCAAAAAGCCGTCGGCCGCGAAAGCGGAGACCTGAGAGGAAAGGACTACTACGTTGGCTCTGCCTACGTTGACTCCGGAGCAGCGCGCCGATGCACTCGCCAAGGCGGCCGAGGCTCGCAAGGCGCGTTCGGAGCTGCTCGCGTCGATCAAGTCCGGCAAGGAGAGCATCGAAAAGGTGCTCAAGCAGGCCAAGGAGAACAAGACGATCGGGAAGACGAAGGTCACCCAGCTGCTGAAGGCCGTTCCCGGCCTCGGCGCGGTGAAGGTCGCCGCCCTGCTCGAGCAGGCCGGCATCGACCCGGACCGGCGCGCCGCCGGCCTGGGCGAGCGCCAGCGCGAGGCGCTCATCGACGCGCTCAAGTAGCCGTCACCAGGAGCTGACCGTGGGGGGAGTGTCGCTCGTGACACTTCCCTCGCGGATCTCCCGGATCCTGGGACTCTGGAGTGGTGGACGAACTCCCGGTTGCCGATTTGGCCGCCCGCTACCAGCGCGGCGACTTCCTGTTCACGACCGCCCGGCGCGCACTCCTGGCGCAGGGCACCCTCCGGACCGTCACCGAGACGGACCCCCGCCGGCTCGCCTCGGCGCTTCCCGGCGTCCTCGCCGAGACCGGTGCTCCGCTCGCGGTAGGCGTCCTGCCGTTCGACACCGGGCCTGACACGAAGGTGCCGGGTCACCTGGTCGTGCCGCGGACCGTCCACCGGTCCGAAGGCGCTCCTTCGCTGCCCCGTGAGGTCCTGCCGGCGCCGTCGCGCGTGCGTGCGGTGCCCTCACCCGAGCAGCACATGGCTTCGGTGCGCGCCGCCGTCGACGCTCTTCGTGAGCGTGACCTGCGGAAAGCCGTCCTGGCCCGCGCGCTCGACCTCGAGTTCGCCGCCCCCTTGGTCGCCGAGAGCATCGTGCGCAACCTGGCGGTCGGCAACCCCCGGCACTTCACCTACGCGGCCGAGCTGCCCGGCGGCCGGACGCTCGTCGGCGCGACGCCCGAGCTGCTGCTGCGCCGCACCGGGTCGACGGTGTTCTCCAGCCCGCACGCCGGCTCGATGCCGCGCTCAGCCGACCCGGCGACCGACCGGGCCCACGGCGAGGCGCTGCGGACGTCCCGCAAGGACCAGCTCGAGCACGCCGTGGTCATCGACTACGTCGTCGAGGCACTGCGGCCGTTCTGCCGGACGCTGGAGGTCCCGGCCGAGCCGGAGCTGGTGACGACGCCGGCCATCTGGCACCTGCGCACGCCGATTACCGGCGAGCTGGCCGACCCGGACGTCACGGCCCTCGACCTCGCGGCGGCACTCCACCCGACCCCGGCGATCTGCGGCACCCCGACCGAGGGCGCCCGCGACCTGGTCCAGGAGCTGGAGCCGTTCGACCGCGACTACTACGCGGGCGCGGTCGGCTGGGTGGACGCCACGGGCGACGGCGAGTGGGCGGTGGCGATCCGCTGCGCCGAGATCGCGTCGACGTCGATGCGGCTGTACGCGGGCGGCGGCATCGTCCCGGCATCGGACCCGAGGGCGGAACTGGACGAGACGACGGCGAAGTTCCGGACCCTGCTGACGGCGATGGGCCTGGAAGACAGCCTCTGACCCGAGCACCCCAATCGCCCCAATGTGGCGTTGGGTGCGTTGGACGCACCGAACGCCACATTGGGTGCGTTGAGCGCACCCAACGCCACATTGGGGCGTTCGGGGCCTGCGTCAGGGGACCCAGTGTTCCTCGGTCACCGACAGCTCTTCGGTGGTCAGGACGGCGATCGCCGCGCGGTAGCCGTCCGCGGCCTTCAGGTCCGACAGGCTCGTGCGGGCCGGGTCCAGGGCCGGGTCGCCCGAGGTGATCAGGCGGGCCGGCTCGTCGTAGCGGGAGAACGTGATGCTCTGCAGCGGGATCTTCAGGCCCTTGCCCGTGGCCTTCATCACGGCCTCCTTGCGCGTCCAGTAGACGAAGAACGCGCGCGCCTTCTCTTCCCCCGACAGCCCGGTCAGGTGCTGGGCCTCGGCGGGGCTCAGCGCGTAGTCGATGAGGCCCTCGTCGGCCTTGCGCGTCGCCGTCTCGACGTCGAGGCCGACCGGGACCGCCGGGGTGGCCGCGAGGCCGATCAGGTCGCCCGAGTGTGAGATGGACAACGTCAGGTCCGCGCCCGGGACGCGTGGCCTGCCGTGCGGCTTGCCGCAGTCGTCGCAGGTCGCGTCGAACTTCACCGACTCCAGCGGGATGCCCAGGCGCTCGGCCGTGACCGTCTTCGCCAGGACGCGGCCGGTGAGGAACCGGCGTTTGTCCGCGTCCTGCCGGTACGCCCCGAACCGGTCCTGCTCGACGTCGTCCAGCAGGCGCAGGAAGCGCGGCTCGGCGGGCAACGGCGCTGACCAGCGGACCACGATCTCCATCACACCCCCGATTCTTCCCGGTGCCACGCCGGTTGTCACGAATTCGGGTGCAGGACTGGGGTAATGCCACACTCAGCGGGTACTCTTGACTAAGCAAGCGCTTAGCCAGTGTCGGAGGAGCAGCTCACCCATGGACTTTTCTCTCAGCACCGAAGAACGGGAAGTGCGCGACTGGGTCCGCACGTTCGTCCAGCGCGAGCTGGTTCCGCTCGAGCAGGAGGTCCTGCGGCGCGAGCGCGCGCACCAGCCCGGCCTCACCGGCGAGGAGCTGAAGGACCTCCAGCTGAAGGCCAAGGAGTCCGGCTTCTGGGGCATCCTGACGCCGGAGGAGTACGGCGGCATGGGCATGTCCGCCGTGATGGCCGCGCTGCTCGAAGCCGAGCTCGGCCGCACCTTCGTGCCGTTCCGCTTCGGCGGCGCCGCGGACAACATCCTGTTCCACGCCAACGAGGAGCAGAAGCAGGCCTACCTGCTGCCGACCATCTCGGGCGAGCGCAAGTCCTGCTTCGCGATCACCGAGCCGGGCGCCGGATCCGACGCGAAGGCCATCCGGGCGACCGCGCGCAAGGACGGCACGGACTGGGTCATCAACGGCGAGAAGACCTTCATCACCGGCGGCAACGAAGCCGACTTCACCATGGTCTTCGCCATCACCGACCCCGAGAAGGGCGCGAACGGCGGTGTCACGTGCTTCCTGGTCGACCGCGAGGCCGGCTGGAAGTCCGAGTACATCGACACGATGGGCGAGTGGGGCCCGGCGTCGCTCATCTTCCAGGACGTCCGCGTCCCCGAGACGCAGATCCTCGGTGAGGAGGGCCGCGGTTTCGAGCTGGCCATGCAGTGGATCGGCCAGGGCCGCTACCTGCTGCCGGCGCGCGCGATCGGTTCGTGCGAGCGGCTGATCTCGATGGCCATCGAGTACGCCAACACCCGGGAGACGTTCGGGCAGAAGATCGCCGAGCGGCAGGCCATCCAGTGGATGATCGCCGACTCCGGCGTCGAACTGGAAGCCCTGCGCTGGCTGGTGCTCAGCGCCGCCTGGCAGGTCGACCAGGGCGTCGACTCGCGGCACGCGCAGTCGATGGCGAAGCTGTACGGCGGCCAGAAGGCCAACGAAATCGTCGACCGCGTCATGCAGATCCACGGCGGCATGGGCTACACGCGGGAACTGCCGGTCGAGCGCTGGTACCGCGAGCTGCGGCTGCTGCGCATCTACGAGGGCACGGACGAGATCCAGCGCCGCACGATCGCGCGCAACCTGCTCAAGGGGCACGTGAAGGTCGGCGGCGTCCTCGGCTGAGGCCCCCCCGGAACGCGGTCAAGGCCACCTCCCGAACCTCCGGGAAGTGGCCTTGACGGCGGTTGGAGCTACTTCTTGTTGCGGATGGCGATCGGTACGCCGGCCAGGTCCTCTTCGTTGCACAGCAGCTTCACGTCGTAGTACGGCGAACCCTGGCGGTCGTCGTAGTCGAGGTGGATGGCCAGGACGTCGAGGGGCTCGCCCAGCCACTCCTGCGCCTGCCGTAGCCACTTGGAGCACCGCTCCAGGGCGGTGGGGAGATCGTCATCGCGGAACTCGACGGGGCGGTAGGGCACGTCCTGCACCTGATCGCGGGGGTTTGCCGGCGTCGGGAGGCCCGGCGCGAGACCCGAGTCGTCCAGTTCCAGTTGGATCGTTTCCTCAGTCACCCTTCGAGCGTCCCCCACGCGCGCCGTCTGAGCAAGGCGTACTCAGGTAAAACCGGCGCTAAACGGACAGCCCCCACTCTTTGGCGATGATTTCACGGCACCGTGCCAGGTTGCTCACGCCGGGCGCCGACGTGCAGCCCAGCGCCCGTGACGCCAGCTCCGCGTAGTGCTCGGCGAGCTGGTCCAGCGCGAGCGGGCCGCGCGGGGAATACCACCGCGCGACACCACTGCACATCTCCAGCAGCGCCAGCCGGGTCACCGCCGGGTGTTCGGTGTGGAACACCCCGGCCGCGACGCCTTCGTCGATGGCCGCGGCCCAAAGCCGCTCGTAACCGTCGCGCAGTGCCACGACCGGCTCGCGCGCCGCCGGGGACAGGACGTCGACTTCGTTGTCCACCACCCGGGTTTCCGCCGGGCCGACCGCGTGCGCGAGCACGTGCAGGGCCACCAGCGTGCGCAGCCGGTGCACCGGGTCGGGGCTGCCGGCGGTCGCTTCGCGGGCGGCGTCGAGGAGGCGGTTCAGCGCGGTGTGCATGATTTCCGCGAGCAGATCCTCCTTGGTGCCCATGTAGTGGTACAGGCTCGCCGACGAAAGCTCCGCCTCCTGGGCCAGGTCCCGGATGCCGGTGCCGTGGAAACCCTTGGTGGCGAACAGTTTCACGGCCGCCGCGCGCACCCGGTCGCGACTGCTCACAGCCATCTCTCCACCTTCGCGTCCCAGGCGCCGGCGCGCAGGTCGGCCACCTTCCGCAGCTCGCCCTTGGCGACGCGCTCCGACGGCGTCAGCGGCAGCTCGTCCGCGAACGCCCAGAACCGGGGAACCTTGAAGTAGGCCAGCTTTTCCGCGCAGAACGCCGTCAGCGCGGCCGGTTCGGGACGCTCGCCGTCGCACACGACGTACGCCTTGATCTCCTCGCCGCGCAGCTCGTCCGGCACCGCTATGACGGCCGCCACGCGCACCGCCGGGTGCAGCAGCAGCGCGCGTTCGACCTCGTCGGCGGAGACGTTCTCACCGCTGCGGCGGATCATGTCCTTCGTGCGGCCGACGTAGTAGACGCGGCCCGCGTCGTCCATCCGGGCCAGGTCGCCGGTGTGGAACCAGCCGTTCTCGAACGCCTTCGCGGTCGCCACCGCGTCCGCGTGGTAGCCGTGCATCAGGCCGATCCCGCGGATCAGCAGCTGCCCGGTTTCTCCGCGCGGCAACGGTTCCCCGCCGGGCCCGGCGATCATCACCTCGCGGTCGCGGCTCGGCCGGCCGATGCAGCCGGTGCCGACGGTCTCGTCGTGGTCGGCGGCGCCCACCCGGATGTCGCTGCCCGTCTCGGTCATCCCGAACGCCTCGAACCACGGCACGCCCCAGCGCCGCTCCAGCTCGGCGTGCAGGTCGAGCGGGATCGCGGACGCGTGGATCGCGCGGACCTTGTGGTCGCGATCGGCGTCGGCCGGTTCCTGGCGCAGCAGCAGCGCCGGCATCAGGCCCAGGCAGTAGAACCACGTGACGCCGTGCTCGCGGACCTTCGCCCAGAACGTGCTGGGGTGGAACCGGTCCAGCACCACGAGCGTGGCGCCGCCGGCCAGGCCCAGCGCGACGTTCCACTGTGGATCGATGTAGTGGAACGGCTGTGCGGTCAGGATGACGTCGTCCGCGCCGACGGCCGGGAAGTCGGTGGCGAGGCTGATCGCGAGGGTGGTCCAGTACCGGTTCGGCAGCACGCAGCCCTTGGGGGCGCCGGTCGTGCCCGAGGTGTACTGGAGGTTCACCGGCGTTTCCGGCACCGGCGTGAAGGCGGCACTTTCACGGGAAAGTGCCGTTTGGAGAGCGTCCGGGGTGACGACTTCGGCGAGGCTGGTTTCCGGGGCGATGCGCGTGAGCAGGTCCACGAACTCCTCGGCGGCGATCGCGAGCCGGGCGCCGGAGTGGCGGAGCACGTGGGCGCCGTCGAACTCGCGGTAGTTCGTGTTGATCGGCACCAGCAGCGCGCCGATCTTGGCCAGGCCGAGCCAGATCAGCGGGAACGCGGGCACGTTGCGCAGCATCACGGCGACCCGGTCGCCCGGGCCGACGCCGCGTTCGGTCAGCGCGGCGGCGATGCGCGAAGTTTCGGCGTCGACCTCGGCGAAGGTGAAGCGCTGGTCTCCTTGGTCGAAGATCCACGCCGTCCGTTCCGGCCACAGTTCGGCGGCCCGCGTGACGAGCTGGGCGAGCGTCCCGATCTCGGCCAGGGGCGTCACGTCCGGCTCCGGAAGGCCTCCGTGGACGCGGCGACCGCGGCCGAGTGCTCGGTGATCAGCGCGTGGCTGACTTCCAGCTCCAGCGCGGGCTCGACGTCGATCGGGGTGTCGAGGACGCGCTTCGCCATCGCGGCGGCGGCCGGTGGGTGCTCGGCGATCCGCTTCGCCCAGCTCCGCGCCTCGGACTGGAGCTGATCGGCGGGCACGGCCGTGTTGACCATGCCCAGCTCCGCCGCTTTCCGGCCGTCGAAGCGCTCGCCGAGCAGCAGCAGCTCCTTCGCCTTGAGCGGGCCGACGAGCAGCGGCAGCAGCCGCGACGCCGCGCCGGTGACGCTCAGGCCCAGCGAGACCTCGGGGAACGCGAACACCGCGTCCTCGGCCGCCAGGATCAGGTCGCAGCCGAGCGCGAACTCGGCGCCCGCGCCGATCGCGTAGCCGTGCACCGCGGCGATCACCGGCTGGCGTAGCGCGCGCAGCCGCCGCGTGACGTCCTGGAGCCGGTCCAGGCGCGCCCGCGAATCACCGTCAGGGGTGGGCTCCTTGAGGTCATGGCCGGCGCAGAAGGCCCGGCCGTTGCCGGACAGCACGACGACGCGCGCGTCACTGCGGGCGGCGGCGTCGAGGGCGGCGAGGAAGTCGTCGACCAGCACGGCGGCGACCGCGTTCAGCCGCTCGGGCCGGTTGAGCCGGATGTGCGCGATGCCGTCTTCGACGGCGAAGTCCACGGTGGGCATGAGGGCGATGCTAGACGTTCGATCGATCGATCGATAGCCTTCGAATGAAGCCGCGGCGCGAAGCGCCTCCGTTGAGGGTGGCGGTGGGGAGGAAGGCGGAGGATGCGGGTCGATGCGGTCTACGAGAACGCCCTGGTGTGGACGGGTACGGGCTTGACCAGCGCACTCGCTGTGCTGCACGGCCGGGTCGTCGCGCTGGGGGAGGACGCTCTCGGGGTGTCCGCGCGCCGCCGCGTCGACCTCGGCGGCGGGTTCGTCGTGCCAGGGTTCCACGACGCGCACAACCACATGGCCTGGTTCGGGATGGCCCTCGACGACGTCCCGCTCGGCGGCTGCCGCAGCGTCGAGGAGGTCTACGACGCCGTCGCCGCGCGGGCCGCGACGCTGCCGCCCGGCAGCTGGGTGATCGGGAGCGGGTACGACCAGAACAAGCTCGCCGGCGGGCACCCGGACCGGCGCGGCCTCGACCGCGCGGCGCCCGGGATGCTGGTCCGGCTCAAGCACACGTCCGGGCACATGACGGTGGTCAACTCGGCGGTGCTGGACCAGCTGGACCTGGCGCACGTTCCGGTCGGCGGCGACGTCGTGCACGCCGACGGCTCGCCGACCGGGCTGTTGCGCGAGCAGGCCCAGCTGCTGCTGCGGCCGCTGACCTACCCGACGCCGGTGGAGCAGGTCGTCCGGGGCCTCGACCGGGCGTCGGAGCGGTACCTCTCCGAGGGCATCACGAGCGTCCAGGAGGCCGGGATCGGCGGCGGGCTGGTCGGCGAGACACCCGCCGAACTGGCCGCTTACCAGGTCGCGCGCGACCGCGGCGTGCTGCGCGTGCGCAGCACGGTGATGGTCGCCGCGAGCGTGCTCCACGACCTGCCGGACGGCGCCGGGTTCGGGCTCGACCTCGGCCTGCGCACCGGCCTCGGCGACGAGTGGCTGCGCGTCGGCCCGATGAAGCTGTTCGCCGACGGTTCCCTGGTCGGACGCACCTGCGCGATGCACGAACCGTTCGACGGCGAGCCCGAAAACCGCGGCTACTTCCAGGTGCCCGAGGACGAGATCGCCCGCACGATCCGGAAGGCGCACGACGCCGGCTGGCAGATCGCGACGCACGCGATCGGCGACCGCGCGATCACCGTCGTCCTCGACGCGTACGAAGCCGCGTTGGCCGCTTCGCCACGCGCGGACCACCGGCACCGCATCGAGCACTGCGCCGTGCTTCAGCCCGCGGAGCTGACCCGGCTCGCCTCGCTCGGCCTGATCCCGTCACCACAGGGCCGGTTCGTCAACGAGCTCGGCGACGGGATGCGCGCCGCGCTCGGCGAGGCCCGCGTGCCGTGGTGCTACCGCCTGCGCAGCGTGCTCGACGCGGGCTGCGTGCTCCCGGCGTCGTCGGACCGCCCGGTGGTCGACGGCGCGCCCCTGCTCGCCCTGGCGGACATGGTGCGCCGGCGGACGGCATCCGGCGCGCCCTTCTCCCCGGAAGAGGCGCTGACGCCGGAGCAGGCGCTGCGCGCGTACACGTACGGCTCGGCCTACGCGAGTTTCGCCGAGCAGGACCTGGGCACGCTGGAGCCCGGGAAGCTCGCCGACTTCGCCGTGCTCTCCGGCTCGCCGCTGGACGAGTCCGCTTTGGACGACTTGAGCGTGCTGGCCACCGCCGTCGGCGGCGAACTGCGTTACCAGGCCTGATGTCTCACCCGCCTCCCACGAACTCGAGTGCCTCCTTCGCCAGGGCGGGCCACGGCTGCGGTGAGTCCGCCGCCAGGGCCAGCCATTCCTTCATCGGGGTGCCCTTGTTCGCGTCGAACCGGACGCCGTGCCCGCCCTCGACCAGCTCGTCCACCCGCGCTTTCGGCAGCTTCAGCACCAGCTGCCCGCGGACGAACATCACGAAGATCCGGCCGCCGACGCGCAGGGCGCCACGCCCGAACCCGCCGGTCGCGCCGGGTGGCGTGATGCCCGGTTGTCCGGTGAACTCGTCGACCAGGTCCTCGAACCGCTTTTCGGATGACGCCGCCTCGGGTGCCATCGACCACCTCCTTCGCGCTCGACCCTAACGACCACCACCGACAGAAACGGGAGGCGAAATGCCCGTCCGCGACGCCGTCGTCGAAGACATCGAGGAGATCTGCGCGCTCATCGAGGAGCACGCCGTCTACGAGGACAAGCACGACCTCAAGCTGGACCGCGCCGAGATGGGCGGTCACCTGTTCGGGCCGGCACCGAAGGCCTGGGTGCTGATCGCGACCCCGCCCGACGAGCCCGGCACGGTCGCCGGCTTCGCCTTCTGCAGCTGGAACTTCTCCACCTGGGAGGCCAAGCCGGGGATCTGGCTGGACGACCTGTTCGTGCGTCCCGCGCAGCGGCGCCACGGCCTCGGGGGCGCGCTGCTCGCCGAGCTGGCCGCCCGCACCGACGGGCGCGTCGAGTGGGACATGCAGGCGGGCAACGAGAAAGGCGAGGCGTTCTACGCCCAGCTCGGCGCGGAACCGGTCCCCGGCTGGATCCGCTACCGCTGGCGGCCGTGAGGCGCACGGCGAAAGTACGCGGCCCGTATCGTATGCGGCATGGGAGATGGTTCGGTCCGGAGATCCTCGTCGGTCGAGGACTACGTCCGGGTGATCTACGGCCTGGTCGAGCGCGGTGAGCCCGTCACCAACACCTCGCTCGCCGGCCGGCTCGAGGTCAGCCCGTCCTCGGCGTCGGGGATGGTCACGAAGCTGTCCCAGCTCGGCCTGGTCACCCACGTGCCCTACCGCGGCATCGAGCTCACGGCCGACGGCCGGCTGCTCGCGCGGTCGGTGCTGCGCCGGCACCGGCTGATCGAGACGTACCTGGTCTCCGAGCTCGGCTACACCTGGGACGAGGTCCACGCGGAGGCCGACGCGCTGGAGCACGCGGTGTCGGACCGGCTGGTCGAGCGCATCGCGGCCAAGCTCGGCAACCCGGTCCGCGACCCGCACGGCGACCCGATCCCGGCCGCGGACGGCAGCGTTGAGGAGCTGTCGGTCCGCATCCTGGATGACCTGGAGCCGGGCGCGGTCGGCGAGATCGTCCGGGTCTGGGACACCGACCCGGAGCTGCTGCGCTACCTGACCGAACACGCGATCAACCTGGGCGAACGCATCGAGGTGGTGGAGCGCCAGCCGTTCGGCGGGCCGATGGTGGTCAAGGTCGGCTCCCCGCCGGAGGTGGCGACCCACGCGATCGGCAAGGAGATCGCGCAGGCCCTGTCGGTCACGCTGCGCTAGCCGACGTACGCCCGGGTGACGTCCTGGAGCGGATGTGGTGACACCGCCGCGCCGCCGATCATGGCGGCATGACCACTCCGTTCCGCTTCGGCATCGTCGCCGGTTATGCCCCTGACCTCGGTACCTGGACCGCTCAGGCGAGGCGGGCCGAGGCACTTGGCTTCGACACCCTGCTCGCCACCGATCCTGTCTCCGGGGGTGACCCGTTCGTGCTGCTCGGGGCCGCCGCCGCGGTCACCGAGCGGATCACCCTCGGTACCTTCGTGCTCGCCGATCCCTTCCGGGACGCGCGGGTGCTCGACTGGCAGGCGCAAACCCTCCACCAGCAGACCGGGGGCCGATTCGAGCTCGGGCTGGGCGCCGGGCGGCCCGGTGCCGACGCGCACGCCGCGGTGCTCGGGCGGGAGTTCGGCTCGCCGGGTGAGCGCGTCACACGGATGGCCGAAACGATCGCGCTCCTCAAGCGATCGATCGACCGGCCGCGGCTGCTGCTCGCCGCAAGTGCGCCGAAAATGCTGGCGCTCGCCGCGCAAGAAGCCGACATCGTCACCTTCTCGTGGGCGCCCACGACCACGGAAGACCAGGCCCAGTCCATTGTGGATCGATTCCGAACGCTCGCCGGGCCGCGGCTGCCGGAGATCGAGCTCGGGCTGAACCTGATCGCCGTCGGTGACGAGCCGTCCCAGCAGGTGGTCCGCTTCGCCGGGGTCGACCTCCCCGAGCTGGCGGCGATGGGTGCGGTCACCGTGCTGCCGTCGGATCCGGGCCGTGCCACGGAAAACCTCCGCCGGTGGCGGGAGCGGTGGGGGATTTCCTACGTCACGGTCAACTCCGGCCACATGGCACCCTTCGCCGCGATCGCGGACCACGTCAGGACTTCCGGGGCGTTCGCAGGTGGGTGAGTGGTCTTCCGATCTCGCCGAAGCAGGCCTACGCTCCAATTTTCGTATTCGGGAGTGCTTCGGAGCGATGTGATGACCGGTCAGCGAACACACACGATCGACCGGGGGGAACAGGCGGAACTCGACCGGCTGCTGGCCGTCGGGCCCTTCGCCGTGGCACTGCGGACGGCGATCCGGCATCGCGGCCTCGGCCTCGACCGGATCCGCTATCGCTTGCGCGGCAGGGGAACCACGGTCAGCCTGGCCACCCTCAGCCACTGGCAGTCCGGGCGGTGCCGGCCCGAGCGGGTGGAATCGTTGGAGGCGCTGAGAAACCTCGAGGACATTCTCAACGTGCCCGATGGTTCGCTCAGCAAACTGCTCGGGCCTCCGCGGCCGCGGACCCGCTTCCACCCGCAGCCGCCGCCGCTCAACTGAGCGGCGCCAACGGAAACCCGCTCACCTGAGCGGCTCGGTTAGGCTCGCGGCATGCGAGCAGTGGTGATGGCGGAGTTCGGCGTCCCGCCCCTGGTCCGGGACGTGCCGGAACCGGTCGCGCCGCCCGGCGGGGCCGTCATCGAGGTCGACGCCACCGGCGTGTGCCGCAGCGACTGGCACACGTGGCAGGGACATGACAGCGCGGTGACACTGCCGCACGTCGCCGGCCACGAGCTCGCCGGTCGCGTCGTCGCGCTCGGCGACGGCGTGCGCGGCTGGGCGCTCGGCGCGCGCGTCACCGTGCCGTTCGTCTGCGCCTGCGGCACGTGCGCCCAGTGCGCCCGCGGCGACCAGCAGATCTGCGACCGCGAGTTCCAGCCGGGCGCGACGCACTGGGGGTCGTTCGCCGAGCGCGTCGCGATCGGGCACGCCGAGGTGAACCTGGTGGCGCTGCCGGACTCGCTCGGCGCGGCCGAGGCGGCGGCGCTGGGCTGCCGGTTCGGCACGGCGTTCCGCGGGGTGCTGCGGCAGGGCCGGGTCACCGCCGGGCAGTGGGTGTCGGTGTACGGCTGCGGCGGCGTCGGGATCTCCGCCGTGCTGCTCGCCGTCGCGGCCGGGGCGAAGGTGGTCGCGGTCGACGTCTCGCCGGCCGCGCTCGAGCTGGCGGCGAAGTCGGGGGCGGCGCTGACGGTCGACGCGTCGGCGTTCGACGGCCACGAAGCCGTCGCCGCGCACGTGCGCGAGCTGACCGAAGGCGGCACGCACGTCTCGCTCGACTGCCTCGGCTCGCCGTCGACCTGCGCGGCGTCGGTGGGCAGCCTCCGCAAGCGGGGGCGGCACGTCCAGGCCGGGCTGATGCCGCCGGCGCAGGGCGTCGCGCCGATCCCGATGCACCGGGTCATCGGCGGCGAGCTGGAGCTGGTCGGGATCCACGGCCTGCAGGCCCACGAGTACCCGGAGCTGCTGCGCGTCGTCGAGACGTCGGGCATCGACCTGGCCGCGCTGATCGGCCGCCGGATCGGGCTCGACGACGTCCCGGCCGCGCTGGCCGAGATGAACGACCCGGTGCCGGCGCGAGCGGGCGTCACCGTGGTGACGTTCGGTGCGTGATCCACGGCACGTTGCCGGACGTCGGCGGCGGCAGTCGCTGGCACAATCGAAGTAGTGGACGCTCTTCTGCCGAGACCCCGCGCCGAACTGGCGCCGGGTGCGGTGCACCTGCCCGACTGGCTCGATTTCGACGCGCAGCGCGACCTCGTCGCCGCCTGCCGCGGCTGGCCCGGCTACCGCAACACCACCTACCCCAACGGCGGCGTGATGTCGGTCAAGACCGTCTGCCTCGGCTGGCACTGGTACCCGTACGGCTACTCGCGCACGACCGACGACGGCCGGCCGGTGCTGCCGTTCCCGGACTGGCTCGGCGACCTCGGCCGCCGCGCGCTGGCGGACGCGTACGGCGAACCGGCCGAGGGCTACGAGCCCGACACCGCCTTGGTCAACTTCTACGCCGCGAAGACGAAGATGGGGCAGCACCAGGACAAGGACGAGCAGAGCGCCGCCCCGGTGGTGTCGCTCAGCCTCGGCGACACGTGCGTCTTCCGCTTCGGCAACACGGAGTCGCGCAACAGGCCGTACACCGACGTCGAGCTGCACTCGGGCGACTTGTTCGTCTTCGGCGGGGCGTCCCGGTTCGCCTACCACGGCGTCCCGCGGACGTTGCCGGGCACGGCGGACCCCGCGCTCGGCCTGACCGGCCGGCTGAACATCACGCTGCGGGTGTCCGGGTTCAGCTAGCGCGAATACGTCCACTTTCGCAGTGACGCTGCCAGTTCAGTAGTCGAATTCTTCTGTCTTTCTGGGTAGCGACTCAATGAGGGAATACACTTCAGCGGAAGAAGTCCTGGAGGCATCAAGGTGCTGACCAGCAGGGTGCTGACCGGTAGTAGTCCAGGCTGCGGACCGTAGGCAGCAGCCTAAAACTGGACAAATAGTGGACATATACTGGACAGTAGCTGGGCATTGGCTGCGTATCGCCAGGCGATCGGCGAGTCTGGATCCTGCGATCTGTCTGTTGGTCTAGGCGGTCTCGCCGAGGGGGTCTCCGGTTGCAGCCGGTGACCCCCTCAAATCTGTCACTAGTTAACTACTCTCCGTAGATATCCTTCCCTTTTGCTGTTGCTTTGCGTAAGAATCACGGGGTTCGCGCGCTCGGGGCTGCAACTCCGGTCGCTGCTGGCGAACACGCCTGGACCGCAGAGTAGAAGGGATTGCATTCTAGTGTCACCGTTTCGCAGGGGAGAGCCCTGCACGCCGGATCCTGACTCGCCGGGCCTCGGTCGGCAGTCACGTCGGACGATCGTCATCGTTCTCGTCCTCACGATCCAGACCTTCATCGGGTTCTTGATCACTCGTGGCTACACGTTGGAGGCGGCAGTCGCCGCGTCTACCGCGACCTGTGTGCTCGCGAACCAGCTTGGACTGGGCGGGCTCCGGCCTCGTTGGATTGCTTGATCGCGGCCGTGCGGAAGCAATCTCCGGTTGTTCCGGCTAAAGGTTCCAGCGGAGCAAGCTTCCGTGCGGCCCACTCCTCTGTGCGTGTCAAAGCCGTGGAGGTGGTCGGCGAGCTGAAGATTCTCCGCAAGGGGAGGGGAATTTTCACCACACCGCTGGGGGAACGGGTCGGGCCGGCGCTGCGTGAGATATGCGGCATTTTCGAAGATGACGACCAGGCCGTGCTGCAGCGTAAACTGTCCGGCCGATTGGTGCCGCTGGTCGAGGCGCTGCCGGAGGACCTGAAGATCGTCCTGCTCGCCGCGTTCGCGCTGCACGAGAGCGCCCGCAAGCCCTTCTACCAGGAACGGGTGCGGTGGGCGGCGACCACGCTGCAGCGTGACGACCGGACGGTGCGCCGGCGTATCGACGAAGGCATCGAACAGATCGCGGCAATGGCGGTCAAGGTGGCCGAGCCGGATCCCGGGCCGCGGTATCCGAGCCGCAGTTGGCACACCGAAGAACTGCGGGTCGCGCTGACGTTGGGCGACCCGTCGGCCGAGGCGTTCGAATTCCGGCGGGTGGTCGCGGATGCCGACGAAATCACCGAGCTGGATCTGGCGTTGACGCTGAGCGCGGCCGCGAAGTCGGGCGAATCCGTGCACGAGTCGGATCTGGAAGTGGACGTCTTCCACGGTGGTGTGCTGACCAGCCGGGCGATGGAGTCGAGCGACCGGATCGGGCTGGCGTTGCGGTTGCCGGAACCGTTGCGGCGCGGGGAGCAGCACGAAATCGCGTTGCGGTTCCGGGCGAGCATCCGGGAACCGCACTACGTGTGCGTGCCGCGGCACCCGTGCGATCTGTTCGACCTGCACGTCAAGTTCGGCGCCCGGGTGCCGGAGCACATCGTCCTCCTGGAAAAGGCTTTCCAGGAGGACGCACGCGACACGGCGCCGCGAGGAACGACGCTTAAGGCTGACGACTCCGGCGAGGTGCACGTCCGGTTTCGGCATCTGGCACCCGGCTTCGCCTATGGGATCAGGTGGAGCCCGAGTGGCGCGTACGGGGTTCAAACGCACTGATTGTCGTTCGTGTCCGGCTGAACATCACACTGCGGGTTCTAGGCGGTCTCCGTCTCCGGGACCATGACCAGCCGGACGGCCAGCGCGCGGGCCCCTTCGGGGTGCTCGCCCGGCGCGGTGACGTACTTCCAGATCAGGTTCTGGTACTCCTCGACGAACGACGCGATCTGGTCCTTCGTCAGGCGCAGTCCGGAGCGGTGGATCTGGTTCCAGCCCTCGGCACTGTCGTACCCCGCGTACGCCCGCGTGACCAGGCCGATGTCGTGGCTCATCTTGAGCGCGCCCAGCTTCGACGCGGCTTCGCGCTCGTCGGGCGTCATCTCCAGGCCGGGTGGCGTGAAGATGTCCTTCGACAGCGCCTTCCACCAGCGCTCACGGCCGGTGGAGCGCTCCTCGATCTCCGCGATCAGGTCCAGGTCGGCGAGCTTGCGGAGGTGGTAGCTGGTCGTCCCGGTGCTTTCGCCGAGGGCCTTCGCGACGCTCGTCGAGTTCGCTTCGCCGTGTTCGCCCAGGTAGGACAGGATGTCGCGGCGCACGGGGTTGGCGAGGGCCTTGGAGAAGGCCTTGAGATCCGCGCCGGTGAGGACCCGCCGCTCGGGACGTTCGACCATGCCTGGAGCGTACTACAGAGACTGTTTGCAAAGAATCTCTGCATTCGGCTACCTTGGGTTCCAGGGGTACGAGACTTCGGGGGTTTCGATGCGGAAGATCTTCTGGGCGGCGGGATTGTGCCTGCTGCCGTGGATCGCGGTACTGGGGATGACCCTGCCGGACGTCTATCCGGCGCAGCACTGGAGCCTGGCGTGGACGGGCTTCGACGCGGCGGAGGCGCTCGGCCTGCTCGCGACGGCCTGGCTGCTCGGCCGCGGCGACCCGCGGATGCCGTTCGCCGCGATCGGCACGGCCACGCTGCTGCTGACCGACGCCTGGTTCGACGTCGTCACGGCCGGCGACGACGTCGTGTTCTCGCTGCTCATGGCCGGGTTGGAGGTGCCGCTGGCGCTGGCGTGCCTGTTGGTGGCGGTGCCGCGCCCGGCGGTCCCGGCGCATGTCTGAGCTGAGCCCGCGGCTGCGCGACGAGATCGACGACCAGGTCGCGGAGGCCTTCGACGCCTACCTGGCGGAGTCCGGCCTGGCGCGGCGACGGCGGCGGGCCTGGCCGGTGCTGGTCGCGATGGCTCTGGGGGTCATCGCGACCGGCCTGGCCCCGGGCGCGGCCTGGGCGATCTGGTTCGCGGTCGCGGTCACGGCCTGGGTGGTCTGCCGCAGCTTGTCGTGAGTGTTTAGGGCGGTTCTAACCGCCCTAAACACTCACGAGGGCTGGAAGCGGAGGGTCTGGCCGGGGCGCAGCTGGGCGGCGACGTCCAGGTCCTCCTCGTCGACGACGGCGATGACCGGGTAGCCGCCCGTCGTGGGGTGGTCGGCGTGGAACAGGATCGGCCGGCCCGACGGCGGCACCTGCAGTGATCCCGGCACGCACGGCTCCGACGGCAGTTCGTCGTGGCGGGTGCGGGAAAGGGGAGGGCCGACCAGCCGGATGCCGACGCGGTCGGAGTCCGGGGACACCGTGTACACAGTGGACAGCAGCCGTGCCGGGTCGGTGAACCAGTCGCGACGCGGGCCTGGCGTCACGCGCAGCACCGGCGACACCGGCAGGGCCGCGCGGGGCGCGAGATCGACCGCGGGGAACCCGAGCGCGTCGTCGCCGACCGGCAGCAGCATTCCGGCCGCGATCGGTGGCGGGCCGAGCTTCCCGAGCGTGTCCGTCGACCGCGAGCCCAGCACCGGTGGGACGTCGATGCCGCCGCGCACCGCGACGTAACAGCGCAAGCCGGTCGTAGCCAGGCCGAGGGACAGCTCCGAGCCCGCGGGCAGCGTGATCGGCGCGTTGAGGCCGAAAGCGCGGCCGCCCACCGTGAGCGGGCAGTCCGCGCCGGTCACGGCGATCGTCGTCGACGCCGTCGCGCGCAGCACCAGGCCGCCGAGCGTGACCTCCAGGCCCGCGGCCCCCGAAGGGTTGCCGACGAGCCGGTTGGCCAGCCGGAACGAGCCGCGGTCGGCGGCGCCGGACCGGCCGACGCCGAGGGCCGCGTGGCCGGGGCGGCCGAGGTCCTGCACGGTCGTGGTGAACCCGGGCCGGAGGATCTCGAGCTTCACGAGACCTCCCGGAAGCGCACGCGCGTTCCCGGCGGCAGCAGGTTCGGCGGGTCGCGCTCGACGTCCCACACCGGCGCGTCGGTCCGCCCGAGCAGCCGCCAGCCACCGGGTGACGCGCTCGGGTACACCGCGCTGTACTCGCCCGCGATCGCCACCGAGCCGGCCGGGATGCGCGTCCGCGGCGAGGATCGGCGGGCCACGTGCAGCACCGGGTCCGCGCCGGACAGGTAGGCGAACCCGGGCGCGAACCCGCAGAACGCCGAGACGTACGACCCCGCGCTGTGCCGGGCCACGACCTCCGCGACCGGCAACCCGGTCTCGGCCGCGACCTCGGCCAGGTCTTCGCCGTCGTACACGACCGGGATCACCACTTCGCGCGTGTCGGCAACCTGACTGTCCACAGGGGACACTTGACGCAGCAGGGCGCCCAGCCGGTCAGCGGAGGTCACCGCCGGATCGAAGCGCACCAGCAACGTCTGTGCAGCCGGAACCAGCTCTTCGACACCAAGAGGCGGCGCCTGCGCCAGCGCGGCCTGATAACCCAGTACGTCGTCGACCTCCACGAGCACCGCGCGCCGCCCGCACGGCAGCAGCCGGACGGTCATCCGGTGAACGCGGTGAGCGGCACACCCGCGTCGGTCAGCCCGTCGCGGATCCGCCGGGCCAGCTCCACCGCGCCCGGCGTGTCCCCGTGCACGCACAGGGAGTCCGGGCGCAGGTCGAGCTTGGCGCCGTCGGCCGTGACGACCCCGCCGCCGGTCGCCATGGCCACCGCGCGCTCGGCGACGGCGCCGGGTTCGTGCAGCACGGCGCCGGGCTGCTTGCGCGACACCAGGCGGCCTTCCGCGGTGTAGGCCCGGTCGGCGAACGCCTCGGCGTACGCCACCACCCCGGCTTTTTCGGCCTCCCGCTGCATTTCCGAGTCCGGCAGGCAGAGCAGCGCGAGCGCCGGGTCGTACCGGCGCAGGCCCTCGACGATCGCCGCGGCCTGCTCCGGGTCGGCCGCCGCGGTGTTGTACAACGCGCCGTGCGGCTTCACGTACGTCACGCGGCTGCCGGCCGCGCGGGCGAACGCGTCGAGCGCGCCGATCTGGTAGAGCACCTCGTTGGCCAGGTCCTCCGGGCCGATGTCGAGTGCGCGCCTGCCGAACCCGGCCAGGTCGTGGTAGCCGACGTGCGCGCCGATCGCGACGTCGCGATCGGCCGCCAGCTCGCACACGTGCCGCATCACCGACGGGTCGCCGGCGTGGAAGCCGCACGCGACGTTCGCACTGGTCACGATGTCGAGGACGGCTTCGTCGTCGCCCATCTTCCAGGCGCCGAAACCCTCGCCGAGGTCGCTGTTCAGGTCCATTTCAGCCCACCCGGTATTCGCTGTCGTGGCGGTCGGTGATGAACATGTACCCCGGCGCGTGGGTGATCGCGTACGGCGGCCGCGACGCCATCAGCGCCGCCTGCGGGGTGACCCCGCAGGCCCAGAACACCGGGACGTCACCGTCGGCCGCGTCCACCGGATCACCGAAGTCCGGCCGCGAAAGATCTTCGACGCCCAGGGTACGCGGGTCGCCGATGTGCACCGGCGCGCCGTGGACGGCCGGCATCGCGCGGGTGATCCGGATGGCGTCGTCGACGCGGTCCTCGGGGAGGTACCGCATCGACACGACCATCGGGCCGAAGAGCCGCCCGGCCGGCTCGCACGGCCGGTTCGTCAGGTACATCGAGACGTTGCGGCCCTGCTCGCCGTGCCGCAGCGGGATGCCCTCCGCGGCCAGCGCCGTCTCGAACGTGAAGCTGCAGCCGATCGAGAAGGCGACCATGTCGCTGCGCCACAGCCCGGTCGCGTCGGAGACCTCGCCGGCGAGCACGCCGTTCTGCCAGATCCGGTAGCGCGGCAGGTCGGTGCGCAGGTCCGCGCCGTCGGCCAGGCGCGTGGCCGGGTCGCCGGGGTCGGTGACGTCGAGCAGCGGGCACGCCTGCGGGTTGCGGGTGCAGAACAGCAGGACGTCGTAGGCCCAGTCCTGCGGCACGGCGATCAGGTTCGTCTGGGTGAAGCCGCCGGCCCAGCCCGTGGTGGGGCGGGCCGTGCCACGCCGGAACGCCTGGCGGGCTTGCTCCGGCGTGAAGGTGGCCGGTTGGTCGAAGGTCGTCATGAGTTCCCCCTTCGGAAACTTCCGGGTCCGGGGGCGGGCCCCCGGGCGGGGTGTGGGGGTCGCACCCCCACAAGATTCAGTCAACGAGTTCGATCCCTCGGGTTTCGGGTAGCCCCAGCAGGGCGAGCGCGGCGATGGCGTAGCCGATCGCGCCGAACACGATCGCGCCGCCCGCGCCGAGGAAGCCGACGACGGTCGGGAAGATCGCGCCGACCGCGCGGCCGAAGTTGTACGTGAAGCCCTGGCCGGTGCCGCGCACCGTCGTCGGGTACAGCTCGGCCAGGTACGCGCCGAAGCCGCTGAAGATCGCGGACATCGAAAAGCCGAGCGGGAAGCCGAGCACCAGCACGAGCCCGTTGGCGCCCTTGGGGATCTGGGTGTACGCGACGATCAGCCCGGCCGACAGGATCGCGAAGGTCAGGAAGGTTTTCTTGCGCCCCATCAGGTCCGTCAGGTAGCCGCCGCAGACGTACCCGACGAACGCGCCGGTGATCAGGAAGGCAAGGTAGCCGCCGGTGCCGATCACGGTCAGCTCGCGCGTCTTCTTCAGGTACGACGGCAGCCACGTCGAGATCGTGTAGTACCCGCCCTGGACGCCGGTCGCGAGCAGCGCGGCGAAGAACGTCGTGCGCAGGAGGTCGCGGTGGAAGATCTTGACCAGCGTGCCCTTGACGCGCTCGCCCTTGAGGCGTTCCTCCGCGCGGGGCGCGTCCTTGACGCTCTTGCGGACCCAGAGCACGAGCAGCGCCGGGATGACGCCGGTCCAGAACATGATGCGCCAGGCCAGGTCGGGGCTCGCGAGGCTGAACACGACGGTGTAGACGATCACCGACAGGCCCCAGCCGACCGCCCACGCGCTCTGCACGAACGCCACGGTCCGGCCGCGGTAGCGCGCCGAGGAGTACTCCGCGACCAGCGCCGCGCCGGCCGCCCACTCACCGCCGAAGCCCAGGCCCTGCAGCGCGCGGAAGATCAGCAGCGTCTCGAAGTTGGGCGCGAACCCGCAGAGCACGGTGAACACCGTGTACATCGCGATGGTGATCTGGAGCGTGCGGACGCGGCCGATGCGGTCGGCCAGCATGCCGGCGCCGATGCCGCCGACGGCCGACACGACCAGCGTCGTCGTGCCGAGCAGGCCGGCTTCGCCGCTCGAAATGCCGAAGTACGCGGTGATCGCGGCGAGCCCGAGGGGCAGGGTCTGGTAGTCGAACGAGTCCAGGCCGTACCCGCCGAACGCGCCGGCGAAGGCGAGCCGGCCGCGTTTCCCCAGTGTGCGGAACCAGTCGAACGGCCGGGCCTCGGTTGCTGTGGCAGTCATGTCGGGCACCTCCAGGCCAGTGTCTCATCGTGGCGTGCCTCACACAGTAAGGATTGTTCAACAATTCCACAAGACTGCAATTGGATCGTCCTCAGTGTGACGGGTACCATCGTCCCCGTGGTCATCGAAGACAGTGTGGTCCCGGACCTGCCCGGCCTGGAGGCCGATCGCGGCCTGGTCAGCCGCAAGAGCACCGCCGAGCGGGTGGCGGGCGTCCTCCGCAAGCGCATCGCGGAGGGCTTCTTCCTGCCCGGCGGGCGGCTGTCGGAGCAGGACATCGGCAACGCGCTCGGCGTCTCGCGCAACACGCTGCGGGAGGCGTTCCGGCTGCTCACGCACGAGCGGCTGCTCGCCCACGAGCTCAACCGCGGGGTGTTCGTGCGGATCCCGAGCATCGAGGACGTCGTCGACATCTACCGCGTGCGCAAGATCATCGAATGCGCCGCGGTCCGGGGCGTGACGGCGAAGCCGGCGTCGTTCCCGCGGATCAAGGAGAAGGTCGACATCGGCGACGAGGCCGCCCGCAACGGGAACTGGAAGGACCTCGGCACCGCGAACGTCTGGTTCCACCAGGAGCTGGCCGCGCTGTCGGGCAGCGAGCGCGTCAACGAGCTGGTCAGCAGGCTCATCGCCGAGCTGCGGCTGGTCTTCCACATCATGGCCGAGCCACGCCGCTTCCACGAGCGCTACCTGCCGCGCAACCACGAGATCCTGGACCGCGTCGAGGCGGGCTACGGCGCGGGCGCGGAGCAGCTGCTGATGAAGTACCTGGAGGACGCGGAGGAGCAGCTGGTCGAGGCGTACGCCGACCGCGCGGCCGCCGCCCGGGCGGCGATCGCCGTCGAGTAGTGCGTCTTCGGGCACGCTTGCGGTCCGGACGGGCCGAGCCCGGCTTTTCCGGGCCGCGGACTGGATAACCTCAGCGCGGTTTCGCCGCCGGATACCCCCAGCGGCCCGCGAAACCCGGCTGCCGGGGCGTGACTACCCCCAGGGTCACCCCCGGCAGTTCCGAAACGCCGTGAAGGCCTCCTTACCGGCGCTAAGAGCCGGTAAGGAGGCCTTCACGTACTTCAGGGGAGGTGCGTCAGCCGGCGTAGCGGGCGAAGATCCTCATGAAGTCCCACGCCTGCTGGGAAACGCCCGAACACGTGTCGTCGTTCGGGTAGGCGCCCGGGCAGGGGCGGTCGCGGTTCGCGGACCAGAACGTCAACCGGGCCAGGTGGTGCGTGTTCGCGTAGGCCAGGATGGTGGTGAAGTCGGCCAGGGTGACCGTCTCGCTGTTGTCCGTGATGCCGTTCATCGACGAGATGCCCATGTGCCGGTAGGCCGTGTCGTCGTCGTAGCCGTAAGCCGACTTGACGACGTTCTTGAGGCCCTCCGCCGCCCGCTGCGTGAGGGTGCCCATGTTCTGGCCGGCGCCGCCGAAGTCGAACGGCATGATGACCCAGCCGTCGACCGTCAGCCCGGACTGGGCCGCGCGGTTGACCAGGCTGTTGTCCGGCCCCGACTGCCCGGTGCCGAACGTGACGTACAGCTTGATGCCCGCGTTGTTCGCCCGGATCGTCTTCAGCGCGTCGACCGTGCGCTGCTGCACGGTCGGGTTGCTGTAGGCGTCGGCCTCGATGTCGATGTCGATCGCCTTGAGACCGTAGGCGCTGATCACCTTCTGGTACGCCGCCGCCAGCTCACCCGCGCTGCCGCACGACGACTCCAGCTTGTTGCCGGAGTAGCCGCCGAACGACGGGATGACGTCGCCGCCGCCCGCCCGCACGGTGTTGATGGTGTTCTGGTCGACGCCGCCGGTCAGCGCGCGCCCGCCGTCCCACTGCGGGTTGCAGTAGCCGTTGGACAGCACGAACGCCAGCGTGAACCACTTGACGCCGGTGGCGTTCTGGATCGTCGCCGGGCTCGGCGGGTTGCCCCAGCCGTTGTAGAGGTACGGCGCGACGGCCATCACGCCCGGCCCGGTCGGCGGCGGGGTCGTGCCGCCGCTCGGGAGCGTCCACTGCTGGTTGGCGCTGCTCGCGCAGGTCCAGATCTGCAGGCGGGTGCCGTTCGCCGAGCTGTTGCCGGTGGCGTCGAGGCACTTGCCCGACCCGGTGTTGACGAGGTTCTTCGCCGCGTTGGCCGTCCACTTCTGGGCGTTGGAGCCGTTGCAGTCCCACAGCTGGATCAACGCGCCGTTCGCCGTGCCCGCGCTGGTCACGTCGAGGCACTTGCCCAGCGCCTGCAGGGAACCGTCGGACCCGACCGTCCACTGTTGCGCGTTCGAGCCGTTGCAGTCGTAGAGCTGGATCGCCGTGCCGTTGGCGGTGCTCGCCGCGTTGACGTCGACGCACTTGCCGGCGATGCCGGTGATCGGCCCGGTCGCCGCCTGCGCGACACCCGGCGTGAGCACCAGCGCCGACGCTGCTGCTACTAGAGCGCCGAATGCTGCCAGTTTCTTCATGCGGGCACGTTCCACTTCTGGTTGGCGGCGCCGGTGCACGTCCAGATCTGCAGCCGGGTGCCGTTCGCACTCGAATTGCCGGTCGCGTCGACGCACTTGTTCGACGCCGCCCCGACGAGGTCCTTCGCCGCCGTCGCCGCCCATCTCTGGTTGGCCGTCCCACCGCAGTCCCATAGCTGCAGCTGCGCACCGTCCGCTGTGGACTGTCCGGTCACGTCGAGGCACTTGCCCAGCGCGCGGAGCGTGCCGTCGGTGCCGACCGTCCACTGCTGCGCGGCCGAGCCGTTGCAGTCGTAGAGCTGCACGGCCGCGCCGTTCGCGCTGCTGCCGCTCGCGACGTCCAGGCACTTGCCGCCGAGGCCGGTGATCGGCCCGGTCTTGCCGGTGCCGCCCCCGCCGCCGGTGCCCTGGTTGCCCGCCCAGGTGAACGTCGCCGACGTGTGGCCGGGCAGGTTGTAGGTGAACGACGAGTTGCCCCAGTTCACCCGGACGCTCTGGGTGCCGGTGCTGGTGTTGTACGCGATCAGCGCCTTCGAGCCGTCCGGGTTCTTCCAGGCGACGTTGCGGACGGTCGAGTTGTCGTTCGAGTCGATCCGGACCGCGCCGGGTTTCACGAACTTCGTCAGGTGACCCATCGTGTAGTACTCGACGGTGTAGTCGACCTGGCCGTTGCGGCCGTCTCCATTGTGGACGGTAACCAGGCCGGTGCAGGTGTCACAGCCGCCGTTGTGCGGGTTGTGCGCCTGGTCCATCGCCAGGCTCCACTTGGTGACCGTGCGGCTCCAGTTGCGCGTGTAGTCGACGATGTTCGTCATGTCCTCGGCCTGCTGGTTCGACACCCAGGTGCCGCCCGAGTGCTCGGTCGAGTACGCGTTGACGCTCGGGTACTGGTTGTGCACGGTCGTCTGCTGCGAGACGTTGCCGCCGTAGCCATGCCACGCCATGCCGCCGAAGTTCGGGTCGTTGCGGATGGCCGCGTCGTCCATTGTGGGCGCCGCGAAGGACTGGTACTGGTCCCAGTTCCAGTCCAGCGCAAGGACCTTTGTGGACAGTCCGGCGCTGTGCAGTGCGGGAAGCAGGTTGGTCTTGGTGAAGTACGCCAGACCCGCGCCGTTCCAGTTGGTCGACGGGTAACTCGCGCAGCACGTCGGTTCGTTTTGGACGGTCAGGTAGTTGATCGGCACGCCCGCGGCCTGGTAGGCCTGGACGTACTTGACGAAGTACTGCGCGTAGGCCGGGTAGAACTGCGACTCGACCCAGCCGAGCAGGTAGCTGTCGTTGTCCTTCATCCACGGCGGCGCGCTCCACGGCGAGGCCATGACCTTGATCTGCGGGTTGAGCTGCAGCGCCTGCTTGGTCAGCGGCAGCACGTCCGCCTGGTCGTGCGCGATGGAGAACTTCGCCAGGTTCGGGTCGGTCTGCCCGGCGGGCACATCGTCGAACGTGTAGCTGTTGCGCGCGATGTCCGACGCGCCGATCGGGTTGCGCAGGAAGCTGATGCCGATGCCCGCGTTGGGGTCGAACAGCTTCTGCATCACCGAGTTTCGGGTGCCGGCGCTGAGCAGGTTGCTCGAGTTGAGCAGCCACGCGGCGGAGTCGGTGAACGACGCGCCGGCGCCCTCGAACTGCTGGTAGGTGGTGTTCTCGTTGACGTTGATGGTCTGGCCGCCGGTGCCGGTGCCCGCGGTGAAGCTGATCGGCGTCTGCTGCTGCAGGCCGCGGGTGACGTTGACGCCCTTGGCGTCGTCGGTCGTGGTGAGCCAGACGTTCACGGCTTCGCCCGCGGCCTGCGCGGGCACGGCGAAGGTGGCCGCGGCGAGCGCGGTCACGCCCAGCAGGGAGAGGAGAGAGCGTTTTCTCATGGGAGCGTCCATTTCTGGTTCGCACCGGACCCGCAGGTCCAGATCTGGAGCCGGGTGCCGTTGGCCGAACTGTTGCCGGTGGCGTCGAGACACTTGCCGGAGCCCGCGTTGACGAGGTTCTGCGAGCCGTTCGCCGACCACTTCTGGGCGTTGCTGCCGTTGCAGTCCCACAGCTGGACGGTGGTGCCGTTCGCCGTGCCCGCGCTGGTGACGTCGAGGCACTTGCCGAGCGCGCGGATCGTGCCGTCGGAACCGACTGTCCACTGTTGCGCGGTGGTGCCGTTGCAGTCGTAGAGCTGGACGGCGGTGCCGTTGGCGCTGCTCGCCGCGTTGACGTCGACGCACTTGCCGCCGACGCCGGTGATCTGCCCGCCACCGGCGGGCGGCGGAGTGGTGGTGCCGCCGGCGAACTGCGTCGCGACCTGCTCGCCGAGACTGGTGGCGTTGTTGTGGTTCTCGATCGGGTTGACGTGCGTGTTCGGGAACACGATGTACGTCACCGGACCTTCTGTGCCCCCGTTGCTCGGGTCGGGGTTGATGCCGAGGTTGACGGCGGTGGCGTAGGACGCCTCACCGATGATGCTCGTCGGCCCGGTGTCGCCGACCACGGCGTAGGTGACCTGGTTGTTGTAGATCACCGCCACGACCGAACCGCCGTCGATGCCGTAGTTGCGGTAGTCCCATGTGGACGTCGGCTGCGGCAGTACGATGTAGGGCAGCTGGGCCGCGTTGAGCGGCTGGTCGGTCGAGGTGTGGAACGCGGTGTCCGGGTAGAAGCAGCAGTCGGTCTGCTCGTTGCACTGCGTGGTACGGACGCCGTCGCAGTCGATGTCCATGTCGGCCTTGAAGAACACCGCGCCGTTGGCCTGGCAGACGGGCACGGTCGCCGCGCCGCCTTCGTCGAAGGAGTACTTGCCGTTCGAGATCTGCTGGCAGGACGTCGTCTTCGCGAGCAGCTGGCTCGCGGACGGACCCGCCTCGACCGCCGCTTGGGCGGAGGTGGACGTCAGGAAAGAAAGCGCTAACAGGGCACACCCCATTAGCGCGACGAGGAATCGCCGCACTTGGATTCTCCTGTGGGATAAGGGGTCGTGAGTGCGTAACAGTGTTAGAACACTGTTACGCACTCACGACGGGGACCGAGGTCAGGGAGTGGTCCACTTCTGGTTCGCGCCGCCGCCGCAGGTCCAGATCTGCAGGCGGGTGCCGTTCGCGGAGCTGTTGCCGGTGGCGTCGAGGCACTTGTTCGCGTTGGGGTTCACGATGTCCTTGGCCCCGCTGATCGCCCACTTCTGGGCGGCGGTGCCGTTGCAGTCGTAGAGCTGCACCGCTGTCCCGTCGGCGGTGCCGGCGGCGTTGACGTCCATGCACTTGCCGAGGGCGCGGATCGTGCCGTCGGTGCCGATGGTCCAGTTCTGCGCGGCGTTGCCGTTGCAGTCGGTGATCTGGATCGGCGTGAGGTTGGCGGTGCTGGCGCCCGCGACGTCGACGCACTTGCCGCCGATGCCGGTGATCCGCCCGGTGCGCCCGGACGGCGGGGTGGTGCCGCCGCCGGTGTCGTTGGTGACGTGGACGTAGTCGACGACCAGCTGCTGCGGGAACGTCGTGCTGCTGTTGGGGTCACCCGGCCAGTACCCGCCGACGGCGAGGTTGAGGATGATGAAGAAGTTGTGGTCGTAGACCCAGCGGTTGCCGTTCAGGTCGGACGGCGTGCGCGTCTGGTACAGGTTGCCGTCGACGTACCACTTGATCTGGTTGGGCGACCAGTCGACGGCGTAGGTGTGGAAGTCGTCGGAGAAGTTGGGGCCGTTGTAGGCCGCGCCGATGCCGCCGGAGCCGGAGTAACCCGGGCCGTGGATGGTGCCGTGCACGGTGTTCGGCTCGAAGCCGACGTTCTCCATGACGTCGATCTCGCCGTCGGTCGGCCAGTTGCCGCCGCCGAGCATCCAGAACGCCGGCCACATGCCCTGCCCGCGCGGCAGCTTCATGCGCGTCTCGAAGTGGCCGTAGGCCTGGCTGAACTTGCCGGACGTGTTCATCCGCGCGGAGGTGTACTCGCAGCGGCCGTACCAGCAGTTGTAGTTGCCGGGGTTTTCCTTCTTGGCCGTGATCACGAGGTGGCCCTGGCCGTCGAGCTGGGCGTTGTTCGTGCCGGAGGTGTAGTACTGGCGTTCGTGGTTGTTGACGTTGTCGCCGGTTTCGAGCTGCCACTTGGAGCCGTCGACGGCGGACCCGGCGGGGCCGTTGAAGTCGTCGGTGAAGGTGGCCGCGGCTTCGGCGGCGGGTGCGGTCAGTGCCTGCTGCCCGAGGACGAGCAGCGAGCCGACGGCCAGTAGTGCCGCTGCTCTTCGCAACTTGCGGAATTTCGAGGTGGACATCTTTGTCGCCTCTCTCACCGTGGGGACCGGCGTTCCGCGCGCAGCACGGAACGCGGGGAGGGGAGGTGGCCGTGCATGCCGGGGCGGCGGCAGGCGTGACCGGGCATCGCGGTGCCGTCCGCGGTCCGGGGCGGGTGGATCGCGGGCGACGAAGGGTTCTACAGGGCTTTGTTGTGCCTGGCAACAAAGTATGCATGGTCCAGACAAGTCGGGCAACAGTCGGACCGTCATTTTTTTTCAACCCGAATTAAGGGTGGGTTGCTGACGGGTCCGGATGGCTCGAGGTACCGCTGACCTGCGGGAGCCGGGTTCCCGCTCAGCGGGGCACGCGGTTGTCCACAGGCTCGCCGGGTTGTGGATGAGGGGTGCTCCTGCGGTGGCGTTTCCCGGGACTTGTCGGGTGGGCTCGATACGCTGGAGCGGGGATGGACCCCCTGGGGAGGGTGGGCGCCGCTCTGGGGCCACGAGGGCTCACCACGTTGCCGACACGCTGCCGGGAAGGGCCGACACGGCGCCCGGAATGGCCAACACGGGTCCCGGAGTGGCCAACATGGCGCCTGGAGTGGCCAACGCGGCGGTCGGCGCGGCCAACACGCCGACGGGAGTGGCCAACACGGTGCTCGGCGCGGCCAACACGGTGACGGGAGTGGCCAACACGCCGGCGGGAGTGGCCGACACGCTGACGGGAGTGGCCAACACGGTGCCCGGCGCGGCCAACACGCCGACGGGAGCGGCCAACACTGCGCCCGGAGTTGCCAACACGCTGCCGCGAAGGTCCAACACGCAGGCGGGAGTGGCCAACACGGTGCCCGGCGCGGTCGGCGCACCGGGGGTGCCCGGCGTGTTGGCCGCTCCGGTGAGTGTGTTGGCCCCTCCGGGCGGTGTGTTGGCCGTTCCGGTGAGGGTGAGAGCGGGAGTCCGGGTCAGGCCGCGTCGGAGTTCGATGCTCCCGGCTTGGCTATCCGGGACGTCGCCCCCTGCTCCAGCAGGTCCGCCACCGGCAGCGTCGCCGCGCCCGTCGCGACCGCGTCCAGACCCAGGGACCCCAGCTGGATCGACGTCTGGCTGAACGGGTGCCGTAGCGCGTGCTCGCCCGCGGCCTCGCGGATCCTGGGCAGGAGCTGCTCGCCCAGTGCCAGGCCCGCCCAGCCGCCGATCACGATGCGCTCCGGGTTGAACAAGTTGATCAAGTTCGCGATGCCCGCGCCCAGGTAGCCCGCCGTGTCGTCCAGGACCCGCGCCGCCGTCTTGGACTTGGGGGCCGCCTCCAGCAGCGCCGAGAACTGGGCCTGCTCGTCCGCTCCCGGGATGTCCTTGCCGCGCGCCCTTCGGTACCGCGTCAGCACGCCCTCCGCGCCGATGTACGCCTCCAGGCAGCCGTGCGCGCCGCAGCGGCACTGTGCGCCGCCGTAGGCGATCGTCGTGTGGCCCCACTCGCCCGCGCTGCTCGTCGAGCCGCGGTACGTCGAGCCGTCCGCGACCACCGCCGCGCCGACGCCCGAGCCGATCAGCGCTATCACCGCGTGCTTCGCGCCGCGGCCCGCGCCGAACCACATCTCCGCCTGGCCCTGGGTCTTCGCGCCGTTGTCGACGAACAGCGGCAGCGTCACCCCGGCGTCGCGCAGCAGGTCCGTGAGCGGGACGGCGTCCCAGCCGACCGTCGGCGCGTGCACCAGCACCCGCTCGCCCTGCTCGACCGTGCCGGGGACGCCGATGCCGACGCCGAGCACGGCGGAGTCCTCGATGCCCGCGCTGGCGAACACCTCGCGCAGCCCGGACGTCACCTGCTCGACCGCGGTCGCCGGGTCCGGCGCCGCCGGGAGCGGGTGGTCGACCGTCGCGAGGCGGTTCATCGCCAGGTCGAACAGTTCGATCTTGACGCCGGTCTCGCCGATGTCGACGCCGACGACGTGGCCGTACGCCGGGTCGACGCGCAGCAGCACGCGCGGCCGGCCGCCGTCCGATTCCACCTGGCCCGCTTCGGTGATGAGCCGTTCCTCGCCCAGTTCGGCGGTGACGTTGCTGACCGTGGCGGCACTCAGTCCGGTCAGCTGGCTGAGCTCGTGCCGCGACAGCGGGCCGTCGAAGTAGAGTTTCGACAGCAGCAGGGAACGGTTGTGTCGCCGCAGATCGCGGACGGTGGTGCGCTTGCTCGCCATGGGCAACCCATCTGAACTCTTACCGGCTACTGACAGGATGCCTGATCACCCTAAGTTGTGGCCATGTATTAACTGGTGAACTAAGTCCCGAACTGATGGTCGTACCGCATGTGTCTGGCACAATCCCCACCGTGACCCAGGTGGTGCGGCAGACGACCAGAGACCTCCGGCGGCACAACCGTGCGGCGCTCCTCTCCACCCTCTACCTCCACGGCCCCGTCAGCCGACTGGAACTGGTAGCTGAATCGGGACTTTCGGCCGCCACCGTTACGAACGTCGTTGCCGAGCTGATCGCGGACGGCGTCGTCGCCGAAGCCGGATCGGTCGAATCGGACGGCGGACGCCCGCGGACGCTGCTGGCCGTGCGCCCGGATTTCGGCCACGTCGTCGGCGTCGACGTCGGCGAGACGCACGTCGAGGTCGGCCTGTTCGACTGCGCGCTCGGGACGCTGGGCACCGTGCGCCACCCCCTCGTCGGCACGCGGCTCGACCCCGGTGAGGTCGCCGCGCTGGTGCGCACCGGCATCGCCGAGGTGCTCGAGGGCGGGAACGCCGCCGCGGTGTTCGGCGTCGGCATCGGCGTGCCCGGCGCGGTCCGCGACGGCGGGATCGTCCACGCGCCCACCCTCGGCTGGCGCGGCGTGGCCTTCGCCGATCTCATCCGCCCACACGTCGTCGCGCTGTTCCCTCCGGGGTCGAACCCCGGGCCCCAGCCGGGGGGCGAGCCCCCCTGGACCCCCCGAAAGATGCCGGTGCACCTCGACAACCGCGCCCGCACGCTGGGTCAGGCCGAGAGCTGGCTGGGGGCCGGCCGGGGCGCCGGCCGCGCCATCGTTGCCCTGCTCGGTGTGGGGGTCGGGGCCGCGGTCGCCACGGCCGGGCCGTCGCACCCGGGCATCACGACCAGCGAGTGGGGGCACACGGTCGTCAAGGCGGGCGGCGCGGCCTGCCGGTGCGGGTCGCACGGCTGCCTGGAGGCCTACGTCGGCACCGAGGCGGTCGTCCGGCACTACGCCGATCGGGTGGGGAAAGATCCCGTCATCGGGGACGAAAGCGACGCCGAACTGGCCCACATCGTGGCCGAAGCGCAGGTCGACGGCCCGGCCGCGGAGGTGCTGGCCGAGACCGGCGAGTACCTCGGGATCGGCATCGCGAACCTCATCAACCTGCTCAGCCCCGACCGGGTGGTGCTTTCCGGCTCCGCAGGGGCGATCATGGGTCCGGCGATCCTGCCCGCCGTGCGTGACGCGGTCGGCCGGCACGCGCTCGACTACCTCGCCGGGCACACCGAAGTCGTCCTCGGCCGGCTCGGGCCGGAGGCCGTCGCGCTCGGCGCGGCCACCCTGCCGGTTGCGCAGCTGCTCGCCGCGGGCGGCCGGACCGGCTGAAACCCCTTGTGTCGCAAGGGGGAAACCGCCGGTCGGCCCAAGCCTGCGAGTTCTTTCAGTACTTAAACTTAGGTACAAAACGTTACCGCCGTGTTATTGACGTGACCCGAGTCACCCGGGTTGACTCGTGGCGTCGTTCGGTCGCCGGCGGTCGGGGCTCGCTACCAGTCGACACGGAGTAGTCGTCGATGACCAGGAGGAACCGATGCGAGTCAAGCGCTCCATCGTCGCAGCGCTAGTGGCACTAATGGCCCTGGGGGGCTTGACCGCGTGCGGGGGAGGTAGCTCGAGCGCAGGTCAGGGCAACCCCAACGCCGTGCTCAACGTGGGGATGCCGAACGGCCCGCAGTCGGAGAACAACAACCCGTTCCTCGAGACGTCGGCCGCGGCCAACCTCGGTTACCGGTGGACGATCTTCGAACCCCTCGTGATGCTCAACCGTGTCAAGCCGCAGGAGCCCGGCAAGCCGTGGCTGGCGACGAAGTGGGATTGGTCGGACAACTACAAGAAGCTGGTCCTGACCGTCCGGGACAACGTCAAGTTCTCCGACGGCCAGCCGATGACCGGTGACGACGTGGCCTACACGTTCGGCCTGCTGCGGGACAACAAGGCGCTGAACATCGACGCCGTCCCGTACAAGGACATCACCGCGGCCGGCAACCAGGTCACGCTGAACTTCGACAGCTCCCAGTTCGTCAACCAGGTCAAGATCCTGCAGACGATCGTGGTGCCGAAGCACATCTGGCAGGGCATCAAGGACCCGGCGCTCGACACGATCAAGAACCCGATCGGCACCGGCCCGTACACGCTCAAGTCGTTCACCCCGCAGACGGTGATCGTCAGCCAGCGTGACGGCTACTGGCAGGAAGCGCCGAAGGTCAAGGAGATCCGCTACACCTCCTACACCGACAACAACGCGCAGGTCTCGGCGCTGGCCAGCGGTGCGGCCGAGTGGAGCTTCGTCTTCATCCCGAACTACAAGGCCGTCTACACGAACAAGGACCCCGAGCACTACAAGCTCTGGTTCCCCGCGCAGCTGGCCGTCCACGGCCTGTGGTTCAACACCGAGAAGGCCCCCTGGAACAGCGCGCCGCTGCGCCAGGCGATCAGCAAGGTGATCAACCGCGACGACATCTTCAACCAGGGTGAGGCCGGCTACTTCTACCCGAAGAACGACCAGGTCACCGGCATCCCGACGCCGGCGGGCGACCCGTTCATCGCGCCGCAGTACCAGGGCCAGACCGTCAAGGTCGACGTCGCGGCGGCCAAGGCGCAGCTCACCGGCGCCGGCTTCACGTTCAACGGCGACAAGCTGCAGGACCCGTCCGGCAAGCCGGTCACCCTCAAGCTCACGGTCCCGTCCGGCTGGTCGGACTACATCACCGACCTGGAGATCATCAAGGACAACCTGTCGCAGATCGGCATCACCGCGACGGTCGACAAGATGAACCAGGACGCGTGGACGAAGTCGGTCGACACCGGTGACTTCGAGGGCCTGATGCACTGGACCAACGACGGTGCGACGCCGTACGACCTGTACCGCGACGTCATGGACGGCAACCGCTACAAGCCGACCGGCCAGGGCAACATCAACGGCAACTACGGCCGCTTCAAGAACGACGAGGCGACCAGGGCACTCGAGACCTACGCCAACGCCGAGGACGACGCCTCCCGCACCGCCGCCATGGCGACGCTGCAGAAGATCATGATCGACCAGCAGCCGATGATCCCGACGTCGGCCGCGAACTCCGGTGGCGAGTACAGCACGAAGAACTGGACGGGCTGGCCCGAGGAGGCGAACCCGTACGCCCCCGCGCAGCCCACCCTGCGCAACGCGCTGGACATCATCCTGCACCTGAAGCCCGCGGCCTGATCGATGGCGGACTCAGGTGTGAAGACCGAACACGGGGACGGCCACGGCGACGCCGCGGCCGCCCCGGCCCCCTCCGATCCGGCCGCGGCCGGATCGGAGGGGGAAACCCCCGGTGCGGTGGTCCTCGAGGCGGAGGGCCTGACCAAGCACTTCCCGGTGCGGCGCAAGGGACGCGCCGGGCTCACCGGCCCGCGCCGCGCCGTCCAGGCCGTCGACGACGTCTCCCTGACGTTGCGGCGGGGGCGGGTCACCGCTCTGGTCGGCGAGTCCGGCTCGGGCAAGTCGACCGTCGCGCGGCTGCTCGCGGGGCTCTACCCGCGCACCGGCGGCGACATCCGGCTGCACGGCGAGACCGTGAACGTGCGGCACGGCAAGGCCTTCCGCGCCTACTGCCGCCGGGTGCAGATGATCTTCCAGGACCCGTTCGCGTCGCTGAACCCGGTGCACACCGTCCGGTACCACCTGACGCGAGCGCTGAAGATCCACGGCCGGGCCGGCGACGACCTGGAGCAGGCGCTGCACGACCTGCTCCTGCGCGTCCAGATGACGCCGCCCGAGCGCTACATCGACAAGTTCCCGCACGAGCTGTCCGGCGGGCAGCGCCAGCGCGTCGCGATCGCCCGGGCTCTGGGCGCCGACCCGGAGGCCCTGCTGGCCGACGAGCCGGTGTCCATGCTGGACGTCTCCATCCGGCTCGGCGTGCTGAACCTGTTGCGGGACCTCAAGGAACGCCTGCACCTCGCGATCCTCTACATCACCCACGACATCGCGTCGGCGCGCTACTTCGCCGACGAGACGATGGTGATGTACGCCGGCCGGATGGTCGAAGGCGGCGACAGCGAGACGATCACACAGCGCCCGGCGCACCCGTACACCCGGCTGCTGATCGACTCCGCTCCCGACCCCGACCGGCTCCAGGCCCGGGCCGGCGACAGTGACCTCGCGCCCGGTGAGGTGCCCGTCGAGCGCGGGGCCGGCGAGCCGCCGAGCCTGATCGACCCGCCGTCCGGCTGCCGGTTCCACCCGCGCTGCCCGGTCGCGATGGAACGCTGCAAGACCGACCTGCCGCCGCGGTTCGAGGTCGACGACGCGCCCGGCCACTGGGCCGCGTGCTGGCTGTACGACGGGGCCGCCCGATGAGGTACCTGCTGCAACGGCTGGCCTTCTACCTCTTCACGGCATGGGCCGCCGTCACCATCAACTTCTTCATCCCGCGGCTGATCCCGGGTGACCCGGTGCAGTCGCTGATCACGAAGAACCAGGGCACGCTCAGCGCCGACGCGATCCAGTCCCTGTATGTCCTCTTCGGACTGGACAAGAACGAGAGCATGGTGACCCAGTACTTCCACTACTGGGCCCAGCTCTTCCGCGGCGACCTCGGGCTGTCGTTCACGTTCTTCCCGACGCCGGTCACCGAGGTGCTCGGCGACAGTCTGCCGTGGACGATCATCCTCGTCGGCATCACCACGATCATCGGCTTCCTGATCGGCACCGGTCTCGGCGTGGTCGCCGGCTGGAAGCGCGGTTCGTGGGTCGACGGCCTGCTCCCGGTGACGACGTTCCTCTCGTCGGTGCCGTACTTCTGGCTCGGCCTGATCGCCCTGACGCTGCTGGCCGGGCCGGGGAGCTTCTTCCCGTCGTCCGGCGGCTACGACCCGGGCCTGATCCCCGGCTGGGACCCCGACTTCATCGGCAGCGCGATCCAGCACAGCCTGCTGCCCGCGATCACCATCCTGATCAGCTCGATGGGCAGCTGGATCCTGGGCATGCGCAACATGATGGTGACGGTCGCGTCGGAGGACTACGTCACCGTCGCGCACGCCAAGGGCCTGTCCGAACGCCGGGTCGCGGTCGGTTACGCGGCGCGCAACGCGCTGCTGCCGAGCGTCTCCGGGTTCGCGCTGGCGCTCGGGTTCATCGTCGGCGGCACGCTGCTCGTGGAGATCGTCTTCTCCTACCCCGGGGTCGGCTTCGAGCTGTTCCAGGCGGTCGGTTCGCAGGACTACCCGCTGATGCAGGGCATCTTCCTGATCATCACGCTGTCGGTGCTGGTGGCGAACCTCCTCGCGGACGTCGCCTACCTCGCGCTCGACCCGCGGACCCGGAAGGCGGGCTGACATGGCGGTACCAGCAGCGGACGTCAAGGCCGCCCAGGCCCTCCCGATCGACGCCATCGCCGGGCGCGCCAAGCGGCGCAAGTTCCGGTTCCTCAGCGGCGGCAAGACGATCACCGGGCTCGGCGTCATCGTGTTCTTCCTGATCATCGCGGTGATCGGTGAGTGGATCGCGCCGTTCGACCCGTCGGCCCGCAGCAACGACCTGCTCGAAGGGCCGTCGGGGCGGCACTGGTTCGGCACCACGCACCTCGGCCAGGACATCTTCAGCCAGGTCCTGGTCGGTACCCGCAGCGTCATGCTCGTCGGCCTGACCGCCGGCGTCGTGGCGACGATCCTCGCGGTCATCGTCGGCGTCACGTCCGGTTACCTCGGCGGGACGCCGGGCGAAGGACTCTCCGCACTGTCCAATGTGTTCCTGGTGATCCCGGCGCTGCCGCTGATCATCATCATCGGCAGCGCGCTGCCGAGCGGTGGTGACTACCTGGTGGCGGTGGTCATCGGGTTCACGTCGTGGGCGTGGGGCGCGCGGGTCCTGCGCGCGCAGACCCTTTCGTTGAGAGGCCGGGAATACGTCGAAGCGGCGCGCGCCACCGGCGAGTCGACGTGGCGGATCATCTTCTTCGAGATCCTGCCGAACCTGACGGCGGTGATCGCGTCCAGCTTCGTCGGCACGGTGATCTTCGGCGTGATGTCGGAGATCACGCTGGCGTTCGTCGGCGTCTCGAGCTTTTCGAACTGGAACTGGGGCACGATCCTGTTCTGGGCGCAGAGCCAGCAAGCGCTGGCGCAGGGCGCCTGGTGGTGGTTCGTGCCGGCCGGGCTGGCGATCGCCGTCCTCGGCACCGCGCTGTCCCTGCTGAACTTCGGCATCGACGAGTTCGTCAGCCCGCGGCTGCGTGGCAGCGGCAAGGCGAAGGTGCGGGACATCCACGGACGCACGCAGCACATGCGAGTGGGCTTCACGCCCGTGCTCGGGCGGGAGGAACAGGCATCATGACACCGGTCCTGGAGATCAAGGGCCTCGACGTCGACTACGGCGTCGGCGACGAGGCCGTGCGCGCGGTGCGCGACGTGCACCTGACGCTCAACCGCGGCGAAGTCCTCGGCCTGGCCGGGGAAAGCGGCAGCGGGAAGTCCACTTTGGCCTACGGGCTGACGCGGCTGCTCGCGCCGCCGGGCGTGATCCGCGGCGGCGAGGTGATCTACCACCCCGAGAACGCCGGGCCGTACGACGTCCTGAAGCTGAACCACAAGCAGCTGCGCGACTTCCGCTGGGCCGAGACGTCGATCGTGTTCCAGGGCGCGATGAACTCGCTGAACCCGGTGCACAAGGTCGTCACCCAGCTCGTCGACGTCATCAAGGCGCACGAGCCGGACACGACCCGCGCCGGGCGGGTGGCCCGGGCGAAGGAGCTGCTGAAGCTGGTCGGCATCTCGGCCGACCGGCTGGAGGCCTACCCGCACCAGCTCTCGGGCGGCATGCGCCAGCGCGTGATGATCGCGATGGCGCTGGCGCTCGAACCGCGCGTGGTCATCATGGACGAGCCGACCACCGCGCTCGACGTCGTGATGCAGCGCCAGATCCTCGGCCAGCTCGTGGAACTGCGCGAACGGCTGGGCTTCTCGGTCCTGTTCATCACGCACGACCTTTCGCTGCTGGTCGAGTTCTCGGACCGGATCGCGATCATGTACGGCGGCCGGATCGTCGAACAGGCCCCGGCGTCGGCGCTCTACCGGGACGCGCTGCACCCGTACAGCTACGGCCTGCTGAACTCGTTCCCCGCGCTGCGGGGTCCGCGACGCGAGCTCAGCGGGATCCCGGGTTCACCGCCGGACACGCGGGGCATGCCGGCCGGCTGCGCGTTCCACCCGCGGTGTCCCAAGGCCTTCGAGCCGTGCGACTCGAAGGTGCCCGTGCTGGGCCTGCCCGGCGGCGACGCGTCGCGCGAAGTGGCGTGTTTCCTGCACCCCGTCGCTACCCCCTGAACGTCGCCCGTCCTGTCTGGTACCACTGGAGGAGAGCCGCCTTGACCGAGACCACAGCCGCGACCGCGCAGCAGCAGGCGTTGATCGACAGCCTGCCGCCGGACTTCCGCTGGGGCGTGGCCACCGCCGCGTACCAGATCGAAGGAGCGGTCTCCGAAGACGGGCGCACACCGTCCATTTGGGACACTTTCTGCCAGGTCCCGTGGGCGATCGACAACAATGACAACGGTGACATCGCCTGCGACCACTACCACCGGATGCCGGAAGACATCGGGCTGGTCAGTGAGCTGGGCGCGGACACCTACCGGTTCTCCGTGGCGTGGCCCCGGATCCAGCCGCGCGGCCGCGGCCCGGTCAACGAGGCGGGCATCGGGTTCTACGACCGGCTGGTCGACGAGACGCTCGGCAAGGGCATCACGCCGTGGCTGACGCTCTACCACTGGGACCTGCCGCAGGAGCTCGAAGACGCGGGCGGCTGGCCGGCGCGCGACACGGCGTACCGCTTCGCGGACTACGCGATGCTGGTGTTCGACCGCCTCAAGGACCGCGTGCGGCACTGGACGACGTTGAACGAGCCGTGGTGCTCGGCGATGCACGGGTACGTGCACGGTGTGATGGCGCCGGGCCGCCGGGACTACGCGGCCGGGCTGCACGCGGTGCACCACCTGCTGCTGGGCCACGGCCTCGCGACGCAGCGGATGCGTGAGGCCGCACCGGCGGACACGGAGTTCGGCATCACGCTCAACATGTGCACCGCCGACCCGGCGACCGACGCGCCGGAAGACGTCCGCGCGGCGCGGCAAGCGGACGGCCTTGGCGTCCGGATCTACCTGGACCCGCTGGTGCGCGGGGAGTACCCGGAAGACGTGGTCGAGGACCTGGCCGCGCGCGGCGTCAAGCTGCCGGTGCAGGACGGCGACCTTTCGGTGATTTCGACACCGTTGGACTTCCTCGGCGTCAACTACTACTTCGGCCAGCAGTTCTCCGGCGTCGACGAGCAAGGCAGCGCGGTCGACTCGGACGGCGTCCCGACGTCCCGCGCGGTGCCGTTCGGCGAGCCGACGACGGCGATGGGCTGGGAGATCCTGCCGGACAAGTTCACCGAACTGCTGACCCGCCTGGGCCGCGACTACCCGGGCGTCCCGATGTACATCACGGAGAACGGCTCGGCGTTCGACGACGACCCGGACTCGAGCGGCTTCGTCCGCGACGAGCAGCGCACGGCGTACCTGGCCTCGCACATCGCCGCGGTGGCGGCGGCGCGCAACGCGGGCGCGGACGTCCGGGGCTACTTCGCGTGGTCCCTTTTGGACAACTTCGAGTGGGCTTACGGCTACGCGAAGCGGTTCGGCCTGATCCGGGTGGACTACGAGACGCAGGAGCGCACGGTCAAGCAGAGCGGCCTCTTCTACCGCGACATGGTCCGCCGGGTCCGCGGCAGCTGAGTTAGATCGGGACGCCGGTCCGGCGCGCGAACGCGGGGAGCCCTGGGAGGTTTCTCGCGTTCGGGTGCCGGATCAGGCTCTCGGTGATCCGGTGGATCGTCTTGCGGTAGCGCACTTCGTCCGGTGACGCGTGCTCGGCCGCGAGCAAGGCCCGATAACACTGCTCCGGTTTGCCCCATTGGTGGAATGCCCGAGCGACGTCCGAGTAGTACCGGGCCCGCCGTTCGACGACCGGGATGGCGGCGGGGTCGATGCGCCGGGCGTGCTCGATGGCGGCACCCGAATCGCCGAGAACACGGGCGATACTGATCTGGTATAGGCCGACGGCGGTGGGGTTGAACGCCGTCGCATGTGGACCGGCGGAAACGTGTCGTGCCGCGTCGGCGGCTTCGAGGATCAGTGTCTTCGCGGTGTCACGATCTCCGTCGACGGCCGCCGTGTAAGCGCCGGTCTCCAGCAGTGAGCCGTACACGGATAGATGATCCGCTCCGCGATGCAATTCGGGTTGCAAGGCGGCCGCTGCATCGACGACCAGCTGACGCGCGGTTTCGGCTCGGCCCGACCGGCGAAGCACGATTCCCCAAGTCCGGCGAGTGGTGGCTTGAGTGAGTACGTCGCCGCCAGCGTCCGCGGCTTGCAGCGCGCGGTCCGCGCTGGTCCAGGCCAGCCGGTCGTTTCCGACTTTGATCATCAATTCGGTCGTCAGCGTGTACAGTTCGGCGAGGTGCCGGTTGACGACCGCGACGTCTTCGGCTGAACGTGATTGCGCTCGGGTGGCCATCGCACGGGCGAGTACCTGGGGGATCAGAGCAGCGAGATCGGCGTATTTCGCCTGCTGGAAGACCGACCGGGTCCGCGCCACCGCTTGAGCGAGTTCCGGCAACGACGCGGCTCCCGCATTCGCGATCGGCGGGTTGAGCAACGCGCTTTCGAGCGAGCGGATCGGATCGGCGGAGCCGAACGCGGGCTGCGCCCCGAACAGGGCACTCCCGGCCAGGCCGCCCACTCCGGCCAGCAAAGTGCGACGCCGCATCGGGTCGTCCTCCTCGAGCATCGGCACCGGAACCGGGCCAACAGTAGGCCCACGACCAGGCGACGTCCTGTCGGACACTCCGTGTGGGTTATCGGGGAGAAGGCCGAATACTTGAATCGGCAAGCCGAGCGCGACCGCCAGGAGCTGCAGGACACCGACGTCCCGAAGCGGTGACCTGCCCGTTTCCCACCGTGAGATCTGGCTGGCCGAGCACCCGCACCGATGACCGAGCGCGCCTTGCGTCCAACCGGCGGCACAACGGGCAATCCGGACGACCTCGCGAGGCGGGCGAGGGTGCCGGAGCAACTGGCTGAGCACGTCGTCGTGACTCATCGGGCCTCCCCGGACGGGGTCCTGGCACTTTCACGATAGCTCGGCTCAGCGCTTGAGAAGCGAATTTGCAGAATCCGCACATGGTGTGCGTGATCGGTACGGCCGATAGGCCCAGTGCCTGCGCTGCGGTTTGGTGGAAGTCAGTCGCGGGAAAGGGGAGGCGAATGGATCGCTTGCTGGTCATGGCCATCTTCACGGCAGCTGATGCTCGATTCGATCCCTGCGGCGCGAGCGCGTTCGGGCAGCGGCTCGGCCGCGAAATCGACGCGGGCCGGATCGTTTTTCCCCGACCGCTCGTCTTGGGCGGTGGTTGTCCGCACGGGTGTCTCGTGCTGGATCGCTTTCCCGTCGACCTGGTCGGGTTGTCTCAGGCAGCACGGACGCTGGCGCGGGGGCTCGCCGATATCGCCGGCGCGGGATTCACGATTCACGTGTGCGGTGCTCCTCGCGTCGATGCTGTGGCCGTCGTGACGGGTGCGGTGAACAATGAGCTGAAAGATCATCCGAGATCAGCGGGGCCGGTCGGCTGGATCACCCGGCCGGGTCTGAGTGTGGTTTTCGCGGTCCTGTGAGATTCGGCGGTAAGGCGGGCCCCACCAGGGTGCAGGTGGTGGGCCCCATGGTCCGGCCCCGGGGGTTTCCCTAGCTTCGTACGGGTAGCCGACCCTTGGGGGAACCATGAGCGTCCGGACGGAAATCAGACCCGCGCCACCGCAGCGGCGGCCGTGGTGGCGACGGCCGTGGATCGGGCCGCTCGCGTTGCTCGTGCTCGCGTTCCTGGCCTTCTCGCTGCCGCCGTACCTCGCCTTCGATCCGGCGCGGTCGCGGGTGCCGCAGCCGGCCGGCTTTCCCGCGCACTACTGGTTCCTCGTCGCCCACGTGATCTTCGGATCCGTCGCCATGGTGGGCGCCGTGCTGCAGATCTGGCCGTGGCTGCGCCGGACGTACCCCGTTTTCCACCGCTACGCCGGCCGCGCGTACGTCTTCGCCGGCGTGCTGCCGTCCGGGCTTCGCCGGCTGGCGCGCGGTGCGCGAGCGGCGCTTCGGCGACCACCGCAAGTGGATGATCCGCAGTGCGGCCATGACGTTCTCGATCATCGTCAACCGGCTGATCACGCCGATCGCGATGGTCGTGCTGGAGCCGCAGATCCCGACCACGTTCGGCGGCAGCGAGCTGGCCTACTCGCAGAGCGTCGCGGCGATCTCGTCCTGGGGCGGTGTGGCGATCGCGCTCGTCTTCAGCCAGTGGTGGCTCGAGCGGAAGCCAGCCAGCGCGCGATGATCGTCCGCTGGATCTCCGACGCTCCTTCGTAGATGCGCGGCGCGCGGACCTCGCGGTAGAGGTGTTCCAGCAGGTGCCCCCGCCGCAAGGCCCGGGCGCCGTGCAGCTGCACCGCCGAGTCGACGACGAACTGGGCGGCCTCGGTGGCGAACAGCTTCGCCATTGCCGCGCGGCCGCCGAGGTTCTGCTCACCCGCGTCGTACGCGCCCGCCGCCGCGTAGACCAGCAGCCGGGCGGCTTCCGTGCGCGTCGCCATCTCCGCCAGCGCGTGCGCCACCGCCTGCTGCTTGATCAGCGGGCCGCCAAAGGCTTCGCGCTGCCCGGTGTAGTCCACGGTGGCGTCGAGCGCGGCCTGCGCCATCCCGACGGCGAACGCGCCGACGCTGGGGCGGAACAGGTCCAGGGTCCGCATCGCGACGGCGAACCCGCGGTTCTCCTCGCCGAGCAGCTCTTCGCGCCGGACTTCTACGCCGTCGAACGTGACGGTGCCGATCGGGTGCGGGCTGACCAGGTCGAGGTGCTCGCCGCCGAGACCCGGGCGGTCACCGGGCACGACGAACGCGCTGACGCCGCGGGAGCCCGCGCCTTCGGTGGTGCGCGCGAACACCGTGTAGAAGTCGGCCTCGGGCGCGTTGGAGATCCACATCTTCTCGCCGGTGAGGCGCCAGCCGTCGCCGTCGGGCTCGGCTTTCAGTGAGAGCGCGGCCGCGTCCGAACCGGCGTCCGGCTCGGTCAGCGCGAACGCCGCCACCGCGTCGCCGGCCGCCACCGCGGGCAGCCACTTCGCGACCTGATCGTCCTGTCCGGACTGCAGGATCGGGTAACTTCCCAGGCCCTGCAACGCCAACGCCGTCTCGGCCTCGGTGCTGACCGTCGCGAGGTTCTCGCGCAGGATGCACAAGTCCGTCGCGGCGGCCTGGCGTGACGGCTTTCCGTCGGCGACGCCCGGGAAGAGCCGCGAGAGCAGGCCGAGCGCGCCCATCGCCTTGAGCAGCGGGCGGTTGACCGCACCCTCCACACCGGACTCGGCGAGCGGGCGCAGCTGCTCCTCGGCCAGCTTCCGGACGTCCGCCGCGAAGGCGAGCTGGTCCGCGTCCAGGGTGAAGGTCATCGGTCGCCTTCCGGTCGCCAGCGGGCGTGGGCGGTGCCGGCCGGGCCCGACCGGACGAGGTCGAGCCGCGGTTCCGGGCCATCCGAACGGCCGGTCTGCGGCTTGCGGTTGCCCGCGGCGAACTGCTTCGGCCAGGCGATCGGATAGCCCTGCTCGGCCGCCGCGTGCAACGTCCACTGTGGATCGTAGAGGTGCGTGCGGCCCAGCGCGCACAGGTCCGCGCGGCCGGCCAGGATCAGCGAGTTCACGTCGTCGTACGACGAGATCGCGCCGACGGCGATCACCGCGATGCCGTACTCCTGCCCGATCTCGTTGCGGATCCGGTCGGCGTACGGCGTCTGGTAACTACGGCCGTACTGCGGCCTCTCGTCGCACACCACCTGGCCGGTCGAGACGTCGATGCCGTTGGCCCCGTGGGAAGCGAAGGCGCGCGCGATCTCGACGGCGTCGTCGGCGTCGATCCCGCCGTCCGCCCAGTCGGTCGCCGAGATCCGGACGGTCATCGGCCGCTCGGCGGGCCACGCGGCGCGGACCGCGTCGAAGACTTCGAGCGGGAAGCGCAGCCGGTTCTCCAGCGAGCCGCCGTAGCCGTCACTCCGCTGGTTCGTCAGCGGCGAAAGGAACGAGGACAGCAGATAGCCGTGCGCGCAGTGCTGTTCGAGGACGTCGAACCCGGCGCGCGCGGCGGCTTCGGCGCACGCGACGAACTCGTCCCGGATCGCCATCATGTCCGATGTGGACAGTTCACGAGGGACTTGGTTCCGCTCGGAGTACGGCAGCGCCGAGGGCCCGCAGACTTCCCAGTTGCCGGAAGGCAGCGGCTCGTCGATGCCGTCCCACATGAGCTTTGTCGAACCTTTGCGGCCGGAGTGTCCTAACTGGACGCCGATGCGAGCGGACGACTGGGCGTGCACGAAGTCGACGACCCGTTTCCACCCGGCTTCCTGCTCGGCGGTGTAGAGGCCGCCGCAGCCGGGCGTGATCCGGCCTTCCGGCGAGACGCAGACCATCTCCGTCATCACCAGCCCGGCACCGCCGAGGGCCTTGCTGCCCAGGTGCACCAGGTGGAAGTCGCCCGGGACACCGTCCACAGCGGAGTACATGTCCATCGGCGACACGATGATCCGGTTGGGCAGCTCCAGCTCGCCGAGCTTGAACGGCTGGAACATCGGCGGCCGCGACGTCGTTCCGAGCGAGCGCGCGAACCAGTGGTCCAGCTCGGCGGCGAACTCCGGGTCGCGCAGGCGGAGGTTGTCGTAGGTGACGCGGCGGCTGCGCGTCAGGATGTTGAACGCGAACTGCGGCGGGTCCTGGTGGGCGTACTGCGCGATGTTCTCGAACCACTCCAGGCTGGCCTGCGCGGCGCGCTGGGTCGACGTCACGACCGGACGCCGTTCCAGCTCGTACGCCTTGAGCGCCTCCTCGACACCGTCGTTTTCGTGCAGACACGCGGCCAGCGCGAGCGCGTCCTCCATCGCCAGCTTCGTGCCGGAGCCGATCGAGAAGTGCGCGGTGTGCGCGGCGTCGCCGAGGAGGACGACGTTGCCGTGCACCCAGGTCTCGCAGCGCACGGTGCCGAACGTGACCCACTTCGAGTTGTTCGCCAGGACGCCGTGGCCCTGCAGGACGTCGGCGCAGAGTTCGCGGATCAGCGAAATCGAGTTCTCGTCGCTCTCGCCGGGCTTGAGCGCGGTCGCGGCGACGGGGGCGAACGTCCGTTGCCAGACGTCCTCCTGCACCTCGAGGATGAACGTGCTGCCCTCGCGGCCGTACGGGTAGCCGTGGATCTGCATGATCCCGGCCGGCGTCTCGAGGACGTAGAACTTGAAGGCGTCGAACACCAGGTCCGTGCCGAGCCAGATGTAGCGGCACCGGCGCGTCTCGACGCTCGGCCGGAAGTGCTCGGCGTGCTTCGCGCGGACCGCGGAGTTGACGCCGTCGGCGGCGATGACCAGGTCGTAGGCCGACAAGTCGACCGGCGCCTCGTCGCGGAAACGCAGCTCGACGCCGAGCTCCGCGCAGCGGTTCTGCAGGATGCCGAGCAGGCGCTTGCGGCTCATCGCGGCGAAACCGTGGCCGCCCGAGGTCGTGACGGTGCCGCGGTAGTGGACGTCGATGTCGTCCCAGCGGGCGAACTCGGCGCGCATGGCCTCGTGCACGGCCGCGTCGGCGTGCTCGATCCCGCCGAGCGTCTCGTCCGAGAACACCACGCCGAAGCCGAAGGTGTCGTCGGGCGCGTTGCGCTCCCAGACGGTGATGTCGTGACCCGGGCCGAGCTGTTTGGTCAGCGCGGCGAAGTACAGGCCCGCCGGGCCGCCGCCGATCACCGCGATACGCACGCCGTCCAGGGTATGTCGTCACGCGTACGACCGTCAATAAGGCGATAGATGGGCTACCGTGTCCGCATGGAACGCATCAACCCGCCGGAGCTGGGCAAGCCGTCCGGGTTCTCGCACGCGGTGGTCGCCGAGGGGCGCGTCGTCTTCCTCGCCGGGCAGACCGCGCTGGACGCGTCGAACCGGATCGTCGGCGACGGCGTCGTCGAGCAGTTCGAGCGCGCGCTGGGCAACCTGCTGACGTCGCTGCGCGCGGCCGGCGGCGCACCCGCGGATCTCTGCAGCGTGACGATCTACATCGTCGACATGGCCGACTACCGGGCCCACGCGCGCGAGATCGGCGCGGTCTGGCGGCGCCTGGCGGGCACCGAGTACCCGGCGATGGCCGGCATCGGCGTCGACCGGCTCTGGGATGAGGAAGCGCTGGTCGAGGTCCAAGGCTTCGCGGTCGTGAGTGTTTAGGGCGGTTAGAACCGCCCTAAACACTCACGACCAGCCGCGGCAGAGGACTCAGCCGAGGCTGATCGCCTTCGAGACGTACGCGCGGGCCGGGTCCTCCAGCCGGGCGTGCAGCTCGAAGAACAGCTCGGCCGCGCGGATGCCCGACCAGTCGCGCGGCAGGAACTCCGCGGGCAGGCCGGGGTCGAGGTAGGGCATCCGCCGCCAGCCGGTGAGCACCCGGACGTAGTCGCCGAAGGCCTCTTCGTCGGCGACGGACTTGCGCCGCTGCCAGCGCCGCAGCGCCGGGCCGTGCTCGTCGAGGAACGTCGTGTACAGCTCGTCGAGCCGGTCGAGGTCCCACCAGTCGCGGACCTTCGCCGCGACGTCGCCGAAGGCCAGGTGGTCGGCCCGGAAGAGGTCGGCGTACCCGGCGAGGCCGAGGCGGGTCAGCGCCTCGGCCGTGACGTCGTGCAGGTGCGCGGGCGCGATCCAGACGCCCGAGGCGGCGGTGCCGAAGCCCATCCGGGCGAGCTGGGTGCGCAGCAGGTGGCGCTTGTGCCGCTCGGTTTCGGGCACCGAGAACACCGCGAGGAGCCAGCCGTCGGCCGGAGTCGCGCGCTCCCGGCGGAAGATCCGCTCGTCGCCTTCGCGCAGGATCCCGCGGGCGTCGTCGGACAGCTCGTAGCCCGCGGTGGCGTTGCGCCGCACGGCCTCGAGGATCCCGCGCCGCTTCAGCCGGGAGATCGACGAGCGCACAGCGGGCTCGTCGACCCCGACGGCGGCCAGCAGATCGATCAGCGACGCGACGGAAAGCCAGCCGCCTTCGGTGCGCGAATAGAGGCCGTACACCGTCACGATGAGCTGACGAGGCTGGGCCGCACGGCCGGAGCCGTCCAGTTCGGTCGCCTCGGGTACGGCCGTCATCGGGTCACAATATCGTGCGGGTCGCGACCTGGGGATATCCGTTTGCGGCCGATCCGGCGTCATCGGCGGAGCCGGTCGTGCGCCTGCGGGATGCCGTGGTGGCGCCGGTGGATCAGGTCGCAGCCGTGGCACATGGTCAGCGCGCCGTGCGCGCGGCGCTGCTCCCACGGCTCGAACGCAGCGGCCGCGATCACGCCGCACAGCATCGTGACGCTTTGGCCGGGGTGGGGGATGCCGGTCAACCGGGTCCGGTGCCACTCGCCGTCGATGACGGGGTGGATCGCCGCCGGTTCGATGTAGATCACTGCCGCGGCTGGGGCCTGGTGATCATCGCGCGTCGTCACGCCGTTGACGCTAGGAGTGATAATGGCTGGTAGGAGTGCCCAGTGCGGGTGGCCATTCGCACGGAGTGGCCGGATTCGGGGGCCAGGGCGATGATGGCCACCCAGTGGCGCCGGACCGCGAGGAGTGCGAGTGGAGCAGCACGGGATAGGTGTTCTGCTCCGGTTCCTGCGAAAACAGGCCGGTCGATCCCAAACCGACCAGGCTGAGGTGCTCTCCGAGCTTGCGGGGCGAGCCGTGACCCGGAACGAGATCTCGCGGTGGGAGTCCGAGCGACGGCTGGTGACGCCGTTCTGGCAGAAGCACATCGCCGCGAGCTTCGAGATCAGCGAGCAGGAAGTTCGGCGCGCTGTCAGGTCGACGCGCGTGGAACGGCGGAAGGCGAAGGCGGGAGAAGTAGTGCAACGACGTGAGTTCATCGGAGCAGTAGCCGCTCTGGCCATCCCGCTCGCCCGTACCGAAGAGCCGACCACACGCCGGATCGGGCAGTCCGACATCGACGAACTGCGCCGCCGGACAGCTCGCCTCCGGCGTCTCGACAACATCATGGGCGGCGCCGAGACCTTTCCCGTGTACGCCGCAGAGGTCGATTTCACGCAGCGGCTGCTCCGCGACTCCAGCCATGCAGCCGAAATCGGCCGGCAGTTGCGGGCGTTGCTGGCCGAGCAGCAGCAACAAGCGGGTTGGGCCGCCTTCGACAACGGCAGGCACACCCTCGCTCAGCGGCTGTACGGCGAGAGCGGGAAGACAGCCGAAGAAGCCGGCGCGCTCGATCTGGCGGGGAATGCTCTGGCGTACGCCGCCTACCAGCGGACCACGACGACATCGCAGAGTGGGACCGCGCTGGCCGCCGACTCATACGAGGTCGCGCGACCGATGGCCACGCCGAACGTGAACGCCCTGTTGCTTGAGCGGAAAGCGTGGGCGCACGCCGCTGCCGGAGAGCCACATGAGGCCGACCGGGCGCTGAACCTGGCGCGTGAAGCCCTGTGGGTCCGGGACAGCCGGCCAGAACCCGACTGGGTGTTCTGGGTCGACGAGACCGAGATCGACATCATGGCCGGGCGGTGCTGGACCGAGCTCCGCCGGCCGCTGCGGGCCGTCCCGGTGCTGGAGCGGGTCCTGGCCGGGTTCGACGACACGCACGCACGTGACAAGGCGCTGTACCTGACGTGGCTCGCCACGTCGTACCTGCAGGCCGGCGAGGTCGAGCAAGCCGCCGCGACCCTCACGCGAGCCGTCGACCTGGCCGCGGGCGTCGGTTCGGTGCGGCCTGCGACCCGGATCACGGCGGTGGCCCGGCGGATGGCTCGCTACCGGTCGACCCCGGTCGTCGCCGACCTGCTGGCCCGGTTGGACGCCTAAGCCTCCGGACTGGTCGCCGTCTCGACCCAGCGCAGGTAGTCCGCGGACCCGCGGGCGAGTTCGATCGCGGTCACCTCCGGCTTGGACCACGGGTGCTGCTCGATGATGTGCGCTTCCAGCTCGGCGTAGCGGGCGTCCGTGGTCTTGAACGTCACGTTCCACTCTTCGCCCTCGCCTTGCTCGCCGAGGTGCCGGAAAAACGACGACACCGGGCCGGTGACCTGGGCGGTGGCCGCCAGGCGCGCGGCCACCGCCGACCCGGCGAGCTTCGCGCCGGACTCGCGGTCCGGGGTCGTCGTCGTCACGAGAAGGTGGACAGCCATGAGGTCAGCCTAGGGGCGGCAGCTGGCCTCCGCCGGGGCCGGGCGTCGGCTTGGAGGTGCCGCTTCCACTGGGTGCGACCGGGCGCTCCGCTACGATTTCGCCGCGATGCTGCCAGCCACCAAGGGGATCTTCGACCGGCTCAGCCGGCGCGGGCGCCTGATGTCCAAGCGGGCCTGCGACCGGTCCGGCCATGTGGTGCGCACCGGGCGCTTCCTGTTCCGCACGCCCACCGCCTGGGAGTACGCCGCCGCCGTGGCTTGTGGCAGTGATCCGGCCGCGCAGCGGTGGCTCGGCTGGCAGCGCGACTCCATCGTCGCGCGGGGGGCCCGGGCGGACGCGTTGCGTGTCGTGCCCGGCACCGGGCCGGACTGGGTGTCGCCCGATCCGCAGTCGATCGACCTGGTGATGATCGACCTCGAGGCCGGCCGGTGCGTCGGCCTGGTGAGCGTGCACACCGGTGAGGACGGCGGGCCGGAGACCGGCGGCTATCTCGCGCCGGACTACCGCGGCCGCGGCATCGGCCGGACGCTCTTCGCCACCGGGCTCGTCCTGGCGCACGACCACCTCGGCCTGCCGCGGGTGCGGGCCGGCGCGGAGGTCGGCAACGTCGCGAGCGCGCGGTCGCTGCAGGCCGCGGGGCTCGCCCGCGTCGCCGGCCCGCCGACCTACCGGCTGCCCGACGGCCGCGTCACCGAGGCGTGGTGGTTCGAGCACGCCGTCCCGCGGGTGACGCGCTGCGCGGGCCCGCAGGCGACGTGGTTCCCGGCGACGTCGGTGCTCTGAAACTTCGGCGGGCGCCGACGTTTCCCGCGCCTACGGTCACCGCATGACCCAGCTGACCGCCCCGGTGCCACCCGTTCCCGCCGACGTCTCGCCCGGCGGCGTCGCCTGGCTGCGCGCGTCCGTCGCCCGCTTCAGCAACGGCGCCGACCACGTCCGGCGGCGCGCCCTCGCCGTGTCGCTGCTCGCCGAGATCGACGAGAACGCGTTGCGGGACAAGGCTTTCGCGTGGACCCAGCGGATCATGGAGTCGGTCGAAGACGTCGACGTGATGGCCGCGATCGCCCGGCCGGTGCCGGTCGGCGTGCTCGCGGAGGCGCTCGGGCTGCCGGACGTCTCGGCGGACGTCGCCCTGGTCGCGGCCGCGTACCACCCGCACGTCACGCCTTCGGACGCGGCGGAAGCGGCGATGGGACGGCTGGTCGAGGCGTGCGGGGGAGCCGACGAAGAGACGGCCGCCCGGATCGGCCTGCTCGTCCAGGCCTGCGACGCCACCGCCGGCCTGATCGGCAACGCGCTTTCCGCGCGGCTGGCCGGAAAACCGGGCGAGCTGCTGGCCGACCCGCCGGTGCTGCGCACGCGCCGCCGCGTCGACGGCGAGGACGTCGCCGTCGAACTCACCGGGACGCCGTTCGGTGCCGGACCGCGCGAATGCCCGGGGCCGGCGCACGCGATCGCCCTCGCGACCGGGGTTCTCCAGGCGTTGCGCCGTTTCCGCCTGACAGAAGCGGAAACGGCGTGGGTGTCGTCGCCGAATCTCCGGATGCCCCAAGTACTTCGGGTGACCCGCGGAAGTTCCGCCGGTGGCCTCTGCTAGAACTACCGCGTTCATTTCTCTGGGGGAAGGCCGAAATTGCTGTACATGGACGGGCTGCTCGGTTTCGTCACGCTCGGGCTGTGGATCTTCTGCCTGGTCGACGTGATCACCACGGACGAGTCGTCGTGCCGCAACCTGCCGAAGACGTTGTGGCTGCTGCTCGTGCTGCTGGTGCCGCTGGTCGGGTCGATCGTCTGGCTGGTCGCGGGGCGGCCGCAGCAGGTGTCGCGCGCTACCGGCCGTTACGAGCGCACCGCGCCCGCGTTCCCGGAGTACGACCGGCCCGGCCGGTTCGCGGCGACGAGCGCGGACGACGACGAAGAGTTCCTCCGCAAGTGCCGCGAGCGCGCGGAGGCGCAGCGGAAGCTGGCGCGCGAGAAGGGCAGCGACGCCTGAGCCCGAACGCCCCAATGTGGCGTTGGGTGCGTTGGACGCACCGAACGCCACATTGGGTGCGTTGGACGCACCCAACGCCACATTGGGGCGCTAGCAGGTGGGCGCTAGCAGGCAGGGCCTTCGCAGGAGCCGCGTTCGTAGGCCTCCAGCGTCGAGATCACCAGCTTGCGCTCGGCCGGCGTCAACGGCGTGAGCGCGTTGCTCCACGCTTGCGCGCCGCGGGCCAGCCAGGCGTCGACGGCCGGGCGCTTGTCCGGCTGGATGCTGACGATCGTGCGGCGGCGGTCGGCGGGGTCTTCGTCGCGGTTCAGCACGCCCTGGCGGCTGAGGTCGCCGACCATCAGGCTCGCCGTCGTCGGAGCGACCTCCAGGCGGCCGGCCAGCTCGGTGACCGTCATCGGGCCGTCGAAGAGCAGGTAGGACAGCAGCGAGAGGTGCCGCGGCGCCAGCGTGCAGCCGTTGAGCTCGTCGGGGACCGGAGTGCGCTTCGCCCGGCCGACCAGGCGCGGCATGAGCAAGAGGAGCCGCCGCACGCCGTCTTCGACACTCGGCCCAGCTTCCGTTGACATCGCACTCCTCCCATCGGTAGCTTTGTTTGCAAAACAAACGCTTCGACCGCTCCCGAGCCTACCTCGGGGTACCAATCGAGCGTACCGGCTAGAAACAGGGGTTGAGATGACGTCCGAGGTTCCGGGTTTGACCGAAGTTCGCGCGATGAACCAGGGGGTCGCCGAGGAGTTCCGCGCGAACGAGGGTGTCGTCGGCGGCATGTTCGAGGGCAAGAACGTGCTGCTGCTCACGACGATCGGGGCGAAGAGCGGCGAAGAGCGCCTGTCCCCGCTGGTCTACACCCGCGACGGCGACCGCCTGGTGATCGCCGCGTCCATGGGTGGCGCGCCGAAGAACCCGGCGTGGTTCCACAACCTGGTCGCGAACCCGAAGGTGACCCTCGAGGTCGGCACCGAGACGTTCGAGGCGACGGCCACCGTGATCACCGACCGCGCCGAGCGCGACCGGCTGTACGCGGGCATGATCGCCCACGCCGAGGGCTTCGCCGACTACGAGAAGAAGACCGACCGGATCATCCCGATCATCGTCCTGGAGCGCTAGGAAACCGACGTCTTCGCCGACGCCGGGGACGGCTCGACGCGAGGCTCGGCAGGCTGCTCGACGGCCTCCCGCTCCTCGCGCCGGGCTTCCTTGCGCGTGATGAGCCGCTTGCCGACGTCGATCAGCGGCTTCTCCACCCAGCGGTGGATCAGGTCCGCGATCGCCAGGCCGACCAGGAACACCGTCAACGCCGTGACCGTGCGGTTCACCACGAGCCCCGGCACCGCCTGGACGACGGCGAAGTGCACCGGGCCCTGCAGCAGGTAGAGCGAGTACGACCGCTCGCCGACGAAGCGCATCGGCGCCGTGCCGAGCAGCCGGCCCAGCGGGCCCGGGCTGACCAGGACGATCAGCAGCAGCATCGTCAGCACCGTGTACCCGACGAGCAGCAGCAGGTTCTGCCGCGTCTCGTTCCACAGGGTGTCGAGGTTCGTGTGCAGCAGGCCGAACGCGGCGACGATCGGGATCGCGGCCAGCGGGTGCGTCAGCGGCTTCAGCAGCGCGTACCCGCGGCGGTAGTGCAGCAGGATCGCCAGCAGGCAGCCGCTGGCCAGGATGAAGTAGTGGATGGTCGAGCGGTAGATCGCGACCTTCGAGTCGCCGAGGATCCAGCCGCCGGTGGTCAGCGGCACCAGGGCCAGCAGCGTGACCATCGCCACGCCGACCAGCAGGAACTTGCGCTTGGCCGCGCCGATCCCGATCGCGACCAGCAGGAACGGCCAGACCAGGTAGAACTTCTCCTCGATGCCCAGCGTCCACGAGCCGCTGAAGAAGTTGTCCGTGCCGTTGGTGAACGACGGCAGGAACTCGTTGAGGAACGTCAGGTAGAACTTCAGCGCGTTCGGGAAGTCGCGGGCGTGGAACTCGCCGCGCAGGACGACGAACGCGACGATCCCGCCGAGGATCACCAGGTACGGCGGCAGGATCCGGAAGACGCGCCGGATGTAGAAGTTCGACAGCGAGATCCGGCCGGTGCGGTCCTGCTCGCGCAGCAGCAGCGTCGTGATCAGGAAGCCGGACAGCACGAAGAAGATGTAGACGCCGACCCAGCCCGACAGCCAGCCCCACTTCGGGCCGCCGAAGTGGAAGAAGATGACCATCGTCGCGGCCAGCGCGCGCAGGCCGTCGAGCCCGGGGAAGCGCCGGCTGCCGAGGTAGTCCTCATGGCTCATCGTGCGCAAGACGTTCCCCCATCAGTGTCACAGTCGGGGGCGAGTATAGGACGTGGCTACGGACGCCCCGGCGGTGTGGGGCGGGGCAAGCGCGTCCGGGCGAACGCGATCAGGGCGCGGGCCGCCGGGCCGATCGGGCCCTCCGCGCGCCACGCCAGCGCCAGCACACCGCGCAGCCGCGGCCGGACGATGTCGAGCACCCGCACGTCACCCTCGTGGTAGCGGGCCAGGGACTCCGGCACCACCGCCACGCCGAGGCCGCGCACCGCCAGCTGCACCAGCACGTTCGGGTCCGCCGCCTCGAACGCGATCCGCGGCGTCAGCCCTTCGGCCGCGAAGGCCCGGTCCAGCGCCGTGCGCAGGCCGGTGCCCTTCGGCAGGGCCATCAGCGGCGGCCCGGCCAGGTCGGCCAGCGCGACCTCCGCGCGGCCGGCCAGCGGACCCGACGGCGCCGTGACGGCCAGGAACGGCTCGTCGATCAGCACCTGCGTCGTGATGCCCGGCGGCGGCTCGGACGCGAGACCGACGATCGCCAGGTCGAGCCGGCCTTCCCGCAACGCCGTCAGCATCGTGTCGGAGTTGGCCTCGGCCAGCGTGATCTCCACCGCCGGGTAGCGCTCGTGGAACCCGGCCAGCAGGTCCGGCAGCCCGACCGGGCCCGCCGACGTCACGGCGCCGAGCGCGACCTGGCCGCGGACCAGCCCGGCCAGCTCGTCGACGGCTTCGCGAACGCCCTGCACCGCCGCGAGCGCGGCCCGGGCGTGCGGCAACGCGGCCGCGCCGACGTCGGTGAGCCGGACGGTGCGGCCGGAGCGGTCCAGCAGCTCCTGGCCCAGCTCGCGCTCGAGCCGCCGGATCTGGGCGCTGACCCCGGGTTGGGCGACGTGCATCCGCTCCGCCGCGCGCGTGAAGTTGCCTTCCTCCGCGACGGCGACGAAGTACGCGAGCTGGTGCAGTTCCATAAGCACTGATTCTAGCCGGGATACAAACCAGATCTTGGACTTCTGATCGTCGCGGGCCGAAGGTGGAGGGAGCACCGAAGGAGGAGCTCACGATGGACGTCACCCCGCTCACCGGTCAGGTCTTCGAGCCCGGCCAGGACGGCTACGCCGACGAGGTCGCCGGCTTCCAGCTCGCCGTCGCCAGCCGGCCCGCCGTGGTCGTCGGCGCCGAGACCGCCGCCGACGTCGTCACCGCCGTCCGGTTCGCCGCGGCCCGCGGCCTGCGCGTTGCCGTGCAGGCCACCGGGCACGGCCTGACCGCGGGCACCGAAGGACTGTTGATCAGCACCCGCCGGCTGACCGGCGTGGAGGTCGACGCCGAGGCCGGCACCGCCCGCGTCGAGGCCGGGGTCCGGTGGGGCGCGGTGCTCGAAGCCGCCGCGAAGCACGGGCTCGCCCCGCTCAGCGGCTCGTCGCCGGACGTCGGCGTCGTCGGCTACACCCTCAGCGGCGGCTTCGGCCTGATGGCGCGGAAGTACGGCCGCGCCGCCGACCACGTGCGCGGGATCGACGTCGTGACCGCCGACGGTTCGCTGCAGCACGTCGAGGCGGGCTCGGACCTGTTCTGGGCGCTGCGCGGCGGCCGGGCGGACTTCGGCATCGTGACCGCGCTGGAGATCGGCCTGGTCCCGGTCACCGAGCTGTACGGCGGCGGCCTCTACTTCGGCACCGACGACATCCCCGCCGTGCTGCGGGCCTGGCGCACGTGGGCGTCGAGCGCGCCCGACACGCTGACGACGTCACTCGCGATGATCCCGTACCCCGACCTGCCGATGGTGCCGGAACCCTTGCGCGGCAAGCACATCGCGCACGTCCGGATCGCCTACCTCGGCGACGGCGGTGACGGCCTCGTCGCGCCGCTGCGGGCCGTGGCGCCCGCGTTGCTGGACACGCTGAAGCCGATGCCGTTCAGCGAGTCCGGCTCGATCGCGGCCGAGCCGCCGCACCCGCACGGCTACCACGGCACCAACGCGACGGTCACCCAGCTCAACGACGCCATGCTCGACGCGATCGTCGAGCACGCGGGCCCGGGCGCGGACGTCGACACGGTGCTGATCGTCGACCGGCTGGGCGGTGCGCTCACCCGGCCGCCGGCGGTGCCGGGCGTCGGCTGGGACAGCGCGGCGGAGTTCGTCGTCCGGGCGCTTTCCGTGGTCGAGGCCGGGATCGAGCCGGTCCGGCGGGCGCACGCGAAGCTGTTCGACGCGCTGACGCCGTGGTCGAGCGGGCGGCTGCTGCCGTTCGTGTACGGCGAGCACGACCCGGCGGAGGTCGCCGAGAGCGTCTACCCGGCGGGTGACCTGCGGCGGTTGCGCGAGCTCAAGCGCGAGTACGACCCGAAGGCCACGTTCGGTTCTTGACACGGCGTCAATAGCGGCGTTTCCTGGGACGCGGAACCCGCTCGGGCGAGGAGGCGTGCCGATGACCGCGCTCCGCGACGCCGTTCTCGGCGCCGGGCTGCTGGCCGGCAGCGCGAACGTGATCATGCAGCTCTCGCGCGCACCGGTCGGTTACGGCGTGCTGGAGAGCAAGGTCGACAGCGGAAACCTGTTCCGGCACCCGGTGAAGCGGACGCGGACCACGCTCACCTACCTCGCCGTCGCCACGATGGGCACCGACGCCGAGCGCGCCGCCTACCGCCGCGGCGTCAACCGGGCCCACGCCCAGGTCCACTCGGCGCCGGACAGCCCGGTGACCTACGACGCGTTCGACGCCGATCTCCAGCTCTGGGTCGCCGCCTGCCTCTACAAGGGCTTCGAGGACGTCTACCGGGCGTTCCTCGGCGGCGACCTGGAGCGGTGCTACGGCGAAGCCGCGACGCTCGGCACGACGTTGCAGGTCCGGCCCGACATGTGGCCGGCGACCCGCGAGGCGTTCGAGGAGTACTGGACCGCGGGGGTCGCCGAGGTGGCCATCGACGACACCGTCCGCCGCTACCTCACCGACATCGTCGACCCGCGGTTCGTGCACCCCGTCGCGGCCACACCCGGCCGGCGCTTCCACCGGTTCGTGACGACGGGCTTCCTGCCACCGCACTTCCGCGCGGAAATGCACCTGACCTGGACCGCGGCCGACCAACGCCGGTTCGACGCACTCCTGCGCGGGGTCGGCGCGGTGGTCCGGCTCAGTCCGGGTCCGGTGCGGCGGTTCCCGTACAACGTCTGCCTCTGGACCTCCGCCGCCGGCTGCGCACCGGGCGTCGGCCGGTCTGAGGAAGGCTCGCAACGAGTTGACCGCTTCGCGCGCGCGGGCGAAGGTGGGCCGATGAGCAGCGATGAGCTCCGTCACGGCGTCAAGTTGAGCAGTCTCGACCAGGAGATCTTCCCCGGCGCGGGGGCCACCAAGCGCGAGATGCTCGACTACCTCGAAGCGGTCGCCGACCGGATGGTGCCGGAGCTGCGCGATCGGCCGTTGTCGGTGGTGCGGGTGCTGCGCGGCCAGGGGCCGTTCATGCAGAAGAACCTGCCGAAGTACACGCCGGACTGGGTCGAGCGGATGCCGCTGTGGGCCGATCGCTCGCGCCGCGAAGTCACCTACGCGCTGGGCAACGACCTGCGCACGCTGATCTGGTTCGGCAACCAGCGGGCGATCGAGTACCACGTGACGCTCTTCCGCGGCGATCCCACGACCGGGCCGACGCACCTCGTCCTGGACCTCGACCCGCCGGAGGAAGGCCCGTTCACGCTGGCGATCGACGCCGCGAAGCTGGTGCGGGAGGCACTGCGGGCCGACGGTCTTGACGGCGCTGTCAAGACCAGTGGTTCGAAGGGCCTGCACGTCTTCGTCCCGCTCGCGCCGGGCCAGTCGACCGAAGACATCGCGGCGGCCACCCGGGCCGTCGCGGCCCGGGCCGAGCGCATCGACCCGGCGCGCGGCACGACGGAGTTCGTCAAGGACCGCCGTGACGGCAAGGTCTTCCTGGACTCGACCCGCTCCGGCGGCGGCACGGTCGTCTGCGTCTACAGCCCCCGCAACCGCCCGGGCGCGCCGGTGTCGTTCCCGGTCCGCTGGGCCGACCTGGACGGCGTGAAGCCGTCGGACTTCACGGTCCACACCGCGCCGGGCCTGCTCGCCGACGGCGACCCGTGGACGGCGGAGATGCCGGAGCCGTTCGTGCTGCCGGCGGACCTGGTGGAGGAGGGCCACACGATCCCGGTCGCCCGGGTGGCCGCGATGCACGAGGGCAAGCGCCGCGCCAAGGCCGCCCGCGAGTCCGGCTGACCCAGGTTCGTCCAGCGCTAGGCGGCCTGGTTGTGGCCAGGAAGGGCTGCGCCGTGGCCGAGGCGGCGGGTGAGGACCGCGATCGGGGCCGGGCGGGCCGCCGGGACGCGCGTCCGGGCCAGCCAGACGATGTCGCGGCCGAACGACCAGACCAGCGACGTCAGCGCGAAGACGACCGCGGCGAACGTCCACGCCACCGGCAGGATCTCCGACACCGCGACCACCAGCACCACGCCCTGGACCGCGGCCACCGTCTTGCGCGCCATGCTCGGGTACAGCGGCGCCGTCAGCCACGGCATCGCCCAGGAAGCCGCGACGAACGCGTAGCGCATCAGGCCGATCGCCAGCACCCACAGGCCGAGCTTCTCCGACACCTGGACGCACAGCAGCAGGATCAGGAACGCGTCGATCTCCATGTCGAAGCGGGCGCCGAACTCCGACGACGTCCCGGTGCGGCGGGCGACCTGGCCGTCGACGCCGTCCAGCGCCAGGGCGACGGCGATCAGCGCGACCAGCCACGCGATCGGCTGGTGGGCGTCCGCGATCAGTTCCGCGGCGCAGCCGACGAGCGTCGCCCGGGCGAAGGTGATCCAGTCCGCCGGGCCGAAACTCGCGCGGCCGGTGCGTCGCAGGCCCCAGCCCGTCAGCAGCACCAGCGCGAGGCCGAACACGAGCCCGGTCGCCCAGGCGATCGGCGCGAGGCCACCGGCGACGGCCCCGGCGGTGAGCACCCACGCCGGCACCGCCGCGCGTAGGAGAAGTCCCTGCTTGATCATCGTCCGCTCCGCGAATTGCTCATAGGGTGGCGGCGACACCAGCCTCCGGTCGCCTGCTAGGAGAAACACGTGGAACGCGCTTTCTGGGTTCAAAAGCCGGGCGAAGGCGAGATCCGGCCCGTGACGCTGCGCGACCCCGGACCGGACGAAGTCCTTGTGCGCACGCTGTATTCGGGCGTCTCGCGCGGCACCGAGACCCTCGTGTTCCGCGGCGGCGTCCCGGCGAGCCAGTACGACGTCATGCGCGCGCCGTTCCAGGACGGCGAGTTCTCCGGCCCGGTGAAGTACGGCTACCTCAACGTCGGCGTCGTCGAAACCGGCGAACTCCGGGGCAAGACCGTCTTCTGCCTCTACCCGCACCAGACCGCGTACGTCGTCCCGGTGAGCGCCGTGACCCTCGTGCCCGACAACGTCCCGCCCGGCCGCGCGATCCTCGCCGGCACCGTCGAGACCGCGGTCAACGCCGTGTGGGACGCGCGGCCGCGGCTCGGTGACCGGATCGCCGTGATCGGCGCCGGGATGGTCGGCGCCGGCGTCGCGAAACTGCTCAACGGCTTCCCCGCGACGCGCGTGCAGCTCGTCGACGTCGACCCGCGACAGAAAGCGATCGCCGACGCACTCGGCGTCGACTTCGCGACGCCGGAAGCGGCGCTGGGCGACTGCGACCTCGTCGTCCACGCGAGCGCGTCCGAAGCCGGCCTCGCGAGGGCGCTGGAGCTGCTCGCGACCGACGGCGAGGTCGTCGAGCTGTCCTGGTACGGCGACCGGAAGGTCAGCGTGCCGCTCGGCGAGAACTTCCACTCGCGACGGCTGACGATCCGCAGCAGCCAGGTCGGCACGGTCGCGCGCCCGGACCGCGACTACGCGCAGCGGCTCGGCGTCGCTCTCGATCTTCTGGCCGATCCGGCGTTCGAGGCGCTGGTCAACGGCGAATGCGCGTTTGACGACCTGCCGTCGGTGTTACCCCGGTTGGCCACGAATGAACTTTCCGCCCGCTGTCTCCGTGTCATGTATCAGCCGCAGTAACCACGTCCACCCCGAACGCATCGGAGGTCTTGGTGTTCAGCATCACCGTCCGTGACCACGTGATGGTCGCCCACAGCTTCCGCGGAGAAGTCTTCGGACCCGCGCAACGCCTGCACGGCGCGACCTTCGTGGTGGATGCCACCTTCCGCCGCACCGACCTCGACGAGGACAACATCGTCGTCGACATCGGCAAGGCCACGGAAGAGCTCGGGGCGGTGCTGAGCGACCTGAACTACCGCAACCTCGACGACGAGCCGGTGTTCAAGGGCATCAACACCTCGACCGAGTTCCTCGCGAAGGTCGTCGCCGACCGCCTCGCCGACGCGATCCACGCCGGGCGCCTCGGCGAAGGCGCGCGCGGGCTCGAAGGCATCACCGTCTCGCTGAAGGAATCGCACGTCGCCTGGGCGAGTTACGAGCGTGCGTTGTGAACGCCATCTACGTGATCTTGCCGGGTGACGTCGACGACCCGGCCGTCCCGAGCGGCGGCAACGTCTACGACCGCCGGATGTGCGACGGCCTCACCGCGGCGGGCCTCGACGTCCACGAGATCGCCGTCGGCGGCAGCTGGCCGCGGCCGGACACCGAGGCGCGCGCGGTCCTCGGCCACCTGCTTTCGGCGCTGCCCACCGGCTCCGCCGTGCTGCTCGACGGCCTGGTCGCGTGCGGTGTGCCCGAGGTGATCGTCCCGCAGGCGCGCCGCCTGTCGCTCTCGGTCCTGGTGCACCTGCCGCTGGCCGACGAGACCGGCCTGCCGCCCGCGCTCGCCGCCGAGCTGGACGCGCTGGAACGCGACACGCTGCACGCCGCGAGCTCGGTCGTCGCGACCAGCGAGTGGGCGGCGCGGCGGCTGATCCGCCACCACGGCCTGGCTCCGCACCGCGTCCACGCCGTGACGCCCGGGGTCGACCCGGCGCCGCTGTCGATCGGCACCGACGGCATGTCGCGCCTGGTCTGCGTGGCCAACGTGACCCCGCGCAAGGGCCAGGGCGTGCTCGCCCAGGCCCTCGAGACCGTCGCCGACCTGCGCTGGACCTGCGAATGCGTCGGCGGGATCCGCCGGGAGACGAAGTACGTCGAGCGGCTGCGCGAGCACCGCCTCGGCGCCCGCTTCACCCTCACCGGCCCGCGGACCGGCCCGGCGCTCGCCGCGACCTACCACTCCGCCGACCTGCTCGTGCTGCCTTCGCGCGCCGAGACGTACGGCATGGTCGTCACCGAAGCCCTCTCCCGCGGCGTCCCGGTGCTGACCACCGAGGTCGACGCGCTGCCCGACACCCTCGGCGTCGCGCCGGACGGCTCGGTGCCCGGGATGCTCGTGCCGGGCGACGACGTCGAAGCGCTCGGTGCCGCGCTGCGCCGCTGGCTGACCGAAGCCGACCTGCGCAAGCGTTTGCGCACGTCGGCGCAGCTGCGCCGCGAGACGCTGACCGGCTGGGACGCCACCGCGCGCCGGATCGCCGAGGTGCTGCAGCGGCAGGAGGCGGCCGCATGAGTACCTATTCGACGGAGTGGCTGAGCCTACGGGAGCCCGCCGACGCGGCGGCCCGCGCGCCCCAGCTGCTCGAACCGCTGCGGGACTACCTGCCGGACGACGAAGAGGTCGTCATCCGCGACCTCGGCTGCGGCACCGGCTCGCTTGGCCGCTGGCTGGCCGCGCGCCTGCCCGGCACCCAGCACTGGATCCTGCACGACCACGACACCGCCCTGCTGGCCCACGCCCAGGCCGGCCTGCCGCGGACCGCGCTCGACGGCAGCCCCGTCGACGTCGTCACGGAGCAGCGCGACGTCACGGCGTTGCGCGCGCCGGATCTCGACGGGACGTCGCTGGTCACCGCGTCCGCGCTGCTCGACCTGCTGACCAAGGACGAGGTCACGGCGCTGGCCGGCGCGATCGTCGGGGCCGGCTGCGCGGCGCTGCTGATGCTCTCGGTGGACGGCCGCGTCGAGCTGTCGCCCGCCGACCCGCTCGACGACGAGATCGCCGCCGCCTTCAACGCCCACCAGCGCCGGATCACCGGTGGCCGCCGCCTGCTCGGCCCGGCCGCGCTGGACGTCGCCGCGACCGCGTTCGGCCGGCTCGGCGCGACCGTGGTCCGCGCGGCCAGCGCCTGGCGCCTCGGCCCCGGCCAGGCCGAACTGCAGCAACAGTGGCTGCGCGGCTGGGTCGGCGCCGCTGTCGAGCAGGTCCCGGACCTGCTCCCGGCCGCCGACGTCTACCTGCAGCGCCGGCTGGAAATGGCTCAGGCCGGCGAGCTGCACGCGGTGATCCACCACGGCGACCTGCTGGTCCTGCCGCCGAGCCTGGAGGTGGCGGCGTGAAGCGCGCGCTGGCCTGGCTGCGCATCCTCGCCGCCGTCGGCATCCTCGCTGTGCTCGTCTGGCAGCTCGGCAGCGGCGCCTTCCTCGACGGCCTCGGCCGGATCGACACCGTCGGCGTGGTGGCCGCGCTCGGCATCGGCTTCGCGACGACGCTGTTCAGCGCGGGCCGCTGGCAGATCGTCGCCACCCGGCTCGGCCTGCGGCTTTCGCTGCGGACCGCGGTCGGCGACTACTACCGCGCGCTGTTCCTCAACGGCGTGCTGCCCGCGGGCGTCCTCGGCGACGTCCACCGCGCGGTCCAGCACGGCCGCGAGTCCGGCGACGTGCCGCGCGGCGTGCGCGCCGTCGTCCTCGAACGCACCGCCGGGCAGGTCGTCCTGATCGGCTCCGCCGTGACCGTCGTGCTGGCCTGGCCGGGGGTCGTGCCGGGCGCGTTCCGCGAGGTCGTGACGCTCTGCGGGGTCGTGGTGGTGCTGCTCGCGGTCGCCGCCGCGGTGATCGGCCGGACGGTCGGCGGCCGCTGGATCCACAGCCCGTCGAAGGTGCGCCGCGGTTTCGCCGCCACGCTCGCCGACGTCCGCCTGGGCCTGCTGACCCGCGAGACGTGGCCCGCCGTCGGCTTCCTGTCGGTCGCGACGCTGGCCGGGCACCTGGCGCTGTTCGTCGTCGCCGCCCGCGTCGCCGGGGTGGCCGCGCCGGTCGGGCAGCTGCTGCCCCTGATGATCCTCGCGCTGCTCGCGATGGGTCTCCCGCTCAACGTCGGTGGCTTCGGCCCGCGCGAAGGCGTCTGCGCCCTGCTCTTCGGCGCGGCCGGCCTCGGCGCCGCCCAAGGTGTCACCGTCGCCGTCGTCTACGGCGTGCTCTCGCTGGTCGCGAGCCTGCCCGGCGCCGGTGTCCTGCTCGTCCGGAGCGTCGCCGGGTTCCGCCTGGCTCGCGCTCCGCACGCCGGAACCGTCGTCCCCGCCCCGCGCAAGGCGGCCGACACCGGGATCGAATCGGAGATGGGAATCAAGTCATGACCGCAAGCGAAGCCGTCGAAAACCTGCCGCACCGGGCCGTGGTCGAGCGGGTGGTCGAGACCCGGCTGCCGACCCGGCACGGCCTCTTCCGCGCGGTCGGCTACCTGGACCGCAGCGGCACCGAGCAGGTCGCACTGGTCTACGGCGAGATCGCCGAGCTGGGGACGCTCACCCGCGTGCACAGCGAGTGCCTCACCGGGGACGTCTTCGGTTCGACGCACTGCGAGTGCGGCGACCAGCTGGCCGCCGCACTCGACCGGATCGTCGAAGAGGGCTCGGGCGTGCTGGTCTACGTCCAGGGCCACGAGGGCCGCGGTATCGGCCTGCTGGCGAAGCTCAAGGCGATGCGGCTGCAGGACGAGGGCCTCGACACGGTGGACGCGAACGTGGCGCTCGGCCTCCCGATCGACGCCCGGGACTACCACGCGGCGGCCGGCATCCTGCAGGACCTCGGCGTTCGCTCGGTGCGGCTGCTGTCGAACAACCCGGCGAAGGTCGAACAGCTCACCCGCTACGGAATCCGGATCAGCGAGCAGGTTCCGCTGCTGGTTCCGCCGAATCCGGAGAGCCTGCGGTACCTCCGGACCAAAGCCGAACGCATGGACCACCTGCTCCCGCACCTGGACCAGGCGTTCTCAGCCGCCAAATAGCTCCAGGACGGCGGCGAAGCGCTGGACCAGCGTGTCCAGCACGACGTGCCCCTTCGCGGCGGTCGCCAGCGACGGCCGGCCGACGACGCCCGACTCCGTGTACGCCCGCAGGCCCAGCGTCAGCAGGTGCTCGCGGTCGGTGACGTGGTCGGCCGTCTCGTAGCCGGTCCGGACCAGGTGCGGGTGGGCGTGCAGCAGGATCGACGTCTCCAGCTCGCCCGCGTGCATGTCGTCGTCCAGCGACGTCCGCAGGCCGGCCGCGGTGTGCGCGGCCTGCCAGTCCGCGACGCCGGGGAACAGCGCCATCGACCCCTTCGACTCCTGGACCACATTGGACAGTACGTAGTTGCCGCCGTGCCCGTTGACCAGCACGAGCCGGTCCACGCCGGACGCTTCGAGCGAGTCCGCGACGTCCGTGACGACGGCGTGCAGCGTGCGCGCGGAGACGCTGACCGTGCCGGGCCACGCGGCGTGCTCGTGCGAGCAGGAGATCGGGAGCGGCGGCAGGTGCAGCACGGGGTACGCGTCGGCGACGGCCTTGGCCAGCGTCGCGGCGATGACGGTGTCCGTCACCAGCGGCAAGTGCGCGCCGTGCTGCTCGAAGCTGCCGATCGGCAGCACCGCGACCGCCGCCCGCCGCCGCTGCTCGTCGGCCGTGGTCGCGAGCGGGAACAGGTCGGTCATGGCGCACCCCTTCTCTATGTTGGTGGCATGAGCGAGCATGCCGCACTGCTGGACGTCGCGCGCGAAGCCGTGGCGAAAGCGACCGCGATCATCCGGTCGCGCCCGAGTTTTTCCGTTTCCGCGAAAGGTGATCGCGACCTGGTGACCGACGTCGACACCGCGGTCGAGGACGCGCTGCGCGAGTTCCTCGCCGCCGAGACGCCGGAGATCGGCGTCCTCGGCGAGGAGCGCGGGCGCAGCGGTGACGGCGGTGATCGCTGGTGGGCGCTCGACCCGATCGACGGGACCGCGAACTTCGCCCGCGGGATTCCACTGTGCGGGATTTCCCTGGCGCTGGTGGACGGCACGCAGAGCACGGTCGCGGCGATCACGCTGCCGTATCTGGGCGTCACCTACACGGCCGCGGAAGGCGAAGGTGCGTTCGCGAACGGGGAGCGCGTCCGCGCGTCCGCCGCGACCGAGATGTCGGACGCGATGATCGCCGTGGGTGACTTCGCGATCGGGGAACTCGCGGACGAGAAGAACCGCGCCCGGCTGTTGCTCCTTTCGGACCTCGGCGCGCGGGTGCAGAAGATCAGGATGTACGGCAGCGCGGCGATCGACCTGGCGTGGGTGGCGGACGGAAAGCTCGACGCAGCACTGATTCTGGCCAACAAGCCGTGGGACACGATGGCCGGCGTGCTGCTGGTGCGCGAGGCCGGCGGCGCCGTCGTCGACCGCGACGGCAGCGAGCATTCGGTCGATTCCACGGCCACGATCGCCGTCGGTGCCGGGCTGCGCAAGGAGATCGTGGACGCGCTTGATCGTGCCCATGGGGTTGTTCGTTAAGATTTCCGGGTACACGGTGGGCAGCGCCACGTGCGTGATTGCACTGTCCGCGCAAGGTTTTCGGTTACGTTGGTACCGGTCGGCGGATGAGCCTGGCATGCTGGCCGGATCTCGTCGGCCGCTTCGGAGAATGGTGGATGCTCGTGGAAAGTCGCCGGATCCGCGATCGGTACCGGCTGATCGAGCCGATCGGCGGCGGCGCGATGGGCACGGTGTGGCGCGCGCAGGACGAGCGGCTCGACCGCACGGTGGCGATCAAGGAACTCCTGCTGCCGCACGACCACGACGAGGACCGCACCGAAGAAGCGAAGAACCGCGCGATGCGCGAGGCGCGGATCGCGGCCCGGTTGCAGCATTCCCACGCGATCACGGTGTTCGCCGTCCTCGAGGAAGAGGACCGGCCGTGGCTGGTGATGGAGTACCTGCCGTCGAAGAGCTTCGCCGTCCTGATCCAGGAGGAACCGACCTCCGTCGACGACGCCATCCGCGTCGGCGCCCAGATCAGCTCCGCGCTGGCGGGCGCGCACCGCGTCGGGATCGTCCACCGCGACGTCAAGCCGGCCAACATCCTGGTCTCCGACGACGGCACGGCGAAGATCACCGACTTCGGCATCTCCCGCGCGATCGGTGACGTCAAGCTCACCGCCACCGGCGAGATCGCCGGAACGCCCGCGTACCTCGCGCCCGAGATCGCCCGCGGCGAGGACGCGAGCTTCGCCGCCGACGTCTTCTCCCTCGGCGCCACGCTGTACGCCGCCGTCGAGGGCTCGACGCCGTACGGCACCTCGGACAACCCGATCGCCTTGCTCTACAAGGCGTCGAGCGGGGAGATCGAGCCGCCGGTCAAGGCCGAGCGGCTGACCCCGCTGCTGCTGCGGATGCTCGCCCCCGAACCCGCCGAGCGGCCGTCGATGGACGAGGTCGAGCGGGAGCTGCGGGCGCTGCTGACGGACGAGGAGCCGGGGGAGGCCGTGCTCGCGGCGACGATCCCGGAGGCGCCGGCCGCCATGCCGGCCTCGGCCGTCATCCCGCCCCCGCCGGGCGAGGTCGCCGCGGTGTCGCCCGGCGCGCGCAAGGGCATGATCGCCGTCGGCGCGGGCGCGGCGCTGCTGTGCGTCGCGGTCGTCGTGGCGATCCTGCTGGTCGTGCGCCAGAAGCCGCCGCAGGACAACGCCGCGCCGCCGGCCTCGCTCGCGCCGTCCACCTCGGCTTCGGCCACCACCTCGGCCTCGCCGTCCCCGACACCCGCGCCCACGTCGGCGCCGCCGACGTCGGCGCCGCCGACGTCACCGACGATTTCGACGGTGGCTTCCGCGAAGAACGCCGCCGACGCGCTCAACTCCTACTACCAGTTGCTCCCGGGCAACCCGGCGGAGGCGTGGAAGCTCCTGACCGCCCACTTCAAGACGTCGCGCGGCCAGACGTATGAGACGTACACGCGCTTCTGGGGCCGGTTCAAGTCGGTGACCGCCAGCGGCGTGAAGGAGGTCGGGCTCAACAAGGTCACCGCGCACGTCGCCTACGACGGCGGCCAGGCCGAGAACGACACCTTCACCATGGTCCAGGAGAACGGCGTCTGGATGATCGACGGACAGGGCTGAACCGACCCGGTGCCGGCCACGTGTGACAGATGAGCCGTCATCGTCGTCGACCGCGCCTGGAGGTAGCCGTGTCCGTTTCCACCGCCCTGCCCCGGCGTCCGCGATGAGGCCCGCCGACCCGATGGTCTTCATCCTCCCGGCCGCGCCGCCGGGCAGCGACACCTACGACAAGCGCATGTGCCAGAACCTGCCCGCCGTCGGGCAGCCGGTGCTGGAGCTGCCGATCGCCGGCGACTGGCCGGAGCCCGACGCGACGGCTCGCAGACGGCTCGCGCGGTCGCTCATGGCGCTGCCCGACCGCACGGTGGTGCTGCTGGACGGCATGATCGCGGCCGGCGTCCCCGAGATCGTCGTCCCCCACGCGAGACGGCTGCGGCTGGCCGTGCTGGTCCACCAGGCCCTCGCCGACGAGCCCGGCCTCGACCCGGCGCGCCGCGCGGAGCTGGACGCGTGCGAGCGCGAGACGCTGCGGATGGCCGGCATGGTCGTCGCGACCAGCCCGTGGCTGGCCCGGCTGCTGATCGACCGCCACGACCTGGACCCGAGCCGCGTCTACGTGGCGAAGCCGGGCACGGACGCGGCCCCGCTGGCCGCGGGCGCGGACGGCGTGTCCCGCCTGCTGTGCGTCGGCGACGTCACCCGCCGCAACGGCCAGGACGTGCTGGTCGCGGCGCTGGGCGAGGTCGACCACCTGGCGCTGTCGTGCGTCTGCGTCGGCTCGCTCGAGATGTCCCGGGGTTACGTCGACGAGCTGGGCTGGTCGATCGAGCGCCTCGGCCTCGGCGGCCGGATCACGCTGTCCGGCGACGCGGTGGACCTGGGCGCGGCCTACAACGCGGCGGACCTGCTGGTGATCCCGTCGCGCGGAGGCGCGTCGGGCATGTTCGTGGCGCAGGCACTGGCCCGCGGCATCCCGGTGCTGGCGACAGAGGTGGGCGGGGTCTACGACGCCCTGGGCGTCGACGCGGACGGCGAGATGCCGGGCCTGCTGGTCCCGCCGAACGACCCGTTCGCCCTGGCGGACGCACTGCACCGCTGGTACGCGGACCCGGAGCTGCGCCGATCACTGCGCACGGCGGCGCTGGGCCGGGGGAGCGCACTGGAGGAATGGGACGTCGCGGCAAGACGGCTGACGCAGGTGCTGTCACGGCTGGCGTCGGAGCCACGCATCGTCGCCTGACCCTTTGTGGTGCGGTCGCGAGGTCCGAGGCCGAGCGTTCAGCAGGTGCCGGTCGCCGCACAGCTTGGGCGTCATGACGACGGCGAAGGCCGGCATCGCGCTATTCGTCCAGCGCGATCTTGGCAGTCCGCCGATACCGCGTGGCGGGGTTCCGGACGTTGATTTCCGTAGTTTCGACCAGACCTTCGCTCCGCAGGATGCGCAGCCATCTGGACACGGTCTGGTCCGTGAGACCGGTGGCTGCCGCCAGTTCCAACCGGGACCGTTCGCCGGTGGTGAGAGCGTCCAGGATTTCCCTACGGCGATCGGCTCGCCGCTGAGCGGAACCCGTGGTCGTGGTCGAACCGGGTACGAGCGCCGGTGCGAGCCGGTACCTCGCCCAGCGTCGATTCCCGGTCTGCACCACGAGCTCGCGAGCGATGAGATCACCCAGTTCTTGGGTGGCCACTCGAGAGTCGACCCGCGTTTCCGTCCGGTAGCTCTGGTTGTCGAGGTAGCCGCCGTCCCGAAGAATCGCGAGTCCGACGCATTGGCTCTCGGACAGTCCGTGTTCGCCCAGCGAGTTGATCCACTCGATCGTCTCGTCCCCGAGCAGCGTGTGGTTGGGGAAGGTGACGCTGAAGGTGCTCACGCGACTCTTGAACTCCGGCAGGCTCATGCGTGCGAGCCGAAGAGCGTTGATCATGGTGCGGATCCCGGAACCGCGGTTCTCGCAGATCGCGTGCGTGCCGCCCGGCATCGGCACGTCTTCCAGGATGCGCAGCAGGCCGGCGTTTCTCGCCGACGAGATACCTTCTTCGCCCAGCTGCTCTTCCGTCACCGGACCGAACAGTCCGCCGGGGTTCCGGATCGTGAGGCGATCGGGGTACATCTCGACCTGTACCTGGGTACCTCGTGCATCCGGCGACAGGTCGCGGTGGACGAGGGCATTCACGATGGCCTCGCGGAGCGCCGCCTCGGGGTACTGCCAGCTGTCCGCTCGCCCGGCTCCGTGCACGACTGATCGTCTCGTCATGTTCTTCCGGACGGCGAGCAGCGCATCTCGGACGATCACCGGTATCGGTCCTTCGGCCACGACGTTGTCGACGAAGCGTTCGCCCGTCGCGGTGTTCGCGCCGTCCGGAGTCGGGTAGTGCACGAAGGTCAGCATGAGCTGAGGAAAACGCTCCTGCGGATACCGGCCGAGAGCGAGGAGCCCACCCACGCTGGCGACGTCAGCGCCGTTCTCGTCGAGAACCAGCACCTTCGCCCGTCTCAACGCGGAGACGTCGTCGAGTTCGCTGAACGCATAGGGACGGCGAGTGCGAAGCCGCGTCATCAGGGCCTCGACCAGCGTCGGATCCAGATCGTCGAGACCGGTGCCGGGAACAGGAGCCTCGTCCTCGTGCGGTTGGCCCCGGTTCGCGAGCAGAAGCTGGACTTCGTAGCTGGTGAGCTTCCGATCGCCGTCCCCGACCCGGACGAAACTGCCTTGGCTGATTCCGGCGCCTCGGCTGAAGCAAGGCTTCCGATTCGGCGGTAGTTCAGGAACCTCGGCGACAAGGACACGAACGCCTTCGAACTCGTGGATGCCGATGTGCGGTCGAAGAGGTGGTTCGATGTCGGTCGCGCACATGGCGCCCAGATCCGATGACATCTTCGCCGGGTCGGACAGTCCGGTCGGTTCGAAGCCGGCCTGTTCGTCCAAGCCGAGTATCAAGGTGCCGCCGCGGGTGTTGGCGAACGCCACGAGCGAGTCGCGTGCCGAGCGGGGCAGACCGCCTTCCGCTTTCTTGACCTCGACATCGGAGACGTCGCTGCCGAGGACCCGAAGGTTTTCGACGATCTCCGTGAGCTCCTGATCCTGCACCTGCTGCTCCGTCACGCCGGCGACATATCAATTGACATGCTAGTTCGCATGCTAGTTAGTATGTTGCACGGGGTAGCGGATGACTACTGAGCGCTTCCCTGGCGTGGCGGAACGGTTCGCCGGTGCCCCGGCGAACCGAACCGTCACGCCAGGGTGAGCGCGTAGATCTCGATCCGCGGGTCGTTCGGCAGGCTCACCGACTGCAGTGTCTTGCCACCGTCCAGTGCGGCCGAGATGCCGAACAGCCGCACCGCCGGCCCGTCGATGCCGCTGCCCGCCTTGATCCGGTGCGGCATGTCCAGCACCACCGGGCTGCCCGCGCCGGCCCAGTCGCCGAACGTCGCGGCGAGGGCGGCGCTCGTGCCGTCCGTGTAGTGCGCGGTCAGCGTCGTCGTCACCGGGCCGTTGTGCGACGACCCGACCAGCCGCAGCGCCGCGTGCGGCCCGGCCGGGAGCAGCAGCGACTGGCCCCGCGCCTCGACGAAGTTCGACGCGGTTCCCGACGCGTCCGGCGCCGCGTACGTGACGCCGTCCCAGGTCACCGGCCCGGCCGCCGGCAGCAGCGCGGCGTCGTAGCTCCAACCGCCGCCGTCGAAGTTGCCCTCGGACGACGCGGCGACCGTCGCCGTGCCGTCGTGGTTGTAGTCGCGGCCGAGGTCGACCGCGCACTGCGTCCCGGCGGAGGCGCACGCCGACGGCGTCCGGACCTCGATCGACACCGAGCGGGAAACCGTGTTCGCGCCCAGCCCGGACGCCTTGACCTGCACCGGGTACGTCCCGGCGGCGGTGCCCGCGGGCACCGTCACCGTGATCGGCACCGTCTTCGACGTCGGGAGCCGCCCGGACCAGATCACCTGGATCGGCTGGACCTTCGTCTTCCACCCGGCCGGCGCGGTTGCCGTCACGGTCACCGGCTGCAGCAGCGGGTTCTGCGCGACGACGTCCAGGTCGAGGTGCACCTGCTGCGCCGCGCCGGACGGGATGACCACGGACGTCTGCCGCAGCGACGCGTCGACGTGCCGCCGCAGGTCACCGACGGCGTTGTTCACCGACGGCGGCTGGGCACCGGCCGAAGTCCCCCACGAAGACGGCTTCGACCCGAGCTTGTGGTTCAGCGTGCCGCCGTGCGCCAGGGCCGGCCAGTCCAGCGACGTCTGCCGGACGTCGCGGCCGTTGAGCGACACGCTCTGGACGTACCGGTTGGTGTCGCTCGCGCCCGGCGCGTTCACCGTGAGCGTGCCGCCCTGCGACCGGCCGTACTGGCCGATCCGGACGGTCGCCGAATCGAACTGCGGGCTCGACACGGCGAGGAAGTTCGCGCCGCTCATCGTCGGGTACAGCCCGAGCGAGGAGAAGACGTACCACGCGGACATGGTGCCGAGGTCGTCGTTGCCGGTCATGCCGTCCGGGCCGGTGGTGAACAGCGTCATCGCCGCGCGGACGACCGTCGCGGTCTTCGCCGGCGCGCCGACCCAGTTGTACATGTACGGCGCGAGCAGATCGGGCTCGTTGTTCGGGTTGTACGTCGGCTTGCCGTAGTAGTCGTACGGGCTGGCGATCCAGTCGTTGCGCGCGGTGCCCGCCGGGTCCGTGAGCAGCTTGTCGTAGACGAAGAACGAGTCGAGCCGCTTCTCCGTCGCGGGCTTGCCGCCCATCAGCGAGACGAGCCCGGCCGGGTCCTGCGGCACGAGCCACTGGTACTGGTAGGCGCCGCCCTCGTGGAACTGGTGGTCGGCGTCGACCGGGTTGTACGGCGTGAGGAAGGTGCCCTCGGTGGTCCGCGGGCGGAACGCCTGCGTCGAGGAGTCCCAGAGGTTCTTGTACCACTGGCCGCGGTCGGCGAACATCCGCGCGTCGGCCTGGTGGTTCAGTCCCTTCGCCATCAACGCCAGTGCGGCGTCGGCCGCCGAGTACTCCATGGTCGCCGACGCCGGGTGCTCGCAGTCGTTGTCGCCGCCCTTGGCCGCGCAGTCGGTGCCGAGCGTCAGCCCGCTCGGGATGTAGCCGCGGTCGTTGTAGTAGTTGACGCCGGAACGCCCGTTGTACGGCGAATCGGCGGGCGGCGTGCTCGTCGCGTTCTTCTTGAGCAGCGCGTACGCCTCTTCTTCGTGCCCGGCGAGCAGGCCCTTCGACCACGCCTCGACGAGGAACGGCGTCACCGGGTCGCCGGTCATGATGTTGGTTTCGCTCTCGGCCAGCGCCCAGCGCGGCAGCCAGCCGCCGTCCCGGCCGATGGCGACGACCGACAGTGCGACGTCTCGCGCGACCTGTGGTTCCAGCATTTCGAGCAGCTGGTTCTGGGGCCGATAGGTGTCCCAGAGGGAGAAGTTCTGGTACGGCGTGTAACCGGCGGCAGTGTGCACCTTGGCGTCGAATCCGGTGTACGTGCCGTCGGTGTCGCCGGCGAGGTTCGGGTGCAGCTGCGAGTGGTAGAGCGCGGTGTAGAACGCCGTTTGCCGCTCGGTGGTGCCGCCGCCGATCTTGATCGCGCCGAGCCGGTCGGCCCACTGCTGGTGCAGCGCGGCGCGGGTGGCGTCGAAGTCGTAGCTGTCGTTCGTCTCGGCCGTGAGGTTCTTCCGCGCGCCGTCGAGCCCGGTGTAGGACAGCCCGACCTTGAGGACGACGTCGTGGTCGGTGGTGGCGTCGAAGCTCGCCCAGGCGCCGTTGCCGCCGGTGCCCGCGGCGTCGCGGCTCGCGGGCGTGCGCGTCGAGCCGCGCCAGGTGCCGTAGGAGCTGAACGGCCGGTCGAAGGTGGCGGTGAAGTAGACGGTGTGCTCGTCGTGCCCGGCGCAGAACCCGCCGGCGCGCACGCGGCCTTCGAGGGTCCGGTCGCCGACGACGTGGATCTCGGAGTCCTTGACGGACTGGTTGGCCTGGCCGGTGTTGAACAGGACGTTCGCCTGGCCGGTCGAGGGGAAGGTGTAGCGCTGCCAGCCGGTGCGCGCGGTCGCCGTCAGCTCCGCGTTCACGCCGTACTTCTGCAGGCCGACGCGGTAGTAGCCGGGCTCGGCGTGCTCGTCGTCGTGGCTGTAGGTGGACTTGTAGGCGTCTTTGTCAACGTTGTCGACGGCGCCGGTGGTCGGCATGATCGGCAGCTCGCCCATCACGCCGCAGCCCACGCCGGACAGGTGCGTCTGGCTGAAGCCGTAGATCGCGTTCTGCAGGTAGTCGTACCCACCCTGCCCGCCGGTGTCGGGGCTGACCTGCACCATGCCGAACGGCGCGCTCGCGCCGGGGAAGGTGTTGCCGAAGTTCTGCGTGCCGACGAACGGGTTCACCAGCGACACCGGATCGGCGGGCGCCGGCGCGGCTTGCGCCACGGCGGGGGCCAGGCCGACGACCACCACCCCCGCGGCCACCGCGGCGGCCAACCGTCTGCTCTGCGACCACATGGGCGCACCTCCCAAGAGATGACAACGTTGTCAGAAGCGGACCTTCGGTGACGTCCTCGGTCCGGTGAGCACCTTTCCACCTCGGTGGGCGTTTGAGAAGCCCTCAACCGGCCGCTTCGCGCAGTAACCGGCCATCGTCACTGACAGCGTTGTCGGCGAGTGGCGGGCACCCGACGTTCACGGGTTCCGCGCGACGGCGAGCAGCGCGGCGATGCTCGGCTTGCGTTCGTCCCGCCGCCGCCAGGTCATGGTGACGCTGGTTTCCGCGCCGGCCAGCGGAATCGCCGTCGCGCCGGCGTGCTCGACGATCCCGGGCACGATCCCGCACCCCAGCCCTTGCGCGACGCACCGGCACAACGCGGCCAGGCTCCCGACCTCGGCCTCGACGACGGGCCCGTCGATCCGGTCCAGCATCTCCCGGAAGCCGCAGCCTTGTTGCGTGGCAAGGAACCCGACGCCGTGGAGATCGCCGGGCCGGATCTCCGCTTTGTCCGCCAAGGGGTGTCCCGGCGGCACGATCACGACGAGCGGTTCCGTGCCGAGCACCTCACTGGCGAAAGCGGGATCGGCGGGCGTGTCCCCGAAGGTGAAGCAAACGTCCATTTCGGACTCCCGGACGGCCGCGTACAGCTCGCCGCGGCCGCCTTCCCGAACCGAGACCCGCACCCGCGGCCACCGCTGCCGGTACTCCTTGAACATCCCCGGAACCCGGTGCGCGCAGAGGGTTTCGAGCGCCCCGATCGTCAGCTCGCCCTCGGGTTCGCCACGTTCGTCGTCCACGGCGGCCTTGGCCTCCTCGACGAGCGCGAGAACCCGATCGGCGTACCCCACCAGCCGTTCCCCGGCCGCGGTGAGCGCCAACCGCCGTCCGCGCTCGAACAACGGCGTCCCGAGGTCGGCTTCGAGGGCCTGCACTTGTTCGGTGACGCTGGACTGCGCGTAGTGCAGCTCACCGGCGGCCCGGGTGAAGTTGAGCGTCCGCGCGACGACGCGAAAAGTACGCAGGTGGCGCAGTTCCATGGTGTCCCCCATCGGCGTTCCCGATACCGGCCATCGTAACTCCCTGCTTCCGTCGAAGTCACGGAGCGTCCAGGCTCGAGGCCGTGCCAAGACTCCTCACCGGCCTCTCGCTGGGCTACTTCCTGGTCATGCTGGACACCACGATCGTCACGGTCGCGCTCCCGGCCCTCGCCCCATCGCTGTCCGAGCAGCAGTGGATCTCGAACGGCTACACGTTGACGTTCGCGGCGTTCCTCCTGACGGCGGGAGCGTGGTCCGATCGCTACGGCGCCCGCCGGGTCTTCTTCCTGGGCTTGCTCTCGTTCGCGGCGCTCTCGCTTCTGTCGGCGCTGGCGGTTTCCGTCCCGATGTTGATCGCTTTGCGCGCCCTCCTGGGCATCGCCGGCGCCCTGCTGGTGCCGTCGTCGCTGTCCCTGATCGCGGTCGCCTACCCGGAACCCGCGTCCCGCGCGAAGGCCATGGGCGTGTGGGCGGCGGTGAGCGGAACCGGCCTGGTGGCCGGCCCGCTGCTGGGCGGCCTGCTGACGGAGGCGTTCGGCTGGCGGGCGATCTTCGTGGTGAACGTCCCGGTGGCGCTGATCGCCCTGGCCCTGTCCCGCCACGCCCCGGTTACCCCACCCAAACCCCGCCGCACCGACCTGACCGGCCAGGTGTCCGCGGTGATCGCGTTGTCGACGCTGACGTACGCCTTGGTCGAGCGGAATTGGTGGGTACTGTTGCCGTCCGCATTGGCCGCGGCGGTGTTCGTGATGTCCCAACGCCGTCCGGACGCGATGCTCCCGTCCCACCTCATTTCCCGGAACCTGCTGGCGGGCGCGATGGTGAACTTCGCATTGTCGGGTGTTCTGTTCGTACTGTCGCTGTATTTTCAGGAAACGCGAGGCTATTCACCGTCGTCGACGGGCTTGGCGTTCCTCCCGCTGACGATCCCCACGGCGTTCAACCCGATCTTCACCGGCCGTCTCGTGGCCCGGATCGGCCCCCGGATCCCGGCGGTGTCGGGCTTCCTCCTGATGTCGGCCGGCACGCTGCTCCAGGCGCTGGCCCCCGCTCTTTCGGTGGTGGCGTTGGTGTTACTGGGTTTCGGGGTCTCACTGGCCATCCCGTCACTGCTGACCGCCGTGGTCGGCTCTGCGCCGCGAGAGCTGGCGGGCATCGCGGGCGGAGCGTTGAACGCCGCCCGCCAGACCGGCGCGGCCTTGGGTGTGGCGATCCTCGGCTCCCTGCTGAACGTCACCACGACGGCCGTCGTACTCGTCGCAGTGAGTGTCTTGCTGGTTACCGGCGCGGCGATTGTCGCGGGCCGTCGCGCCTGATGACTTCGCCTGTTTCCTGTTTCCTGCTTCGTTAGTCAACAGGCAACTCCTTGTTGTGAATTCGTGCGTGACGAATCCTGATCGCAGGGCGCGGAAATACCGCAGAAAGCCCCGATCAAACACCTTTCCCAAGGAGGATTCGTCATGTCTTTGCCCAAGAAGCTGGCCAGAATCGGCGGCCCGGTGCTCGCGTTCTGCATCATCGCGGCGTCCCCGCTGATCGGTTCCACCTCGGCGTTCGCGGACGGCGACGACGGCGGGACCCCGCCCCCGCCGCCCACCAGCACCACCACCCCGCCGCCCGCGGGCACCGACGGCAACCCCTGGCACGGTTGAGGTGCGCCGGGCCGGTCACGATCGGTTCGTGACCGGTCCGGTGACGGGCGGCGAAACAGCGCCGTCGAAATGGTGAGTCATCCGGCGGATATCACGGTCGGCGGCAGGCGCACTCCAGTTTCGCGCGTTCCTCGCGCACCCGCTCGACGTCCGGCAGGTCGAGCTCGGCGAACCCGTGCTCGGCCGCGGCCCAATGCGTGACGGCGTTTTCGTGGTCGCCCATCGCGTGCAGCGTCTTCGCGATGTCGTGGTGCGCGCGGGCCTCGTACGTACGGTTCCCGTGGCCATCGGCTAGATCCAGCGCCGCCTTGCCGGCGGTGAGGGCGTCGCGGTGGGCGCCCTGGGCGAGGGCGGTCGCGCCGCGGTCGAGGTAGAGCTGGGTCTGCAGGTCGGCGTCGGGCGCGTTCGCCGCCACCTCGCGGGCCTTGTCGTGGTAGCGCACGGCCTGGGGGAACCGGCCCTGCTGGCGGTGCACGTTGCCGATGTTGTTCAGCGCGTACGCCTCGACGACGTGGTCCCCGACCTCGGCGGCGTGCCCGTGCGCCTCGGTGTAGCTGGCCAGCGCCTCGGTGAGCAGGCCGAGCTTCTCCTGCGCGGCCCCGAGGTTGTTCAGCGTGTGCGCGACGCCCTGGATGTGGCCGATTTCGCGCAGCATCCGCGCGGCCGCCGCGTTCTGCTCCATGGCGACGGCGAAGTTGCCGTGCAGCTCGTTGAGGTAACCGAGCATGCTCAACGCGTGGGCCTCGCCCCGCCGGTCCTCGGTCTGTTCGTACTTCTCCCGCGCCGCTTCGAGGTGGGCGATCGCCTGGCCGTGCCGGCCCAGCTCCATCGTCGGGATCGCGAGCGCGCACAACGTCGCCGCTTCGCCGCGCGGGTCGCCGAGCCGGCGCCACTTCGGCAACGCCCGGGCCGCGAGCTCGAGCGCTTCGGACAGCTGCCCGCGCCGGTCGTGCGCGGTCGCCAGCCGGAGCAGCACGTGCGCCTGGCCGTAGTCGTTGCCCGGGTCGGCGGCGACGGTCTCCCAGGCCAGCTCGAGCGTGCCGATCCAGTCCTCGAACTGGTTGGTCGTGTTGAAGTAGCGCCACAGCAACACGGCCAGCCGCCAGGTGTGCTCGGGCAGGTCGTGCTGGGCGGCGTACCGGATCGCGGCCACGAGGTTGTCGCGCTCGGCGACGATCCACCGCAGCCCCGCGCCGGTGTCGGCGAAGGCCGGCGTCACCGCGGAAGACCGGTCCGTCGCGGGCAGCTGGGCCTTGTCGAACGGGTACGCGGCGCCGACCGCGGCCGCCAGCGTGACCAGGTAGAAGTCGAGCAGCCGCACGAGCGCTTGCCGGGGCGCCGGTTCGGCGCCGGCGAACTCCTTGAGCGGGTCGAGCATCAGGTACCGCTCGGGCGCGGCCTCCTCCAGCAGGCTGACCTCGTGCAGGTCGTCGAGCAGTGACCGCGCTTCGCCGACGTCGCAACCGGCCAGCGCCGCGCCGCCGGTGACGTCGACCTCCGGCCCGGGCAGGCTGCCCAGCAGCGTGAACATCGCCCGCTGCGGCTCGCCGAGCTGCTGGAACGACACCCGGACGGCGGCGATGCCGTCTTCCTCACCCCAGGGCCCGCTCTCTTCGAGCAGGTGGAGCAGGTGCTCCAGGGGCCACCGCTCGTGCCGCCGGAACAACGCGGCCGCCACCCGGACCGGCATCGGCAGGAACCCGCACCGCTTGACGACCTCGGCCACCGCCGCCGCCCGGCCGCGCACCCGCGGCGGCTCGGTCAGCGCGTGGAACAGGTCGACGGCTTCTTCGGGCGCCAACGGCGAAAGCCGGACGGAGTCGCCGGTGTCGGCGTCGCCCATCCGGCGGCTGGTGACGACGACCAGGCAGCCGTCCGCCTCGGGCAGCAGTGGCCGAATCTGCTCCGGTGACGCGGCGTTGTCCAGCACGATCAGCGTGCGCGTGCCCCAGAGCGTCGTCTGGTAGAGCGTGGCCTTCCGGCCGACGGTGGCCGGGATCTGCTCCGGCGGGACACCCAGCTCGACGAGCAGTTCGGTGAGCGCGTCGCCGACGCTCGCCGGGTCGACGCCGGGGGTGAACCCGTTCAGGCGCGCGAGGAGCTGCCCGTCGGGGAACCGGTCGCGGAGCCGGTGGGCCGCCTCGACGGCCAGCCCGGTCTTGCCGACGCCGGGCGCGCCGCTCACCCAGACCGCGCGCCGCCCGGTCGTGGCCGCCGTCTCGATCGTGGCGAGTTCCGCGGCGCGGCCGGTGAACCCGCCGGGCCGCGACGGCAGCGAGCTCGGCGGTTCGCCGTGCTCCGCCCGCGCGGCGAGGTTGCGCAGCACGGGACCCGGTTCCATGCGCAGCTCGGCGAGGGCGTCGCGAGTGCCGTTGAAGACGCGCAGCGCGCCCACCCGGTCGCCGCCGGCGATCAAGGCGCGCATGAGGAGCTCGGCGTGCATCTGGCCGGCCGGGTCGGAGCGGACGAGCGGCCGCAGCCGGTCGCGCGCCGAGCGGTGGTCCCCGGTTTCCAGCTCCAGCTCGGCCAGGTCGCCGACGGTGTCGGGCAGGCTTTCCTCCGGGAAGACCACCTCCGGGCCGCCGACGCGGTCGATGTCGATGTCCTCGAGGAACGCCCCGCGCCAGAGGCCGGCGGCCTCGCGCAGCAGCTCGACGGCCCGGCGCGGATCACGCGTCCGGACCTCGGCGGCTTCGGTCCGCAGCCGGTCGAACCGGACGGTGTCGAGCTGCGCGTCACCGATCCGCAGCAGGTAGCCGGTCGGGGTCGTCTCGATGGTCACGTCGGTGTCCTGCACGACGTCACGCAGCCGCTTGATGTAGCCGCGCACCATGGTGGGCTTGGCTTCCCGCCCGGCCCAGACGATCTCCGCGAGGCGCGCGGGCGTCACCGGCTTGTTCGCGTTCAAGAGCAGCACGACGAGGACGAACCGTTGCTGCTGGTCACCCAGCTGCACCGGGGCGCCGTCGTGCCACGCCTCGAGCGGGCCGAGCATCCGAAACTCCACGCGGCCTCCCCGGCGCCAGCTTGCTGTCCGCAAATGACATCGCGCAATCGGCCGAAAGGGTTTCGAAAATCCGCATTTCCTGCACGTTCGATACACACGCCCTTGCCAGGCTGCGCCGGTGAACCAGGGGCGTGAGGGAGAAACCGGTATGGGGTCCGACGTGTTGCCGTGCTACGTCGCTTGCGATGTGTCGCTCTCGATGGCCGATCACCTCGACGAGCTGAACACCGGGCTGCGGGAGTTCCGCGGCGCCGTGCACGCCGACGCGTCGGTCACCGGCCGGATCCTCTGCAGCGTGATCGGGTTCGGGGAGACCCCGCACGTGGTGCAGCCGCTGCTCCCGATGGACGACCTCGCCGAGCTGCCCGCGCCGCGGGCGGGCGCCGGCACCAACTTCGGGCCGGCGTTCACGTTCCTGCGCGAGGTCATCGACGGGGACGTCGGCGGGCTGGAAAAGCACCGGCTGCAGGTGCACCGCCCGGTGGTGTTCTTCCTGTCCGACGGCCAGCCGACGGACCCGGTGACCTGGCCGGCGGCGTTCGCTTCGCTGACCGACCCGGCGTGGGCGCGCCGTCCCCGGGTGGTGGCGTTCGGCGTCGGCGACGCGGACGAGGACGCGCTCGGCCGGATCGGCACGTTCCGCACGTACTTCGGCCGCGACGGCGTCCGCGTGGGCACGGCGTTGATCGCCTCGGTGATGCACGTTCTGTCCACTTCCCGTCCACCGGCCGATCGCATCCTGTCCAGAAAGGAGACGTCATGGAAACGCACTGAAGGAGACCGGCGGTGAGAGGGCGCGCAGAACTGGTCCAGGAGCTGAAAACCCTGCGCAAGGGGCGCGGCTTGCTGGGCAGGCTGGAGGAGCGGGTGGGCCCGGTGCTGCGGTTGGCCTGCGAAGTGACCGAAGAGGACGGCCTGGCGACGGTCCGCCAGAAGGTGGCCGGCCGCCTGTCCGAGCTGGCCGAGCACCTGCCGGAGGACCTGCGGCTGGCGGCGTTGGCGGCCTTCGCGATCTGCGCGGAGGCCCGCCAGCCGCTGTACCAGGACCGGGTGAAGTGGGCGGCGATGCGCGTCGACCGCGACCCGCGGACGGTCCGCCGTCGCGTGGACGAGGCCATCGAGCTGCTGGCCGAGCTGGCCACCGGAGCTTCGGCCGCGCTGGCCGCGTCCCCGGCCGACCGCTGGCACTCGACGTCGCTGACGGTGGCGATGGTCCTCGACCAGCCGCAGCCGGAGATCCTGGAGCAACGCCGGATCGTCGCCGACCAGGACGGCTTGCGTTCGCTGGACCTGGCGGTGTCGTTGCCCGCCGGTCGTCAGGACCTGTCGGTGACGGTGTTGTACGGCGGCACGCTGGTGGACCGCGGGATGGAGGCGAGCGACCGCTGGGGCTACGGCCTGGAGCTGCCCCGCCCGCTGGCCCGGGGCGAGTCCTGGGAAGTCGCGGCCCTGTTCCGCCTGCCGTCCGCGGCGGCGCTGCGGCCGTACATGGTGTGCGTACCCCGGCACCTGTGCGACTCGTTCGACCTGCGCGTCCGCTTCGGACTGGAGCACCCGCGCGAGGTCCGCACCCTGGAGGGCGCGTTCCAGCGAGACGTCTCGGACCCGGCGTACAGCGGCCGCCGCCACCCAGTCGATTCGGCGGGGGAGGTCCACCTGCGGTTCCGTGGGCTGACTCCAGGGCTTGCGTACGGCGCGAGGTGGGACGACGAGCCGTGAGTGGTCAGTCCAGCAGTCGTTGTTCCTTCGCCACCGCTACGGCGCCGGCCCGGGTGTCGACGTCGAGCTTGCCGTAGATCCGGCTCAGGTGGGTCTTGACCGTGGCCTCGCTGATGAACAGCGCGCGGGCGATCTCGCGGTTGCCCAGCCCCTGCGCGAGCTGGCGGAGGATGTCCCGCTCGCGATCGGTGAGCGACGGCCGCGGGGTGCGCAGCTGCGCCATCATCCGGTCGGCGACCGGCGGGGACACCGCGGTGCGGCCGGCCGCGGCCGCCTCGATCGCCGCGTACAGCTCGTTGGCGGACCCGGCCTTCAGCAGGTAGCCGGTGGCGCCCGCGGCGATGGCGCGGGTGATGTCCGCGTCGGTGTCGTACGTCGTCAGGACCAGGATCCGGGGCGCGCCGGGATCGGCGAGGATCCGCCGCGTCGCCTCGATCCCGTCGATGCCGGCGCCCAGCTGCAGATCCATCAGGACGACGTCCGGGCGCACGGTGGCCGCGGTCGCGACGGCTTCCTCCCCGCTCGCCGTCTCCGCGACGACCTCGATGCCGTCCGCGCCCGCCAGCAGGGCGCGCAGCCCGGCCCGCACGACGGCGTGGTCGTCGCACACCAGCACGCGAATGCGGTTTTTCGGGGGTTCCGGGTGGCGGAGCCCCCGGCCCAGGGCGGAGCCCTGGTTGTCACAGCTCATGGGGAAGTCTCCAACGGGATCGCGGCCGAGATCACGGTGCCCTGGCCGGGGGCGGATTCGACGGTCAGGCGGCCACCGAGCTGCTGCGCGCGGGCCCGCATGGCCGGCAGGCCGTGGCCGCGTTCGCCGGGTTCTGCTTTTATCACAAGGAAACCCCGTCCGTCGTCGGCGACGTCGAGCACGATCTGGTCGTCGAGGTAGGTGAGGGTGACCACGGCACGGCCGGCTCCCGCGTGCTCGAGCGCGTTGGCCAGCGCGCCCTGGGCGATGCGGACCAAAGCGGACTGAACGCGCTCGGGCAACGGCCGCTCGGCGCCGTCGACGCGGACCTCGGCCGGTAGCCCGGCCCGCGTCTGCCGGTCGGCCACGGCGTGGAGCGCGGCTTCGAGCGTGGCGTCGGCGAGATCGGCGGGCGCGAGGTCCTGCACGAGCCGGCGCGCTTCCGACAGGTTGCCGGCGCCGACGCGCAGCGCGGAACGCAGGTGCTCGCGCGCCAGCTCGGGCCGCGCCCATGCCTGGTCGGCGGCCTGCAGCAGCATCGCCTGGCTGGACAGGCCCTGCGCGAGGGCGTCGTGGATTTCGCGGGACACCCGGTGCCGCTCGGCCAGCACCCCGGCGTTCCGTTCGGACTCGCGCAGCCGCTCGGTTTGCCGCCGCATGAAGGTGATCACCGCGGTCGTGACCAGGGCGATGGCGATCGGCACGACGGTGAGGTTCGGGTCGAAGCCGTCGGCCAGCCGGTTCTGCGAGACGACCACGAGCGCGGTGACCACGGCGACCAGGGCGACGGCCGGGCCGGTCGGCAGCGTGCGCAGGCCCGTGACGAACAGCGGGATCGCCGACCACGCGAAGCTGGGCGCGAGCACCACCAGCACCACCCAGAACACCAGGACGACGACCAGCCAGACCAGGCCTGGCTTCACCAGCCCCACGCCGTACGTGACGACGAGGGCCGCGGTCAGCGCGATCACCCAGGGAGCCAGCGGGCTGCCGTCGTGGCGGGTCAGGAACCGGACCGCGGAGGCGAGCACCAGCAGCAAGAACGCCGAGTGCATGACCGCGGCGAGCCACCGCGCGTCGGAGTCGGCCGTCGTCATGTTCGCTCCCCTCCGCTCTCAGCGTCGACCGGGCGCGGTGCCCGCGCATCAGCCGATCGGCTGACCCGGATGTCGGCCGGTCGACGCGGGAAACGTCGCCGACGCACCGACCGCGTCGACCCGTGGCGGGCTGAAGCTGGAGTCATCGAACCCCACGATCCCGAGGAGCGCACCATGATCTCGACCCGCACCCGCATCGCCGCCGCTGTCGCCGCGCTCGCCGTCACCACGGTCGGCGCGGTGTCGGCCACCGCGGCTCCGGCTACCGGCGTCGTCCAGACGTCACGCCTGACGATCGCCTCCGCGCAGAAGGCGGCCCAGGCCGCACTGAACGCCGCGACCAAGGCCGGCCAGCACGTGTCGGTGGCGGTGATGGACCGCGACGGCAACACGGTCCTGACCCTGCGCGGCGACGGCGCGGGCCCGCAGTCCTACAGCTCGGCGCAGCAGAAGGCGTTCACGGCGGTCTCGTGGAACGCGAAGACGTCCGAGCTGGTGGGTCGCCTGCAGCAGACCCCGACGTTGAAGGACATCGAAGGCACCCTGTTCCTGGCCGGCGCGGTCCCGGTGACCGCGGGTGCCACCCCGATCGCCGCGGTCGGCGTCGCGGGAGCGCCGTCGGGCGCCCAGGACGAGACGTTCGCCCAGGCCGGCGTGGACGCGCTGGGCAAGTAACGTGTCTCCGATGTTGATCAGTGACGTCCGCCCCTGGGGCGGCGAGCGCAGCGACGTGGAGCGTCGTGGTGACCGGATCGCGGCGATCCGCCCGCACGCTCCTTCCGCGTCTCCTTCGGTCGAGGGCCGCGGCCGCTTGCTGTTCCCGTCGTTCAGCGACGTCCACGTCCACCTGGATTCGACGCGCATCGGCCTCTCGTTCCGCCCCCACACGGGCGGCCCGGGAGTGGTCGCGATGATGACGAACGACCGCGACAACTGGCGCTCGGCGGAGGTCCCGCTCCCGGAGCGAGTGACCGGGACCCTGGAGCGGATGATCGCCCACGGCACGACGCGAGTCCGCAGCTACGCCCAGGTGGACGTCGACTGCCGCCTGGAGAAGCTGGACGCGGTCCTGGCCGCTCGCGAGAAGTACGCAGATCAGGCCGAGGTCCAGGTGATGGCGTTCGCCCAGGCGGGCATCCTCCGCGAGCCGGGCACCTTGGACCTCCTGGACGCGGCAATGCGCTCCGGCGCAACGGTCATCGGCGGCATCGACCCGTGCACCTTGGACCGCGACCCGAAAGGACACCTGGACGCGGTATTCGCCCTGGCCGAGAAGCACCAGGCCGAGATCGACATCCACCTGCACGAGCCGGGCCACCTGGGCCTGTTCTCGACGGACTTGGTGATCGAGCGAGTCCGGGCGCTGGACATGCGCGGCAAGGTGACGATGTCCCACGCATACGACCTGGGCTCCATCTCGGAGTCGGTAAGCCGCAGGGTGATCGACGACTTCGCCGAGCTGGACATCGCAATGACGACAGTCGCCCCTTCCACCGCCGGACAGCTGTCCCTGCTGGACCTGGTCTCGTCAGGCGTCCGCATCGGCCTGGGCGAGGACGGCCAACGGGATTACTGGAGCCCATACGGCAACTGCGACCTCCTGGACCGCACGTGGCAACTGGCCTTCACCCGAGGCTTCCGCCGCGACTCACATGTGGAGCTGGCTTTGGCGGTCGCGACAATGGGCGGAGCGTCGATCATGAGCCACGACGTCCCCCGCCTGTCGGGCATCGACGACCGTCCAGGCCTGGCGGTGGGCGACCGAGCAGACCTGGTCCTGGTGGACGGCGAAACTCCGACAAGCGCGGTGATGGACCGAGGCAAGGACCGCACGGTCTTCCACAACGGCAGGGTGGTGGCGGACGGTCTGGCTGTGCTCAACCGATGACCGACGGATCAGGTGTGAGCAGCTCGTGGCCATCCCAGGTGAACCTCGCCGTGGTCACGGCGTCGTCGCCGTCGGCGCCCGTGATCAGCTGGTGGATGCCGATGCCGCTCAGCTCCGAGTAGACGCACCACTCGTGGTCCGACGTCAGCATGAGGTCGAGGTCGAGCGCCGACAGCAATCCGAACACCTGCCCTCGGTTCGTGGCGTCGACCCCGACGAACACCTCGTCGAGCAGGATGACGCGGGGCGCTTCCGGCGCGGCCTGGTAGTGCGCCGCGACGGCGGCGAACAGCGGCAGGTGGAGCGCGATCGCCTTTTCCCCGCCCGACAGCGCCCCGTGCAGCTTGCGGGTCAGCAGCTTCCACCCTTCGCCGTTGGCCCGGTCGACCTTGACCACGAACTGGTGCCACGCCGTGTAGTCGAAGACCTGGGCGAGCTGCTGCTCCCAGCTCGTCGCCGTGTCGTCCGCCTTGGCCTGCTCGATCCGGTCCCGGAAGAACCGGTGCAGTGATTCCCGTTCCGCGTCGTTCAGCCCCGCCGGATCCTTGAGCAGGAGGTCACGGGCGGCTTTGGTGCCGGCCGGCAGATCCGGTGCCACCTGCCAGACCAGGTGCACCGCCACCTTCGACGCCGTCCGCACCCGCTCCAGGCGGGCGTTCATCCCGTCGACGAGCTCGTTCGCCTGCCGGATTCGCGCGGCCAGGTGCCGCCGGGTGTCGCCGGTCAAGGTCTGGTCGAAGAGCCGCCGCTCGCGTTCGGTGATTTCGTCGCGGCTCTGCTCGGCCTCCGTCCGGAGGATGTGCAACAGCTCCGCGGCGCCGACCCGGATGCCGTCGACCACCGCGGTGAAGACCTGCACGTCCTCGTCGGTCTCGAGGTCGAGGTCCGCTCGCGCCTTCAGGGTTTCCCGGCAGGAGTGCACGGATTCGGAGAGCCGGTGCAGCGCGTCGCCGATGTTGGCGGGCGAGTGGGGAATGGTCGGCCAAGCGCCGGCCACCAGCCGGGCCGCCTCCAAGGCGGCGCGGACGCCGTCCGACGCGGCGAGAGCTGCTTCGAAGGTGGCCAGGTCGTCGATTCCGCCGTCGGCGGGGAACACACCGGTCGCCAATTGCCGGAACCGGTCCGCCGCGCGATCCCGGTGGGTCCCGGCGAGCTGGTGGGCTTTGTCGTCGGCTTCCCGCCGGGCCTTCACCTCTCCGAGCTTGGTGGCGAGCTCGGTGACCGAGCTCGCGGTCCTTCGTTGCTCTCCACCCAGTTCTCGAAGCTTGGTGCGCAAGCTTTCGATTTCGGCCAGTACCTCCCGGTAGTCGACCCCGAACGTGCTGTCGACGGCTTCGAGGGTGGCGGCGAGCCGTTCGTGTTCGCCGGCGGCATTCGCGGCCTCCTCCGCTCGTTCGGAGGAGGCCTCCGCCGAGCGCCGGGCCTGTTCGGCCGCGGAGGTGGCGACCTGCCGGAAACCGGTCAGCTTGGTGTGGGCTTCCAGCCAGCCTTCAGCTTGGTCCTGGAAGGACGTAATGGCGGTCGCCAGGGTGCCGAGGGCCGCGCGGTCGGTCGGCAAACCGTGTTCGGCGGCGACGCCGGTCAGTTCGTGGAGCGCCCGGGCCACCTCTCGATCGCGCGAGGTGACGGCGTCGACCCGGTCCCGGACGATCCGTTCGGCCGCGGCGCGTTCCGACTCCCGCCGCACCACGGTCTCGGCGGCGGCGGTCACCGCGGCGTGGCCGGGACGTGCCGCACGTTCGTGCGCGACCACCTCCCGGCGCTTCAGCAAGGCAGCCAGCTCCTCGTCCAGCGAGGTCACGGTGGCGTCGTACTGCGCGACCGATTCCGTCAGTGCGTCGATGCGACGTCGGCGGGCTCGTTGGCGGGCGAGGGCGCCGACGTACGAGGCGTGCTCCTTTTCCCAGCTCCCGCTGAGTGAGCCCAGCCGCCACGACCCGTCCGCGCCGATCGCCACAGGTGCGTCTTCGGGCAGTTCGTCGCCGAAAGCGATCGACCGCAGCAGCCGCTCGACGGCGGTTCGCTCGACACCGGCGTCGCGCTCGGCGATCAGGACGTCGCCGAGCGACCGGCCGGGTACCGGCGGAAGAGCGTCGGGATCGGCGAAGACGTCGTGACCGGCCACGTCGCCGCGCGGCCCGACCCAGGCGTCCAGCAGGCCGCTTCCTTCGAGCGCCGCCTCGACGGCCGCGGCCGTCCGCGCCGGCGTTGTCTCCGAGAAGTCGACGAGCCGCCACAGTGGCGCCCCGGTCATCGTGGCACGGTCGGTCGTCCGCGCCGGTGGCGCGACCGGGGGGAGGTCCTGTTCTGTGCGGAGCCGGTCGAGAACGTCGATCAGGTCGGCACGTTCGTGTCGCGCGGTCGTCAGTGCGGAGCCAGTCGTCGTTTCCTGGCGAGTGATGTCTTCCAGGATCGGCGTGACGACGGCATCAATCGCGGCGAGCAGTGCCGTTTCCGACTCCAAGCAGCTCAGGAGGATCTCGGGCTCCGGAAAGATCAACTCACGACAGCCCGCGACCCACGCCAGAAGCTCGGTGCTCAACGCGGTCAAGGCGGTTTCGCGTTCGGCAGCTGCGCCGGTGAGCTGCTCCTGTGCCTCGGAGAGCCTGGTCCGGGCCGTGTCCAGGTCGGACTCCGCATGCGTTCGCCGGTCGACCGCCCGCTCGTGGCCGTCGAGCGCCTTGCCGACCGCGTCGAGCTGACCCCGCCTGCTCCGCACGGCCGCGCTGAGCAGGGTTCGGGCTTGGCTCGTCTCGGCTTCCAATCGTGCTGAGACTTCCTCGTACGCGCTCACCAACCCGCCGCGGGTGGCGGCGTTGCGGGCCTCGAGCTCTTGCACACGAACGGCTTCTGCCTGCTGGTGCACGGCTTGCTCGGCAGTTCGCCGGACCTGCTCGTCGGCGGCCGCGGCCGAGCGCTTGCTCGCCGCGTCCAGGCCGAGCCGTTCGGCGGTGGAGCGGGCGTCGGCCGCCCGGCTGCGCAACCTGTCCAGCTCCTGCCCCTGCTTGTACTCCTCGCTCTCCATCAGCCCGGTCTTGCGTGCTTCGGTGGTTCCGACTTCGGTGACCAGCGAGTCGGCGCGTTTCTCGGCGCTATCTTTTTCCCGGGCGGTGGTCTCGTAGCGTTCCGCCGAGTCGCGGGCGGCCTTGGCCAGGTTGTTCAGCTCGGTCGTCGCCGAAATCAAGGCTCCGGCGCCGGCACGGAGAACACGCTGGGCGTAGGTGCGCTGGCGGGTGGCCAGCGTCCGGGTCGCGTTGACTTCTTCCTCGAGTGCTTTGAGCCGTCCTCGTTGCGCGTCGAGCCGTTCGAAACCCTCGGCGAGGTCGGCGATCTCCTGCTGTCCCAAGGGTGGCAGCGCGCGGGAGAGCAGGTTGGACAGCAAAGCGGGGTCGAGCCGTTGTGACAGCTTCGGCATCCGCAGCTGGAGCAACGCCATGATCAGCGCGTCGAAGCGCTGCTCGCTCAGCCCGGGGAACAGCGTCGTCCGGACCTCCGTGCGGTAGTCGCCCGCGTTTCCGTGGACGACGCCGTCGGTTCCGAGGCGCTCCTCCAGCACGCTCTTCGTCAACGGCTGGCCCGCTTGGTTGACGAGGGAGAGCTCGCCGGGATCGACGCGCAAGCTCGTGGTGAAGTAGTCGGTGTGCACGCTGGTGGTGTGCGAACTCGCCTGCAACCGGGCGCCGCAGGTGAACCAGCGCTCAGGCTCACCGGGGAAGCGGAACTCGAGCCAGACGTAGCCGACCCTGGTCGTTCCGGTCGCCCCCTCACCCATGAGGTTCCAGTGCATGGTTCGTTCACCGGTGCCGAAGGTCGAGAGCCGGTTGGCGCGCAGACTCGCGTCGAACAGGAACGGCAGCAGCAGCTCCAGGGCCTTCGACTTGCCGCTCCCGTTGGGCCCGCGCAGCAGCAGGCGCCCCTCGTGGAACTCGAAAACCTCGTCGTAATACCGCCAGACGTTGAGGATCCCGGCCCGGGCCGGGATCCAGCGCGCTGGCCGTGCCGGGGTTTCCCCGGCGGCGTGCCGGGGGAGTTCGGTCACCGTCATGGCGTCGTTCCTCCGGGTTCGGTGGTCCGGGCGTCACGCACCGCGTACCGGGCCGCGGCCGGAAGCGGCCGCACCAAGCCGGCTTCGTGCTGAGCGAGCCCGAACGCGGTCAGGACCGCGAGAGCGTCCGACGTGAGCTGCTGTGGCCCGTCGTCACTGCGATACGTCTTCGCCCACCGAGGGAAGCGGTCGAGCAGGGCCGCTGCTTCGATCTCCAGTTGTTCCACTGTGGACGGTGCGGTGAGTGATTCGAGCAGCAGCAGTGCCGCGACCTTCGCGGTGCCGGCGTCGTCGGGGAACCGGCTGTCGGTCGCGAGCCCTTCGACGTCGATGAAGAGCACGCCTTCAGCGCGTTCCTCCAGGACAAAACCCGCTTGGTCCGCGGCGCGGCGCAGCAGCTGCCGTCCGGTGGGCGAGGCGAGGTAGGCGAGTTCGTCGGCGCTCAGGTCGTCGAAGTAGAGGACCGGATCGTCGACGATCCGGCGGAACACGGAGTGCCGCAGCCACAGGTTGCGCTGAACCTCCGACCGGGTGGCGGTTTCGTCGTGGGCGCCGGAAGCCAGGCCGTAGCGTCGTTCGCGCGACACCGCGGCCAGCAGCTCGTCGAAGCGCAGGGCCACCTCCTCGACCGGTACCGCGAGCTGCGACGCCCCGACCGGCGCGGCCAGCAGCCGGAGCAGCAGCGTCGCATCGATCCGGTACAGCACCTTCGCGTCCGCCGAGTCCACGAAGGTTTCGGTCGTCCCGTCGACGACCTCGACAACGCCGTAGGACTCGAGCAGGCGCAGGACGTCGACGAACGCCATGCGCTCGCCGCGGTTGGCGGTCTCGAACGTCGGCACAACGTCGTCCGCCGCGGTCGCCCGCCCGACCCGGTCCGCCAGCAGGCCGATCGTGGTCACCGGCACCGCGAGCAGCTCGGCCGCGACGACGCACAGCAGCGCGTAGCGGCGACGGTCGAACGCGGCCCGCCCGGATCGCAATCGCCGCGCGGGCCTCGTCGGGTCCGTGACGGTCCGCACCTTGACCAGCCGGGCGTACCCGAGCCGCGGTTCGACGGTCAGGGTCCACCCGCAGTAGTAGTCGAACCATTGCCGGATCGGTTCTCGCCGGCGCCTGACCAGGTCGAACGCTTCCGGTTGGCTGAGCTCGGCGATCAGCGGGGTCGCCAGCAGCCGGCGGATGCCGTGCGCGACCTCCTCGCGTTCGGCGGTCACCAGCTGGTTGGTCAGCTTGGTCACGGGCGGCCTCCGGTGCTTCGCCCGACGAGCCGCTGCCCGGCCGTCCGGATCTCCACCTCGTAGTCCGGGCCGCGGAACTGCCCTCGAGGAGTCGTCAAAATGGCAGTCGAACCGTCCAGCGGCGGCCGGAGGAAGATCTCGATCCTGCCGTCGGAGGTGGTGCTCCGCCGGTTGCCACCGCGACCGGGGGCCGCGCCCAGCGCTCGTCCCAGCAGATCCAGCAGGCGTTCGAAGACGGCGTGATCGAGCGCACCGAACGACGACAGCCGGATCGCACCACCCGTGTCCAGCATGTCCCACGCCGCTTCCAGCTCGGCTCGCTCCGCGCGCGCCTGCTCGGCTCTGGCCGCCCGCACCGCGGCGACGTCGCGCACCTTGCCCGTGCGGCTGAACCGTTCGGTGCGCCCGCTCGTCCTCAGCAGCGGGGAGACCGCCACCGGCGGGGCCTCCGCCCACGGCGAGGTCGAGCTGATCAGCTCGGGATCGGGATGAGCGAGGTGGGCGTGCCGCGCGGAGCTCAGCCCGAAGACGGTCGACCACAGGCGGTGGAGGTCGTCCTGCGCGGGGACCACGGTGAACCACCGGGCGAGCTCACGGAAGTCGGCCACGGCGCTGCTCGCCCGCCGGCGCGACTCCGTGATCCGGTCGAGCACCTGCAGCAGCGCGATGATCGCCTTGCGCGCGACGACGTGCAGCTGCTCGACCCGCGGCTGGGAGCCGTCCACCGGCAGGAACCACGTGCGCAGGCCTTCCCACTTCGCACGCCGGTGTTCGAGCCACGGCGGACCCGGGTCCGTGGCCGTGAGCTGAGGCAGGTCGGCGCCGGTCAGGGCGCGTAGCTGCATCAACCCGACGCCGTGGTCCTCGACCTGCTGGATCCGGACCGCGATGGTGTGCGCCCGGTGTTCGAGGTTGGTGAGGAACTCCTGCAGGTAAGCCACGGTGCTGGCCTTGACCTCGTGGAAGGTCGTGAGGTTCGCACCGTCTGCGCGCAGGAGCCGCTGCAGCTCGCCGTTGAATTGCTTCGTGTTGCCGCGCAACGCTTCGAGGTGGGCTTCGAGCTCGATCAGCGTGGTGAAGATCCGCCGGTTGGTGCCCCTTTCCAGTTCCCTGAAAAGATCACCGAGCCGATCGGCGATCGCGTCGAGCACCGCGGTCTGCAGTGCACCGGTCGCGGCCAGGACGTTCATCGCGTGGACTACGCCCGCGAAGGCGGCTTCGCCTTGTCGCGTCAGGGAATACTGCAGGTTGCGACGCTCGTACTCGCCGGCGGTCCGGTAGTTCTCGGAGTGGTTCTGGACCACGTCGACGAGGTTCCAGTCCCGCAGCTTTCCCAGCGCATCGGTGAGCTCGTCGTCCTCGAGCGCGTCGAGCCAGCCGACGGTGCGCAACCGGGCCCGGACGTCGTCGAGCCCCAGCGCGGTTTCCAGCCGTTCGTTGGCCTCACCGAAGGCGTGCAGGATCGAGACGTACAACCCCGCCCGATCCCCGCTGGTGAAGCGGAACATCTCGGGCGGGACACGGATCGGATCCATGCTGCCTCCCGGTGGTCATCGATCACGCTACGGGACGGCACCGACAGTTTCGGAGTCTCGGATTCGGTGACCGGTCCTTGTCAGCTTGTTGTCCGCTGGACGATTTCATCCAGAAGCGCCATTGCCAAGCGCTCTTCCGGAACGGTTCGCCCGACGTCGGTGAGGTGCCCGGCCAGCTGCGGATCCCACGGCACGGCGGTGACCCGGCCCACGGGAGGCCCATCGGCCACGGCGGCGAGGTAGTCGTCACTGCTCATCCGCCAGGGCGTCGCGCCGGTCCGCGCGACGACGTTGGCGGCGATCCGCAGCCCTTCGCCGTCGAAGTCACCGTGGTAGTACAACGCCGATCCCGCGGCGGAGAGGCGGTTGAGCAGGAGGATGCCCGCGCTGCTCGGCCACCCCGACGTGCACACCAGCGGCGGGCAGCGCCCGCCGAACCGGTCGAGCGCCACGGCGAGCACGCTGGGGTTCTCGAAGACCCACACCTCGGCCGGCGCACTGGTCAACGCCGTTGCGGCCCGCAGCTGCTGCAGGGTCAGGGCCGCTGCGAGTCCGGCGTGGGCGCACAGGTCGAGGACGCCGCTGACCACGCCGCCCCGCGTCCGCAGCCCAGCCGCCAGGACGGTGGAAGACAGCTGGTCGTCGGCGATCCCGGCCCGTTCCCACAGGGCCCGGCGCTCAGGCGCGTCGACCGGAGGCGAGACGTCGTAGATGGCGACCAGGGCTTTCAAGACGAGGCTCGCGCAGCGTTTGCCCTCGTCCAAGGCGTGCGTGTCACCGAGAACCTCGTCAGCGAACTTCGGAAGCGGCTGCCCAGCCGCAGGCAGCCGGGACAGCACCTGAAGAACCTTCGCGAGTTCTTCCTTCGTCCGGGTGATCGAGCTTTCGATGAGCCCAGCTCGCCGGACACCCGTCACCCAGTCGCCGAGCGCCGGCTGAGCCGCGACGACCGGATGCCCGGCGAGCCAGTCCCACAGCTCGGCGCGTCGAGCCGCGGCTTCGCGCCGCCCGGCGGCGCGATCGCCGATCGGTCCGATCAGCTGCGTGACGAACTCGCGGGAGTCCTGGCCGGTGCGTTCCAGCAGCACTTCGTCGAGCTTGGCGAGGCTGATCTCGACGTGTTCGCCGGGCAGCCGCGCGGACCCGAGCAGGTCGGCCAGAGCGGTCCGCTGCCCGAGATCAAGCGGCCCGACCTTCACCCGATTGACCGGCAGCCCACCCGACAGCCGCGCATGCACCACGGCCCAGAGCGGCATGAGGTCAGGCGACAGTTCCACGATGCCGACCAGTTTAGGCAGCTGTTCAACGCCTTCGCCGGGGCCTCTTCCGGGATACCCCGGCAAGCGGATGTGCGGGCACCCGCACGGCGAACAGCTCGCGGAGCTCCGCCATAGCGGTCTCGTCCGGATGGCCCGACGCCGTCAGACTGGCGATCAAGTCGCGAGCCTCGCCCCGTGGGATCTCGCCGAGCGCGTCGGCGACGCCGTCGGGGCCACCGATTTCCAGCAGGCCGACGAACTGCTCGGCCATACCGCGCAGGGCCTCTTCGCTGCCGAGCTCGTCCATGGCGAGCTCGCCGTCTTCGACCAGCAGGTTCGTCGCGATCGGGCCCAGCTGCCGGTCCTGGCGCAGGTCCCGCAGGAACGCGGACCGGTCGGGAGCGGTGGAGGACAGCACTTCGAGCATCGCGGCCGCGCGCGTCCGGAAGGGGCAACCACGGATCGCGTCGAGCAGGAGCGGTAGTCCGCGCTCGCGGCCACCATGGGCGGCCAGCCAGCCGGCGATCTCCTCCTCGGCCGCTTCCGAGGTGTAGTGCTCGGAGAGAAGGCCCAGCATGGGGGCGGGTTCGGCTTCGGCCAGCTCACCGACCAGCGGCGCGTACCGGCCCGCGGCCACCAGCTGGCCGCGCACGGCCCGCGTGGCCAACGCGGTGAGCGATACCAGCTCCATGGGGCCGGCACCTGGTGCCAGCGCGCTGCGCAGCCGGTCACGGGTGTCCGGCGAGAACGGCGCCACCTCCAGGTCGGCGCGGTAGATCGGATCGGGCACGCCGGTGGTCAGCTCCACCACGCCGAACTCGGCGAGCGTGAGGAACACCCGGTGCAGGTCGGCTGCGACCCCGGTGCGCCACGTCTTCTCGGTCCGCTCGTCGAGCTCTTCGAGGTAGAAGCCTTCGGTCAGGGACAACCAGACGCTTTCCGCGAGCCGGACGACCGGCGTCGGTTCGGGCAGCCCGTAGAGGGTGTTCAGCACATCGGGCAGCACGTCCTTGATGAGTTCACCGAGGAGGTGGGTGTGCTCGAAGGCCCACGGGTTCCCCCGTGTGACGAGCTCGGGGGAGGGCAGGGCGTCGAACGCGGCCGTCCACAGCGCGAGCCCGTCGCGCAGCAGCCTGGCGTTCTTCGCAACCCGCACAAGCCGGTTCTTGACCACGCGAACGATACGAATCCGCTTGGCCAGCTCGATCAGCTGGGCCAGAGCCGGCAGGTCAGCGCTGCTCCGCGTCCGGTGGACCCGGTCACCGATGGTCCGATCGAGCTCGTCGCCGGTGTCCAGCAGCGCGACCAGCTCGCGGGCATCGGCGAGCGTGAGGTTGCCGGTCTGCGTCAGTGCCCGGCCGTCGCCGACCCAGTCGGCCAGCCGCCGCAACTGGGCGACGACCGGAGTCTCCTCGGCGACCGCCGCGAGATCCGTATCCGGCAGCAGCGAAACCGGCAACTGGTTCACCGCTCGTTCGGGCGAGCCACCGCCATCGAGGACGTACCGAGCGGCGATCTCGTCGAGCACGCCCTGGTCGTAGTCGACCCGGCCCGCGCGGACGTCGTCGAGGAAGCCGTTCATGGCGGCGTTGTCGGTGGGATCCACGCCGCGGCGGAGAGCGTTCATCGTCCAGAATTTGGCCAGCCCGAAGTTGCGTTCGTCGCTCATCGCCACGGCGAACCCGCTGCCGGCCTTCGTGATGGCCGCGTCGAGATCGGCCAGCGGATCACCGGTCGGATCGGCCAGCCCGCTGACGTGCAGGTACCGGACGAGCAGGCGCAAGTTCTCAGGCACATCGGCCGTATCTTCCGCGGTGGCCGACAGCGTTCGCGGCAGGTACACCAGGAGATATTCCTCGACCAGCCCGGAGGTCCAGTACGCGAGCCGCCCGTCGACGCTGTGGTGCCGGAAGTCGAGTGCCTCCTCCAGCACCACCGGACGGAGCTCGAACCCCGCGCCTTTCGCCCACACCCCGCAGCGGCGGATCAGCAGAGCTTTGGCGGATTCGAACGCGTCGATGTCCTCGGGTTCGAAGTACGTGCGCATCAGGGTCTCGCAGTCCTCGCCGGTCAGGGGGCATCCAGGCTAGTGCAAGCGGCGAGGGCGCTTCTCGGCGAGTCGTCCGGGGCCGGCGGTCAGCGCGTGGGCTCGTCGCCGAGTGCGACGTAAGCGGGCCGCAGTAAGCCGATCAACGGATGGCCGCGCACGGCGAGGTCCACCGTGGCAGTTGGTCGAGCAGAGCGGTGCTCGCGGTCAGCGCGGGGCCCGTGGTGGGGATTTCGGCTTGGAGGACGAAGTACGAGTCGAGGCAGTCCGCTAGTGGTGGGCCCGCCTGCTTGGTGTGGTCCGCTGCCGGTGGTCCATCGGACCGCGCGGCCGCCAGGTTGGCCAAGAGATCTTCGCGCTCACGCCCGTGCCAGGCGAGGATGGTGAATGGATCGTCGTTGAACCGGGCAAGAGCAGTCCATCGACAGCTGGCCGGCCGAGGTGGGGAACAAGCTGCGGGCCTTCAAGCCGCCCTCGACCACTCGTGGGCGAGGAGGTGGCGGATACCAGTTGCTACTCACCGACGGCCCCTTCCGACAGGGCGAACAGGCTGCGCAAGTCGCGGGTGGACAGCTCGGTGAGCCGGCCTTCGCCGTCGTTGATCGCGAGGTCGGCCAGTGCTTTCTTCTCCTCGATCATTTCGTCGATCTTTTCTTCGAGCGTTCCGGTGCAGATGAACTTGCGCACCTGCACGTTTGCGTTTCTGGCCGATGCGGAAGGCGCGGTCGGTGGCCTGGTTCTCCACCGCGGTGTTCCACCATCGGTCGAGGTGGATCACGTGGTTGGCGGCGATGAGATTCAACCCGGTGCCGCCTGCCTTGAGCGACAGCAGGAGGATCGGCGGGCCATCGGCGGGCTGGAACCGGGTGACCAGGTCGTCCCGGCGCTTTTCGGTGTGCCCCCGTGGAGATAGGCGCCGTCGGTTCCGAATCGTGGCGGCCGTGCTCGCGGGCGCCGCGAACGGATGCGGCCGGGCCGACCGAACGCTTGGCTCGGGCTCGTGACCGTGCCTTCGGAATCCTTGCCCCTCAGGCACTAGCCGTTGCCAGGGAACCAGAACCCGTGCAGGACCAGTATGGGGAGCCTCCGGCGAGAAGGGTTGTGTTCGCGCCGAGGCTAGCGGAGGCCGTTGGCAGGCTCGCGACCGCCACGCCGGTGTGTCACAGGTCGACGCGGTCGAGCTTGGCGATGAATGCTGTCTTGCGTTTGTGAAGTTCTCGTAGCCGGCCGAGGTACGCCGCGAAGGCGGCTGCGTTGTCAGTGGCTGCGTAGGCGTCGCGGAGGTACCGGAGCCATCTTGATGGCTTTCGGGTACCGGTACTTGTCGGTACTGGCGTCAGCCGCGACTGGATGAGCCGTTGCCAGGGCTCGATCACGTCCTGCGGGTGGGCGGGTTGGCGCAGGTCGATGAGCTGATGCCAGCGCGACTCGGGCAGGTCGCCGGAGTGGCCGACCGCCGTCTCCCAGGCGTTGTCCAGTTCGCCTTCGTCGACGAACACCGCGATGAGCTGGTCAGCGAAGCCGGGCCGGCTGGTGGAGGCGTCCCGTAGCCGGCCGATCGCCTTGTCTCGCAAGCCGGGCCGGCCGCCGGTGCGCTCCGTGGTGCGGCGCAGGTCGTGATAGTGGGCTCGGGTCGGGTGCCGGTCGAACAGTGTCCACCGCAGGGCGAGCGCGTCGTCAGTGGCTCCGCGTTCGAGCAGCAAGTCCACGTAGACGTCCCGAAGCTCGTCCTTGCCGATCGAATTGTCGATCTTCAACCCGCGTAAGGCCCAGCTCTCGGCTTCGGCCACGCGGCCCGCGTCTCGAAGGCGATGACGATCTTGAGATACTGGGGCACGGCGTAAAGATTTTCGGCCAGCACCCTGCGTGTCAGGGTGAGTTGAGTCCACTGGTTCACAGCAACCCGGCCTGACGCAGGGCGAGATACGGATCGACTGAGATGACCCGCACGAGCATGTCCTCGCTGGTCGAGGGCGATAATGAGCGGATGGCTTCCCAGTACCCGCGCAGTGACGGGCCGCGGCGGCGGCGTACGTTCACCGCGTCGGAGAAACTCGCCCACCTGGACGCCTACGAGGCAGCGTGCGAGCAGCACGACGGCGGCGGGTATCTGCGGCGGGAAGGCTTGTACTCCTCGTTGATCAGCGAGTGGCGCAAGCAACGCGATGCCGGCGTGCTGACAGGCAAGAAACCGGGCGCGAAGGTCGGGAAGCTGTCCGCGGAGCAAGCTGAGATCGCCCGGCTCACGCAGGAAAACGCCCGTTTGAACAAACGGTTGAATACCACCGAGACTGCCCTGGACATCATGGGAAAAGCGCACGCTCTCTTGGAAGGTCTTTCCGAGAGAGCGGATTCCGACGAGAAGCACAAGAAGCGTTGACCCACGCCTATGCGTCGATGACCGCTGATGGTGTGCCGACCAGGCAAGCCGCCCAGTTGACCGGTCTGGTGTGCTCGACGGCGATCCGGCACGGCAAGGCTGCCGCCGCGCCCACGCCAGTCGTCGTGCCGCAACCGGCGCCGGACCCGGTCAACAAGCTGACCGTTTCCGAACGCCGACGGATCATCGAGATGCTCACCGGCACACGGTTCGTGGACCTGGCTCCGCTGCAGATCTACGCCCATCTGCTTGATGAGGGCGTCTACCTGTGCTCGGTGTCCACGATGTATCGGGTGCTGGCGGAGAATAAGCAGGTCAAGGAACGCCGCCGGTTGGCGCGTCATCCCGCGGCCGTCTGTCCGGAACTGGTCGCGACCGCGGCCCGGCAGGTCTACAGCTGGGACATCACCAAGCTCGCAGGGCCGGTGAAAGGCACCTACTTCGACGCGTACATGATGATCGACATCTACTCCCGGTTCATCGTCGGAGTCCATGTCGACGCCCATGAATCCGGTGTCCTGGCGAAGGAGCTGATGGAACAGATCTTCACCGTCCACGGCGTCCCGCAGGTCGTGCACGCTGACCGGGGCACGTCGATGACCAGCAAAACCGTCGCGGTCCTGCTCGCCGATCTCGAGGTCACCCGATCACACTCAAGACCCGCGTGTCCAACGACAACCCGTACTCGGAATCACTGTTCAAGACCTTGAAATATGGCCCGGAATTCCCTGAATGCTTCGGATCGCTGTCGGAGGCAAGGAAGTTCATGGACGAATTCACCCAGTGATACAACCACGAACATCGACACACCGGCATCGGCCTGCACACGCCCGCCGACGTCCACTTCGGGCTGGCAGCCGCCAAAGCCGCCGACCGGCGCGTCGTGCTCGCCGAGGCCCGCGCCAGGCATCCGCACCGGTTCGGTGGCATCATCACGGCGCCGAAGGTGCTCGATCTCCCCGACACCGTCTGGATCAACCGACCAGCCGACGGCAACAACCAAGACACCGAACCCGAAGCCGCCTAACACCCACTGGTCTCACTCACCTTGACAAATTCCGGCACGGCGACGTAGTGGTCGAGATCGCCGGAGATCTCGGCGAGCTGCTCACGCAACACGAGGACCCCGAAAGAGACCATGCCGTGCCCGCCTGGGTCCGCGGTCCTGGCCCGGCCCTCGACCAGGCGCGCCAGTTCAGCGCAGCCCTTTGCCCCGAGCGCGGCCGCGTAGTCGCGCAGTTCGAAGTCCGGCCAGCCCGGCCCGTCGAGGCGCACCTTCACCAGCCACGCTGCCAGCCGCTTCCGATCGGGCGCCGCCGCCGCGCAGGCACGCGCGTGCACTGCCATCAGCGCGCGAAGGTCGTCGCCCAGGTTCCCGGACGAATCGTCCAGGTACATCAGCGCCGTCGTCACGAGGTCGACCGCGCGCCGCGTGAGGGCGGGCACCAGGTCGGGCTCGCGCTCGATGAGTGCGTCGCACGCGGCAACGACCTCTCTCATCAGCTGAGAATACGCACGCCTCTCATGCGCCGGATGCGTCCGCCTATCGCGCCGCAGCCCGTCGATCAGCCGACGGATCCGCTCTGCCTCTACGAGTGCTGCCCGCTCACCTGGTGGCACGCAGAAGTTCCGCGAGGCGGTTGCCGACCAGCGAGACGCTGGGCAGCGGTTCGCTATCGAAGAACGCCTTCTTGTGGCGCCCGAGCAGTTTCTCCCCGTCGCGCGACCAGAAGAAGCCGGGCTTGCGCAGCAGCGCGCGGAAGACCGGATCGGCGCCGTCGGGATGGCGTTCGACCAGGCGGCGGATCGCCAGCGGTGAGACCGAATCGTCGTGGAGGTATCCGCGCAGCTGAGTGAGATTGGCGCGGTCGTCGGCCAGCGAAGGGTCGGCGAAGAGAGCGTCGAGACGGCCGAAGTCGCGGTAGTAGTTGAGTCCCTCGACCTCGTCATAGACCAGTGCGATGGTGTCGGCGTCCAGAAGTTCGTCGGGCAGCTGCCCGAGCTCTTCAGGCTTGGGACCGGTGCGCGCGCCATTGCCGTCGAGTTTCGCAGTCACTTTCGTCTGCAGGCGGCGGTAGTGCTCGCGCAAGGTCTTCTGGGCCTCGTGCGGTGCCAGCACCGTGAGGTCGGAGCCGACCTGGGCGATGAACTCCGCGCGGTGCTCGGCCTGTAGGTCCCAGCCCTCTTGGAGTATGGCGGGGTTGCGGCGGAGCAGTTCCGGACGGGCGACGATCTCCTGCGCGGCGTTTTGGGCGATCTGGTGGCGCTGCGACCGGGGGAACACGGCGAGGTGCCCGCTGACCAGCCAGGCGTCGGTTGCCGGATGGACCGGCACGATCCGGCTGATGACGAACATTCCTTGGCGCAGCTGGGAGAACGCTTGGCGCCCCATATTGGAGTGGACGCGATAGACGAGATCGTCGAGAAGGTTGTGGAGTTCCACGGCGTCACCATCGAGCCGCCGGACCTCGAAGCACCCCTCGACGACGTCACGCCAGCCGAGCACCATCTCCTGCTCGTCCTCCGGAAGCGGCGGCTGCCGCCGCGCGACGAACTGCTCGACGACGGTACGGCCGTCGCGGAGCCGGTGTTGGAGCGCGAAGTGGTTGATGGTGAGGACGGCCGTGCCTTCGTCCAGGTAGCCAAGCTGATCGGCAGCGTCGACCAGCCGCGCGTTCAGGTGCGTCCGGAACTTGGACTCTGAGAGAACGCGATCAGTTCGCCTTTCAGATCCCCGGCGCGGTCGATCAGCTCGTCGATCGAGGGGACGGTATCGGCAGCTGAAGGGGACTGCGTGGCCATTTCGGCACTCTACCGGTCGCCTGCGGGGCGATACTCCTGGTGTGTCGCTTCACGGCAGGTCAGGATCGGCGTGCTCCGCGCCGAATCGGCGGGCGGTATCAAGGTCGACGAGTGAATGTTCGGCAAGCCATTCGACCGCGCGACGTTGCGCGCGGACGTCGCTGAACTCGTACCAGATGGTGAGAAGCTCCGGGTACTCCTCGCGCAACTCGTCCTTGAACCGGCGGAAGGCGCCCTTGCCGCGGATGGCTCTCGCCAGCCGTCCGCCGGCCAGTTCGTCGCTGATACTTTCCGCGAAGTCCGCCATGTCCTGGTACCAGACGTAGGACGGCAGTGGGTTGATCGCGATCAGGTCCAGGTCGTCGAGGTCGACCGGGTGCTCGCCGTCGATCCCGCAGTCCCGGGTCCAGAATTCGATCTCGCCTGTCTGCGGGTTGACCAGGTGAAGGTGATCGTGATCGGTCTGGTCCTGCAGGGCCGTCGCGATCTCACCGAGGTCGAACTTGTCCAAGCCGAGCATGTGGACAGACTATCCGTGCTCGCTCCGACCCGGTCGGCTTCCGCCGGGGGCGGATTGGCCAGCCGACCTCGGTCCAGGGCGAGTAGAGGGATGTTTTCGCGGGCAAATGATCGATCTGCATGTTCGGGCTGTGCCCCCGGCAGGATTCGAACCTGCGACACCCGCTTTAGGAGAGCGGTGCTCTATCCCCTGAGCTACGAGGGCGTGTACTGCCAGGCCCAGCGTACCGGGCCCGGGACACGCGCAGGCGCAGGGGCACGGATGGAGTAACCCGACCTACGTCGTCACCCGACTGAGTGGTTCTGACGGCGGCCGTACACCTCCAGGGTGGGCCGACGGCACCTGACCTGGTCGGACCAGCAGCTCACCTGGTCGTGTCTGGTTTCGAACTGCTGAACAACAGTAGGTAACCTTCGTTAACGGGACGCGGGGAGCCGCCTCCTACTGGCTGTTGCGGAGGGCTTCGTTGATCAAGCTCATGTTCGCCGACGACGAGGAACTGGTGCGCTCGGGGTTGCGCGCGATGATGTCCGGGGCCCAGGACATCGAGATCGTGGGCGAGGCGAGCGACGGCAGATCCGCGGTGGAAGTCGCTCGCCGTTATCACCCTGACGTGGCCCTTCTCGACATCAAGATGCGCGCGCCCGACGATGGCATCCGGGCGCTGCGGGCCATCCTCGCGCTGCCCGATCCGCCCACCGTCGCCATGCTGACCACCTTCGACATCGACGAGTACGTGAGCCTCGCGTTGCGGCTCGGGGCCAACGGCTTCCTGCTCAAGGACATCGACCCCGCCGCGCTGCTCCGGGCCGTGCGTGACCTGGCCAAGGGCGGTGCCGTCCTCGATCCGGGGGTGGCCGCGCGGATGGTGCAGTCGCACCGGGACGAACAACGTGCTGCTCAGCCGGCTCGCAAGCTGCTCGCCTCGCTGTCCGAACGGGAACGCGAGGTCGTCGCGTTGATCGGGCAGGGTCTCAGCAACGCCGAGATCGGGGGACGGCTCCACCTGTCCGAAGCCACCGTCAAGGGGTACGTCTCCGCCGTGCTCTCCAAGATCGGGGCGGCCAACCGCGTGCAGGCCGCGCTGCTGGCCTACCGCGGTGGCCTGCTCGACCAATAGATGCTGCTCACGGCGCTGGAGGTCCTCGGGCTCGTCGCCTTCGCGGCGTCCGGGGCGCTGGCCGCCGTGCGGGCCCGGCTCGACGTCTTCGGCGTCGTCGTGGTCGGGCTCACCACCGCGCTCGGCGGTGGGGTCATCCGGGACGTCCTGCTCGGCATCCACCCGCCGACGACGCTGCGGAACTGGCCCTACCTCGCCGTCTGCGCGGTGACGGCGCTCGTCGTGTTCGCCTTCCATCCGCAGGTCGCGCGGCTGCGGCGGGGCGTGCTGCTCGCCGACGCGCTCGGCCTCGGCGTGTTCGCCACCGCCGGGACGACCATCGCGCTCAATGCCGGCGCGACCGTCTACGCCGCGTGCTTGATCGGCATGACGACCGGGATCGGCGGTGGCGCCGTGCGCGACCTGCTGCTCCGGGAAATCCCGCTGGTCCTGCGGAAGGAGATCTACGCCGTGGCCGCGCTGGCCGGCTCGGTGCTCGTCGCCATCGGTCACGCTCTGCGACTGCCCGAGGGGCCGGTCACCGTCGTGGCGGCCGCGGCCGTGGTGGCCGTGCGGATGCTCGCGCTCTGGCGGCACTGGAACGCGCCGGTCGCGCGCGGTCCGGAGTGAGAGAAACTCTTTGTGTGTTCTGTGTGTGTTCTTAGGCGAGTCTCAGCACGCTGAGTAAAACTGTCGCCATGCGCATCCTTGTGGTGGACGACGACCGCGCCGTCCGTGATTCGCTCCGGCGGTCCCTGGAGTTCAACGGTTACCAGGTCGAGCTGGCCGGCGACGGTGCGCAGGCGCTGGAGGCGATCATCGCCAACCGGCCGGACGCGATGGTCCTGGACGTCATGATGCCGCGGCTCGACGGCCTGGAGGTCGCCCGCCGCCTGCGCAGCACCGGTGACGACCTGCCGATCCTCGTGCTGACGGCCCGCGACACCGTCTCGGACCGGGTGTCCGGGCTGGACGCCGGCGCCGACGACTACCTGCCGAAACCGTTCGCGCTCGAGGAACTGCTCGCCAGGCTGCGTGCGCTGCTGCGCCGCGCCGTCCCGGAGGGGCCCAACGGACAGGCGTCCGAGACACTGTCCTTCGCGGACCTCACCCTCGACCCGGGCACGCGCGAGGTCCGCCGCGGCGGCCGCGAGATCAGCCTGACCCGGACCGAGTTCGCACTGCTGGAGCTGTTCCTTTCCTACCCGAAGCACGTCCTCACGCGGGGCCGGATACTGGAGGAAGTATGGGGTTACGACTTCCCGACGTCGGGCAACGCCCTGGAGGTCTACGTCGGCTATTTGCGCCGCAAGACGGAGGCCGAAGCGGAGCCGAGGCTGATCCACACGGTGCGGGGGGTGGGTTACGTCCTGAGGGAAACCCCGCCGTGATCGACCCGCCAGGGGAGGAGGACCCGCGCGGCACCCGCTGGGGTACGCGCCGGTTCTCCCTGCGCGGCCGGGTGACGCTGCTCGCCGCGGCCTGTGTGGCCGGCGCCGTCGCGCTGGTCTCCCTCGGCGCGTACATGGTCGTCAGCAGCAACCTCTACCAGCAGCTGGACGACGGCCTCGTCGCGCGCGCCGAGGCGGCGGTCAACTCGCCGCAGGTGCAGACCGAGCTGCGGCAGGTCCCCGGCGCCTTCCTGGCGAGCGCGGACCTGCAGATCGGGCAGCTCAACGCCGCCCCCGACGTCCAGCACGCCGTGATGACCTACCCGCTGTCGAGCTCGGCGCCGCCGTTCGACCAGCGGGAGCTCGACGTCGCCAACGGCGATTCGGCGCAGTCGCTGCGGACGGACTTCCACACGGACAGCCGCGTCGTCGCGCTGCCCTCCGGGCACGGCGAGGCCATCGTGCTGGCCCAGTCGATGGGCCCGACCAAGCGCACGCTGAACGAGCTCGCGCTGGTGCTGTTCCTGATCGGCGGGGCGGGCATCCTGGTCGCCGCCGCGGCGGGCACCGCGGTCGCGCGCGCCGGCCTGCGCCCGGTCGACCGGCTGACGTCGGCCGCCGAGCGCGTCTCCAAGACCGGCGACCTGCGGCCGATCCCGGTCAGCGGCGACGACGAGCTGGCCCGCCTCACCCAGACGTTCAACACCATGCTCGGCACGGTCGCGGACTCGCAGGAGCGGCAGCGCCAGCTGGTCGCGGACGCGGGCCACGAGCTGCGGACGCCGTTGACGTCGCTGCGCACCAACCTCGAACTGTTGCTCGCCGCGAGCAAGCCGGGCGCGCCGCCGCTGCCGGACGCCGACCGCGTCGACATCGTCGCGGACATCAGCGGCCAGCTCGACGAGCTGACCCAGCTCATCGGCGACCTCGTCGAGCTCGCGCGCCAGGACGAGCCGCGCGAACGCTTCGAGCGCGTCGAGCTGCTGGACGTCGTCGAGCGCGCGCTGGACCGGGCGCGGCGCCGCGCGGGCGAGATCAACTTCGACGTCTCGCTGCAGCCGTGGGTGCTCACCGGGGACAACAGCTCGATCGAACGCGCCATCCTGAACCTGCTGGACAACGCGGTGAAGTTCTCGCCGCCGGACGCGACGGTCTGGGTGCGGCTCTACCCGCTCGGCGACGGTACGGCGGTGGTCGAGGTGGCGGACGCCGGCCCGGGCATCGCCGAGGAGGACCTGCCGAAGGTGTTCGACCGCTTCTACCGCTCGTCGGAGGCGCGGACGCTGCCCGGTTCCGGGCTCGGCCTCGCGATCGTCAAGCACGCGGCCGAGCGTCACGGCGGGGCGGTCTACGCCGCGCGAGCGCCGGAGGGCGGCGCGCTGATGACGATCCGGCTGCCGGGTGCGCCCGGCTGAGGTCGCAGTCGGGTAACTCCCGGGACGGCCGCCGTGGTGTCGGCCAGGATCGGCGCATGGTGCTGCGTCGATGCCTGGTCGCCGGGGGAGCCGGCGTGGTCGCGGCGCTGACCGTGACGCAGGTGCCGACGACCGGCTGGTGCACCGGAGGCGGCTGTGTCCTCCTTCCCGTCGTGCTGGTCCCGCTCGTGGTGCTGGCCGCCGTCCTGCTCGCCTGGGCGGTCATGGGGGTGGCCCGCGTCCGCCGCGCGTGGCAGGTCGCACTCGGCGGCCCGCTGGTCGCGTTGGCCCTGACTGCGACGCTGAGCGGCATGCGGACCTGGCCGCTCGTGCTGTACTTCCCCGTGGTCGCGGCCTGTTACGTGCTGGCCGCGCTGGTCACCTCCGACGCGCTGCCGCAGGCCTGGCGGGTTGCGCTCGTGTCGCCGGTGGTGGTGTTGTTCGGCTGGGGTGTTCTGCTGCCCCTCCTGGTTCCCGGCCTGTGACCTGGTGTTTCAAAGTTCACCCCGATCGCCTCAGCGGATACCGTGTTGAATCGTGTAGGATTTTGTGTGGTTGGGGAGCCGACTCGGGACGGAGTGAACGGTGCTGGCGCGTCAGCGACAGGCGGTGATCCTGGAAGAGGCACGCCGGACCGGTGCGGTCCGGGTCAGTGACCTCGTGACCAGGCTGGGCGTGTCCGACATGACGGTGCGCCGCGACCTGGACGTCCTCGCCGGGCGCGGGCTCGTCGAGAAGGTCTACGGCGGTGCCACGTCGATCGTCGGCAAGAGCACCGACGAACCCGGTTTCGAGGCCAAGTCCGTCCGCCAGCGCGCGCAGAAGGAAGCGATCGCCGAGCTCGCGGCGAACCTCGTCCGGCCGGGCACCGCGATCGGCATCTCCGCCGGCACCACCACGTGGACGCTCGCGCGGGCGCTCGACGCGATCTCCGGGCTCACCATCGTGACCAACTCGATCCAGGTCGCGGACGTCCTGCGCGGGTCGACGCAGCCGGATCGCACCGTCGTGCTCACCGGCGGCGTGCGGACGCCGTCGGACGCGCTGGTCGGGCCGGTCGCCGTGCACAGCCTGCGGTCGCTGCACCTCGACGTCGTCTTCCTCGGCGTGCACGGGATGTCCGACGGGCCGGGGTTCACGACGCCGAACCTGACCGAGAGCGAGACCGACCGCGCACTGGTCGAGGCCGGGCGCAAGCTGGTCGTGCTCGCCGACCACACCAAGTGGGGCACCGTCGGCATCTCGACGATCGCCGATCTGGACGAGGCCGACGTCGTCGTCACCGACGACGGGATTCCCGCCGACGCCAGGGAAATACTCGCCGAAAGGGCAGGGGAACTCATGATCGCCGAGACGGCGGAGACAGTCGAGGCTGAAGAAGCGTGAAGCGCACGTCACGACGCCTGGCCGATGGCCGGGAGATCATCTATTTCGACCAGCCCGGCGCGCCCGAGCGCGTCGCCGAGGACACCCGCGACCTGCCGCCGGTTTCGGCCGCGTCGGAGATCCGGCTCGACCCGCTGACCCACGAGTGGGTCGCGATGGCCGCGCACCGGCAGACGCGGACGTACAAGCCGCCCGCCGACCTCTGTCCACTGTGTCCGAGCAAGCCCGGCAAACCCAGTGAGATCCCGGAAAGCGACTACGACGTCGTCGTGTTCGAGAATCGCTTTCCGTCCTTCGCCGAGGATGTGACCGGCGAACCGACCACTGTGGACGGTCTCGGGCTGGTGCCGGTCAAGCCGGGGCGGGGGCGCTGCGAGGTCGTCTGCTTCACGAGCAACCACGACGGTTCCTTCGCCGGCCTGACCCCGAAGCAGGTGCGGGCCGTGGTGGACGCCTGGGCCGACCGGACCGCCGGACTGTCCGAAGTGCCCGGTGTGGAGCAGGTCTTCCCGTTCGAGAACCGCGGTGAGGAGATCGGCGTCACGCTGTCCCACCCGCACGGGCAGATCTACGGCTACCCGTTCGTCACGCCCCGGACCGCGCGCATGCTCGACGTCGCGCGCGCCTACCAGGCCGAACACGGCCGCCCGGTGCTCGGCGACGTCCTGGCGGCCGAACGCAAGTCCGGCGCGCGCGTCGTGACGTCCGGCGAGCACTGGACGGCGTTCGTGCCGCCGGCGGCCCGCTGGCCGGTCCAGGTCCAGATCGTGCCGCACCGGCAGGTTCCGGACATCCCCGCGCTGACCGACGCCGAGCGGGACGACTTCGCCGACGTCTACCTGGACGTCCTGCGCCGCTGTGACGCCCTGTACGACCGGCCGTTGCCCTACATCGCGGCGTGGCACCAGGCGCCGGTGCGCCAGGACCGCGAGCTCGGCTGGCTCCACCTGGAGCTGTTCTCCGTGTTGCGCGCGAAGGACAAGCTCAAGTACTTGGCGGGGTCCGAATCGGGCATGGCGGTCTGGGTGAACGACGCGACACCGGAACAAATCGCGGAACGGCTCCGCGCGGCGGGGTGACCCGGCCATACTCATCTCCGATGCACAGGTTCGGCTCAGGAACCTCTCAGGACCGTCCCGCAAGGTGATGACATGACCGAGAACGACCCCACCGCGCACGACCCCGCGACCCCGCGGCCTTCCGCGGACGCCCAGCCCGGCTCCGGGCAGGATGCCGCTCAGGGCGGTTGGGCCGGGAGTCCTTACGGCGAGCAAAGCGCGCCCGCCAGTCCGTATGGCGAGCAGAGCGCGTCCGGCAGTCCCTACGGCGACCCGGGCAGCACGGCGACCCCGTCCGGGGGCACTCCGCACTACGCGGCGCCGGCCGAGCCGTCCTACCACGCGGTCACGGGGGCCGATCCGTCCTACGGGGCGCAGAACGCGAACCCCTGGTCCGCGCCGGGGGCGCAGACGCCGCCGCAGGGGCACCCCCAGCAGAGCGTCTACCCGCCGCCGAACGCCTACGGGCAGCCCGGCACGTCGATCTACAACGCGCCTGCCTCGCCGCCGCCGAAGCAAAAGCGTTCCGGCGGCAAGCTGCTCGCCGGCGTCGCGCTGGTCGCGCTGCTGGTCGGCGGCATCGCCGGCGGCACGGTCGGGTACCTGACGGGCGGGACGTCGGGCCCGTCGAGCAACGCGCTCGACGCGCCGAAGCCGGCCCAGCAGACCGGCAACGCGCCCGCCGGCTCGGTCGAGTCCGTCGCGCAGAAGCTGTCGCCGAGCGTCGTCGAGCTGCAGGTGAGCGGGCAGCAGGGGGCCGGCGAGGGCTCCGGGTTCGTCATCAGCACCGACGGCTACATCCTGACCAACAACCACGTCGTCGAGGTCGCCGCGGGCGGTGGGCAGATCCAGGCCGTGTTCCAGGACGGCCGGAAGGCCGCCGCCAAGGTCGTCGGCCGCGACCCGACCACGGACATCGCGGTGGTCAAGGTCGACGGCGTCGGCAACCTGACCCCGGTCGAGATCGGCCGGTCCGACGACCTGCGCGTCGGCCAGTCCGTCGTCGCCATCGGCTCGCCGTTCGAGCTGGCCGGCACGGTCACCTCGGGCATCGTCAGCTCGCTGCACCGGCCGGTGCGGGCGGGCGGCAGCACCGGTGACCAGACCACGGTGATGGACGCCGTCCAGACCGACGCGGCGATCAACCCGGGCAACTCGGGCGGTCCGCTGGCCAACATGTCCGGCCAGGTCATCGGCATCAACTCGGCGATCTACAGCCCGCAGTCCGGGCAGGGTGGCCAGGGTCAGGGCCAGGGCGCGTCCGAGGGCGGCAACGTCGGCATCGGCTTCGCCATCCCGATCGACCAGGCCCGCCGCACGGCGGACACGATCATCAAGACCGGCCAGGCCGTGCAGACCTACATCGGTGCGCAGGTCAAGGACGCCCCGCAGGGCGGCGCCGAGCTCGGTGCCATCACCGCGGGCAGCCCGGCGGAGAAGGCCGGCCTGAAGTCGGGCGACATCGTGACGAAGATCGACGACCGCACCATCGACTCGTCCGACACGCTCGTCGCCGCGATCCGCACCCGGGCGCCGGACGAGAAGGCGACGTTCACCCTCCAGGGTGGCCGCACGGTCGAGGTGACCCTCGGCGGGCAGCCCGTCACCCCCAACTGATCCATTCCAGACGCTCGGCCGCCCTGGCGCGGCCGAGACCAACTTGGCTCGACCCCCGTAGCTTTCGGGGCCGGACCCACAAGGCCACGCGCGACCGGATTTCGATGCCGGTCGCGCGTGGCCGCATTTGTGGGGGCTTCCGAACGGGCTGTTCGCGTGTTTGGCTGGGCATCCCGCGTGATCAGGGAGGCATCACGCGTGATTGGAGGGGCATCACGCGTGTCTGGATGGACGGCTCGCGTACCTGGGAGGTCGGGTTGCGTGCCTGGAGGGTCGGCTCGCGTACCTGGGAGGTCGGGTCGCGTGCCTGGAGGGTCGGTTAGGTGCGGCGGGGGCGGGTGGGGCGCTTGCGGTGGGGTGTCAGGCGGTGGCGTAGGGCGGTGAGGACTACTGCCAGCCAGACTGCGGCCAAGGTGAGGGTGAGGCCTAGCGCTGGGTTGCCGTCGTGGAGGCCTGGCATGGGGGCCGTGCCGTAGGGGCGCCAGAGCAGCGGGAAGGCCAGGATCAGCAGGACGCCCGTGAAGACTGTGCCGGTCACCACCGGGGTCTTCCAAGGGCGTGGGAGGACGCGGGCCAAGGTGAGGCCGAGGATCGCCGTCAGTGGGGCGATGATGGCGTCGTTGAGGATCGGGCCGCCCACGAGCCAGCCGATCGTGCCGAAGACGTCCGGGCGCAACGGCAGCGCGTAGTCGGCGAACAGGACCACGCCCCACACGAGGGCCGCGAGGCCCGGTAAGGCGAGGAGCACACGGGCGGTCTTCACAGGGCCTCCAGTTTCGTGACCCACTTCGTCTGCAGCACCCCGGGCCGGTTCGGCGCGATGATCCGGCACGGGAAGCCGTGGTCGAGGTCGAGGACGTCGCCGTTGAGCTCCAGCGCGAGCAGCGTCAGGTCGTCGGCCGTGTGCTCGCCCGGGAGCACACTGACGCCGTACAGCCCGGCACGCTCCAAAGAGGACACCCGCACCGCCGTGCCCGGTTGTGATCCGGTGGCCTTCAGCAGTGTCGGCAAGGAAATCCCGCGCCAGGTCGCCGACTGGCTCCAGCCTTCGACGCACGCGATCGGCAGCTCGGCCGTCGTCTGCGGCAGGGCGCGCAGCTCGTCGAGCGAGAACTTCGTGGTGCCGCGCGGGGTCACCACCGAGAGCCGCCAGACCGCCGCCCGCGCCGTCTGCGTGACGCCCGCGGCCACGGCCGTGCGGTTCACCGGCAGGCCCTGCGTGCCCTTGCCCGTCTTCCAGGCAAGGCCGGAAACGCCGCGCAGGAAGGGAACCGTGGCCCCGGCGGTGGCGACCACCGCGACGCCGGTCGCCAGTCCCGTGGTGCGGAGGAAGCCGCGCCGCGACAGCCCGACGGCCGGCGTTTCCTCGGCTTCCGAGTTGACCCGGCTCAGCGCGCGGCGGATGACCGGCAGCTTGACCGCGACGTGCACCAGGATCGACCCGATCGCCAGCCACGCGACCGCGTAGTGGACCTGCGGGAAGTAGAACGCCCACGGGTAGTTCTGCGCGACGTTCAGCAGGCCGGTCGTCAGCTCGAAGAACGCCGAACCCGAGAGCACCAGGATCGAGAGCCGCTCCAGGGCGTGCGGCAGTGAGCGGACCAGCGGCCGGCCGAACAGCTTCGGGTAGACGCTCCACAGTTTCGCCAGCAGCAAGGGGATCGACGCCACGCCGGAGACCACGTGCAGCCCCTGCGTGACCCGGTAGAGCCCGACCGGGCGGCTCGGCCAGAAGAACCACTCCGGCGGGTGCTGGATGAAGTGGCTGATCAGGCCGGTCACGAAGCAGGTCGTGAAGGTGACCGCGAGCGCCAGCCCGATCTTCGACGTCACACGCTCGTTGTGTGCCGCGGCCTTGAACTGCTCTTCCTTCGGGATCGGCAGTTGTTCGACGCGTTCGTTCAGCCGCGCTCGCGCTTCGCGCGCGCGCACCGCGAGGGGCGTGCGTTTGGGCTTCACGGCTTCTCCAACCGGGCGAACCAGCGGTGGCCGTGCCGGGTGGTGCGGTCGACGTGCAGCCCGGCGCGGTTCGCGACCTCGGCGATGGCGTCCGCGCCGACCCAGGCCCAGGTGAACCATGCGACGTCGGCGTGGCCGGGCCGCAGCCGGACGCGCTCGTGCCGCAGGCCGCCGCCGGGCGGGTCCAGCTCGACCAGGACGTCGCCGTCATCGGCGATCAGTTCGGCCGCACGACGCAGCAGCACCGCGGGGTCGCCGCCGATGCCGATGTTGCCGTCGGCCAGCAGGACGTGCCGCCAGCGACCCTCGCCGGGCACGTGGTCGAAGACGTTGCGGTGCAACGCACTCCCGCCACGGCGGCGGGTCAGGCGGACGGCCGTGCGCGAGCTGTCCACACCCAGCGCGACGACGCCGCGTTCGGCCAGCGCGGCGGTCAGCCGACCCGGGCCGCAGCCGATGTCGAGGGTCGGGCCGGTGCAGGCGTCGAGCAGCACCTCGTCGCCGTCGGACGCCTGGGCCCAGCGCTCGACCGGCAGCTCGATCCGTTCGCCGCTGGGCAGCTCGAGCCAGCAGCGGTGGCCGAGCAGGCCGCGGTCGAACTCGCTTCCGGTGCTCGCCGGCGCCGTCATCAGGCGGCCGCCCGATCAACGGCCGCGACGGCGCGGGCGAACCGGCTGTCCGGGCATTCGAGCGCCACCCGGCGGGCGTCGGTCATGGTGTCCACATCGGACAGTTCGGCCGCTTGCCACGGCTCCAGCCCGCATGCGATGAGGGCACGCAGCGTGCGTTCGCCGGTGTCGTCACGAGACATCGGGACGCCCGCGATGGCCTGCGCCCGCCGCGGGTCGGTGAGGCCGAGAGCCCACCAGCCGCCGTCCGCGGCCGGGCCGAGCACGCAGTCGCGGCCGTTCCGCAGGACGGGGTCGATCGTCGCGGCCAGCGAATCCGGCGTGACCTGCGGGGTGTCCATGCCGATCTGCAGGATCGGGAGGCCGGCGTGCACCGCGTCGGCGTCGGCGTGGGCGTTCGCCAGCCGGGCGCCGAAGTCCCAGCCACGCTGCGGGATCACGGTCGCGCGGCGCAGCGCGAGCCCGATTTCGGCGCCCCGGGCGGCGGCGTCGAGGTCGCCGGTCATCGCGACGACCGGCGCGGCGCCGGGCACCGCGCAGGCCGCGTCGAGGGTGTCGAGCAACGCGGACGCGGCGATCTCCGCCGCCTGAGCCGGTGTCGCGGGCGGGCAAAGCCTGGTCTTGGCGAACCCCGGCACCGGCGCCTTGGCCACGACCAGCAGCACGAACGTGGCCTTCATCGCGCCAGCACCCGCCCGACGTCGCGGACCGCGCGCAGCGTGCCCCGCACCGAGCCGGACACCTTCGACTTCGTGCCCTTGGCCCGCTCGCCGTACCGGACGTCGAACTCGCGGACCCGCCACCCGGCGCGCTGCGCCCTGATCAGCAGCTCGAGGGGATAGCCGAACGCGCGATCCGTGACGCCGAGGCCGAGCAGCGCCCGCCGGTCCGCGGCGCGCAACGGCGCGATGTCCCGCACCGGCAGTCCGCGGGTGCGCAGCAACAGCGACAGCACGACGTTGCCCGCCCGCGCGTGCCACGGCCAGACCCCGGGGCCGGTGGGCACCCGGCGTCCGACGGCCAGGTCGGCGCCGGCCACGACCGCCGCCACCAGCCGCGGCAGGTCGGCGAGGTCCAGGGAGCCGTCGGCGTCGGCGAAGCACACGATGTCCGCGGTGGCGGCTTCCAAGCCGGTGTGCACGGCCGCGCCGTACCCGCGACGCGGCTCGTGGATCACCTTCGCGCCGAGCGCGGCGGCCACTTCGGGTGAGCCGTCGGCTGAGCCGTTGTCGACCACGATCGCGCGGTAGCCCGGCGGCAGCCCGCTGAGCACACCGGGCAGGGCGCCCGCCTCGTCGAGGCAGGGGAGGACCACGTCCACTTCCAAGTCAGTCACGCCGCTGACGGTAGGTCTATCGTGGACGGTGGGAAACCGTTGCGGTGCTTACTGAATCATGACGTTGACCAATCGGGTGACGAGTTCTTACCGGCTCGTTACGGCTGCCGTCGCCGGACCGCGGAACCCGGCACAGGGCCCTAGGGTGGGCGGCGATGAGCGAGCCGAAGCCGGCAGCCGGGCTTGCCGAGCCGCCTGCCCGCGAACCCGACGACCTGCCACCTGATCGACCCGGGCGCCGCGCCCGCCGGGCCGATCTCCTCGCCGTCGCGGCGGCCGTGGTGCTCGTCGCCGCGGCCGCCGCGGCCGGCCTCTACTACAACCGCCCGAACTCCGGGGTGGTCATCTTCGTCAGCGCGCCGCCGCTGTTCGCCGACTGGCTGCCGCACGTCGGCCCCGGGTCGGTGTTCGCGGTGCTCATCGCCGCCGCGGTGGTGCTCCACGGCCCGGCTCTGGCAGCTCGCCTGCCGTGGCGCCGCGCCCTCGTCGCCGGCTACTTCGCGTCGCTCGCCTGGATCTTTTCACTGACCTTGGTCGACGGCTGGGCGCGCGGGTTCGCCGGGCACCTCACCATTCCCCAGGAGTACCTGCACGAGGTACCCGGGATCACCGACATCCCGCGGATGCTGCGCGAGTTCTCCTCCCGCATCCTCGACTTCCAGCCGAACTCCTGGACCACTCACGTGTCCGGGCACCCGCCGGGCGCGACGCTGGTCTTCGTCTGGCTGGACCGGCTCGGCCTGCACGGCGGCGCGTGGGCGGCGACGGCCGTCGTGCTCGTCGGCAGCCTGGTGGCGGTGGCCGTGCCCGCCTCGGTCGCCTTGCTCGGCCGGCCGGAAGCGGCTCGCTCGGTGCTGCCCTTCGCCGTGCTCACCCCCGGTGCGGTGTGGATCGGCGTGTCGGCGGACGGCCTGTTCGCCGGGGTGACGGCGACCGGCCTGGCGTTGCTGGCACTGTCCGCGAACGGGTTCGCCCACGGCTGCCGGTACGCCGCCCCCGCCGGGTTGGCCGCGGGCGGACTGCTGGGCTTCGGCATCTTCCTGTCGTACGGCCTGGTGCTGCTGGGCGCGGTCGCGCTGGCCGTGGCCGTGCTCGGACGGCAGTGGCGGGCGGCGGCACTGGCGATAGTGGCGGCGCTGGCAGTCGTCGCCCTCTTCGCCTGGGCGGGTTTCTGGTGGCTCGACGGCTACCACCTGGTTGTCGAGCGCTACTACCAGGGAGTCGCCCTGGTCCGGCCGTACTCCTACTGGGTGTGGGCGGACCTGGCCGCGGTCGCGGTGGCTCTCGGCCCCGCGGTCGTGGCCGCCCTCCGGCGTGGCCTGACCGAGGCGTTCCTGCCCCGCCCCCGCCGCGCGGTGTGGACCGAACCGGTGCTCCTCCTCGGCATCGCCGCCCTGCTCGCGATCATCTTCGCCGACGTTTCGGGCCTGTCGAAAGCGGAGACCGAACGGATCTGGCTACCGTTCGGGGCGTGGCTGCTGCCGATGACGGCTCTGCTGCCACGGCCGGGGCGCCGGTGGTGGCTGGCCGCGCAGGCCGCGACGGCGCTGGCGGTCAACCATCTGCTGCTGACGGGCTGGTGAAGACATGACAGGCGATCTGGCCGGGCGCGTGCTCGTGGTCGACGACGACGAGACCGTGCGCGACGTCGTGCGCCGCTACCTCGAGGTGGCCGGGTTCACCGTCGACATGGCCGGCGACGGCGCCGAGGGGCTGGCGAAGTTCGCCGCCCACGAGCCCGACCTGGTCGTCCTCGACGTCATGATGCCGGGGATCAACGGCCTCGAGGTGTGCAAGCGCCTCCGCCAGGTCAGCCAGGTGCCGATCGTCATGCTCACCGCGCTCGGCGAGGAGGAGAACCGGATCGCCGGGCTCCAGCTCGGCGCCGACGACTACGTGACGAAACCCTTCAGCCCCAAGGAACTCGCCTTGCGCGTGGCGTCCGTGCTGCGCCGCGCGCGGATGCCCCGCCCGGCACCGGCGGCCGCGGAACTCGTCGACGGCGACCTGCGGCTGCAGATGACCGCTCGCACCGCGACCCTCGGCGGCCGCGAACTCCCGCTCACCACCCGGGAGTTCGACCTGCTGGCGTTCTTCCTCGGCCACCCCGGCGTCGCCTACTCGCGGGCGGACCTGCTGGAGAAGGTCTGGGGCTGGGACTTCGGCGACCAGTCCACGGTGACCGTCCACGTGCGACGGTTGCGCGAGAAGATCGAGCGCGAGCCGGCCAAGCCGACCCGGGTCGCGACCGTCTGGGGTGTCGGCTACCGCTACGACCGGGAGCAACCGTGATCGAACCCGGAGAGTCCTTCGGCGAGATTCTGGCGCACCTCTGGCACATCCTGCCGCTGGCGTTGCTGTTCGCCCTGCCCGTGGCCGTGCTGGGCGGCGTGGTGCTCTACGTGGTGCGCCGCGGTTCCCTGGCCACCACCCTGACCGTGCTGGTGCTGATCCCGGTGCTCGCGACGCTCGTCGGCGTGCTGGGCGTCAGCGGGTTCATGTTCACCCCGGCGCTGACCACGATGCTGCTGGTCTGCCTGCTCGTCGCGGTGATCACCGTGCCCGCAGCGATCATCCTCGGCCGGGCCATCGCGCGCCGCAGTGTGTGGGAGCGCGAGGCGCGGAACCGGGAGCGCGCGGCCGAGGCCTCGCGGCGCGAGCTGGTCGCCTGGATCAGCCACGACCTGCGCAGCCCCCTGGCCGGCATCCAGGCGATGGCGGAGGCACTGGCCGACGGCGTCGTCTCCGAGCGCGACGAGGTCGCCGACTACGCCCAGCGGATCAGCGGCGAGACCACCCGGCTGTCCGGGATGGTCGGCGACCTGTTCGAGCTTTCGCGGATCACCGCGGGTGCGCTCGAGCTCACCATGTCCGCGGTGCCGCTGCGCGACGTCGTCAGCGACGCCGTCGCCGCCCAGAGCCCGGTCGCCGAGCGGAAGCGGGTGCGTGTGCTCGCCAACGCCGAGTCCTGGCCGATCGTCTCCGGCAGCGACCCGGAACTGGCCCGGATCGTGCGGAACCTGGTGTCCAACGCGATCCGCCACACCCCGCCGGACGGGACGGTCGCGGTGCAGATCGGCGTCGACGGCGACGAGGCCCTGCTCGCCGTCGACGACTCCTGCGGCGGCATCCCGGACGACGAGATCGGCCGCGTCTTCGACGTCGCCTTCCGCGGCACGCAGGCCCGCACACCCGAGCGCAGCGGGACGACCACCGGTGGCGGGCTCGGCCTGGCCATCGCCAAGGGTCTGGTCGAGGCGCACCGGGGGAAGATCGGCGTGCACAACCACGGCCCGGGCTGCCGGTTCGAAGTCCGCTTGCCGCTGGCAATGCCGTAGATATGGGTGACACCCACATCAGTGGGACTTCCGGCTGATCCGAGTCCCGGCCGCCGTGGGGCGCTGGGTCGAACTCGAGCTGCGGGCTGACAACTCGCTGGCCTCGTCCAGCCAGCGCTGGCGGGTGCGGGCCGCCTCGGCCGGGTCGTGGTCGGCGATGAAGTGGATCCGGTCGTCGCGCAGCTGCACCGGTGCGTGGATGACGTCGCCGAGCAGGATCAGCCGCTCGTCGTCCGTTTCGACGTCGAGGACGTAGTGACCGGGGGTGTGGCCCGGCGCGTGGCGTGCGGTGACGCCGGGGGCCAGCGGCACGGCTTCACCGTGGATCGCCTCGATGCTCCCGGCCGTGCGGACCGCCTCCAGCCCGACGCGGCTCCAGTCGTCGTGGCCGAGCCGTTCGACCATCGGGTGCCAGTCCGCCGCGCCGTGGACGACCCGGGCGCGGGCGAAACGCCGGCGTGCCCTCCGGCGCCAGCCAGCCCACGTGGTCCGAGTGCAGGTGCGTGACGAACACCGTGTCGACGTCCTCGGGTGCCGTGCCCGCCTTGGCCAGCGCGGCGAGGAGGTCGCCGCCTTCACCCATCGGCTGCGTCGGGTCGCCCGCGGCCGGCGTGACACCGTGCGGGAAGCCGGTTTCGCGCGGGCCGAACCCGGTGTCGACCAGGATCGTGCGGCCCTGGCCGCGAACCAGGAACGCGCCGATCGGCACGTGCACGGTGCCGGGTCCAGTCCGGGGAATGACGGTCGCCGGACCATTCCCGTCAGACCGAAACCGGGTCCCGCAGTTCCGCCGTCGCGAAGCCGTCGATCCCGGCGGCGAACCCGACCTCCGCGGTGAACCCGAGCAGCTCCCGGGCCCGCGCGGGGTCGGCGACGACGTGCCGGACGTCCGCGGCCCGGGCCCCGCCGACGACCCGCGGTGCCGGGCCGTCGCACGCCCGCGCCAGCTCGACGGCCAGCTCACCGACGGTGTGCGGGGTGCCGGAGCAGACGTTGACCGGGGTGCTGTCGCCCGCCGGGCCGGGCGTGTGGAGGGCGAGCACGTTGGCCCGCGCGACGTCGTGGACGTGCACGAAGTCGCGCTGCTGACGGCCGTCCTCCAACACCAGCGGGGCTTCGCCGCGGACCAGCGCCGAGCGGAACAGGGACGCGACGCCGGCGTACGGGGTGTTCTGCGGCATCCGCGGCCCGTAGACGTTGTGGTAGCGCATCGCCCAGACGCTGCCGCCGGTCTGCCGGGCCCACGCGCCGGCCAGGTGTTCCTGCGCCAGCTTCGTGGCCGCGTAGGTGCTGCGGGGGTTCAGCGGCGCGTCCTCGGGCACCAGCTGCCAGGCCAGCTCGGTGCCGCAGACCGGGCAGCGCGGCTCGAACCGGCCCGCGTCCACATCGGACACCCGGCGCGGCGACGGCGGCACGACACCGTGGTCCGGGCACGAGTACCGGCCTTCGCCGTAGACGACCATCGACGACGCGAGCACCAGCTTCCGCACTCCGGCCGCGTGCATCCCGGCCAGCAGCACCGCCGTGCCGTAGTCGTTGTGCAGGGCGTACGACGGCGCGTCCGACGGGTCGATCCCGTGCCCGACGACGGCCGCTTGGTGGCACACCGCGTCGACACCTTCCAGCAGCTCGGCGACGATCTCGGTGTCGGTCACGTCGCCGCGCAGGAACCGGTGCCTGCCGGTGTACGCCGGTGGCGTGCGGGAGCCGTGGGCCGTGGCGAGCAGGTTGTCGAGCACCACGACGTCGTCGCCCGTATCGGCCAGCTGATCGGCGATGTGTGACCCGATGAACCCGGCTCCGCCGGTGACCAGTACGCGCATAACGGACACGCTAGGTGCCCGCGCCGGGCGCCGTCACGACGAGCGCGGTCACGTCACGGAATCGTCAGAACTCGCCGGGCACCTCCCGGCGGCGGGCCGTCGAAACCGACTACGGTGGGCGCCATGGAACGGAGTGCACAACGGCTGGGCCGGGCCCTCGTGGTCATCGTGGACGATCGCGTGGCGCACGGCGAGCACGAGGACGGCACGGGACCCCTGGTGACCGAGCTGCTCGAAGAAGCGGGCTTCATCGTCGACGGCGTGGTCGTCGTCGAGGCCGAGTCCGTGGGTATCCGCAATGCGCTCAACACCGCCGTGATCGGCGGTGCCGACCTGGTGATCACCGTCGGCGGCACCGGTGTGCTGCCGCGTGACAACACCCCCGACGCCACCGCCGGCGTGCTCGACCGGCCCATCCCGGGCATCAGTGAGGCGATCCGCGCGTCCGGCCTGGCCGCCGGCGCCGTCGACGCCGGGATCTCGCGAGGGCTCGCGGGCGTGTCCGGCAGCACCCTGGTGGTCAACCTCGCCGGCTCGCGCTCCGCGGTGCGGGACGGGATGGCGACCCTGACCTCGCTCGTGCCGCACGTGATCGACGAGCTCTCGGGCCTCGAAGAGGTGTGATGCCCGGTCGCGCGCTGCGGATCCACAGCGCGCGACAGGCACCGCCCGGACGAGAGCGTTCCTTCGCTCTGGAGTTGTCAATGAACACGTCGTGGGACACTGGGGCCATGCCGGGCCAAGAACGCGACCACCAGGCCGGCAGCGCTCAGCGCCGCCGGGTCGACGAGATCTTCGGGGACGTCCTGCCCGAGACGACCTCCGACGAGCGCGACCCGGACCGGCGCACCGGCCTCCCGGACGACTGGTACCGGGAGAACCGGCCACCGCACCACGACCGCTGACCTCAGCCGCGGCCGCCGTCGCGCTGGGCCTGGGCCCGCAGCAGGTCGCGGATCTCGATGAGCAGCTCGACGTCGGTCGGCTCCGAGGGACCCGGCTCCTGGCCGCGCTTGCGGCGCTCCTGCACGTGTTTCACCGGCAGCACGATCACGAAGTAGACGACCGCCGCGACCAGCACGAAGTTGATCGCCGCGTTGATCACGCTGCCGATGTCCAGGAACGTGGCTTTGTTGTTGTCGAAGATCTGGTAGCCGAGGCCCTGCGCGGCGTCCGCGCCGCCGATCGTGCTGATGAGCGGCTTGATGAGGCCGGTGGTGAACGCCGTGACGATGGCCGTGAACGCCGAGCCGATGACCACCGCGACGGCGAGGTCGACGACGTTGCCGCGCATCAGGAAGTCCTTGAAACCCTTGAGCACTGGTTCTCCTCACGAACGGGGACGGTGCTCCACCGCCCCGAAGCCTGCCGGGGGATGCCGTCGCCCGTCTCGGCGGACGCGGGCTAGCGGAGAGTAACCGTTACCGGACGGTCCAGTGAAATCGCCGCCACCCTCGTCGCGACTTCCTCCGGAAGCCGAAGCAGCACAAGCGGTCCCTTGGCCGGTCCGGCCAGCGGACGCGCCGAGCCGGCTTCCGGCGATGAGATCGTCACCACCGTGGCCCCACTGGCCAGCACGGACGCGGACCCTCCCGGCGCGGCCACGACGTCGACGCGCTGTCCGGGGTGCAGCAGTTCGGCCACGGCCGCGTCGGCGAGCCGGACCGGCACGGTCGCCGTCGCGGGATCACCCGAAGCGGGGAGGGTGATCGCCAGCCGGACGTCGGTCAGGGGTTCACCGGCGCGGACGGCGCCCGCCAGCAGCCGCCCGGCGGCGCCGTCGAGGTTGGTCAGGGCTCCGGACGGGCGTGTCTCGCCGGGGAAATCGGCCAGCCGGACGTCGGCGGCGCGGAGCGTGGCGCCGGACGGGAGATCGCGCGCCGCGACGACGGTCGGGGTCGTCGGTGCGCCCCGCGCGGAGCCGGGATGCGCGACGAGCAGGGTCCCGGTCAGGAGCAGGCCGACGGCGAGCCAGCGGCGGAGCAGCCGTGTCCGCCGGCTCGGCAGCCGGGTGAGATCGAGTGTGCGGAGCTTCGCCAAGACGTCCACAGGTGCTCCTCGGTCGGATCGAGTGCGGCGACGTGCCGCACAAGATCGACGTTAGGAGCAGCGGACGGGCCGCCGGAAGGGCCTCGTCCGCACCCTGTGGACAACCGGGGTGTTGTGGATAACTCCGGGTTCAGGAGGCCGCGGCGGCGGTTTTTGTCGTACCCGAGGAGGAGGATGCCGAGCCCGAGTCGGACTTGGGCTTCGACTCCGTCTTGGTCTCCGGCTTCGACTCGGACTTGCCCTCGCTCTTCGCCGGGGTCGAGGTGGTGCTCGACTTGCTGGCTTCACGCGAGTCGGTGCGGTAGAAACCGCTGCCCTTGAAGACGACGCCGACCGAGCTGAAGACCTTGCGGAGCGGGCCGGAGCACTGCGGGCAGACCGTCAGGCTGGGGTCCGAGAACGACTGCACGGCTTCGAACCGGTGGTCGCATTCTTTGCAGGCGTACTGGTACGTAGGCACTGAGGGCTCCTTTGCTGGCACTCATCCGACAAGAGTGCCAACTAGATTGTGCTTGAAAGCATTCCCCGAAAGCAATTCCTCGTTGCTCACATCGGCAGCTCGAGCACGCCTCGACCCGGGGTCAAGACGCCGCTCATCCGCACGTCGTGAGGTTGTCCGGGCAGCCGGTCGACCAGCTCTTCGTCGCGGACGACGGCGAGCAGGCGCGCCCCGGCCGCGGCGAACACCAGCGAGCGATCGTAGTGCCCGGCGCCGCGGCCCAAGCGGACACCCTGGCGGTCCACGGCCAGCGCGGGCACCAGGACCAGCTCGGCCGCGCCGACGGCGGCGGCACCCAGGCGTTTTCCGCCCGGCTCGAGGACGCCGCGCAGCCGGCCGGGCGCGAGATCGGCCTCGCCGGTGTACTCCGCCCAGTCCAGCGGACCGGGGTCCGGGGCGATCACCGGCAGCAGGACCCGCGCCCCGCCGGCGGCCAGCGCGTCGACGAGCGCCGTCGTGCCCGGTTCGGTGCCGAAGGGCAGGTACGCGCACACGGTCGTGGCTGTGACCTTCGACACCGCGCTGACCAGCGCCGATGCCTCGTTGGCGTGCGATTCGGCGGTCTGTTCCGCTCTCGCGCGCGTAAGGCGGGTACGCCACTCCGCCTTGCTCAGGTGCTCATTGCCCAGCGCATGCATGGCCTCACGTTAGGCTTTGCGCCCATGACGGGCGCCGCAACCTCCAAGACGTTCAGAACCGCCATCGTGCCTGCCGCCGGGCTCGGTACACGCTTCCTGCCGGCGACGAAGGCCGTGCCCAAGGAACTCCTGCCCGTGGTGGACACGCCGGGGATCGAGCTGGTCGCCGCCGAGGCCGCGGCCGCCGGCGCGGAACGCCTGGTCATCGTGACCTCGCCGGGCAAGGAAGCCGTCGTCAAGTACTTCGAGGACCAGCCCGAGCTGGAGGCGAACCTCGAGGCCAAGGGCAAGACCGAGCTGCTGGCGAAGGTCCGGCGCGGTCCCGCTCTGCTGGCCGTCGAGACCGCCATCCAGGAGCAGGCCCTCGGGCTCGGCCACGCGGTCGCGCAGGCCGAGCCGAACCTGACGCCCGAGGACGAGGCCGTCGCGGTGCTGCTGCCGGACGACATCGTGCTGCCCACGGGCGTGCTCGAGCGGATGAGCGAGGTGCGGGCCAAGCACGGCGGCAGCGTGCTCTGCGCGTTCGACATCCCCAAGGCCGAGATCTCGCCGTACGGCGTCTTCGACGTCAGCGACACCGGCGAGGACGACGTCAAGCAGGTGCACGGCATGGTCGAGAAGCCGAAGCCGGAGGACGCGCCGTCGACCTTCGCCGCGGCCGGCCGCTACCTGCTCGACCGGGCGATCTTCGACGCGCTGAAGCGCATCACCCCGGGCTCCGGCGGCGAGCTCCAGCTGACCGACGCGGTCGCGCTCCTGATCACCGAAGGACACCCCGTGCACATCGTCGTGCACCGCGGCGGACGTCACGACCTGGGGAATCCGGGTGGTTTCCTGCGCGCCGCGGTCGATTTCGCACTTGAAACGCCCGAGTACGGTCCATCTTTACGGGCGTGGCTGACGGAACGGATCGGGACAGATCGCCCATGACGGAATCCCTCGACGAGGCGCGGCCCGAAGTGGCCGAGGACGAGGAGGCCGAGTTCCGCTCGGTCGAGTCGCAGATCGCGATGACGCTGGACGCCGCCGTCCGGCCCCGGCCGGTGCGGGTGGCGATCTCCGAGGCCCAGGGGCTGCTCTGCGCCGAGGAGGTGGTCGCCGAGCACGCGCTGCCCGGGTTCGACCAGGCGGCGGTCGACGGGTACGCGGTGCGCAGCGTCGACGTGCGCACGGCCGGGCAGGAACCGGTGCAGCTGCCGGTGGTCGGCGAGATCGCGGCGGGCTCGCGCCAGCCGCGGCGGCTCCAGCCGGGTCAGGCGGTGCGCGTCGACACCGGCGCGCCGCTGCCGACGCTGGCCGACGCCGTCGTGCCGCTCGCCTACACCGACGGGCACCAGGCCAAGGTCACCGTGCACCGCTCGGTGCCGTCGGCGGGGTACGTGCGGCGGGCCGGCGAGGACGTCCAGATCGGCGACGTCGCGGTCCGCAGCGGCGACACGATCGGGTCGGCGCAGGTCGGCCTGCTCGCCGCGGTCGGCCGGGCGAAGGTGCTGGTCTACCCGCGGCCGCGGGTCTCGATCGTGTCGGTCGGCGACGAGCTGGTCGACATCGACCGGACGCCATCGGTCGGGCAGGTCTACGACGTCAACTCCTACGCCCTGGCCGCGGCCGCGCGGGACGCGGGCGCCGAGGTCAGCCGGGTCGGCATCGTGTCGAGCGAGCCGAAGCGGCTGCGGGAGATCGTCGAAGGCCGGCTGCTGATGTCGGAGATCGTGGTCGTCGCCGGCGGTGCCGGGGGCAGCACCGGCGACGAGGTCCACTCGGCGCTGTCCGACCTCGGCCGGATCGACGCGACGCGCATCGCGATGCACCCCGGCTCGGTCCAGGGGTTCGGTCGGCTCGGGCCCGACTCGGTGCCGACGTTCCTGCTCCCGGGCAACCCGATGAGTGCGCTGGTGGTGTTCGAGGTGCTGGTGCGGCCGCTCATCCGGGCGGCTCGCGGCACGCGCAACCCGCACCGGCGGATCGTCGGCGCGCGGCTGCTGTCGCCGATCACCTCGACCGAGGGCCGGCGCGGCTTCCTGCGCGGGCAGCTCCTGCGTGACGAGGCCAACGGCGAGTACCTGGTCCAGCCGCTCGGCCAGTCCGGGGCGCACCTGCTCGCGTCGCTGGCCGAAGCGAACTGCCTCATCAACGTGCCGGAGGAGATGACCGAGGTCGCCGCGGGCGAGCAGGTCCAGGTCACATTCCTGGCGCAACGGGCCTGATGAACTCCGTGTCGGGCGTCTCCTACCCGGTCGAGAGCCGGCACCCGGGCTGGCCGTCGCGGCTCGGCCCGCTGCGGGTGCCCGCGGGGGAGGTCGCGATCCGGCCGGTCCGGCTGCGCGACGCCGGCGAGTGGAGCCGGATCCGGCTCCGGGACCGGGCGCACCTCGAGATGTGGGAGCCGACCGGCGTCGGGCCGTGGCCCGAACGCAACGCTTTCTGGTCGTGGCCGTCGCAGTGGGCGGCGTTGCGGTCGCTCGCACGGCGTGGTCAGTGCCTGCCGTTCACGATCACCCTCGACGGTCGGCTGGCCGGTCAGATCACCGTCGGTAACGTCGTCCGGGCATCGCTGCGGTCCGCGTGGATCGGCTACTGGGTCTCGTCCGAAATCGTCCGCGGCGGGGTCGCGACGGCCGCCGTCGCGCTGGTCACCGACCACGCCTTCACCGCGTCCGGGCTGCACCGGCTGGAGGCCACCGTGCGCCCCGAGAACGCCGCCAGCCTGCGGGTCCTCACCAAAGCGGGGTACCGGCAGGAGGGGCTGTTCGAGCGCTACCTCGACGTCGCCGGCGCTTGGCGGGACCACTACTGCTTCGCCGTCACGCGCGAGGAGACCGGCGCCGGACTGGTGTCGCGGCTGGTCGCGGCGGGGCGTGCCGACTACGCCTGACGGTGATTACCCATCCGGGGCTGTGAGCGCGTTACCACATGCTGTGAGATTCACCTAATCCGGTGAGGCATTTCCGTGATCGAACCCGGCGAGCCTCCGCCCGATCTGTTACTCCTGTGACTAGCGTGATTTCAGGTGAAGGATTCGGGGGAGGTGACGGGGGATGCCCAGCTCCGTGATCATCGTCGCGCTCGCCGCGGCATGGCTCGTCGTACTCGTGCCCATGGTCGCGCGTCGGCGGCAGCAGGTCGCGAGGACCGCTGACTCCGCGTTGGCGGCCAGGGTCGTGCGCAGTGGTGGTGGACGCAACGAAGACCGGGAGGAATTCGCCATGTCCGACAATCCCGTCAAGTCCAATCCGGTGAAGTCCCGGCCCTCGGTCGAGGACGACCTCGCGGAGCTGGAGGCGGAGCTCGAACTCGACGACGACCTCGACGAGGAAGAGCCCGAGCCGCTCCCGCAGCCGGGTCGTGCCGAGCGGCGGGCCGAACGCGAGCGCGAACGGGCCGGCTACCGGCCGGGCCGCGGCGGCTTCGACCCCGAGGCGGCGGAGATGGCCGCCCGCGCGAAGTACGGCTTCCGGCAGCGCGTCGTCGTCATCCTGCTCGTCGTCGCGGTGATCACCGCCGGCGTCGCGGGCTTCCTGTTCCCGCTCGTCTGGTGGGGGCACGCCGTCGCCGACGTCGTGCTGGTCGGGTACCTCGTCTATCTGCGCCGCCAGGTGCGCATCGAGGAGGAGATCCGGCAGCGCCGCCTCGCGCGCTTCAACAGCACCCGCGCCCCACGACGCCCGTCGGAGCCCGGACCCCGGCAGTCGGTTTCGGCTTCCGTTGACCACGACGTCGAGCCGGACGACGAGGCCGACGACGTCGCCGTCGTGGAGGTCGTCGAGCCGGCCCGCCGCGAGATCGTGGAACGTCGCCCTTCGCCGACATCCCGCATCCGCCGCAGCGCGGTCGTCGTCGACCTGGACGACGAAGACCCGGCGTTCGAGGAGCTCGACGAGCCCGGGACCGGGCCTTACCGCCGGGCCGTCGGAGAGTGACCCCCCACGTGTCGTGCTCGTAGGGCACTGCTAAGCTCTACGAGCACGATCAAGGGGCTGTAGCGCAGTTGGTAGCGCGTCTCGTTCGCATCGAGAAGGTCAGGGGTTCGATTCCCCTCAGCTCCACGTAATGGGTGTTACTAGAACCCTTGGCACTCACACCAGGGGCGCGGTTCTTCGGAGCTGCACCCCTGGTGTTTTTTCGGCGTTCAGCGCGGCGCGTGCCCTGGTGCGGGGTGATCAGATGGCCGGATCCGCTGCTGGCCTCGTGGTGTTCGGTGGCGAGTTCGTCGAGGACGTCGAACGGGTCTTCGCGTTCGACGTCGGCAACGGTGACCGCCCCGTCTGGCGTGGGCTCCAGGTAGACCTTCGCGAAGATCGTTTTCACGAGGAGTGTTCTGGTGATGTCGTCGCCGTGGTCGTAGACGTCGCCGGGACGGGCGAGCAGGTCGAGCGCGCGGGTGAGTAGGTCCCGCGCGGTGTCGGCGTGGTTGTCGTTCCGGTCGAGCGCTTCTAACTCGCGGCGGGCGGCGGCCTGTTGCTGGCGAACCGTGCGCATCTCTGCCTTTGTCCGTTCCCGGTCCCAGTCGGGGTCATCGAGCACGCTGTAGAGGTTGGTTTCCTAGCGGGCGAGTGTGTCGAGCCGCTTTGTCAGGGTGGCGCGGGTGGCGGCATCAGCGTCGGGGCGATTGGTGATCGCGTCGGCGACCAGGCCGGCCACGGCGGCGCGGGCGTTGTCGTCGAGCGCGATCGAGTCGAGCAGTTTGCTGACCGCTTGTTCTACGCCGCGTAGCCCGTCGATCCTCATGTACGGCATGTCGCAGGTCTTTCTTTCTCGTCCGATGCAGAAGTAGTAGAGGTAGCGGCCGCCGTTGCCGGTGGCGGCGGCGATGATGAAGCGGCGTTTGCAGCGGGGGCACCACAGGCAGCCTTTGAGGTGGTGATGGTGCACGCGTCGGCGGGAGTTGTTGGTAGAGCGTGATTCCCGGACTTTCTGCACTCGGTCGAAGAGTTCTTCGGTGATGATCGGCGTGTGCCATCCGGGGTATTCGATGCCGTCGTAGGTGACATACCCGCAGTAGTAGCGGTCCCGCAACATCAGAGAGATTTTATTGAGGGACACGGGTTTGGCTGGCCGGTTGGGGGTTCGGCGGGTCAGTAGTCCTCGGTCGGTGAGGATCTCGCGTACCTCGTCTTCGGTGTAGCGGCCGGTCGCGTACATTTCGAACGCGTCTTTGATGTAGGGGGCACGGTAGGGGTCGATGGTGATCGTGTTGACCTTGGCCCCGTTGGGCAGCTCTTCGCGGGTGTTGAGGTAGCCGAGTTTCGCGCCGTTGATGGTGCCGCCCTGGCGGGCTTTGTGGGCCATCTTGGTTTTGATGTCCGCGCCCGAAGCGTCGCTGTAGACCTGGTTTTGAACCGCGATGGTGTTGCGCACCATCTGATCCACGGGGGTGTTATCGTTGCCGACGTTCTCGGTCGCCGAGATCACGACCACGCCGAGCTGTTTAAGGATCAGCTCCACAACGCTGTTATCGATGACGTTACGGGTGCCACGGTTGAACGCGTACACGATGATGTACCGGGCGTCCCGCTGGCGAATCAAGAGGTTCATCAGCTCTTGGAACTCGGAGCGCTGCGCCAAGAATTTTCCGCTTTTGCCGGGGTCGATGTGCCACCGGATGATGCGCAGATTCCGCGATTCGGCGCACTTCTGGATGGTTTCGCGCTGCGTCGGAATGCTGTTACCGAGGGGATCGTAGGAGGTTTTCACCTGCCTCTCATCGGAGACGCGTAGGTAGGCGACGGCCGCGTCGTCATCGGCGAGGGTCTGGGCTACTTTGCGCGACTTGCTCGACAGCTTGACCGCTGAGGCGAACAGGGCTTCCAGATCGATTTCGGTAGACATCGGTATTACTCCTTCACTGGCGGGATGGTGGCGTCGCTGGTGGCGGTGAGGCGCTGCCACAAGCGGCGGTAAGGCTCCAAGAGCCCCACGGCGGTGGGGTAGTCGAAGTTGAGCGCGTCCCCGAGCGTGCACAGCAGGACCGGACCAGGCAGGGCGAGCGTTCCGGCTTCGATGCGGGTGATGGTGCTCAGAGATACGCCCATCTGAGCGGCGAGCTTCTTCGCGCTCAGGCCGCGCTCTGTGCGGACTTCGGCGACGTAGTCGCCGAAGGTGCGCGGCGGTGGTTCGGCGGTGGTCATTACCGGTGTTCGCTCCCTCTCGTGTGGCTGCCTGTTCATGATCCCCGATAGGGTTGCATCGATGCAACCCTACCGGGGATTGTGTCCGCGCCTGTCTCCGGGTGGGCTTTCTAGAACTGTTACGGAGTCCGACAGGGCACCGCCCGCTAGCCGCTATACCGCAGGTCAAGGGCGGTTTCGGCCGCTAGCGCGGGTGCTAGGTCTAGCGGTCGGCCGTGCTAGCCGCGCTCCCGTCGCTGGGTCTCCAGGGCGGTGCGGACATCGGCGAGATGGAACCCGCGCCGGTTAGCTCCTTCACAGCTCACCGGGTCGGTTCCCCAGACTTGGCGGGACCGCACGCCGTACGGCCGTAGTGCTGCTGACAGTTGAGCGGGTGCCCATCCGGTGTAGGCATCCGGTCGTAGCTCGGCCAACGCGGCGGTGAGGGTTTCCGACCATGCTTTCGCCTCGCCTCGGAAGGCGGTTACCAGATCCAGCAGCAGAGACGAGGCGGGGCGCTCATGCTCGGCGGGTGTCGGGTCCTGGTCGGCTGCGTATCCGCTCAATCGGCCGGCCGCTTCCCGCATAGCTCGGGCGCGGCTGGTGATGGTGTGGGCCTGGGCTCGGGTGACGTGAGCGACGTGCACCGTGCGGGCGTCGTCATCGCCCCCGGCGAGAATACCGATACCCACATCGCGTCGAGTAAACAAGGTTGCGCGCACGCCGTTTCGGTACGCGGACGTGCCCAACACCATGTCATTTTCCACCTGCCCCAACACTTTCAGTGCAAACCGGATAATGACATTCGCGGCGATGTCGGTAGGAATGCTCTTAGCGCCGGGGCGTTGCGTGGCAAGAAGCAGCATGATTCCCACGGCAGGCCCCCGGCGTACCAGGTCTTCAGAGATTGCGGCGCACTCGGTGCCGTAGTCGGGGTGTTCGAACAGTTTTTGGCATTCGTCGATCCCGATCACCACCGGATGCAACCCCAAGGACCGATTCGACGCGAGCGCCGGGGTGATCTTGTTTTCCGGGGCAAGATCACGCGGAAGCTCCCGCACGATTTTCGTGCGTCGGGTCAGATCGGCCGACACCGCCCGCAGATTGTCCGCCATATACGCGAAATCGTCGTCATCCGTTCCGGCGCGGTAGCGGTGCGCCACCGCTTCGAGTGAGTCGAGGTCGCCGGTTCCTTTCAGGTCGTAGGTGTGGATTTCCGCACGGGGATCGAGTGCCGCGAGCAGCAACAGCACCCGCAGCGCCACGGTTTTCCCGATACGCGGCACCGCCCCGATGATCACCGACGCGAACATCAAAGTGACCGTTACCCATCGCCCGCGCGGATCGGTCCCGAACGGCTGCGGCGTAAACAAGTCCACGACGCCGGATTTCGCCAGCGGCCACGAAGGTTTCGGCGCGGTGGTCATGTCCTGATCAGCCACCCACAGCACCAAGCGGCCGGGGTGGATCGCGGGGGCGGCTTCAGGCCACACCGAGCCCAGCGGACGCGACAGCGCGGAGGCGAGTTTTTCGCGGCGTTCCATGACATCGGCTGCGGTGATCCCCGGGGGTAGATCGACGTCGGCGCGCCATCCCAGAGCGTCGCGGGTGATCGGGGCGGGAAACCCGATCTGCCCGGCGTCTTTCATACCGCCGATCCCGAGCGAGAGCAGCGCCCGCGTAACCGCGTCGCTCGTGAGACGCACGAACCGCGTTGCGACCGTGGCACTAGACACGATCGGCGCATCCGCTGGGGTGCCGTAGTAGCCAAGCAAGCCGACAACCCCGGCGACGGCGACGCACTGAGCCCACACCGGACTCAGCGCGAGCACCGGCGCGAGAACCGAGCCTGCTACAGCACTGACACCGAGGGCGAGCAGCGACCGCACACGGACCCGCCGATCATGATCACGCATGATCCGCAAATACTGTTCGGTCTCGGTGCCATCGAGCGCGAAGCGACGAAGCGGCCGAGACTCGGTATGCAGAATCCACCCCGCCGCCGCAACCGTTGCACGGTAGATACCGCGCGGGAACCGCAGCGCGAGCAACACCGCGTACACCGGTAGCCGTGCAAGATGAAAAACCGATACGTGGAGCCAAAAACCGAGCCGCACGGCGATCGCGGCGCGGGCGCCAGCGATCGTCCGAAGCCACGGCGCGATGATCGGCCGGCGATCCCCGCGGTTCCTAGTGTCTCGTGATCCTGTTGTCATTACTTGGCGTTGTTGTCGACGAGTTTCTTGATGTTGGCCTGGACGAGTCGGACCTTGGCCAGGATTTCGTCGGCGGTGGCGGTCCAGGTGAAGGGCTTGG